>NZ_BJXA01000019.1 GCF_007990755.1 Nocardia ninae NBRC 108245 | reverse complement strand
CGTCTGGGTTTGGTATTCCACCACTGACGGATCTGGTCGGGGTCGGTGGTGGCATGGCCCTGCCACGAGCCTTGGAGGGCCGGAGTTTTGGCGTTGGGGCGCAGCGGGAAGACATGCCAGCCGCGGGCGGCGGCCTGCAGGGCAGCCTCACGCAACGGGTTGGCCGCGGGCACGGGATCCTCCTTTGGGAATTGGGTGGAATGTGATGCAGCGGCGCGCGCCGTGGGTGGGTGCGCGCCGCTGCATGTGTGGAGGGGTGGTTCAGATTTCGATGGTGTCGGGGCCGCGGTCACCGACGGCGACTTGTTCGATCGGGGTGAGGGTGTGGCCGATCTCGGCGAGGAATCGCAGGTAGCGCTGGGCTCGTGGGTCGTTGTAGCGCCAGGCCTTCTTGCCGGTGCGTTGTTCGTGCGCGGCGAGTACCAGTGCCAGGAGCACGACGCGGCAGCGCGGCGGTCGAGCGTTGTCCAGACTGCTCAGCAACTCCGATCGCCACCCTTGGACGCCTAGGAGCTCCATCGCCAGGACCATGGCGTCGTGGCTGTCGAGCAGGCCGGGCTCGATGATCACCGACTTGAGGACAAACGAGGACGCCTGTTGCGGCGGGTCGTTGTTGCGCGACAGCAGCTTCTGCAGGAACTCGCGCCGTGCTTCCATCGCGGCCTTGCCGAGTTTGTCGAGCTCAGTTGCGCGATGCTCGGCGAGCTCGTGTTGGCGCCGTTGTTCCTCGGCACGGGCGCGTGCTTCGGCACGTTCTTGGGCAGCCGCGGCTGCGCGCTCTGTGGCGTCGGGATCGGGTCCGACGTGTGGGTCCGCGATCGGGTCGAAATCAGTTCCCTCATCACTGTCGGGGACGGTGTCATCGGGTTCGGGGGTGTCGATGAATTCGTGCAGGCCGGTGGCGTCGAGTTGGTCGATGGGCAGGTAGTAGATGGCGTCCCACAGGTCGTGTTGTTCGACCTCGCGTGCGTGGCGCATTCCGTCGGCCGGTGTCGCATCGGGATAGCGTTCGGTGGCCCAGTCCACCGTGTCGGGGTCCACCGGCTCGCCGGTTTCGCGGTCTAGGGTCGCGACATCTTCCAGAAGGTCGCAATAGACCGCCCACCGCTGGGGCTCGGCCTGAATCCGAGCCAAGCTGACGGGCTGATCGTCGGTGGTGAACAACTGGCTGGCGGGAATGAACTTCGAATCCGCACGATCGGGATCGGGGTCCTCGGTGAGGATGGTGAATCCAGCTGCGGCATAGGGCAGTGACGCCTGCAAGAGTTTGCGGCGTTCCTCGAGACGGTTGGCGATGCGGCGCGCTTCGTAGGCGAACATGCCGCGTGGGGTGTTGAGCAGATGCTGCACCGCCTCGGTGTCGCCGACGACGTCGTACTCGGCGAGGATGGCGGCTTGCTCGAAGTCGAGCTGGTGCTCATCGACCGTGCGTCGGGCGGTTTCGGACTGGCCGACCTTCCCGGCGAGTTTGACCTCCTCGCGATCGGTTTGCAGCTCCCGCGCGACCCGGGTGACCGAGGCACCGAAGTCGAGCATCTGAGCGATCCCTGCGGCACGATCACCATCGGTGAGAGGGATACGGCGATCATTGACCGTGATCTGATCGCTGATGCGCGTGATCTCGGCCTCAGGGGTTCCAGGGGCAACGGCGGTGGTGATCCATACCGGTATCCGCGTCAGCCCGAGTGTCAGCGCGATCAGGGTCCGCAGTTGGCCGTCGCGGACCTCGATAGTGCCGTCGGGCATCCGCTCTGCCTTGATCGGCAACAACACGCCGCGCTCGCCGATCGACGCCGTGTATTTGGGATGGTCATCGAGGTTGAACGTGAGCCGGACGTTCTCGGCTATCACGAGGTCGTTCGGATCCATGAACCCCGCTTCGACAGCGGGGGCGGGCACGGTCGAATCGGTGATGTCGGACGGTGTGGCCACCGGCTGGGCTTCGGGTGGAAGGTCGGTGTTGTCGCCGGGGTCGGTGCCCTTTGGTGTGTCGATGGTGGTGGTCATTGTTCGGTGCTCCTATCGTGAAAGAGGTAGGCACCGGGCAGTTACGACCTGTCCGGTGCCTACCTCGGTGGGGTGGTGGGGATGTTCAGATGGCGCGGCTGATGGCGAAACGTGGTTGGCGTCGTCGTCCGGTGACGAGGTCGGCAACCAATTGGTCGTAGCCGAGCGCGAGGTCGGCCAGTGCGGTGTCGAGCTCGCGGACTCCGCTGTGGCTATCGCCAGCGACTGCGAGGACGTTGTGGGTGATGGCGAGGCAGACGAGCCGGTCGATGACCATGGCCAGTGGTTCGGTGTGCACCTTCACCCGTCGACGCTGGCGATGGGAAAGCCGGTGACGAAGGTGACGATCGAGCCCGACCAGCAACGCTTGGTGAGTGAACTCTGAATCGTCTGCCGCGACTGCGGCATCAGGCGGTAAACCCGGATAGTCGGCGTAGTGGCTGTGCCAGCCGATGGCAGCCAAATCCCGTATCAGACGCAATATTTCGGGATCACTGTCGGTGACAGTGCTGAGCGCGTGGGAGCTGAGGGTGATCACCTGGGCTGCGCTGGGCAGTGCCGCCCCGAGGATCCGTCGCCGTGCGCGCCGTCGACGTGCACGTTGCTCGCGAGCGAGCAGGCGCGGGTGGCGGTTCATCGCCGGGCCTTGGGGCGGGTGGCGACGTTGACCGGCTGCACACGCAGCAGGTGGTCCTCGTCGCCGACGGGGAGGTAGGACCAGAATTTGCCCTTCCAGTCCGGATGTTGCTTGCGCCACCGGGCCAGTTCCGCCTCATCGAGTACGGATGTGGGTCCGGCGTCACCGAAGTGGGCTCGGCGGTCGAAGTCCTCGCGGGTGATGGTGTCGGTCATCGGTGTTACCTCCTGTGTGGTGATGGTTGAAAAATGTTGGTCCGTAATGGTTTTCAGACCAGGCTCATGGCGTGTAGGGCGAGATCGTCGAGGGTGTCGGCGCGGTCGGGGTCGGGCACGGTTTGGCTGTAGCTGGTGACGGAGTTGGCGATCCCGGCGGCGGTGAGTTGGCCGCCGGCGATGAAGTGCGACAGGATGCCGGTGCGTTCGGTCTCGGTGAACCCCAACTTCTTGGCCAGGACCTCGATTGTCTTGTCCGGCTGGGTGACCGGGGTTCCGGCTTGGGCTTCGAGTTCGTCGACGCGGGCGTTGAGGAAGTCCTGGGACAGCCATTCGCTGACCTTGTCGCGGGTCTTGGCGGTGATGACCGCGAGCTCTTTGCGGTAGGTGTCCTGCGACCACGTCACGGTGCCGGTGTCGAGCTTTTCGCCGATGTGGTTCTTGCGGTAGGCGAGCAGCGGCAGCGTCATTCCGTTGCGGCAGACCTGGATCACCAGCTCTGGTTTCAAGGTGATGGCGTGGTGGCCGGTTTCGGAGTTGGAGAACCGGAACCCAGCGACAACGACCGGCTCGTCGCCGAGGTCATGACCCATGCCTGCACGGGCGGCGATCGGTCGCCACCGATCCAAATCATCGGCCACCCGTTGGCGTTCGGCTTCGAGGTCGGGATTGGTGAACGGGCTGCGGTAGTTGGCCAAAAAGTGCGGCGCCAACGCGGAGACTTGCGGTGAGTACACCTTGCAGTGCATCGAGGACTCGCTCAGATCACACGAGCGGATCGTGACATCGACATCGACCTGGCGGATACCGTCCATCACTGCGGTGAGCAGGTCGAGGTTGTCGACGATGCCGTAGCGCGTCGACAACAACGCCCGCAGCACACCAGGGCGGTTCGGGTTCCCGGACGTGAACAGCCGCAACAGAAACGACTTGTCCTCAGGATCGGGTGCGACATCAGCGCCGTGCGGGCCGTGCAGCAGACCGTTGACGTTGCTGTCGTAGAGATCGAGCCGTTTTTCCTCCCGCAGCCAACGCAGGAACCCCACCGGGATTTTGAGTTTGGTCCCGACCTGGGACTCGGCCGCCACCGTCGGTCGATAGAGCCCGGCCACATCGGTGACACCGCGGTCATCGATGACCGGTGGCACACCGGACAGTTCGAACATGCCGTCGCGGGCCCGTATCGACGCCGCTGGTGCGACGACATCGACCTTGTTGGCTTGCTGTTGTTGCAGCAGCGCGATCATGTCGCCGAAGTCGGCATGACGAACAAACAGGGGATTGGACATAGGAAACCTTTCCAGGAGAAGGATGTGACAGAGATTCAGACGTCACGAATGCGTTGAAAGGCAGCTGATTCGCTTGCAGGACAACCGAATTCCGGTCATATGTTCTTCGATCAGCGAAAGCTCGGGGATCACCGCGGCCTGGCTCACTGCGATCGAGGAAGACCGAAATGCGGCTCTACAAGTCCCATTGATGGGTGCCTGCGCACGGCAGTGCGTGTGTGCCGCGCAGCCAGGCAAGCACTGCACTGAGCGTCGGTGCGCCGAGAACCGTGACTCCGGTCGACGCGCCGAACTCAGGCAGCTGAATGTGCGGGACGACGGCGTAGGTGATTCCCAGTGGCGCCCCGGCATCCAACGCCGCCCAGGTCCCCTGCACCGAACGCAGCGAACCATCCAGACCCAGCTCAGCGACAAACATGATCCTGGCCAGCGGAACTGAACGAAATTCCCCGGACACCGCCAGGATCGACACCGCCGCAGCCAGATCCGCGATCCCGGCAGGCTCTGAGACATCGGCGATCGACAGACGTACCGAGGACTGAGGCCAAAGCTCGCCGCTGTTGAGCAACGCAGCCCGTACCCGATCCCGGCACTCCGGAGCCAAATCCGTGTGCCCGATGCCTGCAGGCGAGGTGTTATCGAGTGAGGCTGTTACTGGGAACGGCACCGCCACCTGACCTGCCAACTGCCAACGTGACCGACCACGCAACCGCCCGGCTCATCGAACACCTCCCTCAGCAGCCAAAGGTCCACCGTTTCTGGCCCCTGGGCTCGGGGTTGGCGAGAGGGCCACCGCGTCGAGGACGTCCTCGACGCATGTCGCCAGACGGGCACGGCCGTCAGCGATCATGCGATGACAGCCCGCCGATGCCGCTGAAGTGACCGGTCCCGGCACCGCCAATGCCGGACGCTGCAGCTGATTGGCCCACCTGACGGTGTTGGTGGTGCCGCTGCGCAGCCCGGCTTCGGTGGCGATCACTGCGGCCGAGAGCCCGGCGGTGAGCCGGTTGCGTGCCAGGAACTGTTGCGGATGTGGTGTTGCCGCGAGGGGGTATTCGCTCAGAACCAGCCCCGACTCGGCGATCTGGGCAAGCAGCCGCGCATGACCGAGCGGATAGGCCAGATCGACCCCGCACGCGAGCACCGCGATAGTCGCGGAACCAGCAGCGAGCGCGGCACGATGAGCAATGCCGTCGATACCGAACGCGGCACCCGAGACAATGGTCCAACCCCGCACAGCCAACTCGGTGGTGAGTTCGCGGGTGACGCGATCACCGTAGTAGGTGCTCGCCCGCGCCCCGATGACCGCCATCGCCTGACCGGTCGCCGCACGCAACGACAGCGGACCACGAGCCCACAACGCCACCGGCGCAACGAACTCCGCATCATCGCAGCCAGTATCGAACGCGCGCAGAAGATCGGTCGGCCACTCGTCATCGTCGGGAGTGATCAGACGGCCACCGAGACGATCCAAGCGTTCAAGATCCCGCGCTGTGGCATCAAAGCTGCTGCCACGCTCGAGAACCCGACGGTCGATGGCGATCGGCACATCACCTGCCGCCACCGCGGCAGCGGCCTGCTCCACACTCACCTCGGCGATCAGCCTCAGCAGGGGACGGCATGGACCCCACGCCGCCCGCGACAACAGCGCCCAAGCCCGCCGCCGCGTATCGGCGCTCATCGCCACGCTCTATCGCACAACGAGAGCCAGGTTTGATAACGCTGCCTGACACGGAAACAGACGCCGAACCTGCCCCGGTCTCGACGACGACCCATAGACCGGCGGCGGCGGACCGTATGTGTCAGTCCGACTCGGCTACTCACCGAAAAGTTAATGGATAAAAGGTGATTCATGACGTGGCTCCTAACGTAGGTCAACCGCGAGGGGGTGCGAACCTGGGTGGCTGGCGTGGACGGGCGAGCGTGTTCGCTGCTGTGGGCCGGTGGGGCGGTGGGCGCACTCAACAGACACCGGCGGCCCAGTAGCGGGGGCAAGCGGAGCTTGACCCCGCGGCCGCCGGTGTAGAGTGCGCCCGCCCGCCGCCCCACCGGTCCGTCAGCGACAACCGCCGGTATAGATCGCGAATTACCCTGGAGCCGAGCCACTTTCGGAAAGTCTCTGTGGATTCGGAGATGCCGGGGCGAGGTCGCCCGGAGAGGCGCCGACGTCGAGGCCGGCTTGCCAGTTACTCCACGCACTCTCGATCGACGGGCGTGAACGATGTGATGCGACCAAGACCGAGTAGGCGCGTCCGAAATCAATGGCGTCGCCGGAGCCGATGCCAGTGGTGTCGCAATACCCGCGCGCGTAGCCGATGGCTTCGAAACACATCACGTGGGCTTGGCGATCTTTGATCGCTTGCAACCACTGCTCCTCGGTCGGGATGCGGCTCATGAGGAGGCGTCCGGCAATTCGATCTCGATTCCGAGTCCCCGTACTATCTCGGCGCCAGATCGGCCGAGTCGACGCATACTGACCGGATCCAGGCCCATTTCCAGCGCCGCTTCGAGCAGGACCGCCAAGTGGTGATACGGGTCAGCATCCAGTGCCGTCTGCAGGGCGATCCCAGCAAGGGGACCGTTCCCGCGAACGTAGGCACTGTAGGCCAGCAGCGTCGCGGCCTCGGCGCGTTCAGGACTAGGCAGGGTGCGGGTCAGATGTGACCACAATGATTCAGCCGAGCGCGCGTAGATGCTCAGCGCGGTAGCAAGCAATCCATTTCGGACACGGCGATCAGCTAACGCGGCGGCGACTTGCGCGGTTTGAGAAACCGTTGGCAGGCAACCGGAATCGAAGGCTGCGATGAGCCCGAGGGCACGCTCGAGCTCTCGGCGGGTGGCGCCGTCGGGATCCCCGCCACGTCGCCTCGCGGCGTAGCGGCGTCGGATCGTGGACCGCGCCGAAGGCAACAACCGGTCGACTTGTTCCATTGTTTGCTGGTCCGGTTCCACCAGCGAAACGAGCTCGGAGCGTGAAGCGAAAATCGGTTCACCCTTAGCGGTCACGGCGACTGTGACTGTCGAGGCCGTCGGATCCGGGAGCAACCCATGATCAGGGTGTCCGAGCAGGGTCGACCACGGTTGGTCCGACTCGATCGCCGCTGTCACCCAAGCCCCGACCAGACCGATCCCGGCATCAACGAGACGGTGGTCCAGGGCAGTGATCAGTGCGGCGTGTGCTCCGCCATCAGCATCACCTCGCGGCGAAGCGGGGAGAGTGACACGGTCATCGACAATGACCGCCAAGACCTCGGTGGAGTCAACAAAAGCGCAGATCCTCGCGATAGCGCCAGCGAAGTGTTCGACGGGATCACCGACGAGATCATCAGGCTGATCGAGGTCGAAGCGTAAGACCGCGAACACGCTCGCCGTATCGGCAGGCGGATGACACGCCGAGCCCTTCAACACCGCGACGAGGAGAGACCGTTCAGGAACAAAGCCGAGCATCGCGGGAAGTGCGGCGATGAAATCGCCGGGATCATCGAGAATGGCACGGAAGGAGGACACAGGAAACTCCTTTGCTGAGAACAGGATTGGAGCGACTGAACCGAATCGGACGGTTCGCTCGCCGCCCGCCGACGGCGAGCGATCAACCCACTCCCAGACCTCGCTACGAGTCGTTGGGCGGTGGGCGCACTCCAACTACGCCGGCGGCGCGCCCACGGGCGTCAAGGCGCACGCTCTTCGCGCCTTGACCCCGTCGCCACCGGCGTAGAGTGCGCCCGCCCGCCGCCCAACGACTCAGTGCGAAACTCATTTAGGAGGGTTCCGTTGGGCGCTTACTGCTAGCGCGAGAAATATGGTTGCTCGAATGTTGCGTAAAAAGAAACGGCGAATTATGATGGAAACCCCTCGATCCTCAGGGAATTCCCGGTAACCGCACAGCGGAATCGGATGACTGCCGCATCACTCGGCGTACCTGGTGCCTGTACACCTCAAAGGCCCCCAAGGATAGCGAGCGTTAAATCTCGGCCTGCCGAGTCCTGACGGACTGGGCGTTCTTTGCTATCCCTGCGGCAACTGAGCGCCGATAGGCCACCGCCAGCCTGACACGCCGACCGATACACCCACAGGAAGGTCGTGCGTCTTACCAAGTAGCACATGACAAGGGGGCCGCGCGATGAACCTCGGTTTCGATGATCTGTTTGTATCGGCGGCTCGACCATCGAGCTCTGCTGGCTTCCCATTCCTGTTACCGCCATCTTTGGGGATCACCCCGATCGGCGAACTTCATTGTTCGACGGCGACCGTTGACGGGCACGGGCGTCTGTCCGATCGGTCCGCAATTAAGGTCATTGGGTGGGGGCCGGGTCAATGTGTGTCTATTGAGGTAGATGAGTGTTTTGTGGTGGTCACACCCGCTCGCGCCAGTCGATGGGCCGTACGTTCGGATGGCTATCTCCGCCTGCCGGCCGCGGTTCGACACAGCTGCAACCTCAGTACCGGTGATCGGGTTTTGATCGCCGCCGCCTCTGCTCACGATCGTCTACTCGTATATCCGACGTCGGTGGTGGCTGCGGCACTGTGGGCCTACCGACCCGTGATCTGGCGACGGGCGTCATGAAGACAGATGACGTCAGCGCTGCACTGCAACTGATCTCGCGACTGGGCCTGACTGTCGAAGATCTTGCTGGTGGTCTGGTGGTGGGGACGCCGATTCCTACATTTCGCGATTTCATCACTCGTTTGCGCGCTGCCTTGCCGGTAACCACCGTGCGGAACTACGGGACGTACTGGCGGATCATCGAAGATAACTGGGGAGAAAGACTTCTCGATGAGCCGACCGCCACCGAGATCGATCAGATGGTGAAAGAACACAGGTGTTGCGCAGTCGTTCGGGCGAACTCCCGGGGTGGTCGCGGCGCAGCGGCGAACATGGTCTCGGCGTTTCGGTGTCTGTATCGTCACGCCGAGCGTGACGGCCTGATTCACCCCTCGGAGAATCCCGCGAGCAAGGTCGACCGGCCGCGCCCGCTTCCTAGTCCACGACACGCACTGACGTTTGAGCAAGTGCAAGATATCGGTCGCGTGGCATCAACCACGGGAAACGACGGGGAGCTCGATGCGCTCATCGTGAGGCTTCACATCGAGACTGCATGTCGCCGAGGCGGCGTCCTAGCGCTCACGCTCAACGACCTGGATCGTGAGGACTGCCTTGTCCAGCTCCGCGAGAAAGGCGAGACAACCAGGTGGCAGCCTGTGTCACCGCTGCTGATGAGCAAACTCATCGAGCATGTCGACAAACGCGGAGGCGAGCACACCCAGCAGGTGCTGCGTTATCGCGATGGGCGACCGGTAGGTCGACGGCGCTACGACTATCTCACTGAGAGAATCCGCGAGCACCTTCCTTGGGCGGCGAAGCTACAAGTCAGTGCTCACTGGATCCGGCATACCACGCTCACATTCGTAGAGCGGGAGTTCGGCATCGCGATTGCCCGAGCCTTCGCCGGACATACCGACAAGGCTGGTAACGGTGCGATCTTCACCTACACGCGCGCTGGTCTGATCGAAGTTGCCGAAGCGTTGACTGCCCTCACCGGGCAACCCCATCCGCTCGCCAGGACTGTCCGGGATCCACTCGCTCCGAGGGCTCTGGACTTGAGGCGATAGGAGGCGGTAGCCTTCCGTGCTATGAGCACGCAACTGATGCGAGCTCGCCCCAATTTGCGTGTCAGAATCCCCCTCCGGACACACGTGTTAACCACCGGGATACCGGCACTGACCACAGCAAGCTGTTGGCGGTGCCGGTATTTTATTTCTACGTGCAGGGCTTCGTAGAGTGCGGCTTGATCTTCAGGTGCACCGGCTGACAGCACTGCTTTGATGTCGCCGAGTGAGTCGATGAGCTTGTCGAGTTCGCTGACGGTCATCTGTCTGATGGTGGGGATCGTGTCCAATTCGGCTTGGGCTATTGCTCTTTCGGCTTGCGCTTGGTTCATCGGTTCGATGAGTGCTTGGACGTCGACGCCGGCTTCGATCGCGGTCTGATAGCGCCGGAGTTTCGTTTCGGCGGCGTTGAGTCGCTGGCGAACGAGCTGGCGTTGGAGTTCACCGTCGGTGTCGGCCTGGGCGGCGATCAAGGTTGCGATGGTCTCGGCGCGATGGCGTCGATCGAAGACGGACGCGATCCAGTTATTTACCGGCACGATGAGTCGTGACTCGGCGAGGTTCACCGTTTTGGGGTGGCTTTCGAGTGCTGGGCTGCTGGGCGCGAGAGTGCTTGCCCTGCATCGGTACCAGACGGAGTTGTCCTTGATTCCGCCTTCCATCTTCCGATCGCAGTCGCCGCAACGGATTCGGCTGCGGAATCGATACAGTTGGCGGCCGGTAACCCTGGTGCGTTCGAGTTTGGCGCGTCGCTGGAGGCCACCGCCTCCGCGTGGCCGGCGTGCGAGTTGGACTTGGGTGTAGGTCTCGACGCTGATGATCGCGGGATGGGCGGGTTTGCGCGAGCGGATCACGCGGCCGTTGCTCGACCTGCGGAACCGGACGACTTTGCCTGCTGCTACGTCGTCGCGGTCGAGCAATTCTTCGTGCTTGGTCCAGCGGCCGAAGAAGGCGTATCCGGTGTAGCGCGGGTTCTCCAGGATCGCGCGCACTGTGCTGGCCTGCCAGCCATCGCCCGATCGATGGCGGTTTTGGTGAGGGGTGTGCGCTGACGGGCACAGAATGCCGTCGCGGTTCAGCCCGACGGCAATGGCTCGATCGCCTCGGCCCGTCATGTACTCGGCGAAGATCCGTCGCACGATCCGGGCTGCGAACTCGTCGATGGCGAGAATTCGAAGCTTGAGCCCTTGGGCTGCTCGTCCTGGGTTGGGGTGAGGCGGACCGTCGATCACGACATACCCGTACGGTGCCCTGCCGCCTTGGTGCCGTCCTTCGTTGGCGACCTGGGCGTCCATGGCAGCTCGTGTGCGTTTCTGAACGTGCTGCCGTTCTGATTCGCTCATCCCGCCGAGCATGCTCATGAGCATGTTGTGCGACGGATTCTGCGGGTCGTATCGGCCGCCGAGCTCGGGGACCCAGAGGTCGACTCCGTAGGACTCGAGCCGTGGCGCGATCATGCTGAACTGCGCGCCGAACCAGCAGCGCGTGCCTTCGCCGACGACGATGCCGGACCAGCCGCGGTTCGGGTTGCGCAAAGCGGCGAGGAGCCGAGCAGCTTCGGTTCGGCGATCCCATGGGACAGACCGGGATTGGCCGATGTCGAAATAGGACTCGACGATCGTCCCGACGGTGAATCGTTCGGCGTTGTTGTACTGCCAGGCGTAGCTGCTCTCTGGATCCTGGTTGTCTTCGGTGGAGCAGCGTCCGTAGAACGCGAGCTGCTGACTTACGTCCGACTCCGGGCTGGCGACTTCGATGCCGAGCAGTTCATCGAGTACTGCCCATTCGTCGGTGTCGCTCGGCATCGATTCCTCCTTGGCAGGCTGCTGGTTTTGAGGGATAGTGCTGCTAGTGGAGCGTTGAGTTCATGATTGCGCTCGGGGATCGCTGGCGATCACCTACGACGACGGCGATGCGCTGCATCGCGGGCGGACACAGGGTCCGGCTGCGCGGGATCCGCACGATCAGTCGAGGTTATCCGACGTCGAGCAGCTGGTCGAGTACCAGCATTCGATGGTGGCTCGACGTTCTCGACCGCGCGAGTTGGTGGCCGGGAAGGGTGTCGGGAATCTGTTGCACGTTGGCGGACAACGGGTTTGGGACCCTCGTTGGAAGGCAGCATTCGCTGTCTATCGATGCCAGGGGCTGTGTTCAACGCATTAGGTCCGCCATCTCCTGCGGGCTCGTGGTGTCTGTCCGCATGGCGCAGGAGGATTCGCAGAAGCGCCCTTGCGGCGGTCGGGTCCAGCGCAGGCGGGCCATCTGGACAGGCGACGTCGATCTTGCGCGGCGGCCTGCCTCGATTGGAACTATCACGGACGGAGCGATCGCGACGAGTCATCGTGAGCCCAGATCAAAAGTGGGCTGATGTGCACGGAATCTGCAATCGCGGACGTAGCGATTCGCGGAAGCGATCACTAACCGGGGGAGAGGCGGTTGGCGTAGAGGCATGGCGGGGTTACTCCTCACCCGTCCACCGATTCTCCCTCCACCATGAAACCCGATCTTCAGCATTCGCGCTACAGCTGGAGGCGCACACCCCCCCGTCCCTAGACCTCGTGAAGCCAGGGCGTCAAGCATCGGTTGAAACACGACATCGCACGTACGCAGGTTGCTGCCGAATCTCGCCATTGAGGATCAAGGGGCGGCGCTGCGCGCCGCCCAGCGATGCTGCCACGCGGCACCGCGCAGCACGGCCGGCCTCCGCAAACTCCGGCAGGCCGTGACGCGTTGGGCGGGTCGGCACCGCTCTGGCGACATGACAGGACGCCGGCCTCTGTTCTCTGGTCGCTTCTTCAACGACCGAGGCAGTGCTGGGCACGACGTGAGCCGTACCCGACCTACCTCCCGGACTCAATCCTCGGCCACCCCGGTGCCAGCAGAGTCGACTGGCCGTGGCCGTCTGACGGGCGGGGGATTCTTGTGCCTCTCCCGCCAAGCTCGGACCTCGTCGTCGTCGCTCGTCACAGCCGCCAGGATCGCCGCAATAAGCTCGGACGCCTTCTGCAAGTACTCCTCGAAGGCAGCCGATTCCGCTTCGCTCGTCTGTTCACTTAGCTTCACGTAGGCATCTGCAGCCTCCAGATACCTGGCCTGCGCGGCAGCAACATTGCCCAGCTCAAGCATCCAGATGGAGATCGCGACCGTAGCAAGCTCCGATTCGGCCTCCAGGTAGCCGGTCCTCCAGTCAGGCACAGGTTCCCCTGCGCCGGAAGCTTCCTCGAGAGAGGCCCGACGGATGTTGCTCAAGTCGATGACAGCACGGGAGGTCCGCTGAACACTGGCGTTCAGACGCGTCAGCACTTCACTCACCTGCTCACGTCGAATGCTTTGCTGTCGCAGTTCCTCGGACTTCGCGAACTGCTCGGCCTGAACCGCGAGTTGCTTCTCCAGGTTGCTCGCGTTCGCTTTTACCTGCTTATGCACACTCAACCAAGCTATAGCAGCGGCCACAAGCGCCACACCAGCCGCGATCAGTGTCGCGACTGGTTGACTGGGCCAACTGGGATCGACTGGCCCTAGCTTGTCGACTACATCCTGAGGCAGCTCGATCCGCACAGTCGTCGGTGATGTCGGTGGCGCAGTCGGCGGCAGCTGGGCAAGCAGCCTCGGCATTGCGAACCTTCCCTTACGTCGGTCAACTCCCAAAACCGTCGACCAAACCGTAGCCGAACGCATCCGAACTACTGCGCGACCTTCGGCCGCGTGGCCCTGCCGTGTGTTGGCCTGCATTGTGTTCCCGCGCCCCTCCAGCCTCAAGAGCGCCGATGGCGTCCCTTCGGTATGGGCTTCGCCCACTCTTGACCCCGGAGCCTCTACGCGAGAAGGGCAGGCCCTATAGGGCAGGCGGTAGCCAGCCCGCGTCCGGTGCAACCCACCACCCAGCAGGGCCAGCCGTGGTCCGGATACGACGAAGCGGCGGATCAGCCCACCCGATCCGCCGTGCAACCTACGTGCGATTACGGCCGGTGAAACCCGGTCACTCCCGGCCCGATCCGGTCATCACCACCGAGCACGGCCAACGAGCCACACGAGCCCTGACCAGGGCATAACTCCGCCAATGATGGTCGGGGTGACAGGATTTTAACCTGCGACCCTCCGCTCCCAAAGCTGGTACTCAGCGCCCGATCCATGCGATTCTGGCAGCTACCTTCGCGCGATCCATCTCAGCCGCAAGATCGACCATCCGCTTCGCCAACTTTTCCACATCCGTGACAGCTACTTCGCGTTCCTCAAATCCTTTGCGATAGCGACTTCGCGCCACATGAAAAACTCGGTCGTCCGAAGGGAGGTTGCGCAAGCGAGGCTTGCAGTTCTCGGAGTAGCACTTGGTGTCCCAGTCCCCGTGAACGAGGAAGTTCCGCTGCGCCGCAATTGCCTGGACCTCGGCAAGCGCATTTTCTATCCGGTCGGAGTTCTCATCTGGCCATCGCCTTGAGTACCTCAACTCGCCAAGGATCGCCCTACCGGAGGCAACAAGCCAGTCGACAGATTGCCCTTCAAAAACGATCCACCCGCCCTGGTCCTCACCTGCCAACCAACACACGAGATAGCGCAGGCGCCATTCCATTCGGCTACTGGCGACGAGCATCTTGCCGAGGGCAGGATACAGCTCATCGAAGCTCGCCGCTCCACCGTCCCGAGTATCAGCCATGAGGACAAGATGCCTCACGAAGTGCTACGGCTGCACCCAAATTAGTGCAGATCCGCGACCACACCCAATCGATCGGACGCGCATTCAAACTTGACCGGCCTCGATGGAACGGGACCACACGCTGCGCCCGATCCTGAACAATCGCCATGTCGGTGTCGATCGGTGAACATGCGGAAATACACCTTGAGCTGCGAAAACAGGGACCGAGCCGCTCGGGGAGTCAAGCTCACCATCACTGCCGTGCTACTCGAATCACTCCCGCATTTGTCCCGCAGTTCGCGATGGATTCCGCCGTAACCAGCGGGATACTCTGGGAAACCTCATAGACGCTAAATCGGTTGCGCTGGAGACGATTTCAGCATCAAAGGGAAGGTCCGGGAATCACCCTCCCTAGAACAGAAGGTTCGGGATTCGAATCTCTTAGGTGGGCGTCCAGAGAGAAGATGCTCCCTGGGCCTCTGTGCCAGCAGGGTGTCACAACAAGCGCCGGGGCGATGGCCCAGTCTTCGCCAAAGTACGACACCTGATAGGTTCGCGCGCATGTCTCGCCGCGACGACAAGACCGTCGGCCTCATTCTGGTGACGTACCAAAGCGCTGAAGATCTGCCGCCGTTCTTGGAATCGCTACCGGCTGCGGTGGATCCGCTCGCGCTCGACGTGGTCGGCGTCGACAACGTCTCCTCTGATCGGAGCGTCGAGCTTGTCGAGGAATTCGGCGGCCGGGTGATCCGCAACAGCGAGAACGTGGGACTTGCCGCAGCCATTAATCAGGGTGCCGCGGCCACCAACGCCGGATGGATCTTGGTCGCTAATCCGGATACGAGGCTGGCGCCTGGGTCGATAGCTTCGCTCGTCGAGACAGCGATGACCGACGACCGAATCGGCATGATCGGGCCGAGGGTGGTCCGGCTCGATGGGACGCCGTACCCGACCGGGCGCAGGTTCCCGTCGCTGGCGGTCGGGATCGTGCACGCACTGCTCGGCGGAGTATGGCCAGGGAATTCCGCGACCCGTAGGTATTTCGGCGAACCCGTCACCACGGTCAGCGATGTCGACTGGATCTCGGGCTGTTGTATGTTGTTCCGCCGCAGCGCATTCGATTCGATCGGCGGGTTCGACGCGCGGTATTTCCTGTACTTCGAGGAGACCAAAGTGGCGCTGGACATGCACCGCGCCGGCTGGCGAGTGGTGCTGGACCCGAGCGTCGAGATCCGCCACCGTGAAGGCGGCAGCATGAGGTTTGCGCCGTTCCGCAAGGTTCGCAGCCACCACCGCAGTGCGCTGCGGTTCTACTGCGACTACCACCGGCGCTCTCCATGGCTGGTGTTCGCGCCGGTGGTAGCAGGTGGGCTAGTGGTGCGCGGTGCGATATCGGTACTGCGAACCGCGATTACTCAACGCTCGGTTGCTGGGCAAACGCCTGCCGGATAGTCAGAGTCCCGACGAGGATCACCGTAAATAGCTTGTGCAGCATGCGGTTCCTGTTTGCGAGCGGCCATGGACTTCCCGGCCTGTGTCCTTGTGGCAGGCGTTATTACAACGCCTCCCATCGCCATGGCCGCGGAACCTGCCCGCGTAGACACGCGATCCGGTGCTTCGCTTGTCGAGCTGCATTGCCGTTGTCCGCCGATTGGGCGACGGCAAACGCGACCCATCGCAGCTCTTGTATGTCGGCTAAGATTCGGAATCCAGGCCACTCGGTGACGTCACGGCCGCCGTAAGCCTCAACAAAAGACAGATAGTTGTCGTAGGGCACACGGCTGAAATCGGTGTAGTCCACACCTAGCTGAATGAGGTCCCACTCGGGTCGGCCGATCGACATCTTGTCGAGGTCGAGCACTGTCGGGATGCCTGAGGGCGGCACTACCAGGTTGCCTTGCCACGCATCGCCGTGAATTACGCAGGGAGCGAGGGGGTTTGGCAACGTCTCGTATTGGGCGCGTAGTCGTGAGTAGTGCTGGAGTAGCCACGTTCTATCGTCCTGGTCGAGCATGACTGCGGTGTCGATGCGTTCCTCGAGTCCGGTGAAGGGGTCGTAGGCGGGAAGTTCGAATTCGGTCGGCGGCGACAGAGCGTGCAGCATCCGCAGCATTGCGCCCAGTTCGCTTGGTGTCGATGGGCGGTGGTCAGGGATCAAACGCCACCATGTGACGGGACGGTCGGCGACGATGACAGGTTGCGTCAGCGAGGTTTCGGCCTCGACCGTTGGAATGCCAGAAGCGTTGAGCCAGTGGGAAATCCGGAGTTCGCGTTGGGCGTCATCGATGCTGGCTGGTTGTCCGATCCGGGCGACGATGTCATCGGCCAATCGGTAGATTGCGTGTGAGCCGTCGCGAATGAGTTCGGCACCACGCAGATCGACACCACTGACTTCCGCAGCTTTGGCCAGCACCTCGTCGGCCGAGGTGCGCGAGCCGGGCGACCTCATTGATCCGAACCTGTTGGTGCGCTGTTGGCGATGGCATACCGCAGTTCTGCGACTTCGGTCATCCGTCGCCGAGGTGCGGCGGCCGCTGCCAGGGTGCGGAGTTCGTTCTGGATGCGTTGTGAGCGAAAGGCGGTGGCTTGCTGGGTAGCTTCTAGGCCGATGGCGGCGGCTTCCCTCGGGTCATCCAATTGCATTGTCAGTGTGGCTAATCGAGTAAGCGAGAAGGTCCGCGACCGCGGATATTGTGTTCCTTGTAGCGCAACGGCTTCGCGAATCCTCGGTGCTGCCAGGTCGATACGCCGCCGTGCTTTCGCGACAGGAATCAATGCCTTCCCGGTGCTGCCGAGGTGTTCGGCGGTGTCGTAGTAGCACAGCCACGGGGCGTCGGTGGCCGGCGTGCGGTCAGCGAAATGCTCGTCAGACGTGGCGACTTCAGTTAGTGCCTCTTGGGTCCGCCCTGCTACGGCCAGGAATTGACCACGCAGTGCGCTGAGCATCGCGCGGGCGGTGGCGGACAGTCGATCTGAGCGGACCTGAGCGAGTTCGATCAACGACAGTGCACCGTCGGTGTTCCCGATGTAGGCCATCTTTCGGGCCATATCCGCCAAGGTGCTGGCGCGTAGTTCCCATGATCCGGCGTTGTCGGCACACCACAGCGCTAGTCGGAACCTGCGTTCGGCTACCGGGTAGTCGCCGATGTCGAAGGCGGCGTAACCGGCGACGCTGCTGAGGTTCCCGATTGCTTCGAGCAGCGCACGCCGGGTCGGCGGTGCGGAATGCCCGTCGAGCAGCCGGACGAACCGGGTGAGGTGTGCGCCTGCGGCAAGGCTGGCCGAGCCGCCACCATGCAGATTCTCGGCCTGGGCAGCCGCTCGCGTGGCGGTCTGCACCTGCTCCACTTCCGTCCGGCCAACCCGGCTGACTGGCTTGTCGTCTGTTGTATTCAGCCCGAGATAGATGGTGGGGCCGACGCCAGGATCGAACGGGCTGAACAAATTGACCGCCAGCGTGTCATCGGGAGACTCGGTGGCCTCCCGTCGTTGACGGCAGGGGAGGAAACCGAGTTCGCTGTCGGTTGCGCCGAGAACGGCGCGGAACGCTTCGCGGTAGCGCTCGTTCGGCCATCGGACGACGCCGCGCTCGTAGCGGGCGATGGTGCGGGCATCGAGGTCGCAGCGCTGCTGGTGTGTCCGCCACAGGTAGTGGTTGGCCGCTTCCGCCAGTTCGGCGCGGCCCATCGCACGCCCAGATTCGACGCGTGACGGTGTCGCCTCGCGTCGCCGTTGCAGATGCACGTTTGGTGGCATGTGCCCCTCGCCGAGTATCGGTCTGGCTCAGTTTATCCAGCCGCGCTCACACGACGCGGAAGGACGGCTTTCTGCCCCGTAACTTGCCCTCTTCCCGGGCCTCGTCAGCCCCGAGGCTGGAAGCTGACCATCACGAGCACCGCCTCACCAATCTGGGGGATTCAAATGAGATCGTGCGAATCGCTTCGAGCCACCATCGGCAGTGCGATAGCGCCCTGTGCCAGTAGACCGGAGGTCGAACTATCCTGGCGCACAAGCAGACTCGCTGCCCGGTGCCGATCGGTGCTACGAGCTGGCGTCGTTGGTCTCGGCCGCCAGGCAGTGGATGACCATCTGCCGGGGTTGCTCGCTTCCAGTACGGCTGAGCTTGTCGCCGTCTGTGATGAGAATCCGGGGATCGTGGCCGAACAGAGGCAGCGGTATCAGGTGTCGGGCTACACCGATTTCCGGGAGATGTTGAACGTCGAGCAGCTCGACTTTGTCATCGTCTGCGTGCCGCACGATGTCGGGCGAAGTGTGATCGAGGCCGCCGCGGAACATCGGGTTCACGTGCTCAAGGAGAAGCCGTTCGCCACCGGTTTGGTCGAGGCCGTTGAGCTGGCTGACCTGTGTGAACAGTCCGGCATCCAGTTGATGGTCACGCTGCAGCGCCGGTTCAACCCCATCTACGGCAGCTTTACCCAGCTCGCTGATCAGATCGGGACGCCGTTTCTGGTGGACGCTCGCTACACCGTGTACGTGGAAGACCCTTCCGATGGCTGGCGTGGCGTCACGGCCAAGGCTGGAGGCGGCTGCGTCATCGATATGGGCTACCACCTGATCGACCTGATTTTGTGGTACTTCGGCCTACCGGACAGCATCACAGCCCACCTATCGATCGGTGCTCGGCCGGATCGTAGCTATGACGCCGAAGACACTGCGCTCATTCATTTCTCCTATGACACGGGCATGTACGGCTCGCTGCTGTTATCGCGTTTCGTCGGCCCCAAGGCCGAGGAAATCCGGCTGATCGGTTCAGACGGCATCGTTCACCTGGAGCGTGGTTGCATTCGCCGGCTGACCAACGGCGGTGAGGTCATCGAGTCGCTTCGGCGCGAGCAAGCCTGGCCATCAGCTGCGGCGTGTCAGATCGACTACTTCCGCCGCGTCATCGATGGCACCCGACCGAACCTCAGCAGTCCTACAGACAACCTGGCCCATATGGCTTTCGTCGCGGCCTGCTACGAGGCCGCACGTACCCGCAGTTCCATCAACCCAAAGGAGTTACTGTGACTTCTTCCTTGGCCCTTCTCGGCGGCACACCAGTCATCAATGAAGCGGCACCACACTTTTCGTGGCCTCCACTGTCTGACGCCACCGCCAGCGTGGTCCTCGACCAACTGCATGATGGCATCTCCATCTACAACCGATCCGGCGTCATCGCTGAGTTAGAAGACGCCCTACAGAGCTACTTCGGCGTGCAGTATGCCGTCCTCACCAGCTCGGGCACCGCCGCCCTGTACTCGATGTACGCCGCGTGCGGGATCGGGCCGGGTGACGAAGTCATCGTGCCTGCCTACACCTTCTTCGCCACGGCAACCCCGCTGCTGCATCTCGGTGCGACACCGGTGTTGGCAGACTGCGACGCCAGGGGCAATCTCGATCCGCACGACGTTTCACGGCGGATTACCGACCGCACCAAAGCCATTGTGGTGACGCACATGTGGGGCATGCCAGCCCAAGTTCAAAGCCTGAAACAGCTCGCCGAGTCCTACGGCCTGCAATTGCTCGAAGACGCATCCCACGCTCACGGGGCAAGCGTCGACGGCAAGAAAGTCGGTACCTTCGGACGCGCAGCCGCCTTCAGCATGAATGGACCCAAGCCGTTGTCCGCGGGCGAAGGTGGCTTCGTGCTGACCGATGACGCCGAGGTGTATCACCGAGTCCTGCTGCACGGGCAATACAACAAGCGCTGCCGCAGCGAGATCCCCTCCGACAGCGCACTGCACCGCTACGCCGTCACCGGCACGGGCCTCAAACTCCGCATCCATCCATTGGCCGCAGCGATTGCCCTGGAACAACTTTCACACCTGGATGACTATGTCGATGGACGTCAGCGTATCGCCGGATACATCACCGACAAACTCCGCGAGTTGCCTGGCCTGACGCCGCCGCAGGCCGAACCAGGTGTTCGATCGTCCTGGTACGGGCTCGCCATGCAATACGACGCCGGCGCCTTCGATGAGGTGCCGGTCGAACGTTTCCATGCGGCACTGCTGGCCGAAGGCTGCACCGAGGTCGATCGTCCAGGTTCCACCTGTCCGCTGAACCTGCTGCCGCTGTTTCAGGAGCCAGGACCGTTGTTCCCGGCGTTCACCGGCAAACTGGCCTACGCGCCCGGCGATTACACGCGTGCCGAGCAGCTCCACCACGCCACGCTCAAACTGCCTGTCTGGCACAGGGAACAAGACCTGGCAATCGTTGATCGCTATATCGAAGGCATCCGCAAAGTCACCGAGCACCACACCGAGTTGAAAGGATAAAGATTGATGATCGAAACCACGCTGCTGGAGGCGCTGGCCAGCGACGCCGAACGCGACCAGGTGCAACAGCTCGTCGTCGGCGCGGTCGTCGCGCACGACGGCAAAGTCTTGTTGCTGCAACGACCGGCAGACGATTTTATGGGCGGTATCTGGGAACTGCCCAGCGGAAAGGTCGATCCGGGTGAAACCCTCGACCAAGCCCTCATCCGGGAAGTGAAGGAGGAAACCGGACTCGACATCGCAGGCATCCGAAAGTACTTGGGCGAGTTCGACTATCAATCGGGCAGCGGCAAGAAAAGCAGGCAGTTCAACTTCACCGTCGATGTGATCGATCCCGAGCCGGTCGAGCTGACCGAACACGACGCTTACACCTGGACCAGCTTGTCCGAAGATCCGCCGGTCACCGACGCCGTGAGAGAAGTACTGCACAGGCATCGGGCGATCTGATTAATCAGCGGGGAAATCTGACATCGGCCGCCACGAAAGGGAGAGAGATGCCCGACAGCAAGCTCACGGTGGATCGGATCAGGGAGCGGCTCGAACGCGAACGACGCGTCGCCCGTGATGTTGGATGCCCGACTAGCGAACTGCCCGTCGTCGACTACCTACATGCGCCGGTGTGGTTGTGCAGCGCAGATCCGGGGCCGATGACCACCGTGCAGGCGTATAAGGCGATGCAGGTGCACCTCGAATGTTCGGTGGATCGATGCCGGGTGCGCCGACGTGCCCGCAACACGTTGGTCAACAACGGTCGGATGGTTCTCGACGAACGAGCGGAGGGTGTGCCCGATGTCGAAGCCTGATTGCGCGTGTGGTCCATGGATCAAGTTGTCGCATTGCGGGGTTGGAGCATTCGATCCGACGACGGAGGCCTTGGTATCGGTCGCCTGCCCCTCCCGGTTCTGTTCGGGATTGGTTCGGTTGGTCGACGGAAAGATCACCGTCCATGACGGGTTGATTCCGGGAACTTGTCCCTGGATCGGTACTCGGGTGGTCGATGACCGCGCCGACTTTCCACCTGAGCAGGTCACGATGGTTAGAAACCGGCAGCGATGAAAGCTCTCGATCAGGCCGTCCCTGCCCGGCCCAGGGGGTCAAAAGCTCTAGGTCGATGTCGGGTTGGCCGGCAATCAAATCGTCATCGATATCGAATGTGTTGTCTTCGTCGGTGCTCAAACCAAATTGCAACCGTCGCTCGATGGTTCGTTGCGCCTCGGAGAGAGTGGCGCGGCGCTGTTGCTCTGTGCGTAGGTCATCGATCTGCCGCTCGTAGTCGGCGACGAGTGCTGATGTGTCGGCGGCGGGAGCGAATCCACTCCATGCTGCGCCGCCGTGGAAGGAGTCGTCGTTGCCGGTGATGGTGTTCTGGAGTTCGGAAGCTGGGCCGTAGACGATTTCGTCGGTGTCTGCCAGGGCGATACGCAGTTCTAGGTCTGTGATGTGTTGTCGGACTCGGGCGTCGGTGAGAACGATCAATGGGTTCTGTGCGACCTGCTCGGCTGGCGTGATGGTGGTGTCATGGGGCGTTTGGGTCGCAGACGAGGCGTCGCTGGTGTGCTCGCCGTTGTGTGTATCGAGGGCTGAGGGGTCAATCTCCAGCCGGGACCACAGTGCGGCGGCGGGCATCTCATCGGGTAGCGGCCGGGTGCGGGCGGCGTCGGCGAGACGGGTTTCGATGTCGATTCCAGTGTGGTGAGCGGTCTCGATCTCGGCGGCGATGGTGGGCCACCACGGGTCGGTTACGACTCGTGGCGCGATCGGCTGCACGACAGGTGCCCATTTGTTAGCGGAAAGGTGCGCGTCGCCGAGCGCGTCGGCGACGCGAATATCGAGCAGTTGTTGGTGTTCTCGTTCGAGTGTTGCGTGTCGTGGCGGCCCGGTGGGGTGCAGGGCGCGGTCGTCGATATGCAGCGAGGCGCGCCACACAGCGAGGTCTTGGACGAGTCGTCGATCGGTGCCGAGAAGGGGACGCGCCCATGGTGGCGCGGATGCGGGTGTCCACGTTGCGGCGTCGGTTCGGATCTGGTGGGCGAGGTCGGTGATGATGCGGGCGCGGGCGGCGAGTTGGGTGGTGTCGTGTTCGGCGTCGAGGCCGTGGGGGATTCCGGCGGCCCACGGGAGGGGTCCGTGTCCGGTCGAGTGGGCGCCGGTGGGGTCCAGGCGCCAGTCGAGCACGGCGGCGGCATCGTCGGCGGTGTCGAGTTCGCGTGCGTTCTTGGCGGTGTGCAAGACAGCGATCGGGTCGCGTCCGGACAGCGCGATGATGGCGAGATGCTGGCGCAGGATCGGGTAGGCAGGGCAGTCGGTGAGGTGCGCGAGCATCGTCTCAGCGTCGGCGTCGAGACGCTCCAGTCCTATGGGACCGAGCGCGTTTTCGGCGGCGAGGCCGATCGAGTCGAGGTAGATGTCGAGTGCGCGGCCGATGCGCCGGTGCGGGTCGAGTGTGTCTCGCAGTGTGGTGTGTGCTGATTTTTGCGCGCCATCGCGGGCGAAGATGCGCAACAGAATCTCTACGGCGGTGCGTGGATTGGCCGCGGGTTCGGACCAGAACGAGCCTTCCGACCCGTCGAGCGCGGTTGGGACGTAGACGTGGTTGGCGAAGATTCCGCGGGTGAGTGCGACGTAAAGTTGTGGCAGTGATTCAGCTCCGGTGAGTGCGACGTGGCAGGTTTCGGCGGTGATTCCTTGTGCGGAATCGATGGTCGTCGCGTACCCGAGGCGCACGTGTTCGCTGACATAGTCGGCGGGTAGCCGCACCCTGTGGCCTGGTTTTCGGCCGGGGATTCGGCGGATGGCGGTGAGACTGCCGTCGTCATGGACTGCGGTGACGGTCCAGGTATAGCCGTTGCGGACCCAGTCCCGTTCGCCGAGACGCAGTCGCGGATCGTTGCGGCGAGTGCGGATGACGTCACCGGCCGACGCCATCAGGCCATCGCAGAGCACCGATTGCTCGCCCACCGGGCTGCCAACACGGGCGAGGCGATCGGCGCGAGCGCGCGCGTTGAGTTCGGTCACCACGTCATGGGTGGCGGCCAGCATAATGGTGTCGCGGCCTGCGAGATGATCGGCGGTCCATGCGATGAACGCGTCGTCGTGGACGGCGCCTTGGTGTCCGGCGTGGATGCGGCCGTTGTCCAGGTACCAGCCCAGCGCAGTCGGATCGCCTTCGCGCAGCTGCAAACTTGCGGTCGCTTCGCCGGTGGAGTGGAACCGGACGACGTGGGTCAGGGTCTGTGTGGCGTCGGGAGCTGTGGCGGCCATGTCGATGTCGGCGCCGCCGGCCTCGATCGATGCGAGCTGGTTGGGGTCGCCGATGCAGCGGATCGTCGCGCCGCGATCGATCAGATACCGCAGCATGCGGAGGCGTTTGAGGGTGCCGATTTTGGTGTGCTCGTCGATGATCACCAACGTGTCGGGGCCGATATCGAGGACCCATTGCGGCAGTGACGGCGGAGATCCGCGGTCGAGATGCGGGTTGTCCGGTGCGGGTGTGTGCCGGTGCAGGACGTCGAGGAGCTTGTCGACGGTCTCGACTCGGTGGTGGATCGACTCACTCAGGACCGCTGCCGCTGCTGCGGTGGGGGCGAGCCCGAGGACTTGACCGCCGCTGGCGTTCCACGCGTCGGCGAGCACGGCCATCGCTGTGGTCTTGCCCGAACCCGCTGGCGCGTTGGTCGTTCGGAGTCGTAGATTCGACGCGGCGAAGCCTTCGATCACGCTGATCTGCCCGGCATTGAGCGGCTGATCAGGGTGGGTGGCGTTGTAGTCATCGACCGCGGCGGCGACGGTTTCGACGGGGAGCTGGCGGGCTCCGGGTTGGATCGACAGGTCGATCAGCTGCTGCTCGACCGACAGGGTGTGCGCTGAGGTGTAGACCTGGCTGTCCGCCGAGGTATAGACGCTGGTGCCGTCTTTGCGCTGCAACACGATCGGGACCGTGCGGAGTTCGGGCTCGTCGGTCAGATCCGGGTCCTGTTGGGCGACAGCTGTGCTGGGGGAGATGGTCTCGGCGAGTACTGCCTCGGCGAGGCGTTCCCAGTCCTCGCTGCGGACCTTTCCGCGGAGTTGGCGTTCGATTTCGGCACGAAGGTTGGTGGTCCGCCAGGTTGCGCGGTGTTCCGATACGACCTCGATGACGTGTTCGGCGGTGCGGGTTATCCACTGCTTGGTGATTTGCGGGCGGGGCGCGCGGTGCGGATTCAGCGTCGAGCTCACCATGCGTGACAGTGCTTCTCGGCCTCCGAGTAGGTGGATGGCTTCGGTGCGCCAGGTGCTGCGCTGCTCGGCCAATGACCGCAGGAGGTGCTTGGCGGGGCGGGTGTCGAGGGTGGCCCGCTCGGCTAGGTCGAACATTTCTCCTGGTGTGGGTTCGCGCCCGTGCCGGGTTTGAAACTGCGCGGCAAGCTCGCCGATGCGGGTGGTGATGGCGGAGTCGCGGCGCGACCAGGCGGCGACCAATCGTGTTGATATGCGGACGATTTCCCGAATCTGACGCTTGGACGGGTCCTGATCGGGACGCTCAGCGAACTCCACGCCGACCATTCGCTCGAGGTGATGCTCGAGGCGGGTGTTGTAGATCTCCGAGACCGTCACCAGTGCGCGGTAGATTGCGGTCCCGTCGAGGGTGCGCCACTTGCCGTCCAGCGTGCGCACGCGGTTCGCGATGAGCACGTGGGTGTGCAGGTCCGGATCACCTGCGCGGCTGTCGCGGTGGGAAAAGACGGCCGCGACTATGCCTTCCACGTCGACCTGTCGAATCCCGTTGCGGCCCAATCTCGTGAAGGTCGCGTGCCGCTCGAGCCATCGCAGTGCGTCGGTGATGGCGGCATGGTGTGCGGACTCGATCTGCTCGGACACCGCGCGCGGTGCGACCGCCCACAGCACTGACACGGACTTGACCGGTGAAAAGGTGATGTCGAAACCGGCCACCGCGGTGGAGGGCGGGCGCGAGTTCTTGGCCACCCATCCCGACAATTCGCGGGCATCAACCGGTGGCCGGTCGTAGATTTCGGTGAACATCTCGAACGCGACATCGGTTCGAATCTGTGCCCGCTCCGCATCAGAAATAGCATCGTCGACAGGTAAATCGCGCGCGATATTGTGCTGCTCGAACGCGCTTCTGCACCGTTTCCGGAACTCGGAACCCTCGGCAAAAAGCCGGAACGGATGCCCCAAACGACTCGCCTTGTCAGCGGCTCGGGTGGCGTCCTTAACCTTCGCGCCGAGTCGCATCTGCTCGTCGTAGACGCGGTCTTCGATCACCTCGGCGTTCGGATGGCGACCCAGTCCGAACAGGGAGTTCATCTGTTCTTCGGTGACTCGGTCACCTGTGCGGATGCCTAAGCTTGCCAGGCCGGAGCCATGCCAGCGACCGTGCGCTTCCCCTTGTGCGGAGTAGTAGGCGGCGAGGCTGGAACGGCCTCGGGCGGTGACATCGTTCGCGGCGACATTGCGGAGATAATATTGATACCCATTGCCTGCCACGACTTTATGGATCGTCGCGGTCATACCTTCAGGAAGCGCCTCGGTCTTGAATTAGTCCAGACGTCAGACCCATCTCTTTAGTGGCAAATTCGGCAAAACCCCTGGTCGTTACCAGATTGTTACTCCTGGATGCAAGAGGTCTGCTTTGGAGTGGGCAGTTCAGTAGAGAGTGAAGGAGCGTAGGGCGGTGCTGGTGTAAAAGCATGGAGGAATTGAGGTCAGAGAAGCAGATTAGGTTGAGGAGTGGTCGGTGAGCGCCTGTTTGGAGGGACGGCTGAACAAGAGCTTGGGGTGAAGTGTTGCTCATCCGAGCCAAGACTGGTCCCCAGCACAGGGTACGGACGGAACTCGTACGGTGCGGGTGGCGTGAGGGCGATCAACAGGGAGTGTCATTCACGTAGAGGACATGCAGGTCGGAATTCTTGCAATGCCGCCGCTTAGCCTGTCGATAGCGCCTAGCCTTAGGTAGTCAGACGCACGTAAGCCTTGGGTAGTTGGACGCATGTCTTTTAGCAGGGGGTGTGGGGTGAATGGCCCAGTTGTCCATTGGCGAGCCGCTTACTAGCTTGTTGCTTCCTGGAACGGGCACCCCTGGGCTGGATGACCTGTCGTTCAGCACCTTCGTTGACGGCGGGGTGTCTGTGCCCGTCTCTCCGGTGGACCAGCTGTTGGTGGCGTTCTGTCGTCGTGCGGTTCGTGAGCTTCCGCAGGGTGTTGTGCCCGTTGTTCAGCTCCCACGGGCACGTCACCGCATCGCGCTGACGCTCTCTATCTGCTTACATCTGCTCCGCATGAAAGAACGGCTGCACAGCGGACCGGTCGTGCTCGCGGCGCTCGACGTCGACATGCCTGAGCAGCTCCGGAAGCTCAGCATGCGTAACTACGGCCGTATCAATTTGGGCCGGGGCAACCCGCTGTCCGCTCAACGCCTTACGCGTGTAGGGGATCTAGCGCCCCTGGTGGGCTCGACGCCTGCATCGACCAACAGCTCGCTCGTCTACTTCAATACCCGAGTTGGCAGCCCTCGATTGCGATGTGGCCCGCCGCTCGTTGTAGTTGATGCAACGTCGATTACAAACCCCAACAGCCGCGCCCGCGTGTTGGCCTGGGCCTCAGACCACTCGGCCGTCACGACGATAATCGTCGGCGACATCGGCGACGAATACCTCGCTCAAACGGTAAGGACAGCTGGCCATCGACCAATCGTCCTTCCCGTGACTGAGGAGGAAGTCACCGCACTTGTCTACGAGCTGAACCGCGAGCAGCCTGCACTGAGTCCGTTGTCGAGTATGTGGATGCTCTGGCGGCAGGAGACCGCACCACTCAGTATCCAGCAGGCGGGTGACGCGGAGCTCAACGCCGCGATCGCACGGGCATTCGCGTGTCTAGCATCGCGCCCCGACGGGCCAATGCCGATGGTGCTTGACTATCCGACCAAGTTGCTCCGCGCTGGCACCCGTCTCGCGGCCACGGTGTACGACTACCGCACAGCATGTGCTCTAGCAGACCAACCTGGGGAGGGACCCGCACCTCTGAGAGCTCGACTAAGGCGCCTGGAGTTCAGAGAGTCTGGACCGTGGCACGCTTGGGGAGTCGCCCGCTGGGGCGAGCTCAAGATCGCAGTTGAGACGCTCTGGCGGCAACTCGACGAGTGCAACCCGAAAGTAACTCGGCTCTGGGATGCCCTCGACCATGCCGACCGCACTGGTGCTGGCCAGATCCTTATTCGATGTCATAGCAAGGCTGCGGCGGCAGCCACCAGGGCATCATTGGAGGGTGAGGGACGCTCTATCCCCCAACGCGCACTGTGGGACAAGATCAGCGCCGGGGTGGAAGTTACTACCTTCGCGACGAGGTATCCCCCTGGTCATGCCGATCTGCAAATCCTTACCGGTAACCCGCCTCCGTGGCACTTCTCGCTCCTGCTGGGCGCTGAGGCATCCGCGAACTGGCTCCTCGCCTATGACGCCGAAAACGCAGCATTCCGACGACAGATGAGTCGCTGGCATACGGACACCGACGAATCCCGGCGTGGCACGTTCCGTGCAATGGGCGCCGCTATGCCGGCACCAGTGGTCGGCCCGGCGTTCGAGGCTGCCGACGACGTCGACGATCCACCGGAGCTGTGCTTGCCTGGGCTGTCGCTCGTTGAAGTGCTTGATCGGGCGACCGCCACCATGGACTCTCCATCGACTGGTACTGCACCGAGCGGTTGGCGCGGCTCTGGAACCAATTGCGACTGCGTTCCCGTCCGGCTCGACGACGGCCGCACCTGGTGGATTCCGAACGAGAAGGACGATGACGGAGATCTCGCGACGCCAGTGCTCGTCGTAACCGCTGGCGGCCAGAGCTATCGGCCCTTGCGCGAGCTTTCCTCAGGCGAAGTGATCATCGTTGCTGCAGGCGACGGCACGGAGTCCATACACGCCCGTCTTGTCGCAGTCACTCATACCAACGACGAGGTCGCTTCGCTCGATGTAATTCTCGATCAGTTCCGCCGTGCAGCGCGCAGCGTGCTGCACGATAAGCCCACACGACAGGCGGCGATTAGTGCGGTCCGCGATGCCGGAGCACAGGCCCCCGGACAACTCGTGCACTGGGCCAGTGGCCGGACGATCGCCCCGCAGTCGCCGAGCGATATTGCGGCGGTCTTTCGGGCTGCGCAGCAACCGATCCCCGATCTGCAGCTGCTGAACAGCGTCGCAGGGACACTGCGCACACTGCACCGCTCGTTGGGCCGCTTCGTTGCAGCGCTCGCTTCCGACCGTGCAGACGATGCAGTCGAGGAGCTCCGCCGCCTGATCGGTGATAGCGCCGAGGAGCTCCTCGACGAGTTTGTTCCAGCTACGGTCACCGAAATCGGCTCGCTCACAGCGACGCCAGCCAACCTTGCAGGTCGGCTGCAATGATCGATACATGTGCCCGCCGAGCAGGAAACCGGCGTCGACCGTACCCAGAGCTGCTGCACCTCAGAGAAATCAGAATCCCCGTCGACCTTTTGGGTGTGGCTGACAGTCGGCGCACTGATGCCCAACCGGGTCGCGCTCTTCCAAGGAGCCCGAAATGACGGCAACCACCCCCGGGACTGTTGGTCGCCCCATCCACGCTGTTAATGCCCAGCAGGACCCAGCCAACCGGACTGAAGAGGTCTTCGTCCGCGATGTTCTTGAGGGTGTGGTGGAGGCGTTGACTGACCGGACCGGTGGCAGCCACTCCTTTCCCTGGTCGCCCGAGCAGCACGTCCGCGTTGGCGTACTGGGCATCACCATCGTGCCTCCACAGCCGAGACAGCCTGCCGTCAGCGTCCCTCGGGAGGAAGGCAATGGTGGCGCCGCCGCGCCGACTGTTACTGCGCCGCCGATCGAGAACCGCGGTGTGATCGGCTTGGACTTTGTGGTGAAAGGCACGCCAGCGACCGTCGACCTGGCCATCGACATCGGCTACGCCATCTATCACCAGTTGCTCCCCGTGTTTGATGACATATCTGCGGAGGCCGCACGCCGTACATCAGGGGGCGCGAAAAACCCGCAGCGACGGCCCACTGTTCCGCTCAACCCGACCTGGCGGCGCGACGAGCGCCGCGTCACCTTAACCCTGTCGGTCCCAGTCACCGGTGACGAGCACACCGTTATCAGTAGTGAGCTGGCCGGTGGCTGTCCTCTTGCAGCAGACGCAGCGACAGCGGTGGCCGATCACTACGCCAATTCCTCCGCGCTCTGGAAGCTCACCAACAATCAGACGCTGCCGGCGGCTGATGCAACAGGCAGCGAGGATGCCTTCCATCGCGCAGTTGCTGCCCGCCGAGACCCCGAGTGGAGGCCACTGGCACCAATGCCGCGTCTCACCATCTCGACGTTACCGACCGTCGACGGGAACACCGCCGTGTCCGTCTCGATTGTCAACGCCCTCGTCCTGCAGGCTCGTGGCCTGCAGGATCTGTCGCTCTACGACACTCGGATGTCAGTGAGCGTCAACGCACCTCAGCTGCTTCCGCGACAGCTCGGCTTCATGAAGAACGACTGCCGTTACGCCGATGTCGCCACTGTCCCAGGCCGGGGCCGCGGCTGTGTTGCCCGTACAGGAGATACTCCGAACACTGTCGTCGCCGAGACGCTTCCGATTCATACTCAATACAACGCAGTCTCCGCTGAGCCCGCCTCCATCGACATCTCTTTCGGAGGCCTTTGCAAGAATTGGGCGGCGACGCTCCCTCGCCTAGCTGTGGAAATGCGGGCATTCCACAGGGCGTGGGACTTCAGCGCAGCCCGGACCTCAGACGACCGACTCCAGATTGAACAGCTCCGCAATCGGTTCGAAGCGGAGGTCAAACGCTTCGAGCTCGGCCTAGACTTGCTCGGTGCCGAGACCAATTTGGCACGCGCTTTCGAGCTCGCCAACGACACTTTTGCCGGTTCGCGCGGTCCGACCAAACGATGGCGGCTATTCCAACTTGTCTTCATCATCTCCGAGCTCGGAGCTCTCGCTGGCCGAGAACACCCGACCGACCCGCGCCTGCGGGATGAGCTTGACGCGGTCGATGTGCTCTGGTTCCCGACCGGTGGCGGCAAAACGGAGGCCTATCTAGGACTCATTGTCGTCGCCCTTTTCTACGACCGAATGCGTGGGAAGGAGCGGGGCGCAAGCGCATGGCTTCTGTTTCCGCTTCGGATGCTCTCAGTGCAGCAACTTTCGCGATTCAGCGAGATCCTCCATCACGCGGAAGCGGCCCGCGCCGCAGAGAATCTTCCTGGAGACCCGTTCACTCTCGGTTACTTCGTCGGCTCAGGCAACACCCCGAACCGCCTTGCCTTCCCCGACAGACACGGCTGGTGGCCCGGTCTCACGACGTTCGCCAAATGGTCGGAGTCCGACCGTGACACTAAGCGCCTTGTCGGTGCTTGCCCTGCCTGCGGCGACCAAAACAGTATCGGCCTCGACTGCGATCTGGATGACCAGCGCCTTCTGCACCGATGTCGGGCATGCGGGCAGATACTGCCGATTCATGCCAGCGATGATGAAGTCACTCGTTACCAGTCCTCTGTCATCGTCTCGACCGTAGACAAAGTTTGTGCCTTCGCTCGCAACGGCCAGCTCACCGCTATTAACCGCGGCCCCCGAACGAGATGCCCTCAACACGGTTGGTATACCCACGGAGGTTGCATTGCCAAGGATTGCTCGACGGCGGCGGCGACGCACACAGCGGCGATAGGATTCAAGGATCCAACGCCCTCGCTGTGGGTCCAGGATGAGCTGCACCTGGTCAGGGAAGAGCTCGGTGTGTTCGCCGCCCAGTATCACACCCTCCTCGCCGAGCTGGCCCGCGGCGCGGGCAACGAGCCGTCCAAAGTCATTGCGGCCACCGCCACCATAGAGCAGTTTGAAGACCAGCTCTCCCAGGTCTATGGCCGCCGCCCTCGCATGTTCCCGACAGGTGGGGGCACACTGGATCGCTCCTTTTACACCGCCGTTACCGACGACGTCCGCCGTATCTATCTTGGTGTGCTTCCGGCAGGCGGCGGCACCGTTAAAGTCGACCTCGCCGGCCAAATTACGGCGCACATCATCGAGCGCATCCACCGCCTCACCGACGACCCAGCGCGGCTAGTCAGCGCGATGGCAGCCGTCGGCATTACACTGACAACAGATGAGTCCCGGTCGAAACTGTTCGATTATGAGCTGGCCCTCGCCTACGTCAATTCCAAGGCGCATGGTGTTGCCATCCTCGACGATCTAAACCGGTTGTCGGAGCACTTTCTCAATTCTGGCGCCGATCGGGTGAAGTCTGAATATCTCACCGGTGAGAGGTCGCTGGGGGATCTCGCTGCGGTGATCGCTGCGATTCAGGACTCCAACCCGACCACCGCCCGAGCGGACCGAATCCGCGGAATCGTTGGCACTGCGGTCGTATCCCACGGCGTGGACCTGGACCGCCTTAATTTCGAGATCCTCGCCGGTATGCCGCCCTCCTACGCTCATTACATCCAAGCGACCGCCAGGGCTGGCCGCAGTCATGTTGGGCTTGTCGTCGATGTCTTCGACCGCGCCAACCGTCGCGAGACGTCGATGTATCAGAGCTTTCTCACAACGCATGCCGCGCTTGAGAGAATGGTCGAGCCCGTGCCGGTGAATCGCTTCGCGACCCGTGCTGTCGAGCGCACGCTACCCGGCATAGTCTGCGCCCTCCTGTGGGACGAGACTCGTGACGCTATTTGGGGTACATCCGAGAATATCGGCATAACCCGGCGGTTTCGAAACTGGTGGAACGCACGGGCCGCAAATTTCCTGCCCCGGCTCACCGAACGTATCGAACGGGCGTATCGATGCCCAGTTCCAGACCCCGCAATGAAAGCCGACGAGCAGCGGCTTGTCGACGATGCTGTCCGGCGTTGGGAGCAGATCGAACGGCCCCGGGTCCAGCAGTGGCAGTCCGACTGGCTCACCGAGCTGTTCACCAGCCCCGCCATGACTAGCCTTCGCGATGTGGACCCCCCAGCCGAGTTCAGGGGCGGCGAACGTGCCGAGCGGATCATCTCCCGGCTCCTGCACCTGGGAGAGTGAAAGATGCAGCGTTCTACCACACAGGTTCTCTACCGCTACCTCCCTAACGCCGTATTCGCCCATGACGACGGCTTTTACGCTCGCGTCCATCACATCGGCGGATCCCGCGTCAGCGACCTCAACCAGAAGGTTCTGCTCGACGAGGTCGCCGTGGAGGCCCACCGCTGGCTGCCTGAACAGATCGGAATTCCAGACCCGCGAACAAACCCTGACGAATACATAATCCTCAAGCCCGAAGAGATTGTGTGGGACGTTTTCCCTCTGACCTTCGAATGCACCAATTCCAGTTGCGCCCGTATCTCGCGGTGGTGGAGCCAGGACACCCTTGTCAATGACACGAACCGCACTGGACAGCTCAGCTGCTCGAAATGTTCCGCGAAGCTTCGGCAGCTCCGATACCTGACCGCACATAACTGTGGCGCGATGGAGCCCCTCCACACGCCGCGCTGTCCGACATGCAACAACACCTCGGAAATGTACCTGGAGGACCTTGGCTCTTTCCGTTCATCTTCCTGGCGGTGCCGTGTCTGCAACGCCGCCCTCAGCACCCGATTCACGCCCTGCGAATGCGGCCAGTACGCCCGAACCGGCGGACAGCCCTACCGGCAGGGGTTCACTGCTCGGGATCAACGCCTCTGGTTTCCGCAGACCCTGACCATCTTGAACATCTCCAACCAGACATACGATAACTTCCAGCGCCACGAAGACCGTGGTATCGCCGCTCTGCAGTCCTGGCTCGGAGACCAACCAAGTCTCGCGGTTTCTCTCGCTGAGCTGGACCGACCCACAACAAGCTCGACCATGTCGACAGAGAATTGGGCGGAGACGGAAGCGAAGCTGCGCGCGAGCGGACTCGGTGAGGATGTCATCGATAGAGTCCGCTCGATTCAGTGCCCGGCCGCTGCCGGATCGGCAGCGATCGTGAACGGCGTCTGCCCAGACGTAATCGAGATGGCCTCAACACTCCCTATGGTTGAGCGCGCCGGGCTGTTCGATCGCACCGTGATTGACGACCGCCGCAGTTTCGCCGACGTCCAAGCAGCTGAATCCGGGACTGCGGCCCTCGCTGCCGTGTCCGCTGCCTTCTCAACCCAGGTGGCTCTCGGCATTGCGGACGTCTCTGTCACACAGCGCTTTCCGATCGTGGTCGCCAGCTACGGTTACACACGAGTGCTTAGAGAGCCTGGGCAAGCGCATCTAAGGACGTACGCGACCCCCGGTCGATATGGCGGCAAAACCCCGATCTTCGCCGTCGATGCCAAGACCGAGGCGTTGCTGGTCACCTTCGATGCGGAGGTGATACTCGGTTTTCTCCAACACGAAGGCCTCTGGTCAGGGCCGACAGCCGCCACTGCCCGCGACGCCAAGGTCGCGGTCGCGGAGATCCTCGCCGCCGACCTCGGCCTCGGCGGAGGGGAAGCGGCCGGAGTCGTCCGTCGCCTAGTGCACTCGGCCTCGCATGCTCTTCTACGCGCTTTGGACGACGGCCAGAGCGGTTTCGGCGAATCCAGCCTCGCGGAGTGGATCGTGCCCAACGCGCTGACCTCTGCGATCTACGTCGCGTCATACGGCGAGTTCACCCTCGGGGCGTTCGACACGGTTCAACGGCGACGCATCGGACCTTGGCTAAACCGAGCTGCCGACGAGATTGACCACTGCGATAACGATCCGCTGTGCTCGCAGACCTCGACGCACCGACCCCATGCGGCCTGCGACCGCTGCCTGCATCTTTCCTTCGGCTGCAAAATTTGGAACGCAGACCTCGACCGTAAACTGCTACGTCGCTTCTGGCTTTGGACACGTCGGCAGGTCGTGGCACCGTGACAGGGCTTGTCGGGCTCGTACCGCTAGCGGAATTGCTCGCCGAAGCAGCTGGCAGCCGCGAGGGCGCAGTTCGTTTCGCGGCCGAGATCTTTCACCGAGGAGCGAGTGGCCTGCCCCGGGCCAACAACAACGTGGCATATGCCGTCCGGGCGCAACTTGCTGCTGTCGGGGTAGTTACCAACAGCGGCGCGCCGATACTGCACCGGGCAGCAGAGCTGACGATCGTCTGCGAGGTACTGGCTGCGAGCAAGTTGCCCATTCCTGCGCCCGCAGCCGAGCCGCGGCTGGTCTTCTCCGCGCCCGCAGGTACGGCGCCGATCGCGGATATCGAACGCCTCGATGGCCTGGTGCTCGACGTTATCCGCCGAGCGACCCATACGCTGCACATCGGGGGTGCCTTCTGGAATGACGAGGGCTTCGAGCGACTCGAAGAGGTGCTGCTTCCAGCGCTCACGGTTCGCACAACGAATGCGGTGATCTATGCAAACAACCCGCCTGAGAAACGCCACCGAGATTCGCTCATAGAACGTCTTGACCGGCTCGTCGCCGCCGGCCCAGTCGCATTGCGTTGGTTCAGAGGTCGTCGGCCCACGATGCTTCACGCGAAGTTCGTGATAGCCGATCGCCAATTTGGCTACCTCGGAACAGCGAACCTCACATCCTGGGGACTCCAAGGCCACATCGAAGCAGGGATTGAGTTGAGTTCAGCTCAGGCGGAGCGGTTCGTCATCTTCCTTGAGGAGCTTGAGGCTGCGGGTTTATTCACGGACGTGCCACACACGTAGCCGATCTTGCCGTGCCGGAGAGCCGTTGTCGTGCATAGTAACTGTCGATGACTGCTGCAGCTCGCGCCCGTCGTAGCGCGCTTCGCCACCTCGACGTGGTCAAGGTAAGTGCCGAAGCCCGTGCTGAAGCCCGGTCCCGGCAGACGGTCCTTCCACCGATCACTGCTTACCGATGGTGGGCTCGGCGCACAGAGGCCGTGACCGGAGCTCTGATCGATGCCGTCAACATCGATCACCCGGGCAAACTCGTTGTGGCGGACCCTTTCACGGGCGGAGGCGTGATCGCTCTCGCCGCCTTACTTCGTGGCCATCGGGTCTATGCCCAGGACATCAACGCCTGGGCTGCCCAGAACCTCGTGACGATGCTGTCGCTCCTGCCGGCAGACCGTCTGGAGCCTGCGGCTGATCGACTGCGGGGACATGTTTCGGCTCTTCTCAATGCTGCGTACGCCACGTCCTTCGAGGACGGAACTCCAGCGATACTCGCGCACACTCTTCGGGTAGCTGTAGTCGCATGCCCGCAATGCTCTGACCCTGTCCGGCTATTCCCCTCGGGAATCGTCAGCCAAACAGAACGTGTCGACAGCGGTGGGACCGCCGGATGGCTTGCCTGCCCGTGGGGGCACCTTCAACACGGCCCCGCAAATCGGCGCACGCGTTGCCGGACTTGCAACCGACTCATAGACCCGACAGCACGGTATACATCTGGGAGACGGTTTCGATGCCCGTGTGGCCACTCCGCTCGAATTTGGGAGGCCAGCGTGATCCGCTGGGAGCCCGTGCTTGTCGAAAGAACCGCCGTCGGGCGTCGCGAGATAGTTCCGCCATCGGAGGCAGAGCTCGTTTCCGCCGCAGACACGTCGTGGCCGACCCAACCGCGTCTGGCGGCAATCTCCAACGGCAGTGAGACCGGCGTGCTGCGGCGCTACGGCATGACACGCTGGGATCACGTCATGCCACGTCGCCAACAGGCGGTGCTCAATGCGCTTATCGGTGCAGTTGAAGTCGCTGCTGCTGGGGACGAGGATTTGGCTTCCGTACTCTCCGCAGCAGTGCTCGGCTCCGTCGAAATGGCCGGTTACCTGTCCCGGTGGGATCCGCGATACCTCAAACCATACGAGGCGGTGGCCAACCACCGCTACAACGTCACGACACTGTCCGCAGAGCCCAACGTATGGGGCGCCCCGCAGTCGGGACGAGGCACAGTCGGACGGCGGCTCGACCACTTAGCTAAAGCAGGAAATTGGTATGTCGAACGCCTTGGCCGCAGTCCCAAAATCATTGGGCCTCTCGCGGTCGGACAGCGACGTTCGGCTGGGTCCCGCACGGAAGACGTCCGGGTCGTCGTGGGTTCCAGCACGAGGTTACTTGCCCCCAACAGCTCGATCGACCTTGTGTGCACCGACCCGCCTTACCACGATGATGTGAAGTACGGCGAGCTCTCCGAGATCTTCCGCGCATGGGCGAGGCTTGATCTATCACGTATTGACGGTGAGGCGGTCGTTTCCAAAGGCGTTGTCAGCACGGCCGACTACGAGGCGACCCTTGAACAGGCGTTTCGTGAGATGCGACGTGCGCTGAAGCCCGATGGCCACCTGGTCTTGTCCTACGCGAATCGGGAGCCAGCGGCGTGGGCAGCGTTGTTTGGTGCCCTTCAGACAGCCGGGTTCGTTACCGCTGGATACCAGGTCGTCCATGCCGAGAACGACGCCGATCACGCGAAAGCGAACCGGCGTGCTTGCAATCTCGACTTAATTCTCGACCTCGTGGTTGCGGACGGCCGCCCGCTCGACCAGTTTGAACCACCTGCGGTGCAGAGGAACTCGGACGAGGAGGATTTCTGCCGCATGCTTGGGACGACCGCGCTGGGAGTCGGAAGCCTAAGCGGAGGTTGGCGTGCTGAACTTGAACGCGCCGTGACAACGCATCCGTTCGTGGGTAAACAAGTACGCAGATGACTGACCCCACATCCTTTGGTGGGAACAGCGGCCTCAGCAGGCTACGACCATGTGGGCGCCCACCGGCGAGTTCAATGGCGGGCCCGTGTGTCGCAACCGGCCCCTCTCTCACGTGAGTGAGAGAGGGGCCGGTATCGGCGACCACGCTGCAGCAGGATGGCTACGCCGATGGATCTATCTGCAGGAGTACGGCTTCGGAGCGAGGGCGGTCGCTCAGTCATCCGTACCGGAGCGCTCCGCGTTGGCACAGTTGATCAAGAACGCCAACGACACCGAACTCTGCAACGGCGATGGAGTCCACCCGGTCGACTGCACGATGAACCAGCTCTTCGCATATGTCAGCGGGACTCGCGCCCAGTTCACCGGCGCACCGGTCGTTGTGGAAACCGGAAGTGTGTAGTCCCGGATGAATTCGGACGGCGGGTCCAAATCCGGGGTGGGCCCGAACTCGGGAGCCTTCTCGAAGATTCCGCTGCCCGTCACATCCCAACGGATCGGCACGGCATCGCCGTATGCCTTCTCAGCGCGCACCGCCCAAGCCTTGAAAAGCTCGAAAACGTTAGAGTCGTCGGGACTGTAGTCGTCCGACATGGCCGCTAGCTCCGCCTCCCACTGCAATACCAGCGGGATATCCTCGTGAGCGTAGCCGTTCGACTTAACCCGTGTATTCCAGCAATTTTCCTGTTCAGTGTATGTAGTCAAGGTCAGCCCTCTCGTCGTATTGCGTTGTGGTTAACTAGGTTTGGGCAGCGCCGTCACACTACGGGGCACGCTGACACCAGCTGCTGGACCGGGTCCGGCTACCCGGCAGACGTGTAGGGCCCGAAGCCCATCACTTGCACTCGGATGGGCTTACCGTTGTGAAGGGACTCGACTATTGCGTGTTGGTTGACCTCCAGCAGAGCTTGGCTCAGCGGAGCGGACTCCTCGTATTGACCGTGAGCATGGTCGGCCCGGCCGTTCGCGACGATGTGGTAAGTGAACGTCGTGCCGTTGCTGAGATCCTTGAGAATGAACCTTCGATGGTATTCATCGGATGCGGCCATTGCGGAGCCTCCTTGTCGTGTCGGAATGCATGCTTAACCAGGACAGGCGCCGTCGATAATTGCGCTCGTCCTATGTATCTACATCGGTTTCGGATGCCGCATTGGTACCGGAGTCGGCGTTATTGCGTTCCCGCCTGCAGGGTGCATGAGCCGCATGGGCCGGGCAGCTTGACGGTGTGAGCGTCTACCACCCTCCCATACGTGCGCCCTCTGGTGGCCGGCCAGCGGTCGCCACCATGGTTGCTGGCCCAGACACCTAGTCGGGCATACCGGCAGATCTCGAAGCCACCCTGACCATCCAGGCACGGCAAAGGTACGCGCAGCACTCGCCTTCTGGACCGAAGCCGCCAGCAACTAATTCATCGGTCCCGCCCCCGCGGCACAAAGCACACAGCGGAGGAGCAGCCACCGTGGTAAGAGTTCGGAGCGCGCCGTGCTGCCGTGCGCTCGGTCCGGGTTCAGCTCGCAATCGAAGCTGCGAGCACCTGCATTTGGTCGCTCCGCACCGCGTGGTCATCGGAAGCGTGCATCCGGGTCTGCATACTCCCACCGCGTGGGGTAGGTGCCCGTGCGCGACCAGCACGACGCGCGGCACTACCGCACTGGTGATCTGGACCGCGACCAGCCTCGGCCTCTCGGTTCTGACCGATGGCCTCGGCTTGTACGCCACCAACGAGGCGATCTGGACTGCCCAGATCCCCCCGACCACCTGACCCAGGTTCAAGTGTCCCCTCGCAGTCCTCATCAGAACCCAATGATGCTGGTTAACCCGTGCTTTCGGTCAATGCGACGCTTGCCGAATCTTATTGATTCCGGACAACGCTCGCCAAAATGTGAGATTTTCGTGAGATCGATCGGGTACCACTGGCTCCTCGACTGGGACGGTCGGCAAGTGGGCCAGAGCCGTCGGGCAACGTCGTCGCGGTAGAGACGTCCTCGGGTCCGTGGCGGACAGATGGAGAACGTCCGTCTGACTTCATCGGTGTGTCGATTTGCGACACGCCGATGTGTTGATCTCGGTGGCAACTTTTCAGTTATCAGTATTGGATGCCTCTGCGGAGCTGTTTGTCCTGTCTGCCGACTGGGTGATCTTGTTGAGCGGACCTGCGCTTTCGCAAGCTCGTTTCCTCGGCGGGGATCCATTTAAGCTGGAGACCATCCCGACCAGCAATTTCTCGATGGACAGCTTGTGGTTGAAGAGGTTTCAGTTGGGCCCGTTGCAGAAGACGGAAATTGCCGCAGGCGACCGGGCGTCGGCGGCACTGCACGGGGTCGTACCGACTTGCCAGCGAACACACCGTTACGAGGAGCTGTTCACCATGCTCGGCTGTCCTGTGTTCAGCCGACACCGCTAAGCACCAGGAGCGGACAGAATGAGGCATCGGCTTCCGTGCCCGGAACTGGACCATAAAGTGGATCGGCATCTCGATCGTCCGGCGGGAGTCCATGACTTGTCGCGGCACAAAAGATCGGGCAGCAGGTGAAGGTCAACCCGCCACATAGTTGGCTGGCGCCGCCAGAAGGCTGGACGTCGTCGGCCGACTGCGCGCCAAACCCGGAGTGGCCACCCCCGCCTCCCGGCTGGTTGCTGTGGGCGATGCTCGCCTACCGGCCGCGTCGGGTTCCAGCGATCTGGGAAGTGGTGATCTTCCACAAATTGGCGGTAGCGGTGTTCGCCTTGACCATTCTGGACACTTCCGAGGGCATGCAGTCCGCGATCACCGATTCGAGTCTGCGGCGCGAAACAGGGCTAGCCGCATGATCGAATTCATGCGTCCGAATCACCTACTGATAAGGCTATAGACGATGGCAATTTTTGATCGAGCTCGGCAAGATAAACTGCAACAAGAGCTCGCCACAAGACCGATTACGTCTGGCCATTGGCTCCGTCACATGGGAACTATTCCGCGATATGGTGATATTGCAAACCGGATCATCGATGCATCTAACAGGCCGAGGGCGCTGGTGGATGAAGAGCTGGTGGCCGCCAAAATAGAATTGCTGGCTGCGTTGTGGCTACGCAACGCAGCCGGTGTCATGAAAGGACGCCATCCTCGGATTAAGTGGGTGAATATTGAAATTGTGATGGCAAGATCGGACTATTCCACTGACCTTCTCTCCAAGTTTCTAAGTACAGGCGAGGCAACTGGGTGTGCAATGAACAACTTGCTGATCAAGTATCTGACGAATGAAATCACCGGAAAACTCCTTTCGGAGGTGCAAACTGGCGACATGGACAAGACTACAATCTAGTAACGTGAGTCGGCGAAACGACAACGACTGTGTTGGTGGCAGATTCGTCGGCGAGCCGCGAACGCTCGTCCTGCGCCAGCTACTGGGGAAACCCGAGAACCTCGGCGAGTATCTACCTTCCGTCGTAGTCGGTTCATCGGTTTGACCTGCCGACGTCCAGCGCCCGCCGGGCTGTTCAAACCATGGCGCGCGGAGGAGAACTGGTTGAAAGGATGCAGCAATGGGGATCGCAGATGATGCGAGAAGGCGGATTTCGGTCGCCGCGCATGCTCAGCAGGCCGAGTCCGAACGGCGGGCCGCGTCGGAGGCTGAGTTCAAACGCTTGGTAGCCAAATTCCTCCCAGAAACGTTCACGGCATTGCTTCAGAACAGATGCCAGCCTGACCAGCAAGGTAAGAAGACGCGATCCCGGAAGATGGGGTATTGGACCGCTCGTATCAGCCACTACTCGGGCGACAAAGACACCTCGTCCGTGGACATTCGAATCTGGGTTGACGGTTCGTGGGATCTTCATCTTCGGGACGGCTTTCACGATCGCTATTGGATCTATGACACGACGCCTGACGAAAGGCTGATCCGCCGATCGTTCGTGTCGTTCTTGGAGGGCGAACTCCAACGGAGGTAGCGGGCCCGCTAGGTCATCCAGTTGCTTTTCATATCGAGGGCACGTCGGTTTCCGGTTCCGACCTCGCCTTCGGCGGCGCCGTTGCACCGGCATAGGCACTAACGACGGGCCGAGCCTTGATGCCGACCCGACCGGCGCCGCCCCGCATCCCCAACCTGAGAGGGGACTTGACCGCCAGATCGGTGCACCAACCGAGATGCCTCGCTCGGTAGACCGCTCCCATGCCGCCTTCACCCAAGACGGCACGGATAACTTAGGTGTCGACGATGCGGTCACCGATCTGCCACGATCGGGCCGGACTCGGCAGTCGTCGTTCACCTGCTGTCACTGGAACTCCCCGTGAATCCGCCGACGGCCGCGGTCAACCGCCGCGCCTCATCGGCGATTCCAACGCTCACGCCATCGACGCCTGCGATGCCACGCATCCCGCTTGCCCTCAGCTGCGCTGCGAGAGCTTCCATATAGGTCGCGGCTGCGAGCATGTGGTCGTTGACGTTGATCCCGCGGTCTTCGTCCAGTGCGCTCGAGGTTGTTGCGTGTCGGTCATGATCCGGCTCACCTGGATGGCGATCTCGTTGCGTGTGTCCATGGGTATGTCCACCGCACGGCCGATCTAATTCAGAACTTTCTGGCAGGAGCGAGTCAGGTTTCTCAGCAGACGGTGGTCACGCCCGGGGCGCGCTGCTCTGGCCCCCGACGAGTGAAAGTATTCTCCGGCTCCACTATCGCAGCCGCCGCTGGCCGTTGGTCCGCCGCGCCCGAGGCAGGCTCGCGGAACTGACAAGCTCGGCAAACGCCAGCCCAGTGCGGTCGGATCTCCTTCGCGCAGTTTGCTGTCGGCGCTGTACATATAGGGGCCATTCCCTAGCTTAGGGGGGCCCAGGCGGTAGCCATTTGAATGTGTCGCGCGGTGGTCGCTATCTCGGACCATTCGGGGCGGCGACTGATCGGCAACTGCTCCTCAGCCTGCTCTGTAGTTGTTGTGTACCAGTCGCCGTCCTCCCGCGCGTCTGTACGGATGTTGATGGCTGCGATGTATGCGTTGCCGATCGTGAACCGTATCACCGCCAGATATTCGCGGACGCGTGCGTCGCCGTGCGGGTCGACCGGGTCCCATGCTGTTGCGATGTCGAACTTGCGGACTCGTGACGCCAGATGGGTCCAGGACATTACTTCGTTTATCGACCTCCCGTCTCCGGTTGCCGTGGTCTCCCATCGGCTGCCGCGGCGGACCGCGACGAAGTTGTAGCGGCCGCCGATCTTGTCGAAGCGCACCAGCGATCCATCCGGCGGTTCCATGGGGGCGGGTGGTGGCGGTAGGGGGCGGATCAGTGGGAGCGGTTCGAGTTTCAGTCGCAGCGGGGTGAGGTCGTAGCTGAGTGGGTCCGGCGATGCGGGTCCCAGCTTCGGGATGGTGATCGGTGATCCGTGCAACACCTCCGGGGCTGCTTCGTTGGCCTTGACCGCGTCAATGCGGACTTTGGCGGAAACTGCTGACCCGGTGATGTCGGCCCAGCATGCGGTGGCAAGCCCACGTCCGCGCAAATGCTGGATCATCGGAAGGAAGCGTTGGCTCATCTGCGGGGTCAGTTGTCCAACCCGCTGATCGTCGATGCGTACCTCCACATGCGGTTTGGCGCGGGCCGCACCCGGCGTGTTTTCGTGCAAGGTGACGAACAGCAGTCCATATCCCTTGTGGGAGACGAACTTCCGGAGCACGTCGAAGTGCTCATGGTCTTTCGTCACTTGAATGATCGACGATCGCGGCAGCATCGTGTACGGAACCGTGGGTGGATCGTTTACTGGGATTGCATCATCGGGCTCTCCGAGAGCGATCTGCACGTATGCGTTGAATTCGATTTCGTCGAATCCATCGTATTCGCTGGCCGAGATACGGCTGGAGGTCGTCGGCACGAAACCCGATGCGACGATACGCCTGAGAGCTCCCGCCCAGCGCTTGGTATCCTCGGACCCGATATAGCCGATGGTCCGGTCAGCCGTTCGAACCGATATCGCCCACTGTCCCAATGACCCATCTGGTTCGGGAACAAGCTCGACGACCGGCCTCAGCACCCTGTCCTTCTCGGGGAAATCCTGCGGGTACAAGCTGCGGATTGCTGGCAGATTCTGTTGGTCGACGGTGAGTTCGTAGTCGCAGTAATGCCTCGCCTGAGTCCACAACCGGTACGGCGAACCGGCAGCGTGCTGAGCGCTGTGCATGAGGGGCATTTCCGGTTGGGATGGTCCCGGCGTTGTCGAATTGATGTCGGTCTGAGCCGCCGCCTTGGCGGCAGCTCGATTGGCCGCTGCTGCGCCTGGTCGGACGTTCATCCGTGGGTTCGCGAGCCTCTCGATGGTCGAGAGGCTGGCAGTGGCAGCGCGCGCGCCCGTCGCCATCGCCTTCCCAGAAGTTGCGTTGTCGACGGGTGCCTCCTTGGGCCCGAGCTCAGCTTCTCGGTCTATGTCTACACCGAAATCTGTTGCCAGGCTGGCGAGCCCGGATGTCCAGCCCTGTCCCACCGCCCTGATTTTCCATTCATCGCCGCGACGATATATCTCGCCGAATTGAAGCGCTGACTCTGTGGTGGCATCGGCTATGACGTACTCCGCCAGCACGTGCTCGTTCTCGTCAGCGAAGGTGAGGGTGAGGTCGCCGAGTTCTCCGAAGCAGTGACGATCGAGGCTGCCAACCACAGCGACAGTGCGGGTAGTGCTTGGCAGCTTCGACAGGTCGATCTCGATTCGAGCCTGCACACCGTCATCAGTGACCCTGAGGCCCAGGACTCGGACGGAGCCACCCGGTGCCGCGGGCTGGTTGTAGTAGACGAAATCGCTGTCCGAGCTCACCTTTCCGTTGTTCCCGAGCAGCAACGCGGCGGCGTCGACGTCGATCTGCGGGTCCGTCCACCCGATAGCGGCATATATGCGGCGAACATGAGGGGGCAGCGTCAGATTCTGTCCCTTGGAGAGTCTCGGAGCGGACATTGCGTCCAACCTTCTTTGATTCGGTATGCACCGTCAGTGCCGGTTGAGATCACTGATATCTGTCATATCGGTGCGCGAGGAGAAGGTATTGCACTAGCAACTGCCAAACCGGCGAGTTGTGCGGCGATTCCGGTGATGCTGGGGTGCGGCATCAGTCGGTTTGGGCGGGATTTGGATCTCGATTTCAGTGTCTCTGTACGCGACAAGGTGCGGAAGTAGGCCGGGCTGGGGTCCCGAGCGGTAGCGCTCAACCACGGGCTACATCAGGCGTAGGCCAGGTCGCTGCCATCCGCGCATGGGCGAACGAGAACGGCCACAGTGTGTCGAGCCGTGGCCGGATCTCTGCCGACGTTGTGTCGCGTACCGAGCAGCGCATTCGGATCCGCAAGGGGTGTCGACATCTCGGAGCAAGCAGCTGCTCCAGCGTTCGTTGAACCCACTACGAAGCGCGCGAAGGAGGCAAAGAAGGACGCCAAGACGCGCTCCTAGAGGGCCTGCTCGCTGTCCGGACAAAGCAGACTCATCTAGCTCGGTCACCGTTGTTCTGTGCGGGCCTTCCAGGTGAAGACATCTGCTGCGCAGCAACTTCTGGTGTCGACACGATGTACCGATGCCTATGGGGCATGTTCGCACGCTTGAACGCTCAGCATTGCCTCGTTATGCCAACGCGAACGGGCCCGCATCGGAAGGCATCGCGCGAGCCGCGCCGGTCCGCCGTCAGCGACAGGGAGCTCAGGGGTGGTCATCAGCAACAGCAGGTGGCCAGTCCTGAGGCTCGACGTTCGTGGGCTTCTCCTCCAGACTTTGGTGCCAGCTGAACAGAGGTTCCGGTGGGCCCCACTGTCTGGGATCTGCGAACGATGCGAGCCGTGTGCCGAAGTCAACGCCCCGAAATTCGCCGCCTCGTCGGAACGTAACGTCTGTGAAGCGGGTTTTGCCCCAGAACCTCGCATCCTTGAACCAGGCGGTCCCGACGAATTCGACATGTGCGAACCAGGCGTCCTTGCGGAATACCGACCGCTCGAACCGGGCGTCGGCCAAGAACTTCGCGCGCGTGAACCAGGCATCGCCGGCGAAGTGCGTGTCTGTGAACCAAGCGTCGGAAGCAAAAGTCGCCCTGCCGAACCGAGCAAGACCTGCAAAGGTTGCGCGGCTGAAATCTGTTTCTTCGAGGTAGGCGGTGCGGAAGTCGAAGTAGCTGTTTGACCAGCTACAATCGGTCTCGGGCCGGAGGCGGTCAACGATGACCCGGACGATGGTGTCGCGGACTTCCTTGTCGTTCTGGCGGTACTCGATGTGCTCCTCTACCTCACCGCGGTCGCGACCGAGTTCGACTCGGGGAACCGTGGTTACCAGCTTGGTGCGGCCGCTGCTGCCGTGACCTGCGTCGTAAGGGAGACGTAGGTAGCCGCACAGGACGTCGATACATTGTTGGCGTCGGAGTCCATCGGATTCGTCGGCAACGCCAGCCATTGCGTACACCCCCGCTATTCGGATCGCAACGTCGCGATCACCGAGTTGTGAGGCCGCGGCACCGAACCGTTCGACAAATCGGCCTTGTTCGAGGTCCCGCTGGCGTCGATAGGCAACGACCAACGCTACGACGCCGCCGACTCCTGCAACGATTGTCAGCGCGACCTTGGTGATGTCGATCGGTGCGGCCGCAGCGTATGGGTTGGTGTCGATGATTCGACGCAGGACCCACTGTGCGCCTGCAGCAACGAGCACACCAACGACGACCGCCAGGGAGACGGTGGGGAATAGGAGCAGACGCCTGAGGAGGTGGATGGCGGTGTTCGTGCTCCTCGCCACTTTGGCACCCATGTATCTCGATGAAGTGGCGAGCAGGGCGCCGACGGTGCGTATCCACCCGAACATTCCTTGATTGTGACCGAGTTGATGGCGTAGCGAGTTGAATATGGCACCGGTGCCGCGAGGTGCGGCCTGTCACCAAAGCCCTTCCGTGTCAAGGCCGTCCGTCAACGGCCCAAAGAATCACCCCGGTGCCGAGTGTTGGCCGTAATGGAATCCACAGACCCCTGCAGGTCGGCGCGACGGTGGTCGTAGGGAACGCTCCGTCGCCGCCACGAGGTCGTGGCGGGGCAGAGCGGCGTTCTGTGTCCTGGCAAATGTGTTGAGTGCAAACAGGATTCGATTTGCGGTCGGAGGTCCATCTCCTCGGCGGGGATCCTCCGGATGGAGACCATCCGACCAGCAGGTTCGTCGTGGCCAGCTAGTCATTGAAGCAGTTTTCCCCGGCCTGGCCGATCTGAAGGGGCCAGGATGTTCGCCGAGGTCGGCGACGATCGCCACCGCTTCACCACCGCTCGCGGGTTGAGGCATTCGCCGGATCCGCACCGGTCACTCGAGCCTCCGGCAAGGTCGTCATCTCCGCAGGTCGATTTGTGTGTTTAGCGCGTGTGTCCCCCTCCGGACACATACAATACGTCCACGGGTTGTGTTGGCTGAACTTCAGCTAGCACAACCCGTTTTCATGGTTGTAGGTCATCTTGAGTCCGAGTTGGCGATAGATCTCGAGCTTGGCTGTGCCGTCGGCGCGCTGCAAGATCTTCACAAGGCCGTCCAGGGACTCGACGAGGTGGCGAATCTCGTTGCGGCTCAACGTAGGGCGTACTTCCATTGCGGTCTGTGCGGAGGCGAGTTGTGCGACAGCGACTTCCCGTTCGGATTGGACCTGTCTGGTCCAGGTTGCGATAAGTTGTGGGTCGGTGCCAGCTCGATGTGGTTGGCGATGGCGTATTCAGACGGGAAGCGGCACCTGTAGTGGGCCATGTGGTTCCAGGTTCCCTGCATTCGCCGGCCACAGGTCTCGTGGACTAATAGCTCTTTGGAGGCGTAGGGGTGCTGCTGCCGACCCGCGCCCCGACCTTTGGATTGTGGGCCGCGGGATGCGAGCAGCAGTTGAGTTTGCTGGAAGGTCTCTTTTGCTGACGAGTGCTTCGTGTGCTGGTTGGTCGGAGGGGACCCAGTCGTCGGTGGGGTTCCATCTGAGCCGGGTTTGATGACCCAGGGCGACATCGTTGACATCGATGAGGGATTCGTGTTTGCGCTGCTTGTTCCAGACTCGTAGCCGGTGTATCGGGGGTTGGTGAGTATCGCACACAACTTCCCCCGATTGCAGTTCCTCCGTCAGACCACAGACCCGGACCGTCGGCTGCGGTGGGGCATCAACGGGTAGCGGCCGGCCGCTGGCGGCTTCGCGCGTTCGGCCACTCGCGCAGTTCGTCGAGCGGTTACGCCTTGGTCGGTACCGGATCGGCAACTGCATTCGGTCCTGGCGGATCTAACTTCGAACGCGCGTCGGGCGTAACTTGTGGACAACGGCGGCCGTCGCGGTGGCGGTGACTTCGTCGACCCAATCCGGAATGGGCTCCGCCGCCGCAATGTACTCGCGGACGAGCCCGTAGGGAATCGCCTTGACGGCGGCCACCGCGATCGCCATGCGGTGCCCATCGGCGTCGCCGAACTCCCTGACGACGGCGGCGCGCAGGGTCTCGTTCATGTGCTCGTTGACCGCGGCGATCTCGGCGCGCAATTCCTCGGGGCCCACCTCGAGCAAGTCGTCGCGTCGGAACATCTTCATCGCGCGGGCTTCGGTGGGGTGCTCACGGCAGTACCGCGGCAGGTACGCCGCAGCGGCGAGCAGGGGATCCGGCCCGGAGAGCGCGGCGATGAACCCGATATGGAACCGCCGGATCGAGCGCAGCCACAGGCGGGCGAGCAACTCTTCGCGGGAGGCGAAGCGCACGTAGATCGACCCGGCGTGGATGCCGGAGGCGGCGCTGATCGCGGCGATGCTCGGCCGGGTCGTCGCCGGATCGGCGAGCACATCGCGCGCCGCGTCGAGGACCTGGTCATCGGTGAAACGCCGGGGTCTTGCCACGCGGCAAAGCTTAGGGCAAGGTTTCGGAATATGGATTCAAAAACTAGGTTTCCGGTCGTGGGCGCCCTGCTCGTCTTCATCGGAACGGCCCATACCGCGCTCGGCGTAGCCATCTGGGTGGACGGTGTCGAGCAGTCCGAGCTCGCGTTCTGGTTCACCGCGTTCGGAGTCGCCGCCGTCTGCTTCGGGCTCGCTGTGACCGATGTGGAGCGAATCCGCGGCTACGTGCCTGCGCCGATCCTCGGCGCGATTGCTGTGCTCACCGCATTCGGACTCATCTTCGAGCCCGTGTCCGGGTTTCTCACCGTCCTGGTGCCGCTGGCCGTCGGCGTCGGCAAATGGACGCGCCATCGCCGCGTCACCGCAGTCCCGGCTGCCGCCGGCACAGCGAGCGGCTAGGCGGGGTCAGCTGTCGGCTGATCGCACCATCACTGACCAGACGGCGCATCAGCGTGTCGACCCAGTGGTGTGCGTCGATCACAAATATCGGCAAGCGCTTGGGAGCGAGGGTGTGGTCGGGCATGACCTTGCAGACGCCGAAGGAGGCCAGGTCGGTGTCGAAGTGTGGGTCACGGTGGTGGGGAGGTTGATGCTGGCGAAGGTGTGCCAGAACGCGGTGTCGACCGACTCCGCCTCGAAGAAGTCTAAGAGTTCGCGCATGTAGCGGACCGGTTCGTCTTCGTCGCGGATGTAGTCGCCGTTGACGTGTGGTGGGTCGGCGTCGTAATCGATGATGTCCCAGCCCATTCCGCCGTGTTCGGCGGCACCTCGGTAAGTGCAGCAGCCCCTCGGTCACCGCGATCGGTTTACCCTGTGCGTGCAGGACTGCCAGGCCTTGACGGTAGGGGGTGACCGGGATCGCCGGAGGCATCGGTACCGATGATGTCGAAGGGCCCCAGTTGATGTCTTCCCAGGTTCCGGCGGCGTAGGTGAGCCTGCCGCGGAAGCGTTTTCGCACGATGGTCGTGACGTCGGCGAGGGTGGCGTTGATCCGAGCGTTGGCATCGGCCATGCTTGCCAGCGCTGCTAGGTCGCCACTGTTGAACGTCTCGATCCTGGCCAAGGTATCCGCGCCGGGCAGGAAGCCGGCACCGAACAGACTCAGTTCGCAGTCGGCGACGAATACCTCGGCCCCCACCGCGTCGGCACGGTCCGCGCAGTCGGCGAAGTACGGCAACAGCTGTGCGGCGGACAGTTCGCACGGGAATGGCGAGAACCAGACCTCCGAGACCGGCAGCCGCACCCCGCAGCCGAACTGGCCCAGCAGCTTCAGGTCGGCGCGACCACCGTCTCGCACGCGGTCACCTTGATGGAGGAGCAGGGCATGCTTCTGCGCGGTCATGACGAGAACAGCAGGCGCCAGCGCGGCCGGGGCCAGGCTCGCCGCGGCGGGCCGGTTCCTCGAACAAATCAGCACCGACATCCTGCGTTCCGCAGCGCAATGGCATGCGACCTCGCCGCCGCCGGACAGCGGCGGCAGCACCGACTAGGCCCCGCGCGCTCCGTTCATCCGGCGGCGAGGACTTCGTCGGCGGCACGTTCGCCGGCCTGGATGGCGCCGCCCAAGAAACCCATCCAGGCATCGGCGGTCTCGACTCCGGCGAAGTGCACCCGGCCAACAGGGGTTTTCGGTAACCGGCGGGCGGAGGTGAGGGCGCCGACTGCGAGGCCTCCTTCACAGCCATAGGCGAAAGGCTCGTCCTCCCAGTTCTTCTCGTGATAGTGCAGCGGTTCGGCTGCGCGTGGCCCGAACAGTGTGGTGGACACCGAGAGCACTGTGCGCCGCCGCTCCCCAGGGTCGGCGGAGCCCCGGTCACCGGGGAGATAGCCCGACAGGACGCCGGCGTTTCCGTCCGCGGGAGAGGCGTCGAGCAGTCCAGGGACCGCGTCGAGATCGGTCAGGGCCGAGCCCGAAAGTCCGGCCTGTCGCCAGAACGGCTCGTCGTAAACGATGTTGACCTTGCGGCCGTGTACCGGCTGCCATGCGTGTTGCAGCGTGACGCGGTCTTGCGGCAGCTCTGGATCGAAACGCAGGTGTTGCACGCCGGCCGGGCTGATCGCGACGATGACCCGATCCGCCTCGAATTCGGTTTCCGCACAATGCACGACGACTCCGGCCGAGTGGCGGGTGATGGAGTGAACGGGACTGGCGACGACGACACGGTCACTCAACGACCGCGACAGCGCTAGCGCCAGTTCCTGTGCGCCACCACGGAATCGGTATACCTGTGCGGGCCCGGCCAGCAGGCTGCCGATACTTCCCCAGGTGCCCAGGAAATGCAGGGCAAAGAGCAGCGAGGTGGTCTCTGGCAGATACCCGGCGAAATTGGCCTCGAACAGCTGGCGGGCCCCGGGGTCGGGTAGCTGTTCGTCCAGCCACGAACCGAAGGTGCGGCTGTCGAGAAGGTTGGCGTCGGGGGCGGTCCATGGCGCCGAAGCGGGAATGGTCGCGGCCAGTTTGTCCAAGGCCGACACGGCTCCCAGTACCTGCAGCATGGTTTCGGCAGGCAGCGCTGTCCACCGCGAGGTGAGACGAAGGATCGGTCGGAGCAGTGGCCGCAGGGCCGGTGCGCCGAACAACGTCATCGCGCGGGAGTTGCCGTAACGGAAACCGCGGGTGGTACGGGCGGTGTGGAGCAGAAAGCGCCCCTCGGCGTTGCTCTCGAACAGCTCAACGCCGTGTGCACGCGCGAGCCGGAACGCGTTGTCGTGCGCCCGGTAAATCAGTGTCGCGCCTTCGTCCAGCACGGTCTCGCCTTCCCGCTTGGTCAGTGTTCGACCGCCGACACGCGGAAGGGCTTCGAGGACAACGACGGAGCGACCGTGGTCGACGAGCCGCCGTGCGGCGGCCAGACCGGACACGCCTCCGCCGACGATTACGGTGTCCACCCTGCGCAGGTGATTTTTCGACATCCTGACCTCTGTTCTCGGAAGAGTCCCAACCGTACGCGTAACGGATCTCGTACGTTGTACGTATATCGTTCATTGTACGACCTACGTATGATCGGTCAATGCCTGAAAGGAAGTCGGTGTGGCTGCGCCCGGAGAAGTCGTCCCGTGGCAGACCGGCGTTGGACCGCGACCGGATAGTGTCCGCCGCGCTGACGCTGCTCGACGAGGACTCGGTGTCGGGGCTGACCATGCGCAAGCTGGCCGATCGGCTCGGAGTACCGCCCATGACGCTGTACGGCTATGTCGCAAACAAGGACGACCTGCTCGAGTACGCGTTGGACGCGGTCTTCGCGGAGACATTGAAGGCAGTCGACCCTGCCGCGGGATGGCGAACAACCCTGGAGGGCATCGGAATTCGGACGTTCGAGGCCTTGCTGCGGCACCACTGGGCGGCGGCGCTGGTGGGTACCGCGCCCCCGATGGGCCCGGCGGCCGTTACGCAGTTCGGCACGATACTCGAGGTTCTCGACTCGGCCGGATTCTATGACGAGCGCCTGGAGGCGGCGACGACCGGCTTCTACTATTACGTGCTCGGCGCCGCGCTCGCCGAATCCGCTTGGGCGCGAGGAGGTTCCGCTATCCAGGCCCCCGCCGTGGAAGTTTCGAACCTGCGGGCCGCCGAGGGCGACGGCGCCCCGCTCGCGGCCGCTTTCCTCGCCCGTTATGCGAACACCGATGTGCGGGAACGCTTCCGGCGCGGCCTGAGCACGGTGCTCGATGGTCTGCGCCCGGCGTGATCAGACCCCGATAACGACACGTTGCTGATGGTGCCCGATGATCCATTCCTGCTCGAGCAGGTGTTCGAAATGGTCGAGCAGCAATACAGCGATGCTGTGCGGCCCATCTCGCCCCAGGGCTACACCTCGATGAAGCAGGGCGGGTCGTGCCTTTGGGAGGCAGCGCGATCACCACCGAATCAGCATTGCCGACCCTAGTCCGCGTGAGTCAGCTCGGCGAGGTGTCCGGAACCATCATCGGACGACCCTCACGATCGGCGGGCAACACCGGGCGACCCGCGATTGTGAGCAAGCTATCGAAGTGTCGCCGGAATCCGCTCTGACACGCCGTAATGCACGATCCGTCGATTGGTGTCTCACGCCTGTTGTTCAGTTGTCGAGTTCGTATATTCGTTGGGCGTTGTCGCGGAAGACTTTGCGGAGGGCATCGTCGCCGCGGGGGCCGAGAAGGTCGACCAGCATGCCCGCTACGGTGGGCACTGTCGTATTCGGTCTGTCCATGGGGAAGTTCGAGCCGAACATCAGACGGTCGACTCCGAAGGCGTCGATCACATGGTCCATCAGGGGACGCCAGAGGTCGCGGAGTACCTCGTAGCGACCGATATTGCCCTCCGGTTCGTGGCCGTACCCGAGTTGGGGAAATGCGAAGCCCGAGCTCTTGGCGACCACGTTCGGATATTCGGCCACGGCCGAGATCCCGTCCCGCCATTCGCCGGCGATGCCAGCGCGCTGGGCCATCGTCCATCCGGTCCGCGACCCCATGGGCCCGAAGAGTCCGATCGGGGTGGCGAGGTGGCTCACCACGATCGTCGTCTGCGGGAATTCACGCGCCAGGATCGGGACGTCCGCGAGTTGGTTCGAATTGACGGTGGCCTCGAAGGACAGGCCCCGTTCCGCCACGGCGGGGAACCCTGCCAGGAAATCCCGGCTGGCCAGTAGTCCGGGCATATCGCACAGGCTCTTGACCTTCGGGTCCGGGTGCCAGGCGGCAAGCTGGCGTATGCATTTGACCTTCGTACTCACCTCCAGGTGAGTATCGAGCAGAGTTCTGCACTCCGGATCCCTCGGGTCCGCTCGGGCTATGATCGCGGCCAGGCTCGGACGGCCGTCCTTGCCGAAGGGTAGGGACATCAGCCACCGCGTCTCGTCGGCCGCCGCCAGCGCCCCCTTGGCCGCCCACCCCGCCTCGCAGTGCACGACCGAGCGGATCGGCGCCCCCACCGCCTCGGCCACCCCCTCGGCATCCGCGGTGTACTGGTCGGGGAGGTACGGCAGCGCCGCATTTTTCGGGGTGAGAAGAAGTTCCTGGTTCGGCTGCCCCGCCAGCCTCCGGAAGTGCTTTTCGACAAAGCCGGGTGCCAGTCGATACATCTTCGCCAGACCGCTGGCCTCCCTCGGGGTCTGGAACGGATCCCACTCATGCATATGGGCATCGACGATCCCATCGACAACTCCCTCGAGACTGCAGATGGCGCCCGCATGGTCGGCGTCGTCGATCGTGACCGAGCCACCGGCATCCTGGGCGCGGACCCCCACGCATGCGACATCTTCAGAGCTGGACATATGGAGGTCGGGTCGGGTCGACGAGGATCGGTATCGCGGGTCCGTAGCCGAACAGTATGAACACCGCCGGTTCGGTCGCATCCGGCAGAGTCCCGTCGTAGTGTGAGGTGCCTGCCTTCCGAATTGCGTACTGTCCCTGGGTCATCGGTATGGTGGACGCGAGATCGATGCGGGTGCCCGCGCCGACGGACCAGGTTCCCGACACCACGATCGCTTGCCGGTCGGTCAGGTACGAGTGCGGTGTGCTCATCCAGCCGGGAAACCAGCGGGCATAGCAAACGTAGAAGCCGGGCTTGAGGAAGGAACCGAGGATCGGCACTGTTTCGAAGGTCCCGGGCGGATGACCCGGCGGCGCCTCCCACGCCGTGTCGTCGGGGAGGTCGACGATCGTGGTCCCCGGCCCAGGGGAATTGCCCTCGACGTCCCGAAAGGGGGAAATCGCACCCAGCAGTCTTCGTGCGTCCACGACCGGCATCGCCATCTTGGTGAGAGCGGGCACCAATGCGTGTTCTATGCCTCCGTTGTCGTTCGTGGTCATACCGACCTCCTAGTTCCCGGAAAGTGGAGCGCACGTCGTCTTATGCGTGCGGTTACCCGCCGCTGCGCGCTCGAACCGAACGGCCGGTTTGGTGTTCCCCGCTGCCCCCCGTGAGGGTCACTGTCCAGTAGCGCTCTCGCAGTGTGGCTAGCGCACGCCGATACCAGCACAGCAATGACGTCGCCGACGCCCGTCCCCACCGGCACCGTATGGCACAGATGATCCACGAGGCATTCATTGCACGAGGCATGCTTCCGGTCACGCCCGGCCTCCGAAAGCCTTCGCCGGGTCATAAACCTGGCGGATCGACAGCCTTGGCAACCTGAACAGCCGCTGGAACTGGCTGGAGTTAACCGACAGGACTGATCGGATCTGGGCACAGATCAAGCTGCCGGGACCAGGGCCAGGAACAGGAAGGCCAGAAAGCGGGGGTCATCCTTATCTTCGAAGAATTCTGGGAACCGCTCCAGCGCCTCCGGTGCGGGGCCAGGTTCATCGAGGTGGGTCACTCGAAATCCGGTGTCGAAGAATGTCTTGAACATCGTCGACAGTGACCGGTCCCAAAACGTTAGGTCGGCGTCCTGGCCTGCCATGTCCGTCACGTGCCGGGGCCGCGTGGCGAAGTAGTTCGTCGTGGTGCCTGCCTGGAGGGCGGTGAACCACATGACAAGCGGATGCTCCACAGACAGGATCAGGCGGCCTCCGGGCTTTAGCACCCGTCGGATCTCCGTTAGCGGAGAATGCCAGTCCTCGAGGTAGTGGAGGGTCAGAGAGCACACGACGTCGTCGAAGGTGGAGTCGTCGAATGGCAACGGGTCAGCTAGATCTGCGACGTATAGCTCTGCGGCGCTTCCGACGCGGTCGCGCGCGATGTCGATCAGAGCCTTGCTACCGTCGATTCCGACGGCCGTCGCTCCGCCCTCGATCAAGTCGACAAGCGTTGGACCGGAGCCACACCCCGCGTCGAGCACGTGCTTACCGGAGACGTCACCGAGCAGATCACGGATCGCAGGCCTGTTGTAGTACTCGTTGAGCAGACTGGTCGCGTTCTCCGCAGCGTAAGCTTCCGCGATCGGATCGTACGCCGCGGCACGGCCAGAGTCGTCCGGAGGTGCCGAAGTTTCCATACTTCGACGCTAACAGCCATGAACGCGCGTCACTGGGTGCAACTGCCTCGGCCTAAAACATAGCTCACCGGCTTCGGGGTACTGCGACGTGCAGCTCGACTGGGCTGTCCTGATGTCCTGTCCGCTGGGTTGTGAGATTCCTACCCGTGGAAGGATCTCCGCCCGTGCCGATGATGTACCCACCGCAATTCCGTGAGCGAGCCGTAGCCTTGATCATCGACGAAAGGTCTACTGCTGCGCGGTAATCGACGTCTACTCTCGCCGCATCGTCGGCTGGGCCATCGACTCCCGCCAGACGGCATCGCTGGTGCTCAGCGCACTCGATATGGCCATTGCCTCTCGCTCACCCGATGCGACGGTGCTCCATAGCGACCATGGCTCCCAATTCACCTCCTGGGCGTTCAGCCGTCGCATCACCGAAGCCGGCTTGGTCGGCTCGATGGGCACCATCGGGGACGGCTACGACAACGCGATGATCGAGTCTTATTGGAGCAGAATGCAAATCGAGCTTCTCGATCGTAAGAAGTGGAAGACCCGCACCGAGTTGGTCAACGCGATCTTCGACTACATCGGGATCTTCCACAACCGCTAACGACGACACTCCAGCCTCGGCTGGCTCACCCCATCGGAGTTCGAAAGGCCAACCGCCATCTACAATCAGTGTCCTGATTCTCGCAACCGAGCGGACAACAACCGAGGACAGCCCAGTGGACACCGTCGCTGGACGATGACGATGGTAGATCCCTAGGCTTCGTCCATGCCGCGAACGACTCCACCGAGGCCAGTCGACGTGGAAACCCTGTTTCCCGAGCTTGCCGAGTACCGACGGGAAGCGGTGCGCCTGCATCCCCGGCCGGGACGAGCAGAGATGCGGAACAGTTCGCTGGGCGGACCGCTGCTGTGGCCACAAGGAGAACCGTGGCCACGATGCTTCGACATGCACGCGGACCCGCTCAACCGAAAAATTCTTTTCCCGAGGCAGGCTACACCGAATGGCGAACCGCTTATACCCGTGCTGCAGTTGTACGCCGACGACATCCCCGACCTACCGTTCCCCACGGAAACCGATGTTCTGCAGGTGCTTTGGTGTCCGCACGATCACCTACCCCGCTATGCGCCGCGACCGCAACTGCACTGGCGCGACAGCTCCCGATGCGATCAGCACCAATACCGACCGCCCCACCCACACGGCGCGCAGCCCGAATACCTGCCAACCCCCTGCATCCTGCACCCCGAACGGGTCATCGACTACCCCGGCGCCGACCTGCCCCGAGAACTCTACGTCGTACTCGAGGATCGTTTCGATCAGCTCGAGCAGGCGACAGGCTGGTTGTTCGACTCAGATCTGGCGGTATCGCCCGGCGTGAAGGTTAGCGGCTACCCGACCTGGACCCAATCACCGGACTGGCCCGACTGCCCTACCTGTAAAGAACCTATGAACCACCTGCTCACCATCAACAGCATGGAATTCAACGGCGACGACTGGCGCATCTGGCTACCTCGCGAAGACCAACCCGCCACGGACCCGACCGTGATTCACCGCGACCTCGCACACCTCATCAGCCCACACGGACTCACCCTCGGCGACGGCGGCGGCATCTACATCTTCGACTGCCGCACATGCCCCTACTATCCGTACACCTACCGCTACGACTGCTCATGACGCGACAAGATTCGGCCCCGTTCGACCTGCAGCCAGAACGGGGCCGGGGTAGGGGTAGGACCGTCGATCATCCCTCCAGGCATGCTGTGCGACGGATTGTGCGGGTCGTACTGGCCACTGAGCTCAGGGATCCAGAGAGTGCGACACCGTAGGACTCCAGCCGATTGTCTGCCGTAGCCACTGTGTGGACCAGTTACGAGTGCGACGATGGGCGGATGTTCCGCTCGGATCCACCTGCGACGGCGAATCGTGTTGCTGCCTTGAAGGACTATATGTCGGACAACGTGCTCGATGGTGAGGTGTTCACGTGTGTCAACGCGGCCAGCTGTCGACGTTCGGCGGTGCGGGATCAGAACAAGAGCACCGATCCCGCTTCGATCGAGTTCTACGAAGGTCAGCTCTCACACATCGGTCCGCACTACGACATTCACGTCGGCGAGAAGCCTTGGCGTGTTATGTGTCTTGGCATGGATGTGGGGCGCGCTGATCCGCACATTGGACTGACCCGGCGGCGTGAGCAGCAACGCGAGGCGATCGACAAGCCGTTCACAGCGCGACATGCGCACATGCGTGGCACGACGACAGCGCTGCGCCTGGCGTTCGCACGTGACACCGGTCGCGATCCGGCCGGTGAGTGTCTGCAGCTACAGAACTCGCCGACGCCGGTGCATGTGATGTGGGCGTACGCACTGGTCAACGTTCGGCTTTGCACGGTGAAGCAGGCGCACAGCGTGGCCTCGCTTGGCACGAAAGCGATGGCACACAACTGCTTTGAACACCTTGCCGCGACGATGCAGATCCTGCAGCCGCAGCTGTGCATCGTCCAGTCCACCCCGCTGGCCAGGCTGCTGGCGCCGCGGATGGACGCCTACACACCTATCACCGAGCACCTGGACCTGGTCCAGATCGGCAATGCCACGATGCTGTGGGCAAAGTTCACCCATCCCGCAGCACGCACGGGTGATCTGAATTGGGGCCGTAGCGATTCCACGCCGTACATCACCCGCGTCGTCCGCCCTACGCTGCATGCGGCCCGCGAATATGCGCTCGGCTGAACTGCAAGCAGCCGACGGTTTGCATGACACCAGTACGAGCCACGTGACCGGTGATCAACCCTGCGACAGGAACAGCGCACCCGGCAGGACCGTAAGCGCTACGGCGAATACCGCAGCGGAGAAGTAGTGCAGTTCGACTTCGTCACGAGGTGCCGGCGGCTCACCGGGAACTGGGGGTCCTGTCCTCGACACGTTTCGTGACTCCGAAGACGGGTCCGGCGCAATACAGCAGGTAGCCGCCGACAACGACGATGACTACCTCATGCCTACGCCGACATCCTCATCACCGCCAACGGCTGGGACCCGCAGATCTGGGGGCGGATGGTGGCGGCGGGATCGGGGCCGTTCTTGTGACGATGTCGGTGGTCGCCAGTGTGCCGATGCAGGCCATGATGGGTTGATGACGCGAAACGATGACGAGCGTGCGGCGGGGGCCGGCGCGGGACGCGAGATTCGGGTGCTTGCCTTCAATACGTGGCACAGCGGTAGCAAGGTCGCGCACGGCACTCAGCTGATCGCCGATCTCATCATCGAGACCCGGGCTTCGATCGCGCTGCTGTCGGAGGCGACCGACGCCACGACGGATGTCGCGGCCGAACTGGCGGGGCGCGGGTACGAGTTCAATGCCGTCAGCTCGCATGACACGGGCATTCTGACGGTGTTTCCTATCGAGGACAGCGCCGACCTGCAATGGATGGTCAAGGCGCGGTTGAACATCGACGGGAAACGGCTGACCGCCTACTCGTCGCATCTGGAGTTTCGCTGGTATGCCGCCAACCTGCCCCGCGGCTACGGTCCCGGGGTTCCGGCGCCGGACGAGTTCGCCGAGTACAACTTCGACAAGATGCCGGGCGGCCCGGTGACGGATCCGGCCGTGATCCATCGCGTGAACGCTGCCTCCGGCCGCCCCGACGTCATCAGCGCGTTTCTCGCGGACGCGAAAACCGAGATCGGCCAAGGGGCTTCGGTCATCATGGGTGGCGACCTGAACGAGCCGTCGGTGCTGGATTGGACGCCTGCCACCGCGCACATGTTCGACCACAACGGTGTAGTACTGCCGTGGGAGTCCACTCGGCGTCTGCACCAAGCTGGTTTCATCGATGCCTACCGATCGATGTACCCCGATCCGGACACCCACCCCGGACTCACCTGGCCGTCGGACAACGCGGAGGTGGACGTCGTCGAACTCGCCTGGGCGCCGGAGGCCGACGAGCGCGACCGCGTCGACTTCGTCTTCGCCAACGGGGCCGCGCTGACACTGACTTCCGTCGGCCTCGTCGGCCCCCGCGGATCCATCGTGCGCGGTACCCGGCAGCAGGAAACCACTCAGGACAACTTCGCCGCGTCGCCACCGCGGTGGTGCAGCGACCACAAAGGCATACTCGCGGTATACGGGCTCGCCGACTAGGCCGCGGCGGGTAGGACCGCGCCTTCGCGCTCTGCTGCTTTATCGACCGTGAAGTCGCGGACCAGCAGGAAGAACGGGATCGCGGTGGCGATGCCGACCGAGAACGTCAGCACGAACGAGGCGGCCCACCAGCGCAGGATGCCGAGGCGCCGCGCTTCCGCGAACGCCCACGCGTGGAAGCCGAGCACGACGAAGCCGAGGTCCACCATCGCGAACCGGCCCGGCACCGTCTTGTAGATGTCGCCGACGAAGAAATCGAGCACCGACTTCGGCCCATTGCGCTGCACATAGGGCACCGCGATCAAATTCTGCGTGATGAACGCGGCGATGAGCGTCGCGATGAGGGTGGGGCGTCGCCAGGGCTGGCCCGTGGTGCGGTCGGACATGGAGCAAACTCCTTCGCCGGTGAACCGATCGGTCCATACGGACCGTAGTAGACCGATAGGTCTATGGCAACCCTGAGTTCTGGCAGTCCGGCGATGCACGGAATCGACGGGCGAGTTGTTGTCGGCGTAGGTGACGGTACGACGCGGAATCGCATATTTCGATGTTTGTCCAGCCCATAGTTTTTGGCGTAAGAGTTCGTCGCTTTTCAACCGGTGCTGCCATTAGGCTGTTTCTGTCTTGGTTGTCTATCTGAGGGTGTTGTGATGCGTGGGTATAAATGGTTGGACAAGGAGATGGCGAAGCTGGATCCGCACACTGAGTACCATGAAATTGTCCGGCTTTTCGGGGAGTATCGACTCGGTGAAATGTTCTTGAACATCGGTTATGCGTTGAACTTCATGGACGTGACGATGCCGCCGCACGGCGGGGACGCGCTGGCATTCGGGCGGAAATCGATCGATCGGCCACAGCGACGGTTCGAGGACAGTATGTATTTCTTCTGGACCTGGTACCTCTATTCGCCGGACAGCGAAGAGGTGCGCGAGTCCGTGCGCCGGTTGAATCGGATCCATGCCGGAGTCGCGAGGCGTCTACCAGGCGCTTTCGCGCACAACGACGACTACGTGCAGGGGATGTGCCTGCTCGCGGTCGTGCCGCACCGGTTGCAGCGGTACATCGGTCTGCCCGGTTTCGACGAGCGGCTGCGGATCGCCTTTCACCTCTGGGCCCGTGATATCTGTGCGCAACTGACGTCCGAGGGCGACGTTCCGGTGGTGGACTTTCCGGCGGATTTCGAATCGCTCGCCGATTTCGCGGATGACTACGATGCCCGCGACTGGGAGCGTACGGATAATGGTCACCTGGTGAGCGAGGCGTTCATTCAGCAATTCTGCGACCGCTGGTTTCCGGGACGCTGGCAGCCGATCGGCCGGACCATCATGCTGAGCGTTGTTCCGGTGAATGTCCGGCGCGTGATGCAATTGGACGAACCGCACCCACTCGGCGAACTCGCGGTCAAAATAGGGCTGCGATCCTATTTCTTGGTACAGCGGCTACTGCCGGATCCGCGCACGCCGATTCAGCGGCGGCGAATCGGCCGAAAGGACAGCCCGACCTTGCGCAAACTCAAGACCACCGGCGGGCTGTCCATCACCCGCGCTAACCGAACGCCACCGGCAGCTGATAAGGACCGCGAAATGTCGGCATGATCGAGCGTTTGACCTTGCCCTCGACCGCGAGTCGAGGGCAAGGGACCCGCTCGAGGAAGGCCTGCACCGCGATGTCGTGCACGAGCTTGCCGAGTTGAGCGCCGAGGCAGTAGTGGATACCACGGCCGAAGGTGAGATGGGTGACGTCCTCGCGGTCGAGGTCGAGCCGGTCGGGATCGATGAACCGGTCCGGATCCCGGTGCGCGGCACCGATCCAGATGAAGATCTCGGCGCCGGCGGGCAATTCGTGCCCGCCGAGTTCCATCGGCTCGATGACGCGGCGCTTGGTCAGCTGGATCGAGGCATCGAAACGCATCAGTTCCGGCGAGAACGCGGGCACCAGTTCGGGTTCGGCGCGCAGCCGCTCGTACAGCTCGGGTGCCCGCAGCAGATGCATGATCGTGTTGCCGATCTGGTGCGCGGTGCTGATCTGGCCCGCGGTGAGCAGAAACGCCAGATTCGCGTGCAGTTCCCGTTCGTCGCTGAACTCGCGGGTGGTGTAGGCGTCGGCGAGGATCTGCATCATGTCGTCGTAGCCCGCGCCGTCGCGGCGCTCATCGATCTGGCCGCGGAAGAACTCCAGGTAGTCGTGTACCCCGCGCAGCAGTTTCGGCTGGGTCTTCTGCGCGACCGGTCCGTCGTCGATGAGCATGCCGAGGCTGAACATCCACGGTAGGTAGTTCTGCTTCTTCGGAATTCCGAGCACTCCGCCGAGACTCGTTGCGGGCATGGCGAATCCGAAGTCCCCCATCGCGTCCAGCTGGCCGCTGCCACCGACGAGCGCGCGGTCGAGCAACCGATCCGCGGTCTTCATGATCTCTTCCCGCATCCGCTCGACCGGTTTCGGCATGAACGGCCGGTTGAACAGCTTGCGAATCCGGGTGTGGCCGGGCAGCTCGGACACCACGACCTGCTTGTTGAGCGAGGTCATCGCGTCGGTGTGCGCCGGCTCGCTGTCCTCGGGCAGCCTGCTCGGATCCCAACTCGGCCGCTTCGCAGTCAGTCTCGGGTCCATCAACGCGGTCATCGCGGGCTCGTAACCGGTGACCATCCAGCCACCGCTGTCGCCCATCCGCTCGTCCCAGTACACCGGGTCGACCTCGCGTATCCGCTGGAACAGCGGGTACGGGTCGTCCAGGTACTCCTCGTTGTAGATCTCGTGCATGGTCAGCTCGGCCATGGCTGTCTCCTCGATTTACGGTCGGTGATTCGAGCGGCGCAGATTCAGCGCGACGCGCCCGCTCCGGCGGTCGATCGCGCACCAGGCGCCTGCGGATGGGTCGCCGAGGACGAGATCCGCCCGTCCCGGCTGTCGACCGAGCACGAGCCGGTCGATGCGGAGGACACCATCGGGGTCGAGAGGTGCCATCCGCAGGATGTTCTCCAGTGCCGAAATCGGCAGCGGCGGTTCGGGAGCGGGCTCGGCCGCCCACAGATCGGCAGGCTCGGTGTGCTGGACCGAGGCGGTGAGCGTGCCGCCGGGATGCCGTCGCCACTGCGCCAGGCGGACTATCGAGCCCCGCCAGCGCAACGGGCCCGACGGCGCGGGGATCGGTTCGCCCGCCGAGGCCGGGATCGCGAGCGGCGGTGGTTCGCGTGGATCGTCGTAGCGCACTGTGAGCCGGGCGACCGCGGTAGCACCCGCGTGCACCGAGACCGCGATCGATCGGCCGTCAGCGTCGACCTCGGCGCGGCGCTCGAGCGCGAGCGTGCCGCCGACGAGACGCAGTCCTGCCGGGTCCACTGTTACCCCGGTGAGCTCGCGTGGTTGCTCCGGCACCAGCCAGGCACAGCTGCGCAGCACGTTCTCCAACAGGATCGACACCGGCAGCGCGGGATCGCCGTGGACGAGGAAGTCCGCGGCGATCGGCGTGGTGTCGGCGGTGAAGCCGATCTCGGCGACCAGCTCGGCCCCTGGCCGCCACCGCACCGGTTCGCCGCGGTGGAAGATCTTCGGATACACCTCGTCGAAGCCGGGCAGCCCGGGCTCGACCGTGAATTGACCGGCCTGCGCGAGGCTTACCCCCGGGCCGATGGGTCCGAGGAAGGCGGCCTCGCCTGCGTGCGGGGCGAGCAGCTCCGCGTTCCAGCGCGCCAAACCCTCGGCCGGGTCCATGGCGGGCATGTACTTCAGCGCGGCGTCCATGTTGGCCGATACGCTCAGGTCGCGCCAGAGCGGCCAGCAGACCGTGACGACATCCAGCTCACTGGTTGCCTTGGCCCACAAGCTGATTCGCGCCAGCGCCTCGTTGGCCGCCGCGTAGTCCAGCTCGCCGACCATGCCGCCGAGCCGTCCGGTCAGCGAACCGGAGGCGCAGAGGAACCTCGGCTTTCGCTCGCGTAACGCGGTGACCAGTCGCAGAAAGCCGGTGACCTTGACCGAGATGCCTGCCAGGAAGTCGCTGTCGGACTTCTTCGGCAGCCGCGCGGGCCGGTCGACCCCGGCCAGGTAGACCACGCCCGCCAGTTGCGGCCCGATCTCGTCCAACAGCCGGTCGAGATCGGCGGGATCGGCATGGTCGCAACGCGAATAGCGCAGTGGCAGACCGGATTCGGCGACCGAACGCAGATTCGCCTGCAACGCGCGCAGGTTCGCCAGTTTGCCGAGCCGCCCGCGGACCTCGCGAACCCGCCCGGTGCCCGCCGCGGCGCGGAGGTGCTCCTGCCGATACGCCTCGAATCCGGCTTCGTCCAGGCCGAGCCAGTCCTCGGTGCCGTCCGGCGGTTGCGCCCGCCCGGTCACCACGACACGGCAGCCGTGCTCACGGGCGAGCGCACGCGCCAGTTCGAAGCCGATCCCGGTGCCGCCACCGCAGACGAGCACGACATCGTCCTCGGTGAGGGTGACCGTCGGCGCCCCGACCGGCTCGGGCCGCGGCACCAGCGACCGCCGTACACCGTCGCGATAGCCGATCTCGGCGGGGCCGCGCGCATATAGTTCGGCGGCGACGAGGTCGGGAAGTTCCGCGAGATCAGGTCGCGCCACGTCGATTACGCGCGCGTTGACGTTCGGGATCTCCCGGGGGAGGGTCTTGGCCAGACCGGCCCAGAGTCCGCCGAGCGGCTGGTGGATCGGGTCGCCGCGGTAGCCGGACTCGCCGTCCAGGTAGGTCACCGCGAGGTAGGCGAGCCTGCGGGCGTCGACCTCCTCGGTCCAGTCCGGGTAGCAGTGCCGCAGCAGCGCGAGCGTGCGCGTCACGGCCTTGTCCGCCGCGTGCAGATCGCCGGGGTCGAAACGGTCGGGCAGCGTCAGGTCGACGATCGCGTCCGGCGCACCGGGCTCGCCCGGCCGCCAGGACACGGCGCCGCCCCGGGCGAGGGCGACCGAGACCGCCTCGGCCGCCGCGTCGGTGCCGTTGCAGACGGCGACCCGGCGCCCGGCGAGACGGGACGGCGACTCGAGCACCGGGACAGGCACATTCACCCAGCGGAAGCGCCGGACCGTCGCCCCGGCACCGAGCTCGTGCGTCACGCCCGGACGACCGGTTCCAGACGCATCCGCACGCCGGGCTGCGGCCGCAGCGACACCAGCCCGGTGGGCAGCACGTGCTCACCCGACGCCAGGCTCAGCCGGTAGCGCTGCGCGACCATCGCGACGGTCAGTTGCAACTCCAAGGTGGCCAGATGACTGCCGATGCACCGGCGTCCGCCACCGCCGAAGGGCAGGTACGAGTACCGTTTCGGGCCGGGACCGGCCGGGCAGAACCGCTCCGGGTCGAACGCCTCCGGCGAGTCCCAGACCTCCGGATTGTGGTGGGCCGCGTACGGCGGGATCAGCACGCTCGTGCCGGCGGGCACGTGGTAGCCGCCGATCTCGTCGTCCGCGATGGCCTCCCTGGGGAACAGCCAGATCGGCGGGTTGAGCCGCAGCGACTCGTCCACGACCTGCCGCAGGTACGGCAGGTTCGCCAGGTCTTCGACGGTCGGCGTGCGGCCGTCGAGCACGGTGTCCAGTTCGTCGGTCAGCTTGCGCCGGACATCGACGTGCTGGGCGATCGAGTACAGCGTCCACGCCAGGCCGCAGCCGGTGGTCTCGTGCCCGGCCATGAAGTGGGTCTTCAGCTCGGCCCGGATCGCCCGGCGGTCCCACGGTTCGCCGGTATCGGGGTCGCGCGCCGCGAGCAACGCGTTGACCAGGTTGTCGTCGTCGGTGCCCTGCTGCGCGGTGATGACGTCGTCGATGACATTGTTCAGCACGGCCTGATAGCGCTTGAGGTCGCGTTGATAGCGGGTGGGCACCCACTGCGGCAGCATCTGCTCCACCTTGCCGGTGATGATCATCGCCTTGAGCGAGAAGCGCACCGCGGGCACCAGTTCCTCGGCGCGTTCGCGCAGGTCGATACCGAACAGCGCGCGGCTGAGCACACCCATGGACAGCCACATCAGGTCGTCGGTGATATCGATGACCTCACCCCGCTCGGCGGGGCCGGACCAGCGCGCCAACAGGTCCTCGACGCAGTCGGTGATGATCGGCGCGGCCGCTTCGATCCTGGCGCGCTGAAAGAACGGCTGGCTGAGCTGCTTGCGCTTGCGCCATTCCGCGCCGTCGGTGGTCAGCATCCCCCGGCCCATGAACAGGTTGAAGCCCTGGTAGAAGCGGCCGCGCCGGTAGTTGTCCGGATTGTCTTGCAGCACATGCTTGATCGCGCTCGGCTCGGTGAGCTGGTGCACGAGATACGGCCCGAGCTTCACCCGGACGATGCCGCCGTACTTGCCTTGCAGATCGGTGATCAGGCCGAGCGAATTGCTCTTGAACTTGCTCAGCGCGCCCATCAGGTGGTCACCCTCTGGCCCTGGGGCTTGCCGGTCAACCATGCGTTTCTCCCGAAGTGTGGAACGTTCCGTCGGCGGGGTCGACATAACCGAGTACTTTCGCCCCGATGTCCTTGATCTGCGCGACCACGCCGCCGTCCGGTCGGGCGGCCACGAACCGGTTCGAGGCCGGACCGTCCAACGTGAACTCGGCGGGGGTCGCGTATAGCTCGAGCGGGCCCGCTTGGGCCAGTTCGATATCGTTCGCCTGCTGGTACAGGTCGATGCGGCGCACCGAGGTGGGCACCGCCACCGGCAGCAGCCCGGCTCTCGTCGGGTGCAGCGCGCCCATCCTGGCCATGCCGTCGAGCAGCAGGCTCGGCATGAGGAACGTCGACCAGACCGGATCCGCGTCGGTCAGCTCCGGCCGGAACCTCGCTCGCGCGCCGCGCGGATGGGTGCGGGTGTCGGTGGTGCAGACGAACGGTCCGGACAGGCGCACCGGCGAGCCGGGCAGGTGATAGGGGTCCGGTACGGCGCGTTCGGCCGGATCGGTGGTCCAGTCCTGCCAGCGCAGCGCGGTGTTCGCCACAGGGGCGAGCAGCACGCGACAGGTGAAGTGCGGCTTGTCCTTCGCGATGACCGACCCGGTCGGTGCGACGATGTCCGAGGTGATGTGCACGTCGACGGTGACCAGGTCGGCGGTCGCGGTGCCGACGCTCGCGTGAATGCGTTTCGGCGGGACGTCGAGATCCGGGCGTACCTGGACGAAGCGCTCGAACACCAGGTCCTCGAAGCCGATCACGACGAGTTCGGGGCGCAGCGACAGGGCGGCCTCCGCAGCGATCTCGGTGACGAAAAGGCCTGGCAGCGTTGCGTGCCCGCGGACCGTGTGGCCGTACAGGTAGCCGTCGGCCTGCTCGGTCATCGGACACTCGTAGACCGCGCTGTCCTCGGTGCGCGACACGGTGTGGCGCAGGTGGTGATCGCCTGTTCGGGTGGTGCCGGTGAAGAACCCGGGGTAGAAGGAAGTCACCGTGCGCCGCTCCGCGGCACCGAGATGCACGATGTGCGGCACCCGTTCGGCCGCGTGCAGTTCGCGGACGAAATGGTGAATGCCCTCGGCCACCGCCATATTCGAATAGGAGTCGGCGCGCTCGTAGTACTTGCTGATGAGATCGCCCGCGCCCATCCCGGTGCCGCTCCACAGCGTCCACCCGATGGTCACCTCGTCTCGGCCCTGCACCCGTGCCGCGAATTCGCCTGCCGTGGCGAGGAAATCGTTGCCTGCCGCGTAGTCGCTCTCGCCACGCTGGCCGAAGAAGCCGAGCAGCGAACCGAAGCTGCACCACAGGCCGACGGGAGTGTCCGCGAGGGCCTTCTTCAGGTTGCGATGCGAGCGCAGCTTCAGGTCCCGCACGCCGCGGAACGCCGCGAAGTCCTTGCGGGGCAACAACGCCGAGCTGTTCTTGCCCGCCGCGTTGATCAGCAGATCGATGCCGGACTCGGTGGCCAGGATCTCGCCGATCGCCCGGCGCACCGAGGCCTCGTCGGTGACATCGCAGGTCGAGTACCGGACCCGAGCGGCGCCGCAGAGCCGCGCCATCGCGTCGATGTTGCCGCGGGCCGCCCGCGCGTCGAGCATGCGGTTGAACTCGCGGTTCAGCGTCGCGACCGGAGTGCCCGGCCGGGTCGTCAACTGGTCGCGCAGCCACTGCTTGCGGCCTGCGGCGAACTCGGCGTCGGTCCCGATGAACGTGTCCGCCGGATAGTCGTCGAGCGGGTTGCTGCCCAGCAGATACAGCTTCGGGCCGAAGTCCGCGGCCAGCGCCTTGACCAACTCCGCGGTGATGCCCCTGGCGCCGCCGACCGCGACGACCACGGAGGACGCGGACAACCGCGGGCCGGTCTCGGCGAGGTCGAGCGGGCGTTCGACGAGGGTGTAGGCGCAGCGGGTGCCCGAACGGTCGAAGACCACCGGCAATACCCGGTTTCGGCGGGTCTCCGCCTCGACGAGCAGTGCCCCTGCTGTCACGTCCTGCGTCGTGGTGACCAGGGCGAACCGCTCCGTGTCCGGTGCTTCCAGATGGGCGGCCTTCATCAGCCCGGTGAACAGTCCGCTGTAGGGGTGCGGCACCTCGCGGTGCAGACCGCCGAGCAGCAGTGCGAACACCGAGGCGTGTTCGGCCCGGCGCAGCACCAGGAACAACAGATCGTGCAACGCCTCCACCGCGGGCGCGCCCTCGGTCAGGCAGTTCGCCACGGGTGCCGACGCGGCCAGATCGACCAGTACCCGAACATCTTTCGGCGTCCGACCGGCGAGCGCGGCGTCTACCGCGTCCGCGGTGGCCGGCGTGCCGCACAGCACGATCGCGTCGTCGGGGAGTGGGCCGAGCGCGGCAACGAGTTCCGGATCGTCGGTGAGCAGGACGACTCCGGCGGGGAGGAACGGCAGGGCCGGGCGGATCGCCTCGGCCGGTACCGGAACCAGCTCGGGGACATGACGTTTTACCCTGCATGCGGCACCGGGGCCATAGGCATCGGGCGAGCGGAATCGCTCGGGCAGCGGCGGGGTCTCGGTAGCGGGGATGGTGAGGCCGATCCGGGTCGCCGGGGTATCCGGCTCGCCGTGGCACACCACATCCGCCGTGCCGCTCCCGGTCAGCAGCAGGCGAAGGACCTCCAGCCCGCCCGCGGCCCCGAGGTAGCGTGCGGTCGCCGGCGCGGGAACGCCGCATTCGGCAACGGCCGCAGCGGATTTCGCCGTCTTGTCCACGACACCGATCTCGTCCACGATGGCGAGGATCGGCATCCCGGATGCCACCGCGACCTCCTCGGTGGCCAGCGCGAACAAGAACGCGCCGTCGGCGGGGGCCGTGTCCGGCAGCAGCTCGGCGAGCAGCGGCCGCAATTCGGCCAGATCGTTGCCGTTGATACCGCCCGCGAGCGCGACATCGATATCGCCCGCGCGCAGATACTGGCAGGCCACATCGAAAGCGGACAGCGTGGAGGCCAGGCCCGCGTCCAAAGTGAGGTTCGGCCCGTGCAGGTCGAAGTAGTTCGCCAGCCTGGCCGAGATGATGTTCGGCATGATCCCGGAGAACGAATCCTCGTTGGACGGTGGGACCAGGTGCTGCGCGTGTTCGTACAGGCCGTCGAGCAGCTTCGGCAGCAGCTCGGACTCGGCCAGCCGGGGGTTCCGGTAGAGCGCGCCCGAGATATCGTCCAAGTAGCAGCGATTGGCGTACAGCATGCCCGCCCGGGTCGGGCCGAGATTGCCGACGAACACACCGGTCCGGTCCGCGTGGTCCTGCCAGGAGTCGCCGAGCTGCCTGCGCAGTTGGTGACCGCACTCCAGGATCATCAGCTGGCAGCGGTCCACGGTCCGCACGGTCGGCGGCGGCAGCCGCACCTTGTCGAAGGTCGGCGTCGGGTACTTCGCGCCGAAGCTGTCGGCCGGGCCGGGGCCGGTGCCGCGCAGCCAGGCCTCGATCGCAGTCCGATCGGCCAAGCCGGGCAGGTGGGCCGCCCAGCCGACGATCGCGATCCGGCCGTCGCGCCGCTTCGACGCGGTTGTCGTCGGGACCGCGGCCGGATGCTGCTCGGACAGCAGCAGATGGGCGTTGGTGCCACCGAAACCGAAGCCGGTCACCGCGACCGTGCGCGGGCGATCCTGCTGCGCGGGCAGCGCCCGCGCCTCGGTCGGGATGGTCAACCGGGATCGGTCGGCCGGGAAGTCGACCGGCGGTGCGGTGAAACGGAATTGGGGCGGCACGACGCCGTAACGCAGGCCGAGGGTGGCCTCGATCAGCGACACCACGCCAGCCGCCCAGCCGGTGTGCCCGATCAGCGACTTGTTCGAGGTGACCGGAATCGCCTCGGCGCCATAGCTTTCGTGCAGGGTCTTCAGCTCGGCCATGTCGCCGGCCGGAGTGCCGGTGGCGTGCGCGATGATCCAGTCCACCGGGATCGGCGGATCGGTCTCGCGGGCCCGCGCGATCGCCCGGGCTTGGCCCTTGGGGTTCGGCGCGTAGATCGCCTTGCCCTTGCCGTCGGAGGAGGTACCGGTGCTGCGCAGCACGCCGAGCACGTCGTCGCCGTCCGCGCGGGCCCGGCTCAGTCGCTTGAGCACGACCACGGCCGCGCCGTCGGCGAAGATGACCCCGTCCGCGTCGCGGTCCAGCGAGCGCACCTCGCCCTTCTTGGACAGGCCACGCAGTTTGGAGAACAACACCGTGCCGCGCGGGCCGAGCGCGAAGGCGCCGCCGCAGACCGCGAGGTCTACCGCGCCGTCGAGCAGGGCCTTGGCCCCGATATCCACGGCATAGAGCGAGGACGAGCACGCGGTGTCCACCATCTGCACCGTGGTCGCCGCCGGCAGCACACCATCGATGGCCAGCCTGCCCACCCGATGCGGCAGGAAGCGGGCCACGTTGGCGTCGGCGCCGCGCCGATACCGTTCGCTGAGGGTGCCGGCGATCTCCGCGCGCAGGAAATCCCGGGATGCGGGCGCCAGTTCGGCGAGAATGGTGTCCGCCCGGTCCACGGCGGCCGCGAGCACGCCCGCCTCTTCCAGGTGCTGGTTGCCGTCGGGGGTGTAGCCGATGACGGCGCGGAATCGATCGGCCGGCCGGGTGCCGACTCCGCGCATGGCCTGAATCACGCTGTGCCGCAACCAGGATGTAGTGAATTCGTGGTTGCCGACGGGATCGGCGGGATCGAATCCGCCCTCGGTGGGCGAGAATTCGGTGATGAACACGCACCGGTCCTGATACGCCTTGTCCTCCGCGCTGTCGTCGGTGGAGTGGAACGAATCCCGTTCCCAGCGGTCCACCGGCACGGGGACGAACAGGTCGGCGCCGGTATTGCGCAACTCCCAGAACTCTTCTGGACTGTTCGCGCCGGCCACGGCCATACCGATGCCGACGATCGCGATCTCGTCGTCTTCGACGGGGATCTCCGGTTCGGTGACCGAGGTCGTGGCCTCGGACCGTGCGTCGACGCCGTCGGCGGAAACGTGTGGTTCGGTGACCGAGGTCTCGGCCACGGGCCGTGCGCCGGCGACCGCAGCGCTCGGCACCGGTTCGGTACCCATGGCCGCAGCGGCTTGCCCGGGAACCGGTGTCTCCGAGGCGAGTTCGGCCGACGCTGACAGCAGCGGCACACCGAGCGAAAGGCCGCCGTCGGCGAGTACGGTCTGTCCGGTGATCCACCGCGCCTGCTCGCTCGCCAGGAATGCCACCAGATCCGCGAATTCCGCTGGGGTGCCGAGCCTTCCGAGTGGGGTCGCCGCGGCGATCGCCCGCTGCATCGCCTCGGCCTCCGGGAAGGCGTCGGCTACGTCGCTGACCAACATCGCGGCCGAGGCGGTGTTGACCCGGATGCCCGCCGCGGCATAACGCGCGGCCAGGTATCGGGTCATCGTCTCCATCGCCGCCTTGGCCGGGGCGCACGCGAGGTAGTTCGCCATCACGAACTGCGAACCACCCAGCGCGGAGATGTTGACGATCGCGCCTCGGCCCTGCCGCCGCATCAACTCCGCGGCGTGCTGCGAACATCGCAGTGCGCCTTTGACATTCGTGTTCCAGCCCAGATCGAGCTGTTCGTCGGTGACCTCGTCGTCCGGCACTAGGGCGCCGGAGGCGGCATTGTTCACCAGGATGTCCAGGCGGCCGAACCGCTCGTCGATCTCGGCGAACATTCGGGTGACCTGATCCGGGCGCGCCACCGAGCCGCGGATCAACTCGATCCGGCCGAGCGAGCCGAGTTCGCGCGCGGTCTCCTTGGCCGCCGCATGCGAGTGGAAGTAGTTGACGACCACGTCCGCGCCGCGCTCGAGCAGCGCGGTGGTGATGGCCTTGCCGACGCCGTGCGCCCCACCGGTGACCAATGCCAGTTTGCCGCGTAGCTCAGACATCGACGGATTCCCGCTCCGATAGTCTGGTCATCGTGTACCCGATGACCTTGCCCATCGTGTCGTAGTCGGCCAGCCGGAAACCGTCGGTCCTCGGTTGCAGGCCGTACTCCTCGGACACCCGGTTCAGCAGCTCGATCTGCTTGACCGAGTCGATGCCGAGCTCGGCCTCCAGTTCGACTTCGTCGGTGAACACCTCGATCGGGTATTCCAGCGCCTCGGCGTACATGGTGCGCAGCGTGCCCGCCACTTCGTCCCGTGCGGGTTCGCCGTTGTCGGCGCGCGCGCCGTCGGTGGCGGCCACGCCGTTCCCAGCATGCGCGCCATTGGTGGCGTGCGCACCGTTGGTAGCCGCAAAAGGCTGTGGTGCAACAGGTTCCGGCACACTGACCGGATCGCGGTCCGGCAGGCCGACGGTGTGCCCGTTCTCGAACGTGCGCCGGACGTGCGCGATGATCTCGGTGCCGTGCAGGTCCCAGAACGTGTCGAAGTCCGAGTGGGCGGCGCCCGCACCGAGCAGGCCCGCAGCGCGCAGCCGCGGCAGCGCCACTTCGGTCGCGCCGGCGGGCAGCGCGGGCACGGCGGTGTGCGGATCGGTCTCGAGGGTCTTCGCGGTGAACTTGCACAGCGTGCCGAGCGCGCCGCATTCGACGAAGCCGCGCACCCCCCGCGCGTACAGCGCGCGGACGCCGTCCCCGAAACGCACCGGTGCGACGAGATGGCTCGCCAACAGCTCGGCGATGTCGTCGTCGGCGGTGTAGGACCTATTCAGGATCGGCGAATACACCTCTGTCTGTGGCGGATTCGCCGGGATGTCGCGGATTCGCGCGGCCAAGCCGAGGCACGCCGTCCGCAGCAGCGGGCTGTGGAACGGGGCGGGCGAATCGAGCCGGACGAAGGAGATTCCGATCGCGGTGGTGAGGCCGCGCAGGGCGTCCATCGCGTCCCGCGGGCCGGACACCACGGTCTGCCGCGCGTGATTCTCCACGGCGACCGCGAGATCGGCGTTCTCCGCCAGCTCCACCAGCGTCCGGGTCTTGCGCGGGTCCGCGCCGACGGCGGCCATGTAGCTGTCGGGCAGATCCAGTTCGCCGACCGCCTGCACCCGGTGCCAGATGATCCGCGCCCCGTCGGCGACCGAGTACACGCCCGCGCTGACCAGCGCGGCGATCTCGCCGAGGCTGTGTCCCATATGGATGCTCGGCCGCAGGCCGGCCGCGTGCAGCACGCGATACACGGCGACCGAGGTCGCGTAGATCGCGAGCTGGGAAACCCACGGCTCGTCGGCCAGTAGCAGGCCGAGCGTCGGCGGCTCCGCCCGCAGCACGGCCGAGGAGAGCGAGCGGCCCACCTCGGCCAGGGGCACTGTGTCGACCTCGGCCAGCACGGCACTCACCTCGGGGTGGCGCTTGGCGGCATTGGCCAGCGCCACCCCGTCGAATCCACCCTGTCCGGGAAAGAGTGCAACGTTTGTCGAAATACGGTTGTCCACCGCTACGTTCTCCCTATTCTCCGAACCCCGGTCCGGATACTTACTGCGAAACGAAATCTGTTGCTACCGTCGGATGACGGGCAGATAGGCGGGCTGCGCTCAGGTGTTGATCCCGACCAGGTTCACCTGGTGCAGGGCCAGCCATGCGTTCAACCGCACCGGTGGCTCGGTGTAGGCCGAGCGGGCGATCATCGAGTACGGCTCGGTGATCGGTTTGTCCAGATGTGTCCGTACCACTTCGGCATCGAGCAGCGGCAGGATCGGTGAGGCGGGCTCGGCCATGATCTTGCCGAGTTCCTGGTTGATCGCGACGTCGTAGCCGATGTCCTGGGTGGTCGGGTAGGGCGCCTTCTTCCGCTGCGAAATGGAATGGGGAAGAAGGTCTTTCGTGGCGGCGCGGAGCAGACTCTTCTCCCGGCCGTCGAACGTCTTGAGCGACCACGGCGCGTTGTACACATACTCGACCAGGCGGTGATCGCAGAACGGCACCCGGACCTCCAGCCCGGTCGCCATGCTCATCCGGTCCTTGCGGTCCAGCATCATCGCCAGGAATCGGGTCAGGTGCAGATGGCTGGATATCCGGGTGCGCCGTTCCAGTGCGTCGGCGTCGGGCAGGTGAACCACCTGACGGACGGCGTCGGCGTACTGATCCTTGACATAGGTGTCCAGGTCGATCGCCGCCGCGAGGTCGCGGTCGAGGAAAGCCGCGCCGAGTTTCGCCGCGGGCACCGGACTCGGTGTGTGCCAGGGGAACGTCGGCTGCTCCGCCGGGAACCACAGGTAGCCGCCGAAGATCTCGTCGGCGCCCTCACCGGACAGTGCCACCGTCGAGGCCTCGCGGACCCCGCGGAACAACTGGTAGATCGAGGGATCCTGATCGCCGATGCCGTAGGGCAGATCCCAGGCCCGCAGCACCGCGTCCCGGACCGTCGGCTCGACCAGTGTCGCGGTGTCGAGCAGGATCTCCCGGTGGTCGGTGCCGACGTGGCGCGCCAGCTCCAACGCGAACGGAGTGTCCGGCGCCTCGCGCAGCAGCTCCGGCTGGAAGTTCTCGGTATGGCCGACGAAATCGACCGAATAGCTGCGCACCCGGCCTTCCCCGTGTGCGCTCGCCGTGCGCTGGGCCAGTGCGGTGAGCACGCTGGAGTCCAGCCCACCGGAGAGCAGGGTGCACAGCGGCACATCCGAGACCATCTGCTTGGTCACGATGTCCTCGAGCAGTTCGCGGACGTGACCGACGGTGGTATCCAGATCGTCGGTGTGCGGCCGGGTCTCCAGCTGCCAGTACCGTTCTTCGCGCAGCTGCCCGCGCCGGACCCGCAGGATATGGCCGGGTCGCAGCTCGAAGAGGTTGCGCAGCGGCGTGCGTCCCGGCACCCGGGCCACCGCGAGCGCGTCCCGGAGGCCGTCGGCGTCCATCTCGGCGCGGGCGGCCGGGTTGGCCAGGATGGCCTTCGGCTCCGAGCCGAACAGCACCCCGTCCGGCAGCGGGTAGTAGTAGAGCGGTTTGATGCCCAGCCGGTCGCGCACCAGGATCAGTTCGTCCACCCGGCTGTCCCAAATGGCAAAGGCGAACATGCCATTGAGCCGATGCGTGAAGTCCGTGCCCCACTGCAGATAGGCGCGCTGCACCACCTCGGTGTCGCTGCGGGTGGCGAACCAGTGGCCGAGTCCGCGTAGTTCCTCGCGCAGCTCGGCGAAGTTGTAGACCTCACCGCTGTAGCTGATGACGAGGAAGGGCTCGCCGTCGTGCGTCGTCTCCGGGGTGCGCATCGGCTGCCTGCCACCGGCGATATCGATCACCGCCAGCCGCCGATGGCCGAGCGCGACGTGTTCGCGCACCCAGAGACCCTCGTCATCGGGTCCCCGGAGGGCCATGGTGTCCGTCATCCGTTGTGCGATATGGGTTTGCGTCCGCAGATCCCGGTCGAAGTCGACCCAACCGACGATTCCACACATGGCCATCCCTTTCTGATGTGGCGTCAGCGGCAGCTGCCGCTGCGATCACATGACCTTTTCGGCGCCGCCGTCGATGATGTAGTCCGCGCCGGTGATGAAGCCCGCGACGGGAGAACCGAGGAACGCGACCAGAGCGGCCACCTCTTCCGGCTCGGCCCAGCGGTTGAGCGGAACCTGCGCGAGCATCGGCAGGTTGGGCATGAAGTCCTTGGCCTCCATGTGGAAGGTCGCGCTGAGCCGCGGGCCGTACTCGTCCCACAGCGGCGTGCGGATCAGGCCGGGGGAGACCGCGTTCACCCGAATGCCTTGCGGGCCGAGTTCATTGGCGAGGCTCTTGCTCCACGCGGCCAGTGCGGCCTTCGAGGCGGCGTACCAGTACGGGCCGGTCGAGGGGAAGCGGGCGACCGCGGTCGAGACGTTGACGATCGCCGCGCGCAGGTTGGGCCGCAGCGCGCGGGTGACGTTCAGATTGGCAAACAGGTTGAGCTGGAAGGCTTTCTGCCAAGTCGCGTCGTCGATATCGGCGAAGTTGCCCAGCTGCAGGCCTGCCAGCCCGCCGACGACGTTGACCAGCAGATCGACGCCGTCGAATTCGGCGACGACCGCTTGGCGCAGCTGCTCGACGCCCTCCTCGGTGGTCAGATCGGCCTGGACGGTGATCGCGCCGGTTTCCTTCAGCTTCGATGTGACGGCGAGGTCGGCACCGAGCACGGTTGCGCCCTCGGCGATCAGTGTCTGAGTGATAGCGCCGCCGATGCCACCGCCGGCGGCCGTGACCACTGCGGTCTTGCCTGCGAGCTGCAGATCCATGCTCTTCTCCTAATTGGTAGTTGACCCGCACAAACCGGATTCGAATAGCCATTACCGGGGGCCTGTCCCGAACCTAGACCGCCGCACACATTCGTCGCGAACTGTCGGTTAATGAGACGCTCATCGGGCCCATTATCAGGTAGTTTGCTGCGGCTATCGGCCGACCGGTAGGCCGGGGCCGAGCGGGCTGAATTGTGTTTGCAGGCGGTCTGGATTTTAGCCGGATAATAGGATCTACTGGTCGCGTCGATATCGAGGCGCTAGGGGACGGAAATTACTGTGACATTCGAAAAGCATGCTTTGCTGGAGTCCAGCGGTGCCATCCGGAAGAGCCCGGGCGAATGGGTTGTGCACGTGCCGCGCACGTGGTGGTCGTGGTCCGGCCCGCTCGGCGGACTGCTCAACGCGCTCGCCGCCCAGGCGGGTGCGGACCTCGTCGACGCGGCGGCGGTGCCGCAGGCCACGCATACCCAATTCCTGCGAAACCCTTGGGACGCACCGATTTCGCTGATCGCTACGGTGGAGCGCGCCGGCCGGACCGCGGAGTTCGTCACGGTACGCGGGACCCAGGGCGAGGACACCATCTTCATCTCGACCATCGTGTTCGCGCACCGCACGGGCGCGGCCGGGCAGCAGCGGATCACCGCGCCCTCGGTACCCGCGCCCGAGGATTGCCCGGAGATCCACTTTCCGCCGGAGCTGGTTCCGTTCGGGCAGCAGTTCGAGCTGCGGCAGGCCTGCGGCGCCTTTCCGATGACCGGGTCGTCGACCGCGGAAATGGGTGCGTGGCTGCGCATGCGGCCCGAGGTCGCGGCGGATTCGCTGGTAGCCATCGTGGCCATGGACGCCATGCCGCCCGGGCTCTATCCCACGCTGTCCGAACCCCTCGCGATCGTGTCCACCGAGCTGTCCATCCACCTGCACGGCGATCTGGTGCGCAATCCCATCGACGACTTCGTGCTGGCGGTGCAGCGCAACATCACGAGCGGTGATGGATGGTGTGTGGACGAGGCGAGCCTGTGGGATCGCGCGGGCGGCCTGGTGGCCTCGTCTCGTCAGTTGCGCCGGATCCTCGACGGCGGAAAGTAGTTCGTGCACGGCACGCGGCCGGGCCCCGCTTCTGAAGGGTGCCGGCCTGCCTCCGTCCGGTGACGATCGCACCCGCTGTCGCCCGCGGTGCGTCCCGCGCCGAACCCGCGCGACACACCGCGACCCGGCCCGACACGGCGGCGAATGTCCCGCTGAGCGAGGTGGAGCCTTGCTCCTTACACGGATTTCTTGTTGAATTCGTCTGGACGTCATAAAGTCCCCCCCATATGGGGGGATCAAGCTAGTGTTGTGTTGGCTCGTAATCTCTGGTCCGACAGTACTTTTGTGACATTGCATCGTGTGCGATGAATTATCGAGGGGCGCGGGATGATCCCGTGAAATGGCTCCGATTCCGCAGTTCAGCAATGGTTTCGGCGAGACCTGGCATGGTGCTCCGGGATGCGGGCGAGTTCGTCCGAATTGCTGGTATCGCAATGTCGCACCAAAAGGAACACACCAATATCGGGGGCATCCTCGAGCTGTGAAAACCGTTGACTGGTGATTGATTTGCCTGATAATTTCTGCCATGAAGTTATCTGGGTGATCGTATGTTGTGAGGCCGAGGCCACCAGCTAGATCGTGGCCGAATGCGAGCTCATCGCGCCCCGGTGACGCCCGATGCCCACTACAACGAACCCGGCCTACGTCCGGCTTGTGGTCCGCGCCCGAAAGCTATCGCTGAGCAACAGTCCTTGCTCTGGGCGCCGACACCGAAAAACTCCCGGTGGGTGCGGCGGCGATCGCACCACCCACCGGGTGCCGAGATCGCCATGCAGTCCTGCCCGGACGCCGATCTGCTCAGTGCGCCGACGTCGTCGCTCGAAGCTGCGAGCACACCCGTGAGGGGAGTTCATCAGTGCTGGAAATGTGTAGAAACTGTTGCCCCAGAACGATTTTCGGATTCGTCTGCCGACCTCGGCACAGTGTTCGCCGTTCGGGTTGACGACGATTTGTAACTGTGTAACATCGTTCTAGAGAGCACTAAACGATACCGACCGGTACTAACAAGACTGAGCGGTATTAACGGAAAGGCTGATTGATCAGCAAACGCTGACTGGCTCACCCGGTCCTGGCCATGCGGAACGGAGGCCGCTGGTCGGGACATCCGGCAGGACGCCGTTACCGGTGAATCCTGTTGCGGGAGAGCAGATTCCACGTGTGGGGGTTCGCCATGCTATTTCGAATACTCGGTCCTCTGGAGGTCGTGCACCGCGACCAACAGGTCGCCATCGGTGGCGCCAAACAACGTGCGACGCTTGCTTTCCTGCTGCTGCACGCCAATCGAGTCGTACCGACCAGCAAGCTGCTGGACGCCCTGTGGGCCGGATCCGAGCCGCCCGCCACCGCCCGCAAGATTCTGCAGAACGCGGTGTCGGGACTGCGCGGCGCGCTGTCGGTGAATGCCGTGCACGTCGGGGCCGGCACCCTTGTCACCAAGCCGCCGGGATACATGGTGCGGGTCGACGACGATCAGATAGACCTGTCTCGTTTCCGCAAACGGGTACAGGAGGGCCGGACCGAGCTGGCGGCAGGCTCGCCCAAGGCGGCCTCGGTGATTCTCAGTGAGGCACTGTCGCTGTGGCGCGGATCGGCGCTGGCCGATCTCGTGGAGATCGGCACGGATTGGCCGGAGTTGACCGCGCTGGAGAACGCCAGGATCGACGCGATGGAGGACTACTTCGCCGCGGAACTGGCATGCGGTCGACATCAGACGATGCTCGGTGCGCTGGAGAGCATGGTCGAGTCGGAACCGTTGCGCGAGCGACTGTGTGGCCAGCTGATGCTCGCGCTGTACCGCTGCGGTCGGCAGGCCGCCGCGTTGAACACCTACAGCCGGGTGCGGGCCACCCTGGTATCGGATCTAGGCGTGGAGCCAGGTCGGGAACTGCAACTGCTGCAGCACGCGATCCTGAACCAGGACGCCTCGCTGCACCTGGCCGATATGCCCGCGTCCGACGAATCGATCGTCGTGCAGTGGCCGCGACCGGAGGACCGGGCGCAGCCGGACGAGCCGGTCGCACCGGTCGAGCTGCCGCACGCCGAGGAGCAGCCGATTCGGCCGGTGCTGCAACCCCCTGTCGTTCGGGAACTTTCGGCGGTGTGCCGGGAACAGGTCAGCCTGCTGCTGGTGCAGACCGAGCTCGGATTCGACCAGGCCGCGGGTGAGCCCGAGGACATCGATCGGATGCGCGACGAAGTGGCGCTGGACATTCGGGGACTCGTGGAGGATTTCGGCGGCGCCGTCGTCACCTCCATGGGCTCCATCTCGCTGGCCGTATTCGGGCCCGTGGATCAGAAGCAGGATCACGCGGAGCGCGCGGTCCGGGTGGCGGACGCGATCCTCGGCCGGCTGTGTGACGTGCCGGTCGTGCGGGTCGCCGTGTCCACCGGCGAGGCCTCCATCCGGTACCGATCCGAGGAGATAGATGTCCCGCAGTCGCCCAACGGGGCGGTGCTGGAACGATGTCAATGGCTTTTGGCCGGTGCGCCTTCCGGTGCGATCCGGGTGTGCGGTGTCACCAGGGACGCGACGGCGGCGCAGGTCGGCTACGACCAGGTCGGTGACGGTTCGCGGACCTGGCAGGTCACCTGTGTCCGGGAGCGGTCGCGGGCGACCAGCTCGATCGGCGCGCCGGATCGGGAACTGGAATTGGACGTGCTGCACGGCACGCTCGAGCGGGTGCGGCACCGGGCTGTGCCGCATCTGATCACGGTGCTCGGCGAGGCGGGGGTCGGCAAGACGCGGCTGTTGCGTGAGTTCGAGCGACGGGTGCGCGAACAGGATGTCGACACCCGGTTCGTGGTCTGCGATGCGCCGCGCCTGCCTGCGGTGAACGGTTGTGCGGTGCCCTTGGCGATCGTGTCGGCCTGCTGCGGCATCACGCCTACCGATTCGGCCACGATGGCGGGTGACAAGCTCGCCGGATTCCTGCGCAGGCTGCGGGGTTCGGGGGAGGCCACGCGCAGGCTGACGCATGCGTTACGACCTCTCGTCGATTCGCCGCGTCCGCTCAGCACCGTGGAGATGTTCGATGGTCTGCGCAGCTTCTTGCGCACTCTCGCCCGGGATTGTCCACTGGTACTGGTCATCGAGGACCTGCATCGGGCCGACGACGATCTGCTGGATTTCGTGGAGGGCCTCGGTGCCGACCTCGGTGAGGTGCCGGTGCTGGTAATCCTCACTGCGCGTGACGATCTGCTCGGCAGGCGGCCGGGCTGGGGTGGCGGGATGCGCCAGTTCAGCACGATCGCCTTGGATCGGCCGCTGGCGGCGGGCCAGGAGCCCGCCGCCAAGATCCGCTATCTCGATGAGCGGGTGCCGGGCCGACGGAGCGATTCGCTCGTGGCCGGTGTGCGAGCCGGTGCGAGATAGGAGGTATCTCAATGCAAGCCCCGCTTTCCCGGAGTCCAGAACGGCTTCACCGTGATCGCCTCGCGTGGCCAGTCGCGTTCCCGTACCAGGTGGTCCCGGACCGCCTGGCAGGTTCGTGCCTCGCCGGCGATGTATGCCGCACCGGGCGTGTCGGGTAGGTTCAGCGTGGTCAGTGCGCTCAGCAGGGTGGGGGAGGAGAGCGCGGGGGCGCCCTCGCGGTACACCCGATGCAACCGATGTTCGCCGGGGATGGGCAGTTCGTCCGCCGCCGACTCGCTCTCCAGCAGCCCGTACACCCGCTCCCGTGCATCGAGCCCGCGGATCATGGCGCCGAACGCGACCGTCGCGGTTTCTTCGCCGATGAACAGATGGTAGGGGGCGTCCCCGGTGACGAAGTCGCCCTGCGGGCCCCAGTACGTCACCTCATCGCCGGGCTTCACATCGCGGACCCAGGTCAGGCCGATGCCTTCGCCGTCGTACAGGTGCGCACGCAGCTCGAAGGTCTTCGCCGTCGGCGCGTAGTCCCAGATGGTGTAGCTGCGCAGCGTCTCGACGGGTCGGAAGATGCCGTAGATGGACAGCGGATCGTTGATCTCGACCCGGACGTGCTGGCCCGCGGTGTAGGGCAGTTTGTCGAGTTCTTCGCTGTGGATCCGGATGGACTTCATCGTCGGGGTGACGGACTCGACGTGGGTGACGGTCCCCTGGGCCTTGTACTTGGCGAAGAGATATTCCAGGGGATTCCGTGCTGAGCCGCGCCGGGATTTTGCCAGATTTTCCCGCATGTCGTTCTCCCGCACATCGAGTGGCCCTAACTTGAATTATAGTATCTAACTAACCAGACGAAAACCATCGTGTCAACCGCTTCGAGGTCAGGAACAAACAATGCCCCCACAGACCATGAGCCGCAGGGAGCGGTTCCGCCAGGCCACCCTCGAGGAGATCCGCACGACCGCCAGAAAACTCCTGATCGAGGAGGGTTCCGCCGCGGTCACGGTCAACGCGGTGGCCAGGGAGATGGGCATGAGCGGGCCTGCGCTGTACCGGTATTACCCCAGTCATGAGGCGCTGGTCGAAGCGGTCACCGCGGACTTCTATCAGGAGCTGGTCGCGACCATCGAAGGGGCGCGCGACGACACCGTGGACGAGTCGCTGTCGCGCAGGCTGCTCGCGATGAGCCGGGCCATGCGCGGCTGGGCCATCGCGCATCGCGCCGAATTCGGCTGGATGTTCGCGAGTCCGGCCCCGCCCTCGGGTAGCGCCCCCGACTCGCCACGGCAGCGGGCCGAGCACGCACTCGAGCAGAGCTTCCTCGAGCAGTTCGTCGAGCTGTGGGAGGAGCGGCGGTTTCCGGTACCCGATATCGACGAGCTGGCGCCGTCGCTGCGCGAGCAGCTGTTCGACTACGCGCCCAAAGTGGGCAGGCGGCTGCCCGCCGAGGCGATCTACGTCTTTCTGTCCATCTGGATCAGGCTGTACGGGCTGTTGTGTATGGAGGTGCTGAACCAGCTGGTGTTCGCCTTCGCCGACGTCGAGCCGGTCTTCGAGGACTGCCTGCGTGAGGTGTTCGGGCAGCTCGGCCTCGAGTACGAACCGCAGTAGCCCGACCGCTACTTCGCGGGCCGGCGACCAGGTCGATTCCTGCGGCCGGCGGAGCTACTGCGTTCCGTTAGTGCCTATAACTATTGTTAAATGCTCTATTGACGGTGTTCTGGGCGCTGTGTAGGCTCGGGACTACGCGGTCGGCGGAATCGCCCCCATCGTGCTCGAGTAGCTCACGAGCACCCGGGTACCTGGGCTCGGGCTAGCCGGATAGTCCGAGCCCAGGCCCGTTTTTGCCCCTGGAACATGGGGTAGACCGTCTTTCGCCCCCATCGGCCGACCACTGTCGGGTAATAGGTTCTAACCGTTGTCGCAAAAGCGCGATTACTGCGCCATGACTGGCCCTGCATAGGCTTTTTCTTGCTCGGAATATGCGAGGCATAACGGTAGAACTCATTATCCTCAGTGGGAGTTCATTCATGAATCGACAGTCGATGGATTGCGATCGGATCGCGGTGGTCGGGATGTCCTGCAGGCTGCCGAAGGCCGCGAGCCCCGACGCCTTCTGGGCGTTGCTGCGCGATGGCGCCAGTGCGTTGGACGAGGCGCCGAAAGGCCGGTGGACAGGAACGTCGACCGAGCCGGGCGTGCGGCGCGGCGGTTTCCTCGACGAGATCGGTCACTTCGACGCCGAGTTCTTCGGTATTTCCCCGCGCGAAGCCGTCTCGATGGACCCGCAGCAGCGCATCGTCCTCGAACTGGCCTGGACCGCCCTCGAAGACGCGCGGATCGTCGCGGACCGACTGCGCGCGGAAGCCACCGGCGTCTTCGTCGGTTCGCTGCGCGACGACTACGCCAGTTTGGTCAACCAGCACGGTGCGGCGGCGATCAACGAACACACCATGACGGGGGTGAACCGGGGCGTCATCGCCAACCGGGTCTCCTACCAGCTCGGGCTGCGCGGACCGAGCCTGACCGTCGACACCGGACAGTCCTCCTCCCTGGTCGCCGTGCACCTCGCGTGCGAGAGCCTGCGCTCCGGCGAATCCACCCTGGCCATCGCGGCCGGCGTCAACCTGAACATCCTCGCGGAGAGCGCGCTGACCGAAGAACGCTTCGGCGGCCTCTCGCCCGACGGCGAGTGCTACACCTTCGACGAACGGGCCAACGGGTTCGTCCGTGGCGAAGGCGCCGTGGTGCTCGTCCTCAAACCGCTCACGGCCGCGCTCGCCGACGGCGACCGGATCCACGGCGTGCTGCTCGGCAGCGCGGTGAACAACGACGGCGCCACCGACGGCCTCACCGTACCGAGCGCGCAGGCCCAGGAGCTGGTGGTGCGCACGGCGCACGAGAACGCGGGCATCGAGCCCGACGCGGTGCAGTACGTCGAACTGCACGGCACCGGCACCCCGGTCGGCGACCCGATCGAGGCGGCGGCACTCGGCGCCGCGCTCGGCACCCGCCGAGCCACGGGGACGCCGCTGCCGGTCGGCTCGGCGAAGACCAATGTCGGCCACCTCGAAGGCGCCGCGGGCATCGTCGGGCTGCTCAAGGTGTTGCTGAGCATGCGGCACCGCAGGCTGCCCGCCAACCGCAACTTCGCCGCGCCGAACCCGCGCATCCCGCTGGCCGAGCTGAACCTGGCCGTGCAGACCGAACTGACGCCGTGGCCCCGGCCGGACCGCCCGCTGGTCGCCGGCGTCAGTTCGTTCGGAATGGGCGGCACCAACTGCCATCTGGTCGTGCAGGACGCGCCGAACGCCACCACACCGGCAGCGCCCACCGCGGTCGCGCAACCCGACGCGCTGCCGTGGATCCTGTCCGGCCGGTCCCCGGCCGCGCTGCGCGGACAGGCCCAACGGCTGCTGACCGCGCTCGACGGCGCCGACGCGGATCCGACCCGGGTGAGTTTGTCCCTGCTCGGTGACCGGGCCACCTTCGAGCATCGCGCCGCCGTCATCGGGACGGACCGGGCCGAGTTGCTGTCCGGGCTGACCGCGCTGGCGGGCGGCGATGTGGTGCCCGGCGTGGTGCGCAGCCCCTCGGCCGGCGCACTGGCCCGCCCCAGGGTGGTGCTGCTGTTCCCCGGCCAGGGCCATCAGTGGGCCGGCATGGCGCTGCGGCTGTGGGCGAGCACGCCGGTCTTCGCCGAGTCGATGACCGAATGCGCAAGGGCGCTCGGCGAATTCGTGGACTGGGAGCTCGAGGAAGTGCTGCGCGCCACGGACGGCGCCGCCCCGTTGGAGCGGGTCGATGTGGTGCAGCCGGTGCTGTTCGCGGTGATGGTCTCGCTTGCCAGGCTGTGGCGCTCCTACGGGGTGGTGCCGGACGCGGTCGTCGGTCACTCGCAAGGTGAGATCGCCGCCGCCTGTGTGGCGGGCGCGCTGTCGCTGCGCGACGCCGCACGCGTGGTCGCGCTCCGCGCCAAGCTGCTCACCGAGCTCGCCGGACAGGGTGGCATGGCGTCGGTGTGGCTGCGCAAAGACGAAGTGGTCGAGCGGATTTCGCCGTGGGCCGGTCGGTTGTCGGTGGCCGCGCTCAACGGTCCGGGTTCCGTCGTGATCGCGGGTGAGGTTGCCGCACTGGAGGAATTCCTGGCCGCGGCTACGGCAGACGAGGTGCAGACCCGCCGGATCGCGGTCGACTACGCCTCGCATTCGGCTCAGGTCGAGCAGATCCGCGAGGAGCTCCTCGGCGTGCTGGACGGCATCGAACCACAGCCGACCGAGATACCGTTCCATTCGACGGTGACCGGAGCGGTCGTGGCCGGTACCGATCTCGACGCCGAGTACTGGTACCGAAACCTGCGCCAGACAGTGCATTTCGAGGACATCGTCGACAACCTGCTGAGCGACGAGCGCGGCGCGGTGTTCGTCGAGGTGTCGGGTCATCCGATGCTGGCGATCGGTGTCGCGCAGACCGCCGAGGCGCGCGGCGCCGCGGCCGTGGTGGTCGGCTCGCTGCGCCGCGGCGAGGACGATCCCGCACGTTTCCTGTCCTCGGTGGCCACCGCCTATGTGCACGGCGTGGCCGTCGACTGGACGCCGGCGTTCCCGGACACCGGGGTGCCCCACGTCGACCTGCCGTCCTACGCGTTCCAGCGCAGGCGTTTCTGGGTCGGCGAGCGGACCCGCGCGGTCACCGCGAACAGTTCCGACTTCGCCCAGCGGCTCGCGGGCGCCGATCCCGCCGAACGCCGCCAGGCCCTGACGGAGCTGGTGCGCACCCACGCCGCCGCGGTACTGGAGTACGCGGACACCGCCCAGGTGGTGGACCGAAAGACCTTCAAGGACATCGGTTTCGACTCGCGCAGCTCGGTCGAGCTGCGCAACCGGCTGCACGACGCCACCGGTCTGCGACTACCGACCTCTCTGCTCTTCGATCAGCCGACGCCCGAGGCGCTGGTCCGATACCTGGACGCCGAACTGGTCGAGGTGCCCGATATCGAGCAGACCCCGGCCCCGATCGCGGACACCACCGACGAGCCGATCGCGATCGTCGGGATGGCCTGCCGCTACCCCGGCGGGGTCGAATCGCCTTCGGACCTTTGGCGTCTGGTCGCCGAGGGCAGCGACGCCATCTCCGGATTCCCGGTGAACCGGGGCTGGGACGACATCCACCACCCCGATCCGGAGCGTCCGGGCAAGAGCTATGTGTCCCAGGGCGGTTTCCTGCACGAGGCGGACACCTTCGACGCGGCGTTCTTCGGCATCTCCCCGCGCGAAGCGCTGGCCATGGACCCGCAGCAGCGGTTGCTGCTGGAGACGGCCTGGCAGACCCTGGAAGGCGCCGGTCTCGATCCGGAAACGTTGCGCGGCAGCCGAACCGGCGTCTTCATCGGCGCGATGGCTTCGGACTACGGCCCCCGGATGCACGACGCGCCCGAGCACGTCGAGGGGCATCTGCTCACCGGCGGCACGGCCAGCGTCATGTCCGGTCGCATCGCCTATCAGCTCGGCCTGCTCGGGCCCGCGACCACGGTGGACACCGCGTGCTCGTCCTCGGTGGTCGCCTTGCACCTGGCGATCCAGTCGCTGCGTTCGGGCGAGTCCACCATGGCCTTCGCCGGCGGCGTGACGGTGATGTCGACGCCGGGCATCTTCGTCGAGTTCTCCCGGCAGCGCGGCCTGGCCACCGACGGCCGGTGCAAGCCGTTCGCGGCGGCGGCCGACGGCACCTCCTGGGCCGAAGGCGTCGGCCTGCTCCTGGTCGAGCGGCTCTCCGACGCCCAGCGCAACGGGCATCGGGTACTGGCCGTCGTCCGCGGCTCCGCGGTGAACTCCGACGGTGCGTCCAACGGGCTCACCGCGCCGAACGGGCCGAGCCAGCAGCGGGTGATCCGCGCGGCGCTGGCCGACGCCGGCCTGACCGCCGCGGACGTGGACGCGGTCGAGGCACACGGCACCGGCACCACCCTCGGCGACCCGATCGAGGCCGAGGCGATCATGGCCACCTACGGCCGCGCGCGCACCGCCGAGCGCCCGCTGTACCTCGGTTCGCTCAAGTCGAACATCGGCCACGCGCAGGCGGCGGCCGGTGTCGGCGGGATCATCAAGATGGTCGAGGCCATCCGGCACGGCGTGCTGCCGAAGACGCTGCACGTCGACGAGCCGACGCCGCATGTGGACTGGAGCACGGGCACGGTCGAACTGCTCACCGAGGCGCGGCCGTGGCCCGCCACCGGCGCGCCCGCACGGGCGGCGGTGTCCTCGTTCGGGATCAGCGGCACCAACGCGCACGTCATCCTGGAACAATTCGACGAGGAACCGGCGGAGGCGGCCGCCGAGCCGCCGAGCACGTCGATCCCGTGGTCGCTCTCGGCCCGCGACGAGGATTCGCTGCACGCCCAGGCCACTCGGTTGCGCGCGTTCCTCGGCGACCACCCCACGGCGGCCCCCGCCGATGTCGCCCGAACCCTGCACGCCCGGCACGCCTTCGAGCGGCGCGCGGTGATCACCGGCCGCGACAACGCCGACCTGCTCGCCGGCTTGGACGCGCTGATCCAAGGCGCCGAGGCGCCGAACCTGGTGCTGGGCAACGCGCGAGGCGTCGGTTCGACCGCCTTCCTGTTCGCGGGCCAGGGCGCTCAGCACACCGGCATGGGCCGCGAGCTCTACGCCGAGTTCGGTGCGTTCGCCGACGCATTGGACGAGACCTGCCTGGAACTGGATCGCTGGCTGGCGCGGCCGCTGCGCGAGATCCTCTTCGCCGAGGACGGCACCGAGGACGCCGCGTCGCTGCACCGCACCGAGTACACCCAGCCCGCGTTGTTCGCGTTCGAGGTCGCGCTGTTCCGGCTGCTCGAACAGTTCGGCCTCACCCCGGACCTGCTGGTCGGTCATTCGGTCGGCGAGCTCACCGCGGGCTATGTGAGCGGGTTGTTCTCGCTCGCCGACGCCGCCAAACTGATCGCCGCGCGCGGCAGGCTGATGCAGGCGGTCCGCTCCGGCGGGGCGATGATCGCGGTCGCCGCGGAAGAACTGGAGATGAGCCGCTCGTTGCTGGGGCACGAGCTCGATATCCGGATCGCCGCGGTCAACGCCCCGGAGTCGGTGGTCATCTCCGGCGACGAAGGCATCGCCGAGTTCATCGCGGCAGGCTGGGCCGCGCAGGGCCGGGTGACCCGCAGGCTGCGGGTGAGCCACGCGTTCCACTCGCCGCACATGGACGAGATCGTCGCCGGGTTCCGCGAGGTCGCCGAGGACGTCGACTTCCGCACCCCGGCGCTGCCGATCGTGTCCACGCTGACCGGCAAGCTCGCCTCGGTCGACGAGCTGCGCTCGGTGGACTACTGGGCCCGCCAAGTCAGCGGGACCGTGCGCTTCCTCGACGCGATGCGCACCCTCGAGGGGCAGGGCGTCACCCACTATCTCGAGGTCGGCCCGGACGCCACGCTCGCGCCGATGGTGCGCGGCGGGATCGAATCCGCCGCCGCGATCATCGCCCCGCTGCGGGCGGGTCGCGCGGAAACCGAGTCGTTCCTCGGCGGGCTCGCCACCGCGTACGCCAGCGGCCTGCCGGTCGATCTCGCGCCGGTGCTGCCCGGCGCCGGGCAGGTGGATCTGCCCACCTACGCCTTCCACCGCGAACGTTTCTGGCTCGCACCCCGTCCGAAGACCGACGCGCGCGGCCTCGGGCTCGCGGCCGCCGAGCATCCGCTGCTCGCCACGACCGTCGACCTCGCCGAGGCGGGTGGCGCGGTGTATACCGGCAGGCTCTCCCTCGAGGCGATGCCGTGGCTCGCCGATCACGCGATCGACGGCAACGTCCTGGTGCCTGCCACCGCGTTCCTCGATTTGGCGTTGAGCGCGGGGGAGCGGGTCGGCGCGCACCGGGTCGACGACCTCACCCTCACCGCTCCGCTGTTCCTCGCAGGCACCGACGCGGTCTGGATTCAGGTCGCGCTCACCGACGTGGACGCCGGCGGCGGTAGGGCTTTCACCGTGCACTCCCGACTCGACGAAGACGAGTTCGGGTCCTGGACCCGGCACGCCACCGGCGTGCTGACCACGCAGGCGGAGGGGACTCCGGCGGGGTCGGCCGACTGGCCACCTGCCGGGGCGGCCGCGGTCGATCTGGACAACGCCTATGCCCGGCTCGCCGAGCTCGGCTACGAATACGGGCCCGCGTTCCAGGGGCTGCGCGCGGTGTGGCGGCAGGGTGCGGATCTGTTCGTAGAGGTCCGGCTGCCCGAGGAACAACACAGTGACGCAACGCGATTCGGCATCCATCCCGCGCTGTTGGACGCGGTCCTGCACGCCCACGTGCTGACCGCCCCGGCCGAGGAAGGCCACATCCGGCTGCCGTTCGGCTGGGCGGGCGCCGTGGCGCACGCGGTCGGGGCGACCGAGGTGCGGGCCAGGATCGCCGCCATCGGCCCGGACCAGATCGCGCTCACCATCGCCGATCGGACCGGCGCCCCGGTCGCGACGATCGAATCGCTGTCGCTGCGCGCGGTGACCAAGGAACAGCTCGCCGAGACCGCGCATCGGAGCGGCCAACCGCTGCTCGCCGTGCACTGGCCGACGCTTGCCACGCCGACCGCGCCGAGTCCATCGTGGACCAGGGTGGCCGGCGACGATCTCGCGGCCGCGGCGGACGCCGAATACGCCGTGGTCGACATCCCCGTCGGACCGCACGGCATCGAGGCCGCGCACGCCGCGACCCGGCACGCGCTCGGCCTGGCCCGCGCGTGGCTCAGCGACGACCGTTTCGCCGACTCCCGGCTGGTCTTCGTGACCTCCGGCGCGGTCGCGGCCGTGCCGGGCGAGGACGTGCCCGCGCTGTCCGCCGCCCCGATCTGGGGACTCATCCGGTCCGCGCAGACCGAGAACCCCGGCCGCTTCGTGCTGGTGGATCTCGACGATCCGACCGCCGACAACGCGTTGTCCGCGGCGCTCGCCAGCGGCGAGCCGCAGATCGCCGTGCGCAACGGTGAGCTACGGGTGCCGAGGGCGACCCGGGTACCCGAGGCGGAACTCGCCGCGGCACCACAGCTCGACCCGGTGGGCACGGTACTCATCGTCGGCGGAACCAGCGGGCTCGGTGGGCTTTTCGCCCGCCATCTGGTCGGCAAACACGGCGTGCGCAGGCTGCTGCTGTGCAGCCGCCGCGGCGCCCGGACCCCCGGGGTGGACGACCTGGTCACGGAGTTGACCGGACTCGGCGCCGAGGTGACCGTTGCGGCCGTCGACGTCGCGGACCGCGCCGCCCTCGCCGAACTACTGGCGGGCATCCCGGCCGAGCATCCGCTGACCGCGGTCGTGCACACCGCGGCCGTGCTCGCCGACAGCACGATGTCGGCGCTGACCGACGACGGCATCGACACCGTGTTCCGGCCCAAGGTCGATGCCGCCTGGCATCTGCACGAGCTGACCAAGGACAGCGACCTGGCCGCGTTCATCCTCTTCTCCTCGGTATCCGGGCTCGTCGGCATGGCGGGCCAGGCCAACTACGCCGCCGCCAACACCTATCTCGACGCGCTCGCCGCGCACCGCGTCGCCGCGGGACTGCCCGCGACGGCGCAGGCGTGGGGTCTGTGGGACGGGACGGTCGGTCTCGGCGGCACGCTGCGCGACGGCGACATCGCCCGCTGGGCGCGCTTCGGCGTCACCCCGCTGACCCCGGACCAGGGCCTTGCGTTGTTCGACTCGGCACTGGGCAGCACCGCCCCGCTGGTCGTGCCCGCCGCGCTGAATCTGGCCGTGCTGCGCGACGGCGACGAACCGCCGGTCATCTTCCGCGATGTGGTGCCCAAACGCCGCCAGCGGGCGGTCCGGTCGGGCGCGAAGACCGACGATTCGACCGGGACCTGGCTGCGTGAGATCGCGGAGCTGGCCGAGGAAAGCCGGTCGGCGGCCATCGCGAGCCTGGTCAGCGCGACCGTCGCGACCGCGCTCGGCTACACCGACCCCAAGGCCATCGAGCCCGATCGCGCGTTCACCGAACTCGGCGTCGACTCGCTGGCCGCGGTCGAACTCCGTAACCAGCTCGGCGCACTGACCGGCCTGCGTTTGCCGAGCACGGTGGTACTGGATTACCCCTCGGCCCAAGCGCTCACCGCTTTCCTGAGTGAGCGCGTCGCGGCCGAGCAGGCCCCCGCGGCCGATCCGATCCTGGCCGGCCTCGACTCGGTGAAGGCGATGATCCAGGCCGCCGGCCCGGACGAACAGATCGTCGCGCGGCTACAGGAACTGCTGGAACTGGCGGGCGGCGGCGCGGACCGCGACGCCGAATCACACGAAGATCTGGCGTCGGCGAGCGACGAGGAACTGTTCGCCTTGATCGACGACGGCCGCGGGTGAACCGCTGTGCCGCAACGGATTATGCGCTCGCACCGCAACATGACTGAGCACCGGAGGTTGAAAGCACGTGGCTGACGAGAAAGAACTGCGGGAGTACCTACGCAAGGCGATCGCCGACGCGCGGGACGCGCGCAAGCGCGTGCGTGAGGTGGAGGAGCGGGATCGAGAGCCGATCGCCATCGTCGGCATGGCATGCCGCTTCCCTGGCGGGGTGCGCACGCCCGACGACCTCTGGCGATTGGTGGACGACGGCGTCGACGCCATCTCCGAGTTCCCCACCGACCGCGGCTGGGAAGACCTGGCCGACCTGTTCGACACCGACCCGGACAAGGCGGGCAAGTCCTATGTCCGGCACGGCGGGTTCATCGATGACGTGACCGGCTTCGACCCCGAGTTCTTCGGCATGTCGCCGCGTGAGGCACTCGCCGCCGACCCGCAGCAGCGCCTGCTGCTGGAGAACACCTGGGAGGCGATGGAGAGCGCGGGGATCGTGCCAGCGAGCCTGCGCGGCACGCGGACCGGCGTGTTCGTCGGCCAGATGTACCACGACTACGGCGCACGGCCCGACCTGCCCAAGGAGGGCTTCGAGGCCTACATGACCAGCGGCAGCATGGGCAGCATGGCCGCGGGCCGGGTGGCCTACACCTTCGGCCTGGAGGGTCCGACGGTCGCGGTGGACACCGCGTGCTCGTCCTCGCTGGTCGCCATGCACCTCGCCGCGAACGCGCTGCGCCGGGGCGAATGCGAGCTGGCCTTCGCCGGCGGCATGACCGTGATCTCGACATCGTTGCCGTTCAAGGAGTTCAGCAGGCAGCGGGCGCTGTCCCCGGACGGTCGCTGCAAGTCGTTCGCGGCCGCCGCGGACGGCACGGCCTGGGCCGAGGGCGTCGGCATCCTGCTGCTGGAGCGGCTGTCCGAGGCCGAGCGCAACGGGCATCGGATCTACGCGGTGCTGCGCGGTTCGGCCGTCAACCAGGACGGCGCCTCGAACGGTCTCACCGCGCCGAACGGTCCCGCGCAGGAGAACGTGATCCGGCAGGCGCTGGCGAGCGCCGGGCTGCAACCGAACGAGGTGGACGCGGTCGAGGCGCACGGCACCGGCACCAAGCTCGGCGACCCGATCGAGGCGCAGGCCATCCTGTCGACCTACGGTCAGGGCCGGGCCGAGGGCCTGCCGCTGTGGCTCGGTTCGATGAAATCCAATATCGGCCACGCCCAAGCCGCCGCCGGCGTCGGTGGCGTGATCAAGATGGTCCAGGCGATCCGTCAGGCCAAGCTGCCGCGCACCCTGCACGTCGACGAGCCGTCGCCGCACGTGGATTGGGAGTCCGGCGCGGTCGAGCTGCTGACCGAGCCGAGGGACTGGCCGCAGACCGGTGCGCCGCGCCGGGCCGCGGGTGTCCTCGTTCGGGCTCGGCGGCACGAACGCGCACGTGATCTTGGAGCAGGCGCCGGAGCCTGCGCCCGTCCCGGTCGAGCGCACCGCCCCGGCCACCGTGCCGTGGGTGCTGTCCGCGCGGACCGCCGACGGGCTGCGGGATCAGGCACGCAAGTTGCGGGCCTTCGTCGACGAGCACGAGCCGGACACCGCCGATGTGGCATGGACCCTCGCGACCGGACGCGCGGTGCTGTCGCATCGGGTCGTGGTGACCGGGCAGGACCGCGACGACTTCCGGCGCGCACTCGGCACCGTGGAGGCCGGGCAACCCGGTCGCGGCGTGGCCTGGGTCGAGCGGTCCCGCACGGGCAGGCTGGCGTTCCTGCTGACCGGTCAGGGCGCCCAGCGACTCGGCATGGGCCGGGAGCTCTACGGTTCGTCGCCGGTGTTCGCGGCCGCGTTGGACGCGGTGAGCGCGCAGCTGGACCGCACGCTCGAACGTCCGTTGCAGGCAGTGCTTTTCGCGCCGGAGGGTTCCGCGGACTCGGCGCTGTTGGATCAGACCGCGTACGCCCAGGCCGCGTTGTTCGCGGTGGAGACGGCGCTGTTCCGTCTCGTCGAATCCTGGGGTGTCCGACCGGATTTCCTGCTGGGTCACTCGATCGGTGAGGTAACCGCGGCGCATCTGGCCGGTGTGCTGGATCTGCCGGACGCCTGCCGTCTGGTGGCGGCGCGCGGCCGGTTGATGCAGGCGGCCCGCGAGGGCGGCGCCATGGTCGCGATCCAGGCGAGCGAGGACGAGATCAAGGCATCGCTGGCAGGCGTGGTGGACCGGGTGTCGATCGCGGGCATCAACGGCCCGCGTTCGGTGGTGATCTCCGGCGACGAGGACGTCGTCGAGCGGATCGCGGGCGAATGGCGGAACCGGGGGAGCAAGGCCAAACGCCTCACGGTGAGTCATGCGTTCCATTCGCCGCACATGGACGAGGTGCTCGCCGAATTCGAGGCGGTCGCCGCGGCGGTGCGTTTCGGTGCGCCGCGAATTCCGATCGTGTCCAATGTGACCGGCGTGCTGGCGACCGAGGAGCAGCTGCGTTCGCCGGGGTACTGGGCTCGGCACATCCGCGAGGGCGTCCGGTTCCTCGACGGCGTGCGGACCCTCGAAAACGAAGGTGTCACCGACTATCTGGAACTCGGCCCGGACGGCGTGCTGAGCGCGCTCGTCCCGGGTTGCCTGACCGGCGCGCCGGGGTCGGCGCTGCCGATGTTGCGGGCGAACAGGTCCGAGGACGACACCATCGCGACGGTCCTCGGGTCCCTGCACGCCAGGGGCAAGGTGGTGGACTGGTCCGCGGTGCTGCCCGGCGCCACCCAGATCGAACTGCCGACCTACGCCTTCCAGCGTCAGCGCTACTGGCTGGAACAGCAGCATCGGCCCGCCGACGCCGTCGGCCTCGGCCTCACCCAGGCCGGTCATCCGCTGCTCGGCGCGGCCGTGCGGCTCGCGGGTGAGGACGGCGTGCTGTGCACCGGCCGCGTCTCCCTGCACACCCACCCGTGGCTCGCCGATCACGCCATCTGGGGTTCGGTGCTGGTCCCCGGCACCGCGTTGCTCGAGCTCGCGCTCCGTGCGGGCGCCGAGGTCGGCCACACCCGGATCGACGAACTCACCTTGGCCGCACCGCTGGTCCTGCCCGAAACCGGCGGCGTTCAGCTGCAGGTGCGGGTCGGCGTTGAAGACGAGACCGGCGCTCGACCGGTCACCGTGCATTCGCGCTGGGACGACGCCGACGCCGAGTGGAGCCTGCACGCGAGCGGCCTGCTCACCGCGGCGGAGCCGAGCACCGCGGCCGCGGCCGAGTTCCTGACCTGGCCGCCCGCCGACGCCGTCGAGGCCGAACTCGACGACATCTACCCGGGCCTGACCGAGCGCGGCTACGCCTACGGCCCCGCGTTCCAAGGGTTGCGCCGCGCCTGGCGCCGCGGCGACGACATCTTCGCCGAAGTCGCACTGCCCGAGGCGATCCACGCCGACACCGACCGGTTCCTGGTCCACCCGGCGCTGCTGGACGCCGCACTGCATCCGTTGCTGCCCGGCGTACTCGGTGACGACGGCGACGCCAAACTGCCCTTCGCCTGGAGCGGCGCGCGACTGCGCGCAGGCAACGCCACGGTGCTCCGGGTCCGGCTCACCGTCACCGACTCCGCGCTCGCGCTGGTCGCCGCCGATGAGGCGGGAACCGTGGTGGCCGAGGTGGATTCGCTCGCGCTGCGGCCACTCGCCAGGGACGCGCTGTCCCAGGCCAACGGCATCCTGCGCGACGGCCGGTTCCGGGTGGACTGGACGCCGCTGGACGGCTTCGACGCGGCCGAGACCGGCGACTGGGCCGTGCTCGGCGAGGACCCGCGCCTGCTCAGCAACGGCGCCGTCGTCTACCCCTATGCCGACCTCGCCGCGCTGGCCGCCGCGCTCGACCGGGGCGTGAAAGCGCCTCCCGCGCTGCTGCTTCCGCTCGATCCGAGCGACACCGACGAGGTGCCCGCCGCGGTACACGAGGCATTGCGCGAGACGCTGCGGCTGACCGCGGCCTTCCTCGCCGAGGACCGTTTCGCCGACACCAGGTTGGTCGTGCTGACCACCGGCGCGATCGCCGCGGGCGAGGAAGACGTCACCGATCTCGGCCACGCCGGCGTCTGGGGCATGCTGCGCTCGGCGCAGGCCGAACACCCGGACCGGATCATTCTGGTAGACGCCGATACCGCCGACACCGTCCTGCCCGCCGGTCTGGCGAGCGGCGCCGAACCGCAGCTCGCGCTGCGCGGCGACGCCCTCCTGGTGCCCCGGCTCGCCCGCGTCACGGCGACCGAGGAACACACCACGAGCTGGGATCGCGGCACGGTGTTGATCACCGGCGCCACCGGCGCACTCGGCGCGGTACTGGCCCGCCACCTGGTCACCGAGCACGGCGCGCGGGACCTGCTGCTGCTGTCCCGCCGCGGCTCGGACGCGCCCGGTGCCGCCGAACTGCGCGCCGAGCTCACCGAACTCGGCGCGACCGTGACCATCGCCGCCTGCGATGTCACCGACCGGGACGCCCTCGCCGGCGTGATCGCGGCGATCCCGGCCGAGCGGCCGCTGACCGCCGTTGTGCACACCGCCGGGGTGCTCGACGACAGCGTGCTCACCGCACTCACCGAGGATCAGCTCGACCGAGTGCTGCGGCCGAAGGTCGACGCGGCCTGGCACCTGCACGAACTCACCCGCGAACTGGACCTGTCGGCCTTCGTGCTGTACTCCTCGCTCGCCGGGCTGCTCGGCACGGCGGGTCAGGCCAACTACTCGGCGGGCAACACCTTCCTCGACGCCCTCGCGCAGCACCGCCGCGCGCATGGGCTGCCCGCGGTGTCGCTGGCCTGGGGCCTGTGGGAGGAGACCAGCGCGATCAGCGGGACGCTCAGCGAGGTCGACCGTAAACGGTTGGCGCGCAGCGGTGTTCTCGCGCTGTCCGTCCGCGACGCGATGACGCTCTTCGACGCCGCGCCCGCCTCGGGTGCCGCGGTGCTGGCGCTGACCAGACTCGACACGGCCACCCTGCGCACCAGGGGCGAGCAGCCCCCGGTCCTGCTGCGCGGCCTGATCCGGACGAAGCAGCGCACCGCTGAAACCACCAGCGAGGCAAGCGGACCCGACCTCGCGACCCGGCTGGCCGGGCTGTCCGAGGACGACCGGAGCCGGACGCTCGTCGAACTCGTCTGCGCCCAGATCGCGTCCGTGCTCGGGCACAGCGACGCGACGAGCGTTGAACCCGACCGCCCCTTCCAGGAGCTGGGTTTCGACTCACTGACCGCGGTGGAGCTGCGCAATCAGCTCGGCGCCGTCAGCGGGGTACGGCTGCCGAGCACGGTGGTCTTCGACTATCCGTCGGCCGGCGCGCTGGCCGGCTACCTCGGGGAACAGATTGTGGTCGAGGAGGTTTCGGCCGCCGAGCCGATCCTGGCCGGCCTCGACTCGCTGAAGTCGATGCTGACCGCGATCGACGGGGACGAGAACGCGCTGGAACAGATCACCGCGCGGCTACAGGAACTTTTGGAACTGTCCGGAAAGGGCAGCGGACGGGACGCCGAGGAGAACGAGGACCTGGCGTCCGCGAGCGACGAGGAGCTCTTTGCCTTCGTCGACGGCACCGACTGATCATGGATAGAGGAACGCGTGGCTGACGAGAAGGAACTTCGGGAGTACCTGAGGCGGGCGATCGCGGACGCACGGGAGGCGCGCAAGCGGCTGCACGAAGTGACAGCGAAGGAACGTGAGCCGATCGCGATCGTCGGCATGGCGTGCCGGTTCCCCGGCGGGGTCGGCTCCGCCGCGGACCTGTGGCGAGTGGTCGACGACGGCGTCGACGCGATCTCCGAGTTCCCCACCGACCGGGAGTGGGACCTGGACGATCTCTTCGACGCCGACCCGGACCACACCGGCAAGTCCTACGTCCGGCACGGCGGTTTCCTCGATCGCGCAACGGATTTCGATCCGGCGTTCTTCGGCATGTCACCGCGCGAAGCGTTGACCGCGGACCCGCAGCAGCGGCTGCTGCTGGAAACCACCTGGGAGGCAATGGAAGACGCGGGCGTGCTGCCTGCGACGCTGCGCGGCAGCCGGACCGGGGTGTTCGCCGGGCTGATGTACCTCGGCTACGGCACCGGGGTGCTGCACGACATCCCCGACGAGGTCGAGGGCTATCTCACCAGCGGGCTGTCCAGCAGCGTCGCGGCGGGCCGGATCGCCTACACCTTCGGCTTCGAGGGGCCGACGGTCGCGCTCGACACCGCGTGCTCGTCGTCGCTGGTGACCATGCACCTCGCCGCCGCGGCACTGCGGCGCGGCGAATGCGATCTCGCGTTCGCCGGTGGCGCGAGCGTGATGGCGACCCCGCTGACCTTCGTCGAGTTCTCCCGTCAGCGCGGACTCGCCGCAGACGGCCGGGTCAAGGCCTTCGCCGACGCGGCCGACGGTACCTCCTGGTCCGAGGGTGCGGGAATGCTGCTGCTGGAACGACTTTCGGATGCCGAGCGCAACGGGCATCGGATCCTCGCGGTGCTGCGCGGGTCGGCGGTGAACGCAGACGGCGCGTCCAACGGACTGACCGCGCCGAACGGTCCCGCGCAGGAGCGGGTGATCCGGGACGCACTCGCCTCGGCCGGCCTGCAACCGTCCGAGGTGGACATCGTCGAGGCCCACGGCACCGGCACCCGGCTCGGCGATCCGATCGAGGCGCGGGCGTTGCTCGGGGCCTACGGCAAGGACCGCACGGACCCGCTGTGGTTGGGTTCGCTCAAATCCAACATCGGGCACACCCAGGCCGCGGCGGGCGTGGGCAGCGTCATCAAGATGGTCCAGGCCATGCGCAATGGCCGGATGCCGCGTACGTTGCACGTCGACAAGCCGACCTCCCACGTGGATTGGACGCCGGGCGCGGTCGAGCTGCTCACCGAGGCGCGGCCGTGGCCCGCCGGGGTTCGTCCCCGGCGGGCGGGTATCTCCGCGTTCGGAATCAGCGGTACCAACGCGCACGTCATTCTGGAAGAGGCTCCCGAGCAGGCGGAGTCGGCCGCCTCGGTCGAGCCCGCGGTGGTGCCGTTGGTGGTCTCCGCACGGGATGAGGCCGCGCTGGCCGAGCAGCTCGAGCGGCTCGGTCGTCATCTGGCGGAGCGGCCCGAGCTGGCGCCCGCGGATGTTGCGTGGACGCTCGCGACCGGCCGGAGCGTGCTGGAGCACAGCGCGGTCGTTGTCGGTGCGGACCGGGATGCGCTGTCGGCGGGCTTGGCGAACGCGAGCCGGGTCGATCGGTCCCGGGCGGGCCGGTTGGCGGTGTTGTTGACCGGTCAGGGTGCTCAGCGTCTTGGTATGGGTCGTGAGCTTTATGGTTGCGCGCCGGTGTTTGCTGCTGCTCTGGATGCGGTGTGTGCGCATTTCGACGGTGAGCTCGAACTTCCGTTGAAGGGTGTGTTGTTCGCGCCGGAGGGTTCGGCGGACTCGGCACTGCTGGATCAGACGGCGTACGCGCAGGCGGGGTTGTTCGCGGTCGAGACGGCGTTGTTCCGGTTGCTCGAATCGTGGGGTGTGACACCGGATTATCTGTTGGGTCATTCGATCGGTGAGGTAACTGCGGCACATCTGTCCGGAGTGCTGGATCTGGCGGATGCATGCCGTCTGGTGGCGGCTCGTGGCCGGTTGATGCAGTCGGCTCGTGAGGGTGGCGCGATGGTCGCGATCCAGGCCGGCGAGGCCGAAATCGAGCCCGCGCTGACGGGTTTCGCCGACAAGGTCGCCATCGCGGGAGTGAATGGTCCCGACTCGGTAGTGATCTCGGGTGATGACCGAGCGGTGGAGCAGATCGCCGCCGACTGGAAAGCCAAGGGCCGCAAGACCAAGCGCCTCACGGTCAGCCATGCGTTCCACTCGCCGCACATGGACGAGGTACTCGCCGAGTTCACGGCGGTGGCCGCGACGATGACGTTCGCCGCACCGCGGATTCCGATCGTATCGAACGTGACCGGCACCCTGGCCACCGAAGAGCAGCTGAGTTCGCCCGAATACTGGGCCCGGCATATCCGCGCGGCCGTGCGGTTCCTCGACGGCGTCCGGACTCTCGAAAACGAAGGCGTCACCGACTATCTCGAACTCGGCCCGGACGGGGTCTTGACCGCGCTCATCGCAGGCTGTGTGACCCGCGAGCCCGGGTTGGCACTGCCCGCGCTGCGTGCGGGCAGGTCCGAATCCGACACCATGGCACAGGTTCTCGGCTCCCTGTACGCCAGGGGCAAGGCCGTGGACTGGTCCGCGATCCTGCCCGGCGCCACCCGAGTCGACCTGCCCACCTACGCCTTCCAGCGTCAGCGCTACTGGCTGGGCGGCACCGCGCGGACCACCGACGCCCGCGGCCTCGGGCTGCGCACCACCGACCACCCGCTGCTCGGCGCTGTCGTCCCGGTCGCAGGCACCGGCGAACTGCTGTTCACCGGCCGCGTCAGCGCCGCGGGCCATTCCTGGCTCGCCGACGGCACCGCCGTCCTCGTCGAACTCGCGCTGCGCGCGGGCGAGGAGGTCGGCTGCGGCACCATGGACCGGCTGGAAACCCCGACGCCACTGGCGATTCCGGACGACGCCGTCGTCGATCTGCAGATCCGGCTCGGCGAGGCGGACGCCGCGGGACGCCGCTCCGTCGTGATCCGCTCCCGTCGCGACGACGAGGGCTGGACCCGGCACGCCGAGGGCGTCCTCACCGCCTCGGCCTCCGCCGCCCCCGTCGACCTGACCGACTGGCCACCGAGCGACGCCGAGCCGATCGAATTGGACGGCGCCCGCGCGGCCTGGCGACGCGGCGACGAACTCTACGCCGAGGTGGCCCTGCCGGACGGCGTGACCGACGCCGACCGATACGGCGTGCACCCCACGCTGCTCGACCCGATCCTGCGCGCGGCACTGAACCTCGACGGTCGGCGGGAACTGGTCCCCGCCGACTGGTCCTCGGTCGAGTCGTACGCCATCGGCGCCACCGCACTCCGGCTGCGCCTCACCCTGTCCACCGCGGATACCCTCGCCCTGGTCGCCGCCGACGACACGGGACTCCCCGTGCTGTCCGTCGCCGCGCTCACCGGCCACCCGCTGCCGACCGAAGACGCCGAACACGCGGAGAGCCAAGGGGATTCGCTGTTCCGCATCGGCTGGCGGCCGCGTGCGGTCGCCAAGCCCCTGGCCGTGTCCTGGAAATCGTGGGAGCTGTGCACCGAAGCCGAACCGGCACCGGAGGTCGTCGTGCTCGACTGCGGGACCACCGCAGACGGCACCGTGCCCGAGCGGGTCCGCGCCACCGCGGCCAGGGTGCTCGCCGTGCTCGGAGTCTGGCAGTCCGGGGACCGCTTCGCGGATTCGACCCTGATCGTGGTGACCCGAAACGCCATGGCCACCAACGACGGTGAGCAAGTCGACCTCACCCAGTCGCCGTCCTGGGGCCTGGTGCGGGCCGCCCAGGCCGAGAGCACCGACCGGATCGTGCTGGCCGACGTGGACGGCACCGACCTGGACTCCGTCGTCGCCGCCGTGGTCGCCGCGGGCGAACCCGAACTCGCCGTACGCGACGGGGCACTGCTGGTTCCCCGGCTGACCGCGGTCGAGGCACCCACCGAGGCCGCGACATCCGACTGGGGGACCGGCACCACCCTGATCACCGGCGGCACCGGCGGTCTCGGCGCGCTCCTGGCCAGGCACCTGGTCACCGCGCACGGAGCCCGCAGACTGGTACTGACCTCACGGCGCGGCCTCGACGCACCCGGCGCCGAACAGCTGCGCACCGAATTGACCGAGCTCGGCGCCGAGATCACCGTCACCGCCTGCGATGTCGCGGACCGGGCCGCGGTCGCCGAACTGCTGCAATCTATTTCGGACGAACACCCGCTCACCGCCGTAGTGCACGCCGCGGGCGTACCCGACCACGGACTCGTCACCGCACTGACCGAAGATCGGCTGGACCGCGTCCTCGCGCCCAAGGCCGACGCCGCCTGGCACCTGCACGAGCTCACCCGCGACCTCGACCTGACGGCGTTCGTGCTGATCTCCTCGGCCGGCGGACTGCTGCTGTCCGCGGGCCAGGCGGGCTACGCCGCCGCCAATGTCTTCCTGGACGCGCTGGCCGAGCAGCGCCGCGCCGAGGGCCGGACCGCGATCGCGATCGCGTTCGGCCTGTGGGACATCGATGCCGGACTCAGTGGCCTGCTCAACGACGCCGAGCTGCAACGCCTTCGGCGCCAAGGCTTTCCGGCGCTCGCCGCCGCCGAGGGCATCGCCCTCTTCGACGCCGCCCTCGCCGGTGGCCTGCCGACCGTCGTCCCGGTGCGGCTCGACCGTGCCGCGCTGCGGTCCCGGCCCGACGGCGTCCCCGCCCTGCTGCGCGGTCTGGTGCGCACCCGCGCCAGGGCCGCGACGAGCACCGCGACCTCACCGCTGGCCCGACGGCTGCTCGGCCAGTCCGCCGACGAACGCAGGCGCACCCTGCTCGACCTGGTCTGCGTGCACGTCGCCGCGGTGCTCGGCCACACCGACCCCACTCAGATCGCGGCCGACCGCGCCTTCGGCGACCTCGGCTTCGACTCGCTGACCGCGGTGGAGCTGCGCAACCGCCTGAGCGCGGCGACCGGGCTGCGACTGACCAGCACCGTGGTCTTCGACTACCCCTCGGCCGAAGTGCTCGCCCGCTACCTCGGCGAGCGGCTCGGCGCGGCCGCGGGCGCGACCCGAACGGATACTCGGACAAGCAACCATGCCGACGAGCCGATCGCCATCGTCGGCATGGCGTGCCGATTCCCCGGCGGCGTCAACTCGGCCGAGGACCTGTGGCGACTGGTCGACGACGGCGTCGACGCGATCTCCGAATTCCCCACCGACCGCGGCTGGGCGCTGGACGGGCTGTTCGACCCCGATCCGGACAGGGCGGGTAAGTCCTACGTCCGGCACGGCGGTTTCCTCGACGACGTCGCCGGATTCGACCCGGACTTCTTCGGCATGGCGCCGCGCGAGGCGCTCGCCGCCGACCCGCAGCAGCGGCTGCTGCTGGAAACCACCTGGGAGGCAATGGAACACGCGGGCATCCTGCCCGCCACCCTGCGCGGCAGCCGGACCGGCATCTACACCGGCCTGATGTACCTCGGTTACGGACCAGGCATGGTGCCGACCACGCCGGACGGCATCGAGGGCTACCTCACCACGGGCGTGTCCACCAGCGTCGCGGCCGGCCGCCTCGCCTACACCTTCGGCTTCGAGGGACCGACGGTCGCACTCGACACCGCGTGCTCGTCGTCCCTGGTGACCATGCACCTCGCCGCGAACGCGTTGCGGCAGGGGGAATGCGATCTCGCCTTCGCCGGTGGCGCAACGGTATTGGCCACCCCGCTGTCCTTCGTCGGGTTCTCTCGGCAGCGGGTGCTCGCCCCGGACGGCCGGGTCAAGGCCTTCTCGGAGGCCGCCGACGGCACGGCCTGGTCCGAGGGTGTCGGCATGCTGTTGCTGGAGCGGCTCTCCGATGCTCGGCGCAACGGTCACCAGGTGCTCGCCTTGCTGCGCGGCTCAGCGGTGAACTCCGATGGCGCGTCCAACGGGCTGACCGCGCCGAACGGCCCATCCCAGGAGCGGGTCATCCGCCGGGCACTCGCCGACGCGGGGCTGAAACCCGCCGAGGTGGATGCCGTCGAGGCGCATGGCACCGGCACCCAGCTCGGCGATCCGATCGAGGCGGGCGCGCTGCTCGCCACCTACGGCCAGGACCGGGATCGGCCGCTGCTGCTCGGCTCGCTCAAATCCAATATCGGACATACTCAGCTGGCCGCCGGGGTCGCGGGCGTGATCAAGATGGTCGAGGCGATGCGCCGGGGCAAACTGCCGCGCACCTTGCACGTGGATACGCCGTCGCCGCATGTGGATTGGGAGTCCGGCGCGGTCGAGCTGCTGACCGAGCCGAAGGACTGGCCGGAGACCGGTGCGCCGCGCCGGGCCGGCGTGTCCGGCTTCGGGATCAGCGGCACCAACGCCCACGTCATCCTCGAGCAGGCGCCCGCCGAGCCGACGGTCGCCGCGACCGGTCTGTCCGAGCAGGTGGTTCCCTGGGTGCTGTCCGCCAAAACCGCTGCGGGGCTTCAGGAGCAGGCTCAGCAGCTCGGCTCGTACCTGGCCGAACGGCCCGAGCTCACGCCCGCGGATGTGGCGTGGTCGCTGGCGACCGGCCGGACCGTGCTGCCGCACAGCGCGGTTGTCGTCGGCGCCGACCGGGACGAGCTGATCGCCCGGCTCGCCACCGTCACCGGCACCGAGCGGGACGGCCGCGCGGGCAGGCTCGCCGTGGTCCTGACCGGCCAGGGTGCCCAGCGCCTCGGTATGGGGCGTGAGCTGTATGGCTCGTCCGCGGTCTTCGCGGCCGCGTTGAACGCGGTGTGCGTGCAGCTGGACAAGGAGCTCGAGCAGCCGCTGCAGGAGGTGCTGTTCGCGCCGGAAGGTTCGGCGGACTCGGCACTGCTGGATCAGACGGCGTACGCGCAGGCGGCGTTGTTCGCGGTCGAGACCGCGTTGTTCCGGTTGCTCGAATCCTGGGGTATCACACCGGATTACCTGCTCGGTCATTCGATCGGCGAGGTGACCGCGGCGCATCTGTCCGGGGTACTGGATCTGGCGGACGCCTGCCGTCTCGTCGCGGCCCGTGGCCGCTTGATGCAGTCCGCCCGCGAAGGTGGCGCGATGATCGCGATCCAGGCCGGCGAGGATGAGATCCGGGATTCGCTGCACGCCGGCGTGGCCATCGCGGGCATCAACGGCCCGCGGGCCGTGGTGATCTCAGGTGACGAGGACGCGGTCGAGCGGGTCGCCGCCGCGTGGAAAGGCAAGGGCCGCAAGACGAAACGGCTCTCGGTCAGCCACGCTTTCCATTCGCCGCACATGGACGACGTGCTCGCCGAGTTCGCGGCGGTCGCCGAGACGATGCACTTCCACGCCCCGCGCATCCCGATCGTCTCGAATGTCACCGGGACGCTGGCGACCGAGGACGAACTGCGTTCGCCCGCCTACTGGTCCCGGCACATTCGGGCGGCGGTGCGCTTCCTCGACGGCGTGCGTACCCTCGCCGCCGAAGGCGTCACCGATTACATCGAACTCGGCCCCGACCCGGTGCTGATCGCCTTGATCACCGACTGCCTGCCCGACAACAGCCCAGGCCTGCTGACGTCCATGCTCCGCGGGGTCAAACCGGAGAACGAGACCGTCGCCCTCGCCCTCGGTGCCCTGCACGCCAGGGGCTGGGCCGTGGACTGGACCGCGGTACTGCCCGGCGCCACCCGAGTCGAGCTGCCGCGCTACGCATTCCAGCGCCGGCGCTACTGGCTGGAGAACACCGGCCGGGCGGCCGACACCGCCGGGTCAGGGCTCGACCACCCGATACTGTCCACCGCGGTCGCCCTCGCCGGTCGCGACGAGGTGGTGTGCAGCGGCCGAATCTCGCTCGCCGAACACCCGTGGCTCGCCGAGCACATCATCCACGGCACCACCGTGCTGTCCAGCACCGTCCTCGTCGAACTGGCCGTCCGTGCGGGCGACGAACTCGGTTGCACCACACTGGCACAGCTCACCATGCGGGCACCGCTGCTGCTGCCCGACGCGGGCGTGCTGCGGTTCCAGATCCGGATCGGCGAACCGGACCCGGCGGGCGAACGGGCACTGACCGTCCACGTGCGACCGGACGGCGACACCGCCTGGCTGGAATGCGCCGACGGCAGGCTCAGCAACCACGAGGTCGCGGTCGAACGGATCGACGGCACACCCGGAACCGCACGGCTGGCCGAGGAGCTGCACGCCGACGCGGCCCGCTACCGGTTGCATCCCGCACTGCTCGACCTCGCGCTCGCCGCGCGGCCGATCACGGTGGGCGAGCAGACCATTCGGGTGCCTGCGGTCTGGCGCGGGGTAAGACTGCACGCCGCCGGCGCGACCTCGGTACACAGCCGGATCGCCGAAATCGACGCGGACACCATCGGGCTGGCGCTGACCGACGAGCAGGGCGAGCCGGTCCTCACCGTCGATTCCCTGACCTACCTGGACATTCCGGCCGACCGCTTCCGGCTCGGCGACGACACCGCGTCGGACGCTCGGCCGACCCGGACGACGCGCCGGACGGCACACACCTCGGTGGCCGCGGCCGAACCGCTGGCCCAGCGGCTCACCGGGCTGAGCGAGGCGGCAGCGCGCCGGCTGGTTCTCGACCTGGTGCGCGCCGAAGTCGCGACGGTGCTCGGCCACCCGGATCCGGCGGCCATCGGCGACCACCGCGAGTTCCAGGAGCTCGGCTTCGACTCCATGGCCGCGGTCGAGCTGCGCAACCGGCTGAACGCCGGGACCGGGCTGACCTTGGCCACCACCCTGGTCTTCGACCACCCGACCCCCGGCGCGCTCACCGAACACATACTCGCACTGGCGAATCCGGCCAACCAGAGCGGCTTCGGCCGAGTGCTGGTCGAGCTCGACCGGATCGACGCGCTGCTGGCCACGGTGGCGAACGAGGGCGACGGCCAGGCCGCGGTCCAGCGCAGGCTGCGCACCCTGCTCGCCAGGGTGGGCCGGCCCGAGCGCGACAGCGAGCACGCCGACGCGGCCACGGAGATCCAATCGGCCTCGGTGGACGAGATCTTCCACCTGATCGACACCGAACTCGGCCGCTCCGCCAGCTGAACCACAGCGCGCGGCCCGGTCATTGCTAAGGAGATATCGATCCGATGTCCAACGAGTCCAACGAAGAGAAGCTGGTCGAATACCTCAAGTGGGTGACGGCGGACCTGCGGGAGACCCGGGCGCGCCTCGCCGAACTGGAGGCGAGTGAGACCGAACCCGTCGCCATTGTCGGCATGGCCTGCCGCTATCCCGGCGGGGCCGCCAACCCGGAGCAGCTGTGGCGGCTGGTGGACGACGGAATCGACGCCATCGCCGAACCGCCCGGCGATCGCGGCTGGGACATCGAGCGGCTGCGCAAGAAGTGTGCGATCACCGAGGGCGGCTTCCTCGCCGACGCCACCGAGTTCGACGCCGCCTTCTTCGGCATCTCCCCGCGCGAGGCGGTGGCGATGGACCCGCAGCACCGGGTGCTGCTGGAGATCTCCTGGGAACTGTTCGAGCACGCCGGGATCGACGCGAACTCGTTGCGCGGCAGCAAGACCGGCGTCTTCGTCGGCGTGCTGGAGGAGAGCTACCTCGGGCTGGCCGCGCCGGAGGAGCTCGAAGGCTATCTGATGACCAGCAAGCTCGGCAGCATCGCGTCCGGACGCATCGCCTACACCTTCGGCCTGGAGGGGCCCGCGATCTCGCTGGACACCGCGTGCTCGTCCTCGCTGGTGGCGATGCACCTCGCGCTGCGCTCACTGCGTTCCGGCGAGTCCACGCTCGCCCTGGCCGGCGGCGCGATCATCAACGGCGACGCGGGCGGTCTCGTCGACTTCGCCAAACAGGGCGGCCTCGCCGCGGACGGCCGCTGCAAGTCGTTCGCCGCCGCCGCGGACGGGACATCCTGGTCCGAGGGCGCCGGAATGGTGCTGCTGGAACGGCTTTCCGACGCGCGCCGCAACGGGCACCGGGTGCTGGCCGTGGTGCGCGGCAGCGCGGTCAACCAGGACGGTGCGTCGAACGGGCTGACCGCGCCGAACGGTCCCGCGCAGGAGCGGGTGATCCGGGATGCGCTCGCCGACTCCGGACTGCGACCGTCCGACGTGGATGTGGTCGAGGCGCACGGCACCGGCACCAGGCTCGGCGATCCGATCGAGGCGGGCGCGCTGCTCGCCACCTACGGGCAGGAGCGGGAACAGCCACTGTGGCTCGGCTCGATGAAGTCCAACATCGGGCACAGCGGACCGGCCGCCGGTGTCGGCGGCGTGATCAAGATGGTCCAGGCGATGCGGCACGGCCGACTGCCGCGCACGTTGCACGTGGACGAGCCGTCGCCGCATATCGACTGGTCCACCGGCGCCGTCGAACTGCTGACCCAGCCGCAGGACTGGCCGGTGGCCGACCGGCCGCGCCGGGCCGGGGTGTCCGGCTTCGGGATCAGCGGCACCAACGCGCACGTCATCCTCGAGCAGGCGCCCGAAGCGGTAGTGGAAACCAGTGCGGGCGTCGCGCTGCCCTCGGTGCCGTGGGTGCTGTCCGCGAAGACCGCGGACGGCCTGCGGGCCAAGGCGAATCAGCTGTTGGACTACGCGGGGGACGCGGCCGAGTTCGCACCGGCCGACGTGGCACTCTCGCTCGCCACCGGCCGCGCTGTGCTGGAGCACAGTGCGGTGGTCGTCGGTACAGAGCGCGCCGACTTCGTCAGCGGTCTGCAGCACCTGGCCGAGGAGGGTGCACCGGCGAGCAACCGTGCCCGCGGCCGGTTGGCGGTTTTGTTGACCGGTCAGGGTGCCCAACGCCTGGGTATGGGTCGTGAGCTTTATGGTTGCTCGCCGGTGTTTGCTGCTGCTTTGGATGCGGTGTGTGCGCATTTCGATGGTGAGCTCGAACTTTCGTTGAAGGGGGTGTTGTTCGCGCCGGAGGGTTCGGCGGATTCGGCATTGCTGGATCAGACGGCGTATGCGCAGGCGGGGTTGTTCGCGGTTGAGACGGCGTTGTTCCGGTTGCTCGAATCGTGGGGTGTGACACCGGATTATCTGTTGGGTCATTCGATCGGTGAGGTGACCGCGGCGCATCTGTCCGGGGTGTTGGGCCTCGAGGATGCGTGCCGTCTGGTGGCGGCTCGTGGCCGGTTGATGCAGTCGGCTCGGGAGGGTGGCGCGATGGTCGCGATCCAGGCCGGCGAAGACGAGATTCAGGGTTCGCTGCCTTCGGACGTGGCGATCGCCGGCATCAACGGCCCACAGGCCGTGGTGATCTCGGGCGACGAACACGCCGTCGAGCGTTTCGCCGCCGATTGGAAAGCCAAGGGCCGCAAGACCAAGCGCCTCACGGTCAGCCACGCGTTCCACTCGCCGCATATGGACGAGGTGCTCGCCGAGTTCAAGGCCGTAGCCGCCACGGTGAAGTTCAGCGCACCCGAAATCCCGATCGTGTCGAACGTGACCGGCGCCTTGGCCACCGAGGAGCAGTTGCGTTCGCCGGACTATTGGGCCAGGCACATCCGTGAGGCCGTGCGGTTCCTCGACGGCGTGCGAACCCTCGAAAACGAGGGCGTCACCGACTACCTCGAACTCGGTCCGGACGGCGTGCTGACCGCACTCGTCGCCGACTGCGTCGAACGTGACTTCGGCGCCCTCCTGAACATGCTGCGCGCGAACAGATCCGAGACCGACACGGTCGCGACCGCCGTCGCGGGCCTGCACACCAGGGGCATCGCGCTCGACTGGTCCGCCATCCTGCCCGGCGCCGCCCACGTCGAGCTGCCCACCTATCCCTTCCAGCGCAAGCGGTTCTGGCTCGGCCGGCAGGCGCGGCCGAGCGACGCCGCCGGACTCGGCCTCGACCAGGCCGACCATCCACTGCTCGGTGCCGCGCTGTCCATCGCGGGCAGTGAGGCGATGCTGTTCACCGGGCACCTCGCCCGATACAGCCACCCGTGGCTCACCGACGGCACCTCGGCACTCGTGGAGATCGCCATCCGGGCGGGTGACGAACTCGGTTGCACCGCCATCGATCACCTGTACACGCCGATCCCGCTACAGCTGACCGAGGCGGGCGGACGGCAACTCCAGGTGCACGTCGGCGCGCCGGACGCGGCCAACCGCAGGACCATCACCATCGCCAGCCGCGTCGACGAGATCGACACCGACTGGACCGAACACGCCACCGGCCTGCTCAGCTTCACCGGCCTCGACGGCCGATCCGGCGGCGACGCCGACTGGCCCCCGTCCGGCGCCGCGGAGATCGAGGCCGGGCTCTGGCACGACGGTGACACCCTGCTGACCGAGGCGACGTTGCCCGAGCAGAGCGAAACCGCCCGTCTCGCACTGCATCCCGCCCTGCTCGACGCCGCGCTGCGCCCCGTACTGGACGCGGGGGAGTATGTCGCCGAATGGCACGGGCTCCGGCTGTACGCCACCGGCGCCACCGCGCTGCGCGTTCGGTTGACCGACGGTGCCGCCCTCTCGGTGCGCGCCGAGGATCGCACCGGACAGCCTGTCCTCGACATCGATGCAGTGGTCCGCAGGCCGCACCCGGACCGCCCGACCGTGGCCACCGAGGCCCTGTTCAAGGTGGACTGGACACCGATCCAGCCCGCGACCCGCCCACCGGTGCTGCGCTGGGGCCCCGACGGGGACGCCGTGCGCGTCGACCTGTTCGCACCCGCGGACGCGGATCCGGCGCAGGCGGCCCACGACCTCAGCCGGCGGGCCCTGCAAATGGTGCGCGAGTGGCTGGCCGACGAGGACCGCACCGCCCGGCTCGTGGTGACCACCAGGGGCGCGCTGCAATGTCGCGACGAAGCGGTCACCGATCCCGGCGCCGCCGCGGTCTGGGGTCTGCTGCGGTCCGCCCAGTCCGAAGCCCCCGACCGGATCGTCCTCATCGATCTGGACGCGGCCGAACCGACCGAGGAACTCCTCGCCGCCATCGTGGTCTCCGGCGAAGCCCAGGCGGCGATCCGCGGCGCGGCCGTGCTCGTGCCCCGGCTCAGCCGATTGAGCGTGCCGCCGGAGCTCGACGAATACCGTTGGAGTACCACCGGAACTGTTCTCATCACCGGCGGCACCGGTTCGCTCGGCGCGCTGTTCGCCCGCCACCTCGCCGCCACCCACGGCGTCACCCGGCTCGTGCTCACCAGCAGGCGCGGCCCGGCCGCACCCGGTGCCGAGCAGCTCCGCGCCGAGCTCCGCGAACTCGGTGCGCAGGCGACCATCGCCGCCTGCGATGTCGCCGACCGTGCCGCACTGGCCGCGCTGTTGGCCGACATCCCCGCCGACCATCCGCTGACCGGGGTGATCCACACCGCGGGTGTCATCGACGACGGCCTGCTCACCGATCTCACCCCCGACCGGCTCGACTCCGTGCTGCGGCCCAAGGTCGATGCCGCCTGGCAACTGCACGACCTCACCAAGGACCACGACCTCACCGCGTTCGTCCTGTTCTCCTCCACCGCAGCCGTTTTCGGCGGCCCCGGCCAGTCGAACTACGCCGCGGCCAACGCGTTCCTCGACGGACTGGCCTGCTACCGCGTGGCGGCCGGGTTGCCCGCGACCTCGGTCGCCTGGGGTCTGTGGCGCCAAGACGGCGGCATCACCGGCCATCTCGACCAAGCCGACCTCGACCGCATCGCCAGGGGCGGCTTCCGGCCGATCGAACCCGGCCAGGGCACCGCGCTGCTCGACACCGCGCTCGGCCTCGGCCGCACCGAACTCGTCGCCACCCCGTTCGACCTCGCGCTGCTGCGGGCCCGCCCCAGCCAGGCCCCGGTCCTGATGCGCCGACTGCTGCGGCTGCCGACCCGGCGGGTGGCAGGCAATACCGACAGCGGTCTCGACTCGCTGACCGCCCGCCTGACCGGACTGGACCAGCGCGACGGCCATCGGCTCGTCCTCGACCTGGTGCGCACCGAAGTCGCGGCCGTGCTCGGGCATGCCGATGGCTCCGGCATCGGCGCGGATCAGCCGTTCACCGACCTCGGGTTCGACTCGCTGACCTCCATCGAACTGCGCAACCGGCTCAGCACCGGCACGGGCTGCCGACTGCCGGGCACGGTCGTTTTCGACCGGCCGACCCCGAACGAACTCGCCGACTTCCTGCGCACCGCGTTGCTGGCGAAGCTGACCGACGCCGAGTCGCGGGAGGTCGTGGACTTCGCCGCCGAGATCGTCCTGGACGAGGACATCCGCGCCGCGGCGACCGTCAGCCGGGTCGCCGTTGCGCCGAATGCTGTGTTGCTCACCGGCGCAACGGGATTCGTCGGCGCCTTCCTGCTGCGCGACATCCTGCGCGCCGGCGACGCTCAGGTGTACTGCCTGGTGCGAGCCGAGGACGAGGCCGCCGCGCGGATCCGGCTGCGCGAGAGCCTGCGCTGGTATCAGGTGTGGGACGAGGTGGACCCCGAGCGACTGACGATCGTGGTCGGCGATCTCGCGCGGCCCGGATTCGGCCTCACCGAAGCAGAGTTCGATGAGCTGGCGCGGACCGTCGACGTCGTCTACCACGCGGGCGCCACCGTCAACTGGCTCTACCCGTACCGGGAACTCAAGCAGGCCAACGTGATCGGTACCGCCGAGGTGCTGCGCCTGGCGGCCAGGCATCGCACCGTCCCCGTCCACTACGTCTCGACCACCGGTGTGTTCTCCGCCGAAGCGGCGGGGGACCGGCCGCAGCGCGCCGACGACGCGACCGGGCCGGGGGAGATCTTGCCGACCGGCTACGTGCAGAGCAAATGGGCGGCCGAACAGATCATCGGATTGGCCAGAGATCGCGGCGTGCCGGTCTCGGTGTACCGGGTCGACGTGGTCTCCGGCGACCAACGCAACGGCGCCTGCCAGACCAGCGACTTCGTCTGGCTCAGCCTCAAGGGCCTGTTGCAGGCCGGCGCGGTGCCCGAGCGGCTCGGCGGGCACCTGCATTTCGTGCCGGTCGACTACGTCAGCGCCGCCATCGTCGCGCTGTCCACCAAGGCGGACGCGGCCAACCGGAACTTCCACCTGTACAACCAGGACGATCTGAGCTTCGCCGATTGCGTCGACTATCTGCGCTCGATCGGCTACACCTTCGCGGAACTGCCGTGGGCGGAGTGGGGCGAACTGATCAAGCAGGATCGGGAGAACGCCATGCTGCCCCTCTTCGGCGCTTTCGCGGTAATCGCCTCGGGCGAAGACGATTCCGATCGGCTGTTCGATACCAGCGAAACGGAGTCCGCCCTCGCGGGCACCGGTATCGAGTGCCCGTCGGTGACGAAGGACCTGTTCGAGAAGTACGTCGATTTCTTCGTCCAGGCGGGCTATTTCCCGCGCGTCACCGACGGCCCACAGGTTTCCGGGACGCCGACGGGGCGCACCGACGGAGTCAGGAGCTGATGACACTGTGACCATCCTCGACGACACCCCGCACGGCACCGGCGCGGCCGACCGACTCGCGGAATTGCACGAATACCGGGCCCAGGCCCGCCAGGGGCCCGATCCGAAGGCCACCGAGCGCCAGCACGCCAAGGGCAAGCTCACCGCCCACGAACGCGTCGAGCTGCTGCTGGACGCGGGTTCGTTCCAGGAGATCGAGCCGCTACGCAGGCATCGGGCCACCGGTTTCGGGCTGGAGGATCGCAGACCCTTCTCCGACGGTGTGATCACCGGCTGGGGCACGGTCTACGGCCGCCCGGTGTTCGTCTACGCGCACGACTTCCGGATCTTCGGCGGCGCGCTCGGCGAGGCGCACGCCGCCAAGATCCACAAGGTGATGGATCTCGCGATCCAGGCGGGCGCACCGCTGGTCTCGCTCAATGACGGTGCGGGCGCGCGGATTCAGGAGGGCGTCACGGCGCTGGCCGGCTACGGCGGCATCTTCCGGCGCAATACCCAAGCGTCCGGGGTCATTCCACAGATCAGCGTGATGCTCGGGCCGTGCGCGGGCGGTGCCGCCTACTCGCCTGCGCTCACCGATTTCGTGTTCATGGTGCGCGGCATCTCGCAGATGTTCATCACCGGACCCGATGTGGTGCAGGCGGTTACCGGCGAGCAGATCAGCCAGGACGGCCTCGGCGGCAGCGACGTGCACGGCGCCAACTCGGGGGTGGCGACGTTCGTCTACGACGACGAACAGAGCTGTCTCGAGGACGTGCGCTATCTGCTCTCGCTGCTGCCCGCCAACAACCGCGAGCTGCCACCGAGCGCTCCCGTCGCTGATCCGCCGGATCGGCGCACCGAGGAGCTCATCGACCTGGTGCCCGCGGATTCCCGGGTGCCATACGACATTCGGCACGTCATCGAGCAGATCGTCGACGACGGCGAGTTCTTCGAGGTGCATACGGCCTGGGCGCCGAACATCGTCTGCGCGCTGACCAGATTGGCCGGGCAGGTCGTCGGCGTGGTCGGCAACCAGCCCAACGCGATGGTCGGCGCGCTGGACATCCATGCCAGCGAGAAGGCGGCGCGGTTCGTCCAGTTCTGCGACGCGTTCAACATCCCCATCGTCACCTTGGTCGACGTGCCCGGCTTCCTGCCCGGCGTGGACCAGGAGCACGGCGGGATCATCCGGCACGGCGCGAAACTGCTCTACGCCTACTGCAATGCCACCGTGCCCAGGGTTTCGCTGGTGCTGCGCAAGGCTTATGGCGGCGCCTACATCGTCATGGACTCCCGGTCCATCGGCACCGATCTCTCGCTGGCCTGGCCGACCAACGAAATCGCCGTGATGGGCGCGGAGGGCGCGGCGAACGTCATCTTCCGCAGGCAGATCGCGGCCTCGGACAATCCGGATGCCACCAGGGCGCGGCTGGTCAAGGAGTACAAATCCGAGCTGATGCATCCGTACTACGCGGCCGAGCGCGGGCTGGTGGACGACGTGATCGATCCGTCGGATACCAGGATCGTGCTCATCAGGGCGCTCGCGATGCTGCGCACCAAACACGCGCCGCTGCCGAGCCGCAAACATGGAAATCCGCCGCAATGACGCAGCACACCGTGCTCCGTATCGAACGAGGATGTCCGGACGACGCGGAAATCGCGGCGCTGACCGTCATCCTCGTCGCGCTACAGACTTCGACTGTCCCTGAGGGGAATTCGGATCCCGCACCGTCGTGGTGGCGGGCCGAGGGCGACGCGCCCGCCGCGGGTTCCTGGTCTGCTCGGCAACCGCCGTCCTGGCAGGCGCAGCACTGAGTCTCACACCGTTAACGCAGAACCGAGGAAGGGTGGTCATGATGCCGGAAACACTGGAAACTGTGCGCGAATTCGTCGGCACGGAACTGGAAGGCAAGCGGGAATACCTCGATTCCCTTGCCGAGGCGCCGCTGCCGATATACGAGAAGTTCGCCGACACCGGGCTCGCCAACTGGTGGCTGCCCACCGAATACGGCGGCGCCGGACTGAGTCTCACCGACAGCGTGGCTATCACGAACGAACTCGCCTACGGCGACGCGGGCGCGGCCTTCACCTTGTTCATCTCGGTGCTCGGCACCAGCATCGTGTCCCTGTACGGCTCGGACGAACTCAAGGACCGCCACCTCGCGCCGATGGCAAAGCAGGGCAGCTTCTGCGCCACCCTCGGCAGCGAGCGCAACGCGGGCAGCGAGCTCGCCAAGATCGAGACCATGGTCTCGCGTTCCGGTGACGAGCTCGTGTTGACGGGGGAGAAGTACTTCTCCACCAACTCCGGCTTCGCGGATTTCCTCGTCGTCATCGCGCGCTCGGCCGATGACCCCAGCGACTACTCCGCCGTGCTTGTCCCGGCCGACACCCCCGGCGTGCGGGTGGTGAAGCGCTGGGACATGCTCGGCCTGCGCGCGTCGGGCACTTATCAGATCAGCCTGGACAACTGCCGGGTGCCCGCGGCGAACCAGCTGCGCGGTTCCGGGTTGCGCCTGCTGGAGGTCGGCCTCAACGCGAGCCGCATCCTCATCGCGACCACCGGACTCGGTATCGCGCGGCGGATCCGGGACCTGTGCATGGATTACGCCAAGACCAAGCCGTTCCGGGATTCGACGTTGCTCGCCGCGCCGGTGTTCGCCGCCAAGCTCGGCCAGATGGAGATGCAGATCGACGTGATGAAGAGTCATCTGCACGCGGCGGCCGGGCAGTACGACGCCATCATGAACGGACCGGATCCGGCCGAAACCTTCGCCAGGATCGGCACATTGAAGTCCGCGGTCACCGCGAAGATGTTCTGCGGCCAGGCGGGCTGGGACATCGCGAGCGTCGGCTCCGAGATGTTCGGCGGTCTCGGCTACACCCACGAGTCGCCGATCGGCAAGCTGCTGCGGGATATGCGCTACGTATCGATCGTGGAAGGCGGCGACGATGTACTGCGGGATCTGGTCTTCAGTCGCTACGTGGTGCCGGTGTCGCGCCGGTCTTGAGCACTCCCTGCCTGTTATGCGCCGAACGTGCCGCACCCCGATGGCGGCACGTTCGACGTTTTCTCAGCTGTCCTTCGTCCTGAGCCGCAGATAGGCCAGCGACAGTCCGACACCGATGTAGCAGAGCGCGCACAGCACGCTCTGCACCAGTGCGTCGGTCGGCATCGGATCCCGTAGCACATCACCGATCGCGTTCCAGGACTCGGTGAGCAGGAACGGATGCAACCAGTCCAGCGGGGACAGCATGGTCAGCAGGGTGGACAGCGCGGTGCCGCCGAGGACCGCGATGACCACGATCAGCGGGTGGTCGGTGCACGCCGAGATCGCCAGTGCCACCGCCCCGACCGCGAGCAGCTGCAACGTCACCCAGACGACGGCGATCATGATCTTGCCGAGCGCGGCCCAGAAGGTGACACTGCTGCCGGACAGGCTGTATGTCGCGTGCGTACCGTTCATCACCAGACCGGCGGCGAAGCCGGACAGCGCCATCGGCAGTGTCGCGGCCAGCACGACGGCGGCGACGCCGGCCGTTTTGACCGCGAGCAGCCTGCCCCGGCTCACCGGCGCGAGCAGCCAGCCGCGCAGCGTGCCGTGCGCCGCCTCGCCCGCCAGCGCGTCCGCGCCCGCCATCGCGGCGGTGAGCGGCATACCGGTGGTCAGCGCGATGACGATCACGGCGATCGGGAGTGCGAACGCGTTGCCGACAGCGGCGGGCAGCAGACCGGAACCCGGCCCCGCGTGCGGGCTCGTGGACGGTTCGGCGAACAACAGGCTGATCCCGACGGCGATCGGAATGAACGGCAGCACGCCGAGCATCATGAGGTTGCGCGGCCTGCGGAAGATCCAGCGCAGCTCCGCGCGCAGCAGCCTGGTGAACGCCACCGAGCCCCTGGTCGTTGCGGCCGTGGTCGCGGCCGTCATCTCGTTCCTGCTCTGTATCGCCGCTGCGTTGATCATGCCGATCGCCCCTCGTCCATCGCGGACCACAGGTCCGTCGGTTCCGCACCCTCGGTCAACCTGGCGAACATCGCGTCGAGCCCGGTGCGGGCGCGCGTGGCCTCGTAGATCGACACCTCACCGCGGACCAGGATGCGCAGCACCGCGGGCGCGTCGGTCGCGCTCAGGTCGACTCGGACACCCTCCGGCACGAGCAGGCTCGGTATCCGGTGCTCCCGCAGCAGCGCAACGGCTTTCGTGCCGTCCGTGGTGGAGACGATGAGCGAGGGGCCGCCCGCCTCCAGCAACTCACCCATCTCGCCCTGCGCCACCAGGGTGCCGTTGTGCAGCACCGCGACGTGGGTGCAGGTGGCCTCCACCTCGGCGAGCAGATGCGAGGACACCACCACCGTCACGCCCTCGGCGTGCAGCTCCGCGATGATCTTGCGGACCTCCCTGATGCCCGCCGGATCGAGGCCGTTGGTCGGTTCGTCGAGGATCACCAGCCGCCGGGGCGCCAGCAGCGCGGCCGCGAGCCCGAGTCGCTGCTTCATCCCGAGTGAATAGCCGCGGTAGCGCCGATCGGCGGCCTGACCGAGGCCGACCCGCGCCAGCGCGGCCGTCACCGCGCTCGGGATCTCCGCGGTGGTCAGTCCCGGTTCGGCGGCGCCCAGCCTGCGCAGGTTCTCCCGCCCGGACAGGAACGGGTGAAAGCCCGGTCCCTCGATGAGCGCGCCGACCTCGGGCAGCGCGGCGGACGCGGCCTCGGGCATCCGGTGCCCGAGCAGTTCCACCTCGCCCGAGGTCGGCCTGCCCAGTCCGAGCAGCATGCGCAGGGTGGTCGTCTTACCGGACCCGTTCGGCCCGAGCATGCCGAGCACCGAGCCCTCCGGCACCCGCAGGTCCACCTGGTCCACCGCGACCGTGCCGCGATACACCTTGCGTAATCCGTTGGTACGGGCCGCGAACGGGCCGGTGAGGCCTGCGTTCGGCAGCCGGTCGCCGGCGATGGTCGCGAGCGTCATTTCCCCTCCAGCGCCTCGTAGTCATTGGTGAAATTGGGAATCGAGTCGATGAGTTCGGTCATCCAGGGTTCGGCGGGCACCGGGTTCGGGCCGACGATGCGCAGCGAGGACATGACGGTGAGCAGCATGCCGTTGGCGAGGAAGGCGCGGACCTCCGCCGGTGACGAGTTGGTGAGGTCTCTGATTAGTCGATAGATCCGGCCGTAGCGGTCCCGGACCACCGCGCCGATCTCCGGATCGGAACTGGCCGCGAAGCCGTGCAGCAGCATGGCCATCAGTTCCCGCTCGGCCAGCATCATCCGGTCGTAGGCGGGCGCGAGATCGCTCAGTTCGGTACCGGCGTCGCGGAAGATCTGCTCGACCCGGTCCGCCGCCCGCTCCACCCCCGCGATGAAAAGCCGTTGTTTGGAGCCGAAGAGCCGGATCACATAGGGCTGCGAGACGCTGGCCAGCCGCGCGACGTCGTCGGTCGTCGTGCCCGCGTAGCCCGCGATCGAGAACGCGCCGATGGCGGCGGTCACCAGCTGTTCGGTGCGCTCGGCGGCGGTCAGCCGTTTGGTCATCGAGCCTCCTGATCGACTCCGTTGACATGTTATCAGTCGATAGCTACTTTACTTAGTTATCAGCGGATCACAACTACGAAAGTTGCTTCATGGCTGCGCTGGAAACCCCCACGAATACGACGCGAACTGACACGCCCGAAACCGGACATCGCCCGCTCGCCGCCGTCCTCGCCGCGGTCAGCATCCCGCTGTTCATGGTCACGTTGGACAATCTGGTCGTCACGACGGCCCTGCCGGTGATCAAGACCGAGCTGAACGCCTCGCTCGGCGACCTGCAATGGTTCGTCAACGCCTACACCCTGCCCTTCGCCGCACTGCTGCTCACCGCGTCCTCGCTGGGCGACCGGTTCGGCCGAAAGCGCCTCTTCCTGCTCGGCATCGCGGTCTTCACCGTGGCCTCGGCCGCCTGCGGCCTGGCCACCGAGCCGTGGATGCTGATCACCGCGAGAGCGCTACAGGGCGTGGCGGGAGCGGCCGTGATGCCGCTCTCGCTGACCCTGCTCAGTGACGCCATCCCGGCCAGGCAACGTGATGCCGCAGTAGGCATCTGGGGCGGGCTGAGCGGTCTCGGCATCGCGGTCGGCCCCGTCGTCGGCGGCGCCGTCGCGAACGGTCTGGACTGGACCTGGATCTTCTGGCTGAACGTGCCCGTCGGCCTGCTCGCGCTGCCGCTGGCCGCGTACGTGCTGCGCGAATCACGCGGCGGCGCGGCCAAATTGGACCCGCTCGGCCTGGTACTCGCGACCGCCGCGGTGTTCGCCCTGATCTGGGGCATCATCCACGGTTCGGACCACGGCTGGACCCAGACCACGGTGTTCGTCTCGCTCGCCCTCGGCGTGCTGCTGCTGATCGCCTTCGTGCTGGCCGAGAGCCGGGCCGAGGCGCCGATGCTGCCGCTGCGGCTGTTCCGATCGCGCGGTTTCACGGTGGTGAACATCGTCGCGTTCGTGTTCTCCTTCGGCGCGTTCGGCGCGGTGTTCCTGCTGGCCCAGTTCTTCCAGATCGTGCAGGGACTCAGCCCGCTGGACGCGGGGCTGCGGACGCTGCCGTGGACGGCGGCGCCGATGGTGGTCGCGCCGCTGTCCGGATTCCTGGTGAGCAAGTTCGGCTCGCGCATCCTGATCGTGACCGGCATGGCGCTGCTCGCGATCGGGCTCGGCTGGATCGCGCTGACCAACAAGGCGGATATCGCGTACTCGGCCATGGTCATTCCGTTCGTCCTCGCCGGCTTGGGCACCGGCTTGACGTTCTCGCCGATGAGCATGATGGCGCTGGCCAGCGTGCCCGAGGGAGATCAGGGGATCGCCTCCGGTTCCTATAACACCGTCCGCGAGTTCGGCGTCGCCTTCGGTGTCGCCGTGCTGGCTTCGGTGTTCGCCGGCTTCGGCGGTTACGCCTCGTTCGTGGCCGGCCTGGTGCCCGCGGTCGCGGTCGGCGCTGTCGTGGTGGCCGTCGGTTTCGTGCTCGCCCTGTTCCTGCCGAAGGGCCGCAACCCGCACTGATCCGACGCCGATGGGCCTGTTCCCTTGGGGGACAGGCCCATCGCGCGTTCCCGACATCGTCGGCGGGAACTTCCCGACTACTTTGGCGGGATATTGTGATTGACCCGGAAGATGTTCTTCGGGTCATGAATGGTCTTGAGCGCGACGAGCCGCTCGTAGTCGCCCTCGTCGTAGGCCCCGCGGACGCTGTCCGGCCCGATGTCCAGATGACCGAGGAAGTTCAGGAAACTGCGCCCCGGACTCCACGGAGCCATCCGCTTCAGCAGCAGCTCCAGGTTCTCCTCGATCGCCGCCGTGCCCGCCGGGGTACCGACCCCGACGCCGGACAGCACGAAAGGCCACTCCCGATTGCCGACGGCGTTCGGCGGGCCGAGCCGCCGGGTCAACGCGCCACCGAGGTGCCGGAGTTCCAGCAGCAACAGCGGGCTGTTGCTCGCCGGTCCGGCCAGTTCCACCATCGCGTCGACGGCGGCCTCGTCCAGCTCTCGCAGGTACGTTCCGCGGTCCAGCAGATACAGCGGATCGGTCGGGTCCTGGTGGATCGTGTGCACCTGGGTGTAGGGCATCTCCATGACCATGTCGAAGATCGGCGGCGCGCTCGCCCGCAGCGGGGTGAGCAGCCGCGCGCCCTCCTCGGCCGAGCCGAGGTAAGCGACCCGCAAGTGCACGACGAACTGACCGCGCAGCGGCTCCGGCATCGCCGGATCCGGCGGAATCCGCAGCAGCCCAACCGAAGACGACATCTCGTCCGGGATATCGGCCACCCACTGCCGGTAGGCGTGCAGCACGTCGGCGGCGTGCGCGCCGGGGAAGAAGATGCCGCCGCCGTAGAGCCGGGATACCTCGACCAGTTCGAATTCCAGCGAGGTGACCACACCGAAATTGCTCTTACCGCCGAGCAGTCCCCAGTACAGCTCCGGATCGTCGTCCGGGGTGACCCGGCGGATCGAACCATCCGCGGTCACCACCTCGAGCTCGCGGACCCGATCGGCGGCGAAGCCGAAGGCCCGGCCCAGCGGCCCGGCGCCGCCGCCGAGCGTGTAACCGACCACGCCGACCGTCGGCGAGGAACCATTGAGCGGCGCGAGGCCGTACTGCGCGGCAGCGTTGATCACGCAACCCCAGCGCACCCCGGCCTCGACCCGGGAGGTGCGCTGCTCCTGGTCGATGTGCAGCTCTTGCATCCGGCTGGTGTTGATCAGGATGCCGCCGTCGGCGGGGACCGACGCGGTATGTCCGGTGGCGAGCACCGCCAGCGGTATGCCGTGGGTGCCCGCGAACCGCACTACGGCGGCGATATCGGCGGAGCCGGTCACCCCGACCACGAGCGCGGGCCGATGGTCGGCCGCGACATTGAACACCGCGCGTTCGGCGTCGAAGCCCTCTTCTCCCGGCCGGTGGACCGGCCCCTCCAGGTGCGGTCGGACCTCGGCGTCGAACCGCTCGATCCAGTCCAGATCACTCACGTCAGCGAGCCTTTCCTCGTTGGGTACGAATACTCGTCAGCCGAAGAGCCGCTGCTCGTCCTCGGTGCGCAGCACCTCGCAGATATCGCGCAACGCGGTCTCCAGTTGGTCGATGTCGGCGTCGGAGAGCTGGATCGACGGGGTGAACCGCAGCGTGTGCGGTGCGCTACCGGTGGGCAGCACCCGAACTCGGTGCCCGCGCAGCAGGTATCCGGCGATGACGTAACCGATCACGCCCGCGTGCGCGAAGCCCGAGATCATCGGTGCGCTCGAACCGGTCAGGTCCTGGAATTCGAGGCCGAGCATCAGCCCCTTGCCCCTGACCTCTTTGACCGTGTCCGGGTTGTCCGCGGCGACCCGGTTCAGCATGTCCCGCAGCGCGCCGCCGCGCTCCTCGGCGAGCCGGTAGGCCTTACCGTCCTCGGCCTCGAGCAGTTCCAGCACCTTCAGCGCGATGGCGCTGGAGAACCCGTCCTTGGCGAAGGTGGAGCTGTGGATCAGCTCGAACTCCTTGCGATAGTGCGCGCCGCGCACCAGCATCACCGAGTTCTTGGCGATACCGCCGCCGAGACTCTTCGCCAAGACGTAGTAGTCGCCGTGCAGCCCGACCAGCGAGCTGGCGAAGAACTTGCCGGAACGTCCCATGCCGCACTGGATCTCATCGAGGATCAGCGGGCAGTCCAGCGTGTCGCAGGCCTGCCGGACCGCGGCGGCGAACTCGGCCGTCACCGGCTTGATGCCGCCCTCACCCTGAATGGGCTCGAGCACGAACGCGCAGTAGGTCGGGAAGTCGCGCTCGACGAGGGCGGCCACGCCGTCGGTCAGCACGAGGTCGAGCAGCTGGGCCCGGCCGCGCGCGGCCACCTCGGCCACCGCCGCCGGATCGTTGAAGGGGACGAAGTCGGCGCGCGCGGCCATCGCCTCGAACGGGCCGCGGAAGCTCGCGTTGTGGGTGAGCTGCACGCTGCCGACCAGCTTGCCGTGGAACGCGCCCTCGACCGCGAGGAAACGCGGCGGGGTCGCGCTGGTCTCGGCGTTGCGGCGCTGCACCTCGGCGGCGACCTCCTCGAAACCCTCGATCCCGGTCCCGCTGAGGCCGAGCCGCGCGTAGGCGGCCTCGGCCACCGACGCGTCGCCGTTCTTGATGGCCGCACGCACCTGCTCGACGTGCGAGCCGATCTCGTCGGTCAGCGCCGAGATCCGGGCGGTGCGGACGAACTCGGCATGCTTGAGCGAGGACTCGATTGCCTCGGCGCCGGTACTGGCGAAGATCGCGAAATAGGGCTCGGTGCTGCCGGTTTCGCGGTGGATGATCGCGTTGAGCTGGTGCGCTACCCGGTTGGCCGCGGAGTGGATGGCGATCGGCACGTACACGGGGGTCTGCGCGTCCAGGGTCGCCTTGGCGTGCGCGATGATCTCCGGGTTGCTGTGCCCGAGCAGCAGCGAGGCGTAGCCACCGACGAAGTCGACGACCCGGACTTCCTCCTGCTGTGCGTCGAGGTGGTAGAGGCTGTTTCCCTCGGCCCGAACGTACTCGACATCGAGCTTGGCCATCGACAGGACCTCACGCATCTGAGGTTCTGCGAGTTCCAGGCCGTCGACAACGGAATCCATGCCATCTCCTCCAGTACGGCCGGCGGCCGCAATATCGCGCGCGCCGGAAATTACCCTATGAATTCCTGACGGTAACGACGGCCGGTAATCAGGCTGGTCAATAATCGGTCATCGCCCGGTAATCGCCATTTCGCACGGTCGGGTTGCCGACTGGTTATCGGTGAATGGGCGGCCCGTTGGGTAGTGGGAGCTAATTTGGTTTTAGCAGAAATGATCCCGGAATTTCCACAAGGAGTTATTCGCGATGAATAGTGCGCACGCGGTGGTACTCGGCGCCGGGATCGGGGGCCTGTGTGCCGCCAGGGTCGCCGCCGAACACTATGACCGGGTAACGGTGGTGGATCGAGACATGCTGTCCGAGACCGCCGAACCGCGCCGCGGGGTGCCACAGGGCGAACACGCGCACGACCTGCTCGCGGGCGGTCAGCAGGCCGTCGAGGAGCTGTTCCCCGGGATCATGGACGAACTCGTCGCGGCCGGCGCGCCGCGCGGCGATCTGTCCCGGAATGTGCGGTGGATATTCGGCGGACGCCCATTCGCCAAGGGTGATTCCGGGTTACCGGTGGTCGCCAGTTCGCGGCCGTTCCGCGAATTCCGTATCCGGGAAAGAGTGCGCGCGTTACCGCAGGTCGAACTGTGGACCGGCACGAATATCCTGCGCCTGACCACGGGCGCTGATCAGCGCGAGGTGACCGGTGTCCGGGTGCTGCGCGACGGCGTCGAACAGGAACTGGCCGCGGACGTGGTGCTCGACACGACCGGCCGCGGTTCGCGCACGCCCGCCTGGCTGGCCGAGCTGGGGTATCCGCGGGTGGCGGAGGAGAAGCACCGCATCGACGTCGGTTACGTGACCTTCTACTGCCGTACTCCCGAGGACGCGCTCGGCGACGACATCGTGATCAATACCGTTGCCGGGCCGGATAATCCGACCGGGGGCAGCCTGCAGCGCGTCGACGGCGGGCGGGTCATCGCCACCGCCTACGGCGTGCTCGGCGGCGCCCCGCCCACCGATTTCGACGGCTTCCGCGAGTTCTGCAAGAAGTTCGCCGCACCGGACATGTACGAGGTGCTCGAGGTATCCGAACCCATCTCCGGCCCGATGCGGTACCGGTATCCGGCGAACCTGCGCAGGCATTACCAGCGGATGACGGACTTCCCCGCCGGACTTCTGGTGCTCGGCGACGCCGTGTGCAGCTTCAATCCGGTGTACGGGCATGGGATGTCGGTCGCCGCGATGGGCGCGCGGGTGTTGCGCAGGCACCTCGGCGCCGGGCGACCGGACGCGGCGGCGTTCTTCGCCGAGTTGGCCGCCGAGGTCGTCGACGGGGTCTGGGAAATGGCGATCACCAGCGATCTGAGCCTGCCCGGGGTGCCCGGCGAGCGGCCCGCCGAGCTGATGCAGATCATCGAGCACGTCGGGCACCTGCAGGACGCCGCGCACGAGAACGCCGAGGTCGCGATCGCCTGCCTGCGGGTGTTCGGCCTGGTCGACCCGCTGCCGGCGCTCATGGATCCCGCGCTGCTCGCCCATCTGCAGCCCACGTAGTGCCCACTCCCGGGCTGCCATCCGCCGCGAGAAGGAAGAGCTATGACACTGACAGATATTGATCAATGGACTGTCCGATTCATGCCGATGCCGCAGGCGCCGGTCCGATTGGTGTGTTTTCCGCATGCGGGCGGGGCGGCGAGCTCGTTCTTCACGCTGGCCAAGGCCCTCAGCCCGCGCGTCGAGGTGGTGGCGATCCAGTATCCGGGCAGGCAGAACCGCCGCAACGAGCCGGTGGTCGACTCGATCCACCGGCTCGCCGACTTGCTCGGACCGGTCATGGAATCCTTGCGCGACAAGCCTTTGGCGCTGTTCGGGCACAGCATGGGCGCCGTGGTGGCCTACGAGGTCGCGCAAGCCGGAAACTTCGAGGCCACGCGGTTGTTCGCGTCGGCGCGACGCGCACCGTCGACGTTCCGGCGTGGCACTGTCCATCTCGGCCGGGACCGCGACATCATCGACGAGATCCGGAAACTGAACGGCACCGCCGGTCGGGTGCTGGACGACGAAGAGATCCTGCGTTCAGCACTTCCGGTACTCCGTGGCGACTACAAGGCCATCGAGACCTATCGGCCGCGTCCCGGCAGCAGCATCGCCAGTCCGATCACCGCCTTGATCGGCAGGGACGACCCCGAGGTGAGCGTGGCGGAAGCGCGCGCCTGGGCGGCGCACACGACGTCCGAATTCGACCTGCGGGTCTTCGAGGGCGGGCACTTCTACAACTCCGCGAAAACGCTCGAGCTGGCGGACCTGATCGCGGACAAGGTCGGCGACCAGCCGCGGCACGAAATCGCCCGCAGCGCAGCGTTTCTGCCGTGACCGCATGCCGAACCCCCGCTCGAAGCCGGGGCGGGGGCACGGCGCGTCGGTCAGCCGCCGTTGCGCAGGCCGTGGATGAGCAGCTCGACCAGCTGGGCGTAGGTGGCCGCCGGGTCGGGGGTGCGAATGGCGCCGTTGAGTTCGAGCGACACGGCGCCGTGCAGTGCCGACCAGAACTGCTGGGCGCGTTCCACCGCGTCGCCCTCGGTGATCGCGCCGCGGGCGATGGCGTAGCCGATATGGGCGACCAGTTCGTCGAACGTGCCGCTGGCGCTTTCCTGAACGGCCTTGTTGGCGAAGTGCTTACCGGCCGAGGGGTGGTGGAACATCATCTGGTAGTGCTGCGGGTGCTCGATGGCGAAGCGGCGGTATCCGATGGCCGACTCGCGCAGCCTGGTGAGCGGTTCGGCATCGGCGGGCGCGCGGACTTCGGCTCGCAGGCTCTGGAAGCCGCGGATGAGCAGTTCGCATTCCAGGCCGTCCTTTCCGCTGAATCGGTTGTAGACGCCCATCGGCGCCACGCTGGCCTCGGCGGCGACCGCGCGCACGGTGACGCCGGCCAGACCGTCGCGGATCAGCACCACCTCGGCGGCCTCGATGAGCGCACGCTCGACGTCCTTGCTCGGGGTGCGGGCGCGGTCGGCCATAGCAGTGTGGCTCCTCGGTCGGGGGCGTCTGGACTTGTCAGAGTAACCGTTCGCCTCTGGTTGACGGTTAGACGGCGAATGTTGTAGAACAGTGTTACATAATAATAGCCCATTGTTATATAGGGGGGCGGCGTGAACGCTCGAATTGCCCAGCAGGCCGGTGCGGCAGCGTTTTTCGCGCTGTTCGCCCGGTGGCAACAGCGGATCGCCAGGGTGCGTGCGCGATGAAACTGGACGGCAAGGTCGCACTGGTCACCGGTGGCGCGCGCGGTATCGGCCGCGCGATCTGCCTGGCGCTGGCCGCCGAGGGCGCCGATGTGGCGGTGAACTATCGCACCAGCGACGCGGCGGCGAAAGAGCTGATCGCCGAGCTCGAGTCCGGGGGCAGGCGCGCCATCGCCGTGGCCGGCGACGTCTCCGATCCCGAAGCCGCGCAGGCGATCACGCAGCGGGCGATCGCCGAACTCGGCGGCCTGCACATCCTGGTCAACAACGCGGGCATCGCGAACGACAAACTCATCTTCCACATGACCGCCGACGACTGGCAGTCGGTGATGGCGGTGAACTTCGGCGGCGTCTTCAACGGCACCAAGTCGGTGCAGCAGCACTTCATGCGCCAGGGGGAGGGCGCGATCGTCAACATCTCCTCGGTGATGAGCGAGCGCGGCTGGGTCGGCCAGGCCAACTACGCCGCGTCCAAGGGCGCGATCAACGCGTTCACCCGCTGTGCCGCCATCGAATTCGCCCGATTCGGTATCCGAGTCAACGCGGTGCTGCCGGGTTTCACACCGACCGATCTGGTAGCAGAGCTGGTTGACAAGGGGACCAAAGGCATCAAGAAACAGGTTCCGCTGCGCGGGTTCGCCCGCGTCGAGGACATCGCGGGCATGGTCGTCCATCTGGCAGGCCCCGACGCCGCGTACACCACCGGCGCCACCATCTCCGTCGACGGCGGCGCGGGGGCCCAATTGGGTCTGGGCAGACCCGAATGGTGAGCGGCGGCACGTTTTTCCCACTCGACCTGCGCTGAGACCGCGCGGACACAGAGGAGCACGACAATGACGCAGAGTACCGAGATCGATGCCGATATCCGCGATGCGATGGTCGATATCGTCGCCGGAGTCCTGGAACTCGACGCCGCGGAGATTTCCTGGAACGGCGACTTCCGCGAGGACTACGACGCGGATTCGTTGCAGGGCATCCAGATCCTGGCCGCGCTGGAACGCCGGTTCGGCATCATCATCAGCCCGGAGCGCCTGCCCGAGATGGTGACCCTCGCCAGTACCTACGCGCTCGTGCTGGAGGCGCTGGCGGAGGCGGGCGGCGGGAACGGTGCCCGGTGAGACGGGTGGTGGTCACCGGGCTCGGCATCGCCAGCAGCATCGGTGTCGGCGCGGCGGAGTTCGCCGCAGCCCTGCGGGCCGGTCGATCCGGCGCGCATCCGATCACCGCCTTCTCGACCGAGGGTTTCGAGCACACCAACGCCTGTGAAGTGCTGGATTATCCAGCCGGACAATGGATTCGCGAGCTCGATCCGGCGGACCTCGGCCGGGCCTCCCGGTTCGCCGTCGGTTGTGCCCGAATGGCCTTGGCGGACGCCGGAATGCCGGTGGCCGAGGCTCGCCTGCTGCGGTCGATCATCGCCGTCGGCACCACCAACGGCGAGAGCCGGGAGGTGGAGGTCCAGGTCGAGCACCAGTACGCCACCGGCACCGTGGCCATCGACCCCGGGGCCGCCCGCCGGCACCGGTCCAGCCGGATGTCGGTGGATATCGCCAGGGAGCTGGGTTGCACGCGCACCGAGGCGGTGACCATCCCTACCGCCTGCGCGGCGGGCAACTATGCCATCGGTTACGGATTCGAAGCCGTCGCCGCGGGCGAGGCGGACCTGGCGCTGTGCGGCGGCGCGGATGCGCTCGGCCGCAACACCTTCGCCGGTTTCTATCGGCTCGGCACGATAGCGCCCGAGCTGTGCCGGCCGTTCGACCGGAACCGCAAGGGCATCCTCACCGGCGAGGGCGGCGCGATCCTGGTGCTGGAGACCCTCGAGGCGGCGGTGGCCCGTGGCGCGCACATCTACGCCGAGCTCCTCGGCTACGGATTGTCCTGCGACGCAAGTCATCCGGTGGCGCCCGAACGCGACAGTGTCGCCCGGTGCATGACCAGGGCCCATGCCCAGGCGGGCATCACCCCGGACCAGGTGGACTTCATCTCCGCGCACGGTACGGGAACCAAGGCGAACGATCTCACCGAGGTGGCAGCCATTCGCCAGGTTTTCGGCGCCGCGCCGCCACCGACGGTCTCGATCAAATCGATGCTCGGGCACGCGATGGGCGCCGCCAGCGCACTGGCCGCGGCGGCTTGCGCGCTGGCGCTGTCGACCGGCTTCATCCCGCCGACGATCAATCACACCGAGCCGGACCCGGAGATCGACATCGATTGCGTCCCCAACACGGCGCGCACCGCGGATCTGCGCATCGCCCAGAACAACGCGCTCGCCTTCGGCGGCAACAATTCCGTTCTCATCATGGGGAGGCCGCGATGAGAACCCTCATCACCGCCTGGGCCGCGCACTCGCCGCTGGGCCGCGATACCAATGCCCACATCAGGGCGGCACTCGGCGAACCGGCGAGCGGTCCGCGCTTGGTGCCCGACTTCGACATCCGAGAAGCGCTGGGACGCAAGAAGACCCAGTCGATGGAGCGTGCCACCGGGCTGGCCGTGGCCGTGGTCGGGCAATTGCTCGGCAGGCTCGGACTCGGTCCGGACGGACCGTTCTCGGACCCGGAGATCGGCCTGGTGCTCAGCGTCAGCGACAACATGCAGGCGGTCGTCGACTTCGCGGGCGACACGTGGAGTTACGCGAAGCCGTACCAGGTGGACCCCGGCAAGATCCCTGCGGGCCTGATGAACTTCCACGCCGGGCAGTGCGCCATCTGGTATCAGCTGAAAGGGCCGAATACCACGGTCTGCGGCAGCGACGCGGGCATGCTGTCGGCGCTCAACTACGCGCGCCGCCTGCAGCGCGGCGGCCACGCGCGGACCGTCCTCTGCG
>NZ_BJXA01000018.1 GCF_007990755.1 Nocardia ninae NBRC 108245 | reverse complement strand
GCCCCGAAACCGACGACCTCGGCCAGCACGTGCGCGTCGTTGGCCCGGGCCAGCTCGAGTTCGGCCAGGACGAGCGCGGCGGCCCCCTCGGCACAGATGTATCCGTCGCGGAACCGGTCGTAGGGCCGGACGGAGCGCACTCCGTTCGCGCAGGCGGAGGTCAACCCGAATTCGCGCAATGCCAGGCGCGCGAATTCGTCGGCACCCGCATCGGTTCCGCCGCAGACGGCCACGTCCACGCGCCCGTCGCGCACCGCGCGAAAGGCCCGGCCGACCGCGCACAGCCCCATGGCCGAGCCATCGACCAATGTGCTGTTGGCGCCGCAGATCTCGTGCCGGATGGTGATCTGGCACAGCGCCGCGTTGGGCAGCCCGGACAGCAGGAAGTCGGGTTTCGCCCGGCGCAGCGCCGCATGGCCGAGTTGCGCGTAGTCGAGGGTGCCGTCAGTTCTGCGTGCGGTGGCCAGAACTGGGGTGAACCGCTCGAGATAGTTCTGCTCGTCCTCGTTCTCGTTGGAGCCGATGTAGATTCCGCGTCGCGGTGCCGCCGCGGCACGGAAGACGGGGCCCGCGTCGGCGACCGCCAGGTCGGCCGCGAACACGCCGAGCCGGGAGGCCCTGGTCAGTCGCTTGAGATGCTTGCGGTCGGCGGGACCGACGGGATGCACGGCGTCGTCGACAGCGCCGAAATAGCCGAGGTCCGCCGCACTGTCGCTGTCACGCCGCCGTAATCCGGTTTCGGCGGCCAGAATTCGCCGCCACTGCGCGCGATAGTCGGCGCCGAGGCAGGACAGTATCCCCGCGCCGACGACAACGACGCGGCGCTTCATTTCCCGCTCACCTTCGAACCGTTCAACCGCAGCACTTGGTAATGCCGACGGGTACTTTCGGGATCCTCGAACTCCGCGAGGGGGTAGCTGCGGCAGCGAAAGGTCGCGGTGGCGATCTTGCGCCCGTGCGCCTGCGCGGTGCCGCGAAAATCGAGTTCTCTTGCCTGGACGGCCGGTCCACCGCCGTCGAGGTAGTCCACCTCGACGGTCAGCCGATCGCCCGGCACGGCGAAGTCGATGAACTTGCTGTGCTGCACCGCGCTCAGCACGACGGTCGTGCGGAAGCCGCTGCCGGTGATCACCAGCCAGCGCGCCAACTGCGTCATCGCCTCCAGCACCAGCACGCCGGGCAGAATCGGTTGCTGGGGAAAGTGATCGGCGAAGTAGTCCTCGCTCATCGCGGCGTTCTTCACGCCGACGGCGCGGCGTCCGTCGTCCAATTCGGTGATCGCGTCGACCATGAGGAACCGCACGGATACTCCTATCCCACTCCGCCGACCAAGATGGCCTGCCCATTGAGGTACGCACTCTCTCGTGCGCCGCGAAAGACCGCCATGTCGGCGACATCGTCCGGCGATATCGGTCGCGGCATCGCCGCGCGCCGGGCGAGATAGCCGGCGACCGCGCGGATATCGACCTCGAATCCGCCGAAGTACTCCCGGCTGACGCCGCTTTCGGCCAGTGTCGGGCAGATCGCATTGACGCAGATGCCGCGCCGGCCGACCTCTTGCGCGACGCTGCGGGTGAAGCCGATCACCGCCGCCTTCGCCGTCGCGTAGGCGACTTCGTCGGCGCCGCCGGTCAATCCGAGGGCCGAAGAGACATTGATGATCCGGCCGGTGCGGCGCGGCAGCATCCGGCGCACCGCCTGCCTGGTGCAGTAGAAGACGGAGTCGAGATTGACCCGGAGCATCCGGTGCCAGTCGGCGTCGGTGTGGAAGACCAGCGGTGAGCGCAGTGCGCTGCCCGCATTGTTGATCAGCACGTCGATGCGGCCGTACGCGTTGTCGGCATGCTCGAACAGCGTGCCGACCTCGGCGGGTTCGGTCAGGTCGGCGGCGAACGCGGTAACCGGCACGGCGGCAACGGCCTCGACCGCCTTCACGGTCACCCGCAGCCGGGTTTCGTCGAGATCGGTGAGCACGAGCGCCGCGCCTTCCTCGGCGTACCGGATGGCGATGGCCGTCCCGAAGACGCCCGCCGCCCCGGTCACCACGGCCACGGAATCACCGAGTCGGTTCATCTGTGCGCCCCTTCGAATCCGGTAAGCAGCACGTAGGCGATGGCATAGTCGCCGTCGTGACTCAATGACAGTGCGGCACCGGTGATGCCGAGCCGCCGTGCGCGCGTCATCAGGCGGTTGTGCAGCAGCAACCGTGGTGCGCCGGTCGACCGGCAGACCTCGATATCGCGCAGCCGCCTGGTCGCCGGTGGCAGGCCGAGGCCGACGTGCAACGCCTTCAGCGTCGCTTCCTTGGCACTGAACCTCGCGGCGAAATGTGGTGCGGGGTCCCGGAATGCGGCGCAGTAGGCAATCTCTGCGGGCCGGAACACCCGTTCGGCGAACGTGGTTCCCGTGGCGAGCAGCGCGCGCACCCTGGCGACCGCGGCGATATCGATGCCGACCGACATCGCTGCCGCGCCCGAGATCGCGGGCAGCAGAACGGATGCCGGGATGGTCGTCATGGCCGTTGCTCCAGGTCGCGGGCGGCAGCGGACCTACCCGCGCCGACAGGCGACCCGTAAAGGCGTTCCACGGCTTGTCGGTAAGCCAAGTTGAGTCCGATGACGGCCCGCTTCTTCGCTGCGGACTGCGGGCCGGGTAGCGGGTCGGCGCCGACGTAGCGACGCAACCGCTGGCGGGTCACCGCACGGGAATAGGTAGTGGTGTAAAGGTATTCGAGGCCGTCGACGAGTTGTCCCACGGTCATTGCGACCGGCGCGACGGACGCGCGCAGGTGCGAGGGCCCGTCGGGGCCGGGGTCGATCATGCGTCCTTCGCGCTGATGTTCCTGGTACAGCGGCACTCCCGGCCCGCTGCCCAGCGGGTTGAAATGGCAGATCTCGATCTCGTTCTCGACAACGAACTCCAGGGTCCGTTCGAACACATCCGGTGTGTCGCCCGCGAAACCGAACACGAACGAGCCGATCACGCCGATCCCCGCATCGTGCAGGCGAGCGATGAGCTTGCGGTAGTCGGTCGGCCTGCTCCAGCTCTTGTCCGAGGAGATCAGATTCTCCGGCCGCACCGATTCCAGGCCGATGAACACGAGCATGCAGCCCGCGCGCCCGGCCGCCTGCGCCAAGGACTCGCGCTGCGCGATGGTGATCGTCGCCTGGCTGCCCCACAGCACCCGCAGCGGTTCCAGCTCGGTGAACAGTGTGCGCGCGTAGCGCGGGTTACCGACGATGTTGATATCGGAGAACTGCACGAAATCGCCGGTGCGCGCCTCGATCTGGGCGAGCACCCGGTCGATCGGCCGGGTGCGGAACACCTCGTGATGGAACCGGGTCTCGATGCAGAAGTTGCACGAGAACGGACACCCCCTGGTGGCCTCGACCGGGAAAACGTAGTCGTGCGGCGGCAGGTGCTCGGGACCGTACTGCGGCAGCGTCGCCAGATCGACGGGCCCGCCGAGATAGCAGGGCCGCAGCCGGCCGCGGACCGCGTCCTCGAGCACCTGCGGCCACACCTGCTCGACCTCGCCGCGGATGATCGAGGAGGCGCCGATCTGCTCCGCCTCGGGGGCGTAGCTGGGGAAGTAACCATCGATGACGACCGGCGTGCCCAGTTCGCCGAAACCGTGCGCCAATTCGGCGGTCCGGCGTTCACCGAAGAACTTCGACGTGACGGCCACCAGGTCGACATCGGCAAAAGCGGCGAAATCGGTGATGGGCGTGGCATTCTCGTCGACCACCGTCACCTGGTGCTCGGCCGCGGTCATGGCCGCGCGGTAGCCGAGGTTGACCGGAACCGGATTGAGCATGCGGTTGCCGTAGATCACGCTCTTGTCCCGGACGTCGGGGTTCACGAACAACACGTGCATATGCGCCGATCCCATCCTCAGACTGGTGCCATCGAGTCGTCGTCGGCCCGGCGCACCACCAGGCTGCCGTTCTGTCCGCCGAGGCCGAACGAATTGGTCAGTGCGACTTCCACCGGCAGCCGCCGCGCCGTTCCCGGCACATAGTCGAGGTCGCATTCGGCGTCGCGATGGCGATAGTTCACCGTGGGCGGCACGGTGGCGGTGCGCACGCTCAGTACGGTGCTGATGAACTCCACGGCACCGCAAGCGGCTATGAGGTGTCCGGTCATCGATTTGTTCGCGGTGACCGCGAGTTGTGTTGCAGCGCTGCCGAATACCTGTTTGATCGCGATGGTTTCCACCCGATCGTTGAGGACGGTCGCGGTGCCGTGCGCGTTGACCAGCCCGACCTGGCCCGGGCGGACCTGTGCGTCGGCCAGGGCCGCGCGCATCGCCAGTGCGGCGCCTGCGCCGTCGGGGTGCGGTTCGGTGAACCGGTGCGCGTCGAGGGATCGGCCGAAGCCGGCGACCTCCGCGTACCACGGCGCCGACCGGCGGCGGGCGTGCGCCTCGGTCTCCAGCACAACCATGCCCGCCCCCTCGCCGACCACGAAACCTGTTCGGGTGGCGTCGAAAGGCCTACCGGTCCGGCCCGGCAGGTTGTCGGTGGACGGTGCGCCGAGCGCGACGAGACCGGCCATGCCGAGCGGGTTGATCATGGAATCCATTGCGCCGCAGAGCACTACGTCGAGACCGCCACGCCGGAGCAGCCGGAACGCGGTTCCGATGGCGTGCGCGCCCGCCGCGCAGGCCGAGGTGATCACCGTGGTCGGCCCGGTGATGCCGAGGCGCTCGGCCAGCAGCCCGATCACCAAATCCTGGGGATCACGGATCAGCGATACCGGATCTATCGTCGACCGGTCGGCCAGGGGAGTGGGCAGCCGGAACCGGCCGTCGTCGTCGAGATGTCCGGCGATGTCGGCCATTCGGACGAGGCCGAGTCCCGCGCCGATCACCAGGCCGACCCGGTCGGCGGAGCGTGCCGCCGGCGGTCCGCCCGCCTGGGTCAGGCCGCTGTCGGCCAGTGCCATGGCGCAGGCCGCGAGGGCGAAGCGGGCCTGCCGGTCGGCGCGCAGTTCGACGGGGAAGGGGCCGTCCCAGTAGTCGTGGACCTCGAAATCGCTGACCTCGGCGGCAATTCGGGTCGGCAGCGCGGACGCGTCGAACAGTGTGATCGGTGCCTCACCCGAGGTGCCCGCGACCAGGTTCTCCCAGAATCGGCGGTAGCCGAGCCCGATCGGAGTCACCGCGCCGAGCCCGGTCACCACCACCCGGTTCACGGGGTCACCGGCTCGGTCGGTACCGCACGAATCCGGTCGAGCGGCCAACCGGAGTAGTACCGGAACCGGTTTTCTTCGGCCGCCACCTCGGCCGGGTCGTGGATGTCCTGCAACACGTAGTTCAGTCGTGCGATCCGCGCCACGAGCACGCCCTCGTCGTATGCGGTGCAGCTTAGCTGCGCCCAGCGTTTACTCAGGCCGAGCATGCGGGCCTCGACCCGCATCGCGCGCCCCGGCGGCAGCTCGCCGACGATCTCGGCCCGATCGATGAGGCACAAAAGGCCGACACGGTGAAGTCGGCGCTGAAATGGACCAGCCAGCCCGCGACCTGGGCCATCGACTCGAGCAGCAGTGAACCGCTGAGCACCCTGCGGCCCGCATAGCCGTCGCCTAGATGGTCCTCGGTGAGCGACACATGTTTGACCGCGATCATGGATTCGCCTTTGGTCGCCTCGAGCACGCGGTCGTAGAGCAGGAATCGCATCAGGCCCCCTTCGCCTCGAACGCACCGAAGACGACGCACTCGCTCTGTCCGCGGAACCCGGCGCCGAGACACGCGATGGCATCGCCGGTACTGATTCGGCGCGGGCGGCCGCATACCAGGTCGAGGCCCGAATCCGGTTCGGGATGACGAAGATTGGTGATCGCGGGCAGATACCGTTCGACCAGGCTGTGCACCGCGAAGACGCTGTGCAGCGGCAGTGCGGCGGCCAGCAGATGGCCGGTGGCTCCCTTGGTGGAGGTGACGGGGATATCAGCGGCGTGCCTGCCGAGTACCGCGCTGATCGCGGCCGCCTCCACCGCATCGCCGGACGGAAGTCCTGGCGCGTCGGCGTACACAGCGGCGAGCCGGTCCGGCGTCAACTCGGCATCGTCGAGTGCGGTGGCGAGCGACTGTTCGATGGCCTGGCGGGGTGGGTGTGGTTCTCCGCCTGGCGGCACGCCCACAGCAGCACCATGGCCGAGCACCTCGGCGAGAATGTGCGCACCCCGGTCCCTGGCGTGCGTCAGCGTCTCCAGCACCAGCACGGCGGCGCCCTCGCCGGGCACGGTACCGGTGCGGTCCCGATCGAACGGCTTGCACGATCCGGCGGCCGGATCGGCGGTCTCCGCGACGACGCCGAGGTAGAGAAAGCGTTGCAGGGCTGAGAGATTCAAGCGTGGGCTGACCCCGCCTGCGAGCATGACCTGGGCGTCGCCTTCTTGCAGCATGCGCAGCGCCGCACCGATGGCCTGACCGCCCGCCTCGCCGAACGGGCTGAACGAGGCGTTCGGCCCGTGCAGTCCGTACTGCATGGCGATCTGGCAGAGCGTGGCATTGTTGAGCATCACGATCGAGACCATGGGGGAGATGGCGCGCCAGCCGGTCCGGCAGAACCGTTCGATGTCGAAGCCGATCGGATCGTGCAGCGAGCGCCGCGCGGCGAGCTCCAGGTCTGCGATGTCGTAGTCGATCATGGCGATCCCGAGCGTGATTCCGGTCGCGTCGGCATCCACGTTGCCCCGATGGATCTTCGCCGACGTCATGGCCTGCCCGGTCGCGGCGAAGGCCATGTGCGTGTGCAGCCGCATGGCGCGGGCGGCCTTGCGATCGCTGATCCAGTCGCGCGGGTCGATCCCGTGCACCCGCCCGGCGGCGAGCGGCCGGGCGGCGCTCTCGGCCAGGTTGATGTCCTCGGCGAGACCGTGCAGCGCGCCGACGCCGGATGCACCGCGTAGCAGTGCGTTCCACTGGGTGCGCGGCTCGTTGCCGAGCGCCGACACCGCACCGACCCCGGTGACCACCACGCGTTCACCCATGACCGTTGCCGTCCGCTCGGCCGGGCCACTGTCGCAGCACGATGCTCGCGTTCTGTCCGCCGAACCCGAACGAGTTGCTCATCGCGACCCGAACCTGCTGCGCGCGACTGGTATTCGGCACATAGTCCAGATCGCAGTCCGGGTCCGGGAATTCGTAGTTAATGGTCGGCGGCACCAGCCCGGTACGGAGCACGTGCAGGCAGGTGACGCATTCGATGGCGCCCGCGGCGGCGATCGAGTGACCGATCATCGACTTCTGCGAGCTGATCGGAATCGAGGTGGCCCGGTCGCCGAAAACCTTGTGCACGGCCCGGGTTTCGGCGCGATCGTTGATCAGTGTCGAGGTGCCGTGCGCGCTGATGTAGTCGATGTCCTCGGCCCGGAGTGCTCCGTCGATGAGGGCGCCCGACATCGCCAGTACGGCGCCCTCACCGTGCGGCGGGCTGTCGGTGATGCGGTAGGCATCGCAGGACGCGCCGTACCCCGCCACCTCGGCCAGCGGTTCGGCGCCGCGCCGCAGCGCGTGCTCGAGCTCCTCCAGCATCACGAAGGCGGCGCCCTCGCCCATCACGAAGCCGCATCGCCTGCGGTCGAACGGCCTGCTTGCCGCGGCAGGCTGGTGGTTGAACCGGGTAGCCAGCGCGGTGAGCAGATCGAACGACGAGATACCGAGGAAGGTGAGCAGCGAATCGCAGCCACCCGCCAGCACCGCGTCGGCGTCGCCCTCCCTGATCCAGAGCGTGGCCTCGCCGATCGCCTGGGTACCCGAAGCGCAGGTCGCCGACACCGTCATGGTCGGCCCGGCCGCGCCGCAGACATGCGCCAGCGCGGCGGCCGCTGCGTTCTTGCGCATGCTGTGGCGTTGCGCGGCCAGCAGGCCGATGAACTCCCGCCCGGGATCCGTGGTGCCGGACGTGAATTCCCTGCTGCGCAGCAAGCCGTCCAGTGCGTCGATGTCGTACATCTGACCGGACGTCCCGACGCACACCCCGAACCGCTCGGCGGGCGTATCGGTAAGCCCCGCCCGGTGTTTCGCGGCGGTGCCCGCGGCCAGCCCGAGCTGTACCGCACGCGGTGCCGTTCTCGACAACTCCTCGGCACCGGTCAGATAGCCGGCCGACTCGGCTGCGGCGAGAAACCCGTCATCGACCGCCGCCCCGACCTGGGAGCCGAGGCCGGAAGCGTCGAATCGGGCGATGGTGCGAACTCCGGAGCGACCGTCGACGAAGCCGCGGAAGGTCGTCTCGGCATCCCAGCCGAGCGGCGTCACCATCTCCGCCGCGGTGATGACCACCCGTCGCGTCCGCGCCTCGCCGAACATCGGTCACTCCGCGACGGCGCTGGCCGGTGCTGGTGCGCTCGCCTGGACGGTCGCGGCTTCCGCTTCCGCCGCTTGCGCGCGGCTCTGCTCGACCAGTCGCGCGACCTCGTCGAGTTCCCGGATCTCCTCGAACCACTGCTGGTTCAGTTCGTCTCCGGGTGTCGCGGTGAGTTCGGTTGCGCAACTGTCGCATTCGGCGTGGAACTCGCCGTCCGCATTGCGCACGAAGGTTCGGCCGCCGCCACAGACCTGGCACTTTTCCGGGATGGTGTCGAGTAGCCGCTGGCACAGCCCACTCCAGGTCCGCACGGTCCAGAGCGCGGCGACGTCCTCGACCCGCATCCCGGGCTCGACCTTGCTCAGGTCGACGCCGAGCAGCCGTTCCCGGACCAGGTAGGCGCCCAACGGTGTCAGCCTGCGCAGCGTGTCGACCGCGGCGCCCGCGCCGAACACGTCCTCGGCCTGTTCGTTGAGGTCGTCGCGCGGTACGGAGATGGGCAGGAATTGCTCGAGCCGAAACGTGATGTCCAGGAAGTCGATCGACTCCGCGCCGAGCTCCGGGATCAGCAATTTGTCCGATGTCACGTCGTCCGGTTCGACGGCGAGTGCCAGCGCGACCGCGCTCCGGACGATATCGGAGAGTTCCTCCGAACTCAGCATGGATCCCACGGCGTTCCTCCTCGGATCGGTGTACATGGTGGGTTGCTCTGTGCGGTAACGGGTTCAGCCTTTGGCGGTGAGGCGGGAATAGCGCGCGAGCACGCCGTCGAGGCGTCGATAGAGCTCGTCGACCTCCTCGGTGGTGATGGTGAGCGGCGGGACGATGCCGATGGTGCCGCCGAGACCCTCCGCGCCCTGACTGCCGATGATCAGTCCGCTCAGCGCGAGCCGATCCTCGATCACCTGCCATTGCTGTTGCGGGATAGGCTCTTTGGTCACCCGATCCTTGACGAGCTCGATGCCCATCAGCAGTCCCGCGCCGCGAATGTCGCCGACGATCGCGTGCTCACGCAGATTCTCGAACTTGTCGAACAGGTACTTGCCGGTCTGGCGCACCTGATCGACGATGCCGTCGCGCTCCATGATGTCGAGGGTGGCCAGCGCCGACGCGCAACACAGCGGGTTGCCGTTCGTCGTGCTTCCGGTGGCGATGAAACCGTCTACGGCCGAGAGGAATTCGCGATACACACCGTCGTGCACGACGACGGCGCCGAACGGCAGGTAGCCGCTGTTGATGCCTTTGGACAGTGCCATGAAATCCGGTCGCACGCCGAAGTAGTCGGCGCCGAACCACTCGCCGAGCCTGCCGAAACCGGTGATCACCTCGTCGTAGGCGAGCAGGATGTCGTTGCTGTCGCAGATCTCGCGCAGCCGCTCGTGATACTCGCGGGTCGGCACGATGGCACCGCCGACGCCGAGCGCGGGTTCGACGAGCACGCCGGCGATGTTCGCGGCACCCAGCCGCTCGACCATCGTCTCGACGGCATCGGCGCACGCGAGCGAGCACGTTCCGGCGCAACCGGATTCGCAGCGATACGCGTACGGCGTCGGCGCGTGGTGGAAGCCCGGCACCAGTGGCTCGAACTGTTTCCGGAACCGGCGGAATGCGGAGCCGGTGGCGCTCAGCGCGCCGTAGGTGACGCCGTGGTAAGCCCGGTCCAGGGCGATCACCCCGAGTTTCGTGGTGTCCTCGCCGAAACGCAGCCGCTGGTACTGGCGCATCATCTTGATGATGGTTTCGTTGGCCTCGGAGCCGGTGGTCGCGTAGAAGACGGTGTTCATGCCCTCCGGGGTCACCCTGGCGAGGCGGCGGGCGTACTCGTCGGCGGCCTGATGGGTGGCGCGCTCGATGGGGAAGTACAACAGCTTGCCCGCCTGCTCGCGGATGGCCTCGATGATCTCCGGGTGCGCGCCGCCGAGGCTCAGATTGCACAGTCCGCCGAATGCGTTGAGGTACCTGTTGCCTTCGGTGTCCACCACCCACACGCCGTCGGCCGAGGCGATACTGATGCCGCGCCTGCGGAAGCCGCGCATATTGGTGAATCCGTGCCAGAAGGTCGAATCCGGCTCCGACGCAATATGATTCGACATGATACTCCTTGCGTCGGCACTGCGGAAGCTGACCGGGGTGGAAGATGTTCCGAGAGAACCGATCCGTCTGAGACGACGATATCCTTGGGTACGGCCCTGTTTCCTCGGCCGAATGGTCACTCCTGTCTCAACGCTTGATGGAGGTCGCCGCGGCGCTCCGCTGAGCATCGAGAGGCGCTGTCCGGTCGGCGGACAGGGTCGCGAGGTCCCATCCGGCGCGGCGGCAGCGCAGTCCCGCCTCGGTGGCCTCGGCGGCGATCGTTCGCATATCGAGTGCCCACCACTGCTGGGTGCTCACCGACTCCCGGATGGTCTGTCCGTCCCGCAGTACCCGGCATGTCGTAGTCAGTTCGATCCGTCCCTCGACGTCGACCGGCCGTGAGGCGAGCCAGATTTCATGCTGTCGCGCACCAAATCTCGCGACACCGACCCGAATCGGCCGGACCGCGCGGGTCGCGGGAAACGGTGCGGCATCCACCACCGCGCAGCAGTCCGGGGCGAGGCGGTCGGCGAGCAACCGCCACAGCCGTCGCCGCTCGTCCGGCGTGAAGTACCCGAGCACGCCACACGCGACCACGCCACCGAGCCGGTCGGGCAGGGTCGTGTCCGCGAGGGCGGTCGCTTCGATGGTCACCCGCCGCGCAAGCGCCGGATTCGCCAGTACTCGACTGGCGAGCGCGGCGCGCATGGCGGGCGAGGGTTCGATCGCGAGGATCGATACTTCGGTGAGTGCGGTGCCGACGATTTCGACCACGAGCCCGGTGCCCGCACCGATATCCACGATCGGCGAATTCGTTTGTGCCGCAGCGGCCAACGCCTGCGTCAACGCGCTTGTTCGCGGCTTCCAGTAGGGGCGACCGGCGATATCGTAGAACTCCGCTGCGGTGCCGTAGCCGTCGGCCATGCCGGCTCACCGCCCGCCGACGGGTGCCGAACCTACCCGCAGGCGATGTTCGAGAATCTGTTGCATATTACGCAGTTCCAGCACGTCGCAGGCGTGGAAGAGTGGCCAGAACGACCCGGGCCACACGCGGCCGCGCCGTGGTGACAGGTGCGGGTACGGGTTCTTGGCGTAGTACGGATGGCGCCAGATCGTCCACGACACCAGTGCCCCGCCGCGGTTCTGCACCCGGCGGGCGGACAGGACGCGGCCGCAGAACACCATCCACAGATCGTCGCCCTGGTCGAATGCCGATTCGTAGTCGACGGTCCCGACCTCGGCATTGCCATGGATGCGCAGATGAATCTTGGTGGCCGGGTCCGTCGCGTCCTCACCCACGTACCGGCCGTCCGTCCCGGCGGGCCGGAAATTGCGCATGCTGTAGGTGAATTCCTCGACGCTGCGGATATCGAGCAGGTAGTCGTAGAGCACCTCGGGCGGGCAGTCGACGTGCTGATGCACCGTGTACACGTCCTCGTCGGCGCGGCCGCGCAGCTGTTTGGTCAGCGCGAGCAACTGCGCGGTGGCGTCGGTGCGCGAAACCGTCTCGCACCGGAAGAGTCCGGAGATGTCGTCCAGCTGCGTCGTTGTCATGGGGGCTCCCTCGGCTTGATGTGTTTCAGGTCGGGATGTTGTTCCAGCGGTCGAGCTCGCGGCAGATGACCGGTGTCGGGAAGTAGCGCAGTCCCAGGTCGCGGCAGTGCCGGGCGATCGGCGATTGCAGCATCATGAACTCGCCGACCACCCTGGCCCGGTGCTGTTCGGCGTCGACACGGGGCATGCGCCGCCGGGCGAACCGGGTGAGGGCGATGTCGATGTGCGCGGTGTCGACGCGAACCAGTTCGTCATCGAGCACCGCAGCCGACTCCATCGCCAGCGACGCGCCGATCCCCGTGGTCGGCACCAGCCCGGCGGCAGCATCGCCGAGCAACACGATCCGGCCCCGAACCCATTGGGGGACGGTGACTTCCACCAGATCCAGCCAGTCGACCCGATCGGCGTCGGGCAGGGTGCGCAGAATCCAGCCTTCGTCGGTGCGGCGCGGGTCGCTCGGTGGCCACTCCCCGGTGCCCGCCGAGGGGTTCGCGCCGCCGAACGACCCGGCGATCGCCACGAAGCAGGCGACCCGATCCTGGGTCGGGTACGCGGACATGATCCGCCGCAGCCCCCACGTTTCGTGTAGTTCGCCCGGTGGGGTGACGCCGCGCTGCGCCCACCACCACCAGAGCCGCCAGCCGAACCGATGTTCGGCGGTGTCGAGTTCGGCTTGCGCCCTGGTACGCGAGCGCAGACCGTCCGCACCGACGACCAGGTCGAAATCGCGTTCTCTGCCGTCGTCGAACCGGACCCGCACGGTGGACCCGATCTGGCGCATCCGCTGCACCTCGGTTTCCAGATCGACGGGGGTGCCGCCGTTCGCCGACTCGAGCACGGCAAGCAGCTCGGCGCGCGGGGTGACGCGCGGCAACCCGTCGCGCGCCTCGAGGCGCTCCAGGTCGAAGGTGCGCAGGACCTCGCCGTGCCGATCGTGCACGACATAGCGCCACAGCGGCACGCTGGTGTCGATGAAGGAGTTCCACAGACCGAGGCCGTGCAGAACGCGACTGCCGGTCGGCCACAGCGTGATCGCCGTTCCGGCGCGGCCGTAACTGCTGATGGTGTCGATCACGGTGGGGCGCAGCCCGCGCTGGCGCAGCCGGGCCGCGAGGGTGAGCCCGGCGATCCCGCCGCCGACGATCAGGATTCGCACCGAAGGGCTCCCTGCGGCACCGAAAGCAGTGCTGCGGCAGCACGTTCGCCGGAGCGGCAGCAGGCCTCGAGCGAGGTGCCGAGTAGATAGTCACCCGCCAGGGCGATACGGGGGAATGCGGCGGCTGCCGCGGTGAGCGTGTCCAGGAAGTCGCTGTAATGCGGTAGGTAGCCGCAGTAGGCCTGCGGCCAATGACGCACCGCCGCTGCTGTTCTCGGCTGTCGCGCGGTGCCGAGGTGCGTGCGCAGCTGTTGTTCGGCGTCGCTGACCAGGTCCAAGACCTCGGTTTCGGTGGGATCGGTCAATCGGCCGTATCTGCCCGAGAAGGTGTATCGGACAATGTTTCTCGTTTCGCTGCCGTAACTCCCTGCGTTGCTGCACGGCTGGCCGTCCAGTGCGATGGCGCGGACATCGGCGGCGAAGACGTCGTGCACGTATCGCACGACCGCGACGGTGGCCGGGAAGTACCGCACCGAGTGCAGCAGGTCGGACAGCGGTGCGAGTAGCGGTGCTGCGGCGTAGGCGGGCGTGCCGACGACGACGGCGTCATACCGCGCTTGTCTCGGCCGACCGGCCGCGTCGGCGAGGTCGAGAACTACGCTGTCATCGCCCTGCGTGATGCGAGTAACCGTTGTGCGGAAATGGATTTCGACGAACGCGGTGATACGGGTCAGCAAGGTGGACAGCCCGACCGTCGGCTGCTCGAACTTGTCGAGCAGCATCCCCATATTGGTGGGAAAGTTGCCGTAATAGGCCTCGTCCGGCTCCGTGCCGTTCATCCGGACCGTGATCGGCCGCAAGAAGTTGGCGGTGGTGCGCTTGCCGAAATGCTCGGACAGTGGCCGATCGTCGTGGCGGCCGAGCTTCCTGGCGAGATCGGAGCCGAGGAACCGGGCCGAGTCCGCCGACCGCACTTTACGGGCGAGGCCGTCGAGGGTGCCGAGATCCCGCCAGTCGCACATGCGCAGAATGCCGTGCAGCGTCTCGGCCCGGTTGTCGCTGTCCAGACTGACGAGCCTGCCCGCGACCAGCCGCGAGGTATTGATGCCGAAGGGCTCGTAGCCGGTGCCGCCGAGCGAGTCGAGCATGGCCCGCAATCGCGAGTAGTTGCGCCCGATGTTCTTGCCGCCGAGCAGCACCTCGCCGCCGTTCAGGTCGGCGAAGCCGAGGCGGCCACCGATCCGATCCGCGCGTTCCAGTATCTCGACGGTGCGGCCCGCACGGTGCAGTGCCAGGGCGGCGGCGATACCGGAGACCCCGGCACCCACCACCGCGATTCGTTCCGGTGTCCTCACCTGGCGCCCCCGTCAGCCGGAGCCGGATTGGTCGAGCACCTCGAGGGTGATGTCGCCGAGCGACTCTCCCGCCTGTTCGAAGGTGACGCGCACCCGATGCCGCAGACTCGGGCCCGGATCGCCGGAGCCGACGATCTCGGCGCGGCAGCCGGCGACCAGATCTGGTTCACAGAAATTGCCGAAGTCGACTTCGCAGCCGGCGATCAGGCACCGGCGCGGATCGGTGCCCCGATGCTCGGACAGCGTCGCCAGGCTCGCCTGTCTGGCCGCCTCGAGCATCAACATGCCGGGAACGTGATCCATCGGATGGTCGAAGAACACCGGATGGGCCTGGTCGACCACGAGCAGGAACGTCATGGTGCCGGCCTCGGTCGCAATGCCGTTGGCGAGGAGGATATTTCGTGGCTGTCCGCGGCCCACGCGCTCCGGTGCGAGCATCGCCGACAGGTCGACCGGGCGCGCCGGTTCCGGGCTGCGGGCCAGGGTCTTCTGCCGCGCCCGCTCACGAATGTATTCGTAGTAGTGCAGCGGCAACGGTAGCCACCGCCCGCCGGCCCGCCCGCACTCGTGGCCGTCGACGATGATGCTCACCGGGTGCTGCGCGAGCCGCTCGGAGGTGCGCGCATTGACGATGGTCAGCACGCGCGCCGGCGCGGGCCCGGCCCGCAACCGCTCGGGCGCGAACACATCGATCCGCATGTCGCGGAAGACCAGGAACTGGTTGTCCGGCACATGGACGAAACGGTGCGCCACATACTCGGTCACCTGCCGGGTGACCTCCATGATCGCGATCGTGTCCAGATAATCGGGGTTGCCGCCGTCGTTGAACAGCATGTGACTGCGGGGGAGCATGGCCGCGACGGCCCATTCGCGTTTGCCGATGGCCGCACCGTCGGTGAGGAACACCTCGTTCACCGCGGCACGATGCACCAGGGCGCGCGGCACCGTCTGCTCGAAGCTCAACGCCGCCAAGGCGGCTCGGGTGTCCTCCGGCGCGGGGCGGGTGGTCACTGCTGTTTCGTCCACGGTTTCCTCTCGTCGAGGCGCTGTCCGTGCCGCGGCCGGTGTCGCACACCGGGCTTCGCGATTCGAGCTACCGCGAGCGTATCGACGTGACCGGCCCCGGATCATCGTGCGTTCGCTGAGGCGAGCTCAACGTCTGACCGAATACCGGTGCCGCAGTTCTCGATACGCTCGGGCTGTGCTCGATACCCGGTCCGCCGACTGTGCGGTGATCTTTCCCGGCCAGGGCGCACAGCGGCCCGCCATGGGCGAGCGGTGGCGCGATACGGCGCAGTGGCGGATCGTCGGTGAAGTGTCCGAATGGACCGGCTACGACATAGCCGAGCTGGTATTGCGGACGGGCGAACAGCGTTTGCGGAGCACCGATTCGGCGCAGTTGTCGATCTTCACGATGTCCTTGATGGCGATGGACTATCTGATCGAGCACCGCATGATCGGCCGGGTGCACGCGTGCGCCGGGCACAGTCTCGGGGAGTACACGGCGTTGGTGGCGGCAGGGGCGATATCGGCGCGCGCCGGTGCGCGGTTGGTCGCCGCGCGTGGTGCGGCGATGCGGACGGCCACCGGGCAGCGGCCGGGGACGATGGCGGCGATTCTCGGGGCGAGCGGTGCGGTCGTCGAAGAGTTCGCCGCCGCAGCGCGTTCCGAAGGTGCGCAGGTCTGGGTGGCCAACGTGAACGGCCCGCGGCAGGTCGTGGTGTCCGGCACGGTCGACGGCGTCGAGGCGGTGGCGCGGGCAGCGCGGGAGTCTCGGCTGAAGGTCGTGCGGATCGCCGTCGACGGGGCATTTCATACCCCGCTCATGGCAACTGCGGCACCGCAACTGCGTGCGGCCTTGGACAACGTCGAATTCCGTGCGACCGGCACGGCGGTGGTCGCCAATGTGGACGCGGGACTGTATACCGCCGCGCGGTGGCGCGACCTGGCCGAGCGGCAACTCACCGCGCCGGTGCGCTGGACCGACGTTATCCAGACGCTCGCTCGTTTAGGGTGCGCGCGGCTGGTCGAGGTCGGGCCGAGCCGGGTGCTGGCGAAATCCATCGGCCGGGGCGAGTCGGCGCCGACCGTACGGTATTTCGGTTATCCGGGGGAGGTCGGACCGTGAGCTCATGGTTGCGGATTCCAGCGCGCGATCTCCGAGATGACCAGGTTCTCGGGCATCGCGCGCAGTAGGACGTTGCGCACCGCGGTGCCGAACCCGGTGCGGCGCAGCATCACCGGGATGAGCCACCGTGACCGGTTCTGCACCGCGTCGACCCGGGTACGGCGGCGTTGCACATAGTGCCGCAATGCATCGGCTGCCCCTGCCGCGTCTACTTTCGAGAGTTCTTCGGCGAGCACGAGAGCCGACTCCATCGCCATCGACGCCCCGACGCCCGCTGTCGGTAGGAAGGCGGCGGCCGCGTCGCCGAGCAACACCACCCGGCCGAACTGCCAATGTGGCATTCGCAGATCGTCGAGGTCGAAGGCGCCGATCTCGTCGATGTCGGCGAGTGCGTCGATCATCCAATTCATCGGGCCCGCAACGTCGGCGAGGCGGTCGCGGAGCTGCTTCGGGGTCGCCGGGGCGCCCGATGCCGGGAGCGCTGCCGCGCAGCCGACCGGCCCGGTGGTCGGGTTGTAGCCGAAATACCGTGCCTTGCCCCAGAACTCGTGCGACTGGTCCGTGGCGATACTGGCGCCCGACGTCCACCAGGTCCACAGCCGCAACCCGGTGCGGTGCATGGGCACGTCGCCCGCGACGAGCCTGCGCATGCCCGAGTCGATGCCGTCGGCCCCGACCACCACGTCGTATTCGGCGGTCGCGCCGTCATCGAAGGTCACGACGACGAGGTGGTCGTCCTGCTCGATGGCGGCCACGGTGCGTGCCATCCGGACGTCGGTGCCTCCGCCATAGGATCCGAGCAACTCGATCAGTTCGGACCGTTTGAGCGCGCGCGGGACACCGTCGCCGAGACGCCCGCGGAAGTCGAAGGTTCGCAGTGCGCGGCCGCCGTCGACATGCGTCGAGTAGGTGTTGATCGGCACGGTGCGCTGGTCGAACTGCCGGCTCAATTCGAGATGGTCCATGACCTGTCGGCCCATCGGCCACAGCGTGATCACATATCCGACGTCGCCGTACCTAGCGACCCGTTCCACGACCGTCGGTTCGATTCCGTTGCGCCGCAACGCCGCCGCGAGGGTGAGGCCCGCGATACCGCCGCCGACGATCAGCACTCGCGGCGCGCTCACGGGGACTGCCCGGGCGAACCGTCGCTGCTCCCACCGGAATCTGCTCTGTTCACTGACGAAACCTTCCACCGGCACTGACCGCGAGTCTATTTCCGTCGACGTAATCCGATCATCAGCCGAACGTTGATCCTGAGCAGCGCCGGGTGCGGTTCGTTGAGTACGGCTCGGCTACCGGTGCGTGCCAGGCCGCGTGGCGGGCAACAGCAGCTTGTTCAACAGATAGGCTGCGGCGGCAATCAGAAGCGCGGCATCGAGGTAGTGACAGGCCATCGCACCCAGATAGGTCGGGCCGCCCCAGGCGTTGACGGTGAAGTTCGGGTCCAGGCCGGCAAGGACCTGCACACCGATCCGGAACGGGCAGTAGACCAGCACGACCATGGCCGGAACGGCGAGCAGAACGCGCAGTAGAACGCTTGGGTGACGCGGGATCGCACGCAGCGTGTTCCCGAGCCGCCGCGCCGCAGTGGTGCCGACCGGAGCGGGCAACAGCTGGATCGTTGCCTCAACGCCGCGCCGGCGCAGGATGACGGTGCCGACGACGGCGGCCAGCGCGAACAGCACGAGGTGTGGCAACCACGCGGACGTGCCGTCGACGGGCGTCGCGAGTTCCGGGGAACGGTTGAGGTAAATCGTGCCGCCGAACACGATGCCCGCGACCAGGGAGGCGGTGGCGATCGCGACTAGCGGACGCGAGAACTGCATTCGGAGGCCGTCGGCGACGCGCTCGGTGTCGTAAGTGTTCATGCCCCAACTCTGAACCGCTGACCTGCACGTTGTCGTCAGCCGCCAGCCGCGAACTCGGTACCCACCGTGGGCGGATGCCGCCGACCCGCTGCGACTTGCGGATGACCCGAACCGGCGACCTCGGAGCGATGTTTCCGCAGCGTCCGCCGGATAACGTCAGCGCTATGGCGATTACCTCCCTGCCGCACCCGGACACCCGACCGGCGCCGTGGCATCAGCGACTCACCGCACGCCTGCACCGCAGCGATCCCGGGCCCGACGGAGTCGACGTCGCTGTCGCCGTGGTCTGCTTCGCGGCGTTCACGCTGCCCGTGCTGATCGGTGCGACCAGCGGGCACGGGTCGCCGCTCGCCATCGCCGCCCTCGGTGCCGCCTTGGTCGCTCCGCTGATCGTCCGCCGCCGGTGGCCGCTGGCGGTGCTCGTCGCGGTGACGGTCGTGCTGTGTCTCGCCGCGGTACTGGGCGTGCGGTTCACGCCGTGGGTGAGCAATGCCGGTCCCGCCTTCGGTGTCGCGGTGCTCACGCTGGCCGACCGGTGGTCGCGGCGCGAGTCAGTGCTCGCCACCATTGGGGCACTTGCCGCGATCTACATCACCGCGATGGTCGCCGCGCCGCTGCATCCCGACCAGGACCAGAACTTCGTCGAGCTGTTCATCGCGATCCCCGCCTGGCTGGCCGGTGACATGCTGCGAACCCGCCGCGACTATCGGAACAGTCTTGCCGCGCAACAACTTCGGCAGGCCGAAGAAGAGGAGCGCCGGATCCGGGCCGAGGAGCGGTTACGGGTCTCGCGCGACGTGCACGACCTGATCTCGCACACCTTGAGCATGGTCGCCGTCCGTTCCGGGGTCGCGCGCCTGCTGATCGACCAACAACCGGGCGAGGCGCGGGAGGCCTTGAGCACCATCGAGACGGCCAGCCGCTCGGCGTTGCGGGAACTGCGGCGAGTGCTGGCGCAGATCCGGGAGCCGGGGCCACCGGACGAGCCGGGGGAACCGGGACTCGCCGAGATAGCGACGCTTGTCGATGGGCTGCGCCACAACGGCCTGACCGTGGAGTACGACGTCGCCGGTGCGCCCGTCCCTTATCCAGCCTTGTTGGAGACAACCGTCTACCGCATCGTGCAGGAGGCCCTGACGAACGTCGTCAAGCACGCGCAGACCGACCGCGCGCGGATCGAGATCCGGCATGCGCCGCGCGAGCTGACCGTGTCCATCGCCGATGATGGACCGGTGACGCACCCAGCCGGACAGCCGGTAGACAGCGAAGGCAGTGGTCTCGGGCTCGTCGGGATGCAGGAGCGGGTGTCGCTGTTCGGCGGCCGTCTCGACGCCGGGCCACGACCCGAGGGCGGCTTCGCCGTCACCGCGCGCTTCCCCCTCGAGACGGACGACCATGTCTGAAGACGAATCCGGCAACGCGATCCGGGTCCTGATCGCCGACGACGAAGCCCTGGTCCGTGCGGGGTTCCGGGTGCTGGTCGACTCCGCCGCGGATCTCACCGTCGTCGGCGAGGCGGGCAACGGCGGCGAGGCGGTGCGGCTCACTCGTCAGCTGCGACCCGATGTCGTCCTGATGGACATTCGAATGCCGATCATGGACGGTCTCGAGGCGATGCGGCATATCGCCGCGGGGGAGACCCAGGGCCCGCACGTGTTGATCGTGACCACCTTCGATCAGGACGAGCACGTCTTCCAGGCGCTGCGCAGCGGCGCGAGCGGCTTCCTGCTCAAAGACTCACCGCCCGAAGAACTTCTGCACGCGATCCGGGTGGTCGCCAACGGTGACGCCTTGCTGACGCCGAGCGTCACCCGCCGGATGATCAGCACGTTCGCCCGCCAACCCGTGGCACCGGCCGCGCCGCCGGAGGTCTTGGCGGCGCTGACCGACCGCGAACGCCAGGTTTTCGAACACGTCGCGGCGGGGCTGTCCAACGCCGAGATCGCGAGCACCCTCCATCTCAGCGTCGCCACCGTCAAAACTCACGTCGGACGCCTGCTCACCAAGCTGGCCGTGCGCGACCGCGCCCAACTGGTCGTCCTGGCCTACGAAACCGGAATCGTGGTGCCGGGCAACCGCTGAGCGGGGGATGCTCACCGTTCGCTGTTGTGCCCGCACGCGGACGCGGGTAGTTTTGCAGGAGGTTCAGACACGAGCCGATGGTGGCCCACACCTCGATCGGCTCGCGACAACGCGGCCGAGCCCGGCGCGGACTGCCACCGAATCACGCTGGGTGGCACATCCGTTCGGCGCTGACCCGGAGCGTTGCGCATGACGAAACAGCTAAGCCCTCGCCAGCCTCGAATGTCTCGACGGCTACTTTCGCATTACCACCCACCGGCGAGTATCAGCGAATACTCGCAGGGACAGCTTCGAATCCGCGCCAACACCACGCCGCGGGGCATCCGCGTGCTCGCCATCGTCGGCGAGCTGGACCTGGCCACCGCGCCGCTGCTGGAACTGGCTCTGCACGACAGCCAACAGGCGTCGGCCGTGGTCGCGGACATGAGCAAAGTCGGCTTCCTCGGCTTCGCCGGTGTCGACGTGCTCATCCGCGCTGCCGCCCGCGCCGACAGCCGCCTACACCGGTTCGCCGTCGTAGCGTCGACCCGCCCGACCCAGCGGGCACTCAGCCTGACCGACGCGTACGATCACATATCCTGTTATGCCCGTGTGGATCTCGCGATGCGAGCCGTCGCGGAATAGTGCCACGGCGGCCACCCTCTGCTCCCGTGGCGAGCAGGTGGTGGCCGAACTTTGTGTCCGGTGCCGCCGCTCTTCGGCAGGTGTGCTGCGATGGTTGGTATGACCTCGGGTGCAATGGAATCGTCATCGGCGGATGGAGCGCGGGCGTTCGACGGGTTGGCCACGGAGTGGTCGCGGGGAATGGGCCTGCGGGTGCCGTTGGTGAACGCGCCGATGGGGGGAGTGGCGGGTGGACGATTCGCGGCGGCGGTGACGGCCGCGGGCGGGCTGGGGATGATCGGGATGGGGAGCGCCGGGTCGGCGCGGGCGCTGGAGCGGGAGTTGCGCGAGCTGGGAGACGTGCGCGGTCCATTCGGGATCGGGGTGGTGGATTGGGTCGTCGGTGCGGAACCGGAGTTGCTCGCGGCCGCCATGGCGGCCGCGCCTGCGTTGATCTCGGTGAGTTTCGGTCAGGACCTGTCCTGGGTGCAGCGGGTACGGGAGGCCGGAATACTTACGGCCACACAGATATACACCGTCGACGATGCGCGTCGGGCTGAGGATGCGGGCATCGATGTCGTGGTGGCGCGCGGCGCGGAGGGCGGCGGCCACGGTGCGCCGGAGATGGCGACCCTGCCGTTGCTGGACGCGGTGGTCGGCGCGGTATCGGTCCCGGTCCTGGCTGCGGGCGGTATCGGCTCGTCGGCGAGTCTCGCGGGCGTGCTCGCCGCGGGTGCCGCCGGAGCGTGGGTGGGTACCTGTTTGGCCGCGTGTTCGGAGTCGTTGCTGGCCGATGGCGCGCGCCGGGCGATGGTCGCCGCCGAGGGCACCGACACGATGCTGACGCGGGCCTTCGACGTCGGCATGGAATGGCCTTGGCCGACAAGGTTTCCCGCCAGGGTGCTGCGCAACGAGTTCGCGAATCAATGGACCGGGCGGGAACAGCGCCTATCCGACGACGAGCAAGCCAAGCGGGCCCTCGCCGCCGCGATGACCGCGGACGACCCACGGATCGCGCCGGTCGATGCCGGGGAAGCCGTCGGGATGGTCGCCCGGGTGGAACCGGTGGGCGCGGCGATCGAGAATCTCTGCGCCGGTGCCGCACGATTGCTCGAAGGACGCACGCCGCGGCGGTGATCACCAGCCCGAGTTACTGTCCTCGATACCGGCTCTCGACGTGTTAACAAATGTAAATCGCCGGAGAACCCACGGTTTCCGAATGATCACCGGAACGGCGGCGAAACACCCGTACCTTGCGGTATTTCCGCTGGATTCCGGGTTTTCACGCAGGTGGGGCTGTTACCGGAGATAACGCGCGCCCGCCCTCCGATGACCACGACATTGCCGCCGCCTCACAGCGCACAATGCGCCGCAGCGGGGTGTGAGGAATCTGTTTGGACGCACGTCCCCGCGTCCTTACAGTCGGAGCACCAGCCCGATTTTCACAGCTCGAAGGGGGCGTCGTGGCACAATCACGGACCGACCGACCATCCGCCGACGCCGGCGACGCACTCCTGCGATTGGGCAAGTATTTTCACCGCGGCGAGATTTCGGCGGACCAGCGCACCCTGCACAAAACCGGTGGCCGCGGCGCCGACGAGTTCTATCGCGACCGCTGGTCACACGACAAAGTGGTGCGCTCGACCCACGGCGTGAACTGCACGGGATCGTGCTCCTGGAAGATTTACGTCAAAGACGGTGTGATCACCTGGGAATCGCAGCAAACCGACTATCCCTCGGTCGGCGCGGACAAACCCGAGTATGAGCCGAGAGGTTGCCCGCGCGGCGCCTCGTTCTCCTGGTACACCTATTCGCCCGCCCGCGTGCGCTACCCGTACGTGCGCGGTGTGCTGCTGGAGATGTACCGCGAGGCCAAGTCCCGGCTCAAGGACCCGGTCCTCGCGTGGGGCGAGATCGTCGAGGATGCCGCGAAAGCCAAGCGCTACAAGTCATCTCGCGGCAAGGGCGGCTTCGTACGCGCCGAGTGGTGGGAAGCCGCCGAAATCGCGGCCGCGGCGCACGTCTACACGATCAAGCAGTACGGCCCGGACCGGGTGGCGGGCTTCTCGCCGATTCCCGCCATGTCCATGGTCAGCCACGCCGTCGGCGCGCGGTTCATCTCGCTGCTCGGCGGCTCGATGCTGTCGTTCTACGACTGGTACGCCGACCTTCCGGTGGCCTCACCGCAGGTGTTCGGCGACCAGACCGACGTTCCGGAGTCGGCGGACTGGTTCGACGCGGGCTACCTCATCATGTGGGGCTCGAATGTGCCGGTGACCAGGACCCCGGACGCGCACTACATGACCGAGGCGCGCTATCGCGGGCAGAAGGTCGTGGTGGTTTCCCCCGACTACGCCGACAACACCAAGTTCGCCGACGAATGGGTGGCGGCGCGGCCGGGAACCGATGCGGCCCTTGCCATGTCGATGGGGCACGTGATGCTCAAGGAGTTCTTCGTCGACAAGACGACAGACCGCTTCACCGACTACGTCAAGCGCTACACCGATCTGCCGTTCCTGATCACCCTCGACGAGCGCGACGGCGCGCACGTGCCCGGAAAGTTCCTCACCGCAGCCGATTTGGCGACCGCCGGTACGGTTGCGCAGGGGGCAACCGAACCGCGCACGCCGGGGGCGGAGGGCGACGAGTTCCGCACGGTGCTGCTGGACGCGGACGCGAATCCGGTGGTGCCCAACGGATCCCTGGGCGACCGGTTCGGCGCCTCGGGCACCGGGCGGTGGAATCTCGACCTGGCGGACATCGATCCGCTGCTGACGCTGCACGGCCGTACCGACGATGCTGCGGCCGTGCGGTTTCCCCGCTTCGACACCGATGTGCCCGGCGTGCTCACCCGCGGCGTGCCGACGATTGTCGTTGCGGGCAAACGGGTTACCACGGTGTTCGACCTGCTGCTGGCGCAGTACGGCGTCGGCCGCGACGGCCTGCCCGGTAGCTGGCCGACCGGCTACGACGATGCGTCCGAGCCGTACACCCCGGCCTGGCAGGAGGCCATCACCGGCGTCCCCGCCGCGCAGGCGACACGCATCGCGCGCGAATTCGCGGACAACGCCGACCGTTCCGGCGGCCGCTCGATGATCCTGATGGGCGCGGGCACCAACCACTGGTTCCACTCCGACCAGATCTATCGCGCGTTCTTCACGCTGACCCTGCTCACCGGCTGCCAGGGCGTCAACGGCGGTGGCTGGGCCCATTACGTCGGCCAGGAGAAGTGCCGTCCGGTGACCGGCTGGTCCACCCTGGCGTTCGCCTCGGACTGGCAACGCCCGCCGCGGCAGATGCAGGGCACCGTCTTCTGGTACCTCACCAACGACCAGTGGCGCTACGACCCGTTCACCGCCGAGACCTTCGCCTCGCCGTTGAACGAGGGCCGGTTCGCCGGCCGCACCGCCGCCGACAATATCGCGCTGGCCAGCAGGCTCGGCTGGATGCCGAGCTACCCGACGTTCGACCGCAATCCGCTCGATCTGGCGGACGAGGCCGAGCAGGCGGGCAAGTCGGCGCCCGAGCACATCGTGGACGAGCTGAAGTCCGGCGACCTGCGCTTCGCCTGCGAGGACCCGGACGCGCCGGAGAACTTCCCGCGGTGTCTGACGGTGTGGCGGGCGAACCTGCTCGGCTCCTCCGGCAAGGGCAACGAGTACTTCCACAAGCACCTGCTCGGCGCGGACTCCAATCTGCAAACCACCGACGTCACCGGTGTCCGCCCGCAGGAGCTGGTCTGGCGCGATCAGGCGCCGACCGGAAAGCTGGATCTGCTGCTCTCGCTGGACTTCCGGATGACCAGCACCACGCTGTTCTCCGACATCGTGCTGCCCGCCGCGACCTGGTACGAGAAACACGACCTGTCCTCCACCGACATGCACCCGTTCGTGCACGCCTTCTCCCCGGCGATCTCGCCGCCGTGGGAGGCCAAGACCGACTTCGATGCGTTCCACCGGATCGCGCGCGGGTTCTCCTGGATGGCGGAGAAGCACCTCGGTGTCCGCAAAGACATCGTCGCGGTACCGCTGCAACACGATTCGCCCGACGCCATGGCGCAGGCGGGCGGCCGGGTCCTGGACTGGAAAGCCGGTGAGTGCGAGCCGATTCCGGGCAAGACGATGCCGAAACTGGTCATGGTGGAACGCGACTACCCGAAGATCGCGGAGAAGATGGCGGCCCTCGGCCCGCTGATCGACACCCTCGGCCTGACGACCAAGGGCGTCACCACCTATCCCGACGAGGAAGTGAAGTACCTCGCGGCGACCAACGGCACCGTGGTTTCCGGTGTGGCACAGGGGCGTCCGTCGCTGGCCAAGGACACCCACGCCGCCGAGGCGATCCTCGCGCTGTCCGGCACCACCAACGGCAGGCTCGCGGTACAGGGCTTCGAGGCGCTGGAGCGGCGCACCGGCACCGAGCTGGCCGACCTGGCCGCCGAACATGAGGGCAAGCGAATCACCTTCGCCGACACCCAGGCTCGGCCCGTCCCGGTGATCACCTCGCCGGAGTGGTCCGGCAGCGAGACCGGCGGGCGGCGGTACTCGCCGTTCACCATCAACACCGAACGGTTGAAGCCCTGGCACACCCTCACCGGCCGCCAGCACTTCTACCTGGACCACGACTGGATGCTGGAACTCGGTGAGCAGCTGCCGATCTTCCGGCCGCCGCTGGACATGACCGCGTTGTTCAGCGAACCCGATGTCGGCGCGGTGACCGAAAAGGGCGTGACCGTCCGGTATCTGACGCCGCACTCGAAGTGGTCGATCCACTCGGCGTACCAGGACAACCTGCACATGCTGACGTTGTCGCGTGGCGGTCAGTCGATCTGGATGTCGGAGAAGGACGCCGCGAAAATCGGTGTCGCCGACAACGATTGGATCGAGGCGGTGAACCGCAACGGTGTGGTCGTCGCGCGGGCGATCGTGTCGCACCGGATGCCGGAGGGCACCGTGTTCATGTATCACGCGCAAGACCGGGCGGTGGATGTGCCGCGCATCGAGGATCGGCCGGAGGTCAACGATGCCCGCGGCAAACGCGGCGGCATCCACAACGCGCTGACCCGAATCATGATCAAACCCTCACACCTCATCGGCGGCTACGCGCAGCAGTCCTTCGCGCTGAACTACCACGGCCCCACCGGAAACCAGCGCGACGAAGTAACGACTATTCGCCGCCGCTCGCAGGAAGTGGAGTACTGACATGGCCCGACGAGGTACCGACGCTCTGTTCGATGGCCGCTCGCAGGAAGTGGAGTACTGACATGCGCGTCATGGCCCAGCTCGCCATGGTGATGAACCTGGACAAATGCATCGGCTGTCACACCTGCAGCGTCACCTGCAAGCAGGCGTGGACCAACCGCGGCGGCACCGAGTACATGTGGTTCAACAATGTGGAAACCCGTCCGGGACAGGGGTATCCGCGCCAGTATCAGGACCAGGAGAAGTGGAAGGGTGGCTGGCAGCTCAACCGCAGGGGCAAGCTCACCCTGAAGTCCGGCTCCCGGATGAAGCGGCTGCTCAACATCTTCGCCAACCCGGACCTGCCCACGGTGGCGGACTACTACGAGCCGTGGAGCTACGACTACGACAACCTGCTGTCGTCCCCGGCGATGGACACCACCCCGGTCGCGCGTCCGAAATCGCTGATCACCGGTGAGGACACCAAGATCACCTGGGGCGCCAACTGGGACGACGACCTCGGCTCCGGTCCGGAACAGGTGGGCAAGGACCCGTTGCTGTCGCGGCTGTCCGATCAGGTGAAGCTGGAGTTCGAGCAGACCTTCATGTTCTACCTGCCGCGGATCTGCGAGCACTGCCTGAACCCGTCGTGCGCGGCCTCGTGCCCGTCCGGCGCGATCTACAAACGCGCCGAGGACGGCATCGTGCTCGTCGATCAGGACAAGTGCCGCGGCTGGCGCCAGTGCGTCACCGGCTGCCCGTACAAGAAGATCTACTTCAACCACAAGACGGGCAAGGCGGAGAAGTGCACCTTCTGCTACCCGCGGGTGGAGGTGGGCATCCCCACGGTCTGCTCGGAGACCTGCGTCGGCCGGCTGCGCTACATCGGCGTGATGCTCTACGATGCCGACAAGGTCCTCGAGGCGGCCTCGGTCACCGAGGACAAGGACCTGTACCCGTCGCAGTTGGGCGTGTTCCTCAACCCGCATGACCCGCGGGTGGTCGCGGAGGCGGAGCGGGCCGGTATCTCGCCGGAATGGATTCAGGCCGCACAGGATTCGCCGATCTACAAGCTGATCGTCGACTACCAGATCGCCTTGCCGCTGCATCCGGAGTACCGCACCATGCCGATGGTCTGGTACGTGCCGCCGCTGTCGCCGGTGGTGGACGTGCTGTCGGAGACCGGCCACGACGGCGAGGACGCACGAAACCTGTTCGGCGCGATCGACGCGCTGCGGATCCCGGTGGAGTATCTGGCGGAGCTGTTCACGGCGGGTGACGTCGGACCGGTGCGGGCCGCGTTGCAGCGGTTGGCCGGAATGCGGGCGTTCATGCGGTCGGTGAACCTGGGGGAGGAACCGGATCCGGCGATCGCCCCCTCGGTCCGGCTGGAGCCGGAGGAGATCGAAGCGATGTACCGGCTGCTGGCGATCGCGAAATACGAACACCGGTACGTGATTCCGTCGGGTGCGGGTTCGGAGGCGCATCAGCTGGACGCGTTGGCCACCGGGTGCAGCCTGGACAACGACGGCGGGCCGGGGATGACGGCGTTCGACACCATGGTGGAGAAGTTCCACCTGACCGACACCAATGGTGCTGCGCCGGAGGAGAAGTCGAACCGGGTCAACCTGCTCAACTGGGATGGGCAGAGCACCAACGGCTTGCTGCCCTCGCCTGCCAACGGCAAGGCTTCGGGCAACGGTGTAGCCGCGAATGGAAGCAACGGCGCGTCCGACAACGGTGTGGCAGCCAAGGGCAGCAACGGTGCCGTACCCGACGGCGTGCCACCCGTAGCCACGACCACCGGAGCACCCCAATGAGCGCGCGCGTCCCGAATCCCGACGGGGGTCCGTCATGTCGCTGCTGAAGGTACGCCGCAGGCCCGAGCCCGCCGTGCCGATGGCCGAACGCGACCGGCGCGTGGTGTGGCGGATCGCCGCGCTGCTGCTCGACTACCCGAGCGAGCAACTCCTCGCGATGACCGATGATCTCGTCAGTGCCGCAACGGAATTGCCGGAGCCGGTGCGGAATCATCTGATCGAATTCCTCACCCACCTGGGTGCAAGCGCACCGCTGGACCTGGCGACGCGCTACGTCGAGACCTTCGACATGCGCCGCCGCTCCAGCATGCACCTGACCTTCTACGCCTACGGCGACACCCGCAAGCGGGGGATGGCGCTGCTCCGGTTCAAACATGCCTACCGGCACGCGGGTGTCGAGCTCGGCGACGAGGAGCTGCCCGATCACCTGCCGGTGCTGCTGGAGTTCGCCGCGACGGTCGACCCGATCGGCGGTGAACGGTTGCTCGGCGAGCACGTGCCGGTTATCGAACTGCTCCGGCTCTCGTTGTCCGACAACAAGTCACCCTACGCCGCCGTGCTGGCGGCGGTGGTCGCCACGCTGCCCCCGCCGACCACGGCGGACCGGCGGCGCATCGCCGAGCTGGCCGCGCAGGGACCACCGGAGGAAGAAGTGGGACTCGAACCGTTTGCCATGGATCCCACCATGTTCGCGCAAGGAGAAGGCCGCCGATGACCAGCACCCTGTGGTTGACCCTGCCGTACGTGGCATTCACCTCGTTCGTCCTCGGCCACCTGTGGCGGTACCGGAACGACCAATTCGGTTGGACCACCCGCTCTTCCCAGGTCTACGAGAGCCGCCTGCTGCGCCTGGGCAGTCCGCTGTTCCACTTCGGCATGCTCGGGGTGATCGGCGGTCACGTGATGGGCGTCTTGATTCCGGCGTCGTGGACCGCCGCGGTCGGCATCTCCGAGCACGCCTACCACCTGGTCGCGGTGTCGGCGGGTTCGGTGGCGGGTGCGGCGGTGCTGGCCGGTGTCGGCATCCTGCTCTATCGCCGGTTCACCGTGCCCGCGGTCCGCAAGGCCACCACCGCCAACGACAAACTGATGTATGCGCTGCTGGCCGCCGCTCTGATCACCGGCCTGCTCAATACCTGGGGGAGCAACCTGCTCTGGGGTACCTACAACTATCGCGAAACCGTATCCCCTTGGTTCCGTAGTCTTTTCACGCCGAATCCGGAACCCGGCCTGATGGTCGGCACACCGTGGACCTTCCAGGCGCACGGCCTGGTCGTGCTCACCCTGATCGGCATCTGGCCCTACACCCGCCTGGTCCATATGTTCAGCGCACCGCTCGGCTACCTCACGCGCCCTTACATCGTCTACCGTCGCAAGGAATCCAACGCCCCCGACACCCGCCGCTACGCCCGCGCCTGGGACGCGCCTGTCACCCCGGAACACTGGCGTTGATCCACGTTCCGCGACATACCTGAAACGCCGCTGTGGCCTCGCATCCGAAGAGATGCGTTGCCACAGCGGCGTTCTCGGTCTCAGTGACCGATTACGACCAGCACGAACTGCTGGGTCGGATTGTGCTGCGCCGGACGGCTCACCACGCCGAAGTCCTTCTCGGCGTACTCGTGTGCGTCCACGTAGCGATTGTTGGACGCCTGCTGCATCGTGTACTTTCCGCCGCCGAGGGCCCGGATGTGCCACACCTGCGTGGGATTGTTCTGGGCGGGGCGGGTGACCAAGCGGTAGTCCAGGGACTCGATTTCGTGCGCGTCGAGGTAGCGGTTGCTGCTCACCTGCTGCACGGTTCCGGTTCCGGTGCCGCTGTCGTCCCAGCGAATCCGCCACTGCTGGCTGGTGTCGCCCTGCTTCGGGCGGGTGACGACGTTGTAGTCGTGAGTGCCGTCGTTCCACGCGTCGAGATAGCGACCGCTGGACACCTGCTGGATCGTGACGATGTCGTCGGGCTGTGCGGCAGTCGCGGTGCCGGGAACAGCGACGAGGCCGACCACGGTCAGTGTGCCGAAGAACAGTCCTGCTGCTGCGCGGCTGAGGGAGTGTGTCAAGTGCTGATCTCTCTGGTGGAAGGGCTTGTCCACTAAGGTTCGGGCACACGCGGGCGTGCCGTAAGCCACCCTGGGAGGTAGCTCGGCCGTCACAGGGTGCGGAAATCACCCCCGGAGGGTGGCCGCCGATCGCGCTGAGCGGGCATGTGCTTGGGTGAACGCGTGCGGAAACGGACCTGGCTCAGCATCGGTAGCGGTCTTGTCCTGGCGATCCTGTGGGGTGAGTGGGAGAACTGGCGTGCGACGCGCAGGGTGGTCGGGTCTGTCGCGGGTGACGCCGAGGCCGTGGTCGTGCTCGGGTATCGCGACGCCGGAACGCGCGCCAACCTGATGAATCGGTGGCGGGTGCGGGCAGGGCTGCGGTCCATCGATCCGGCCGCCACCCGGACTCGGCTGGTGCTGTGTGGCGGGGCGTGCGCAGGTCCGCATACGGAGGCGGCGCTGATGGCGCGCTACGCGACCGAAACACGTGGGTATCGCGGGGAACTCGTACTGGAGGAGTCGAGTCGAAGTACTTGGGAGAACATCGCTTTCGCGATTCCCTACCTCGAGGACGTCGAGCGGATCAAGGTCGTCTCGTTGCCGTTCCATGCCGAGAAGGCCAGGCGCTATCTGCGGAAGCAGCGCCCGGACCTGGCCGACCGTCTGGTGCGCGGCAGCGAATATCGGTTCGGCGACCTGCTGCCGTTCACGCCGCTGCTCGCCGTCTACGGGCGGCTGAAGGATGCCCGCGACGTCCCGTGACGCACGGCTGAATCAGCCTGTGCGCCAGCAGGACTCGACGATCAGCGCTGGCCGGACCCGGAGAGTTCGAAGGCGTCGGCCTTGGGTTCCCGGGTCGCGCGCCAGTAACTCGTGCCGGTGCCCGGCCAGGACTGCCGATTGCGGCCGGTGTGATCGAGGAACCAGCTGTGGCACCCGCCGGACACCCACACGGATTTGTCGAGTTTGCTGTGCAGCCAGGTGTTGAACTCGTGCTGCACCTCGCCACGCACCTCGAGCCGCGTCGAGCCCCGGTCCTCCATCATGCGCAGGCATTTCACGATGTAGCGCACCTGGGATTCGATCAGGAACAGGATGGATTGCGCGCCGCCACCGGAATTGGGGCCCATGATCATGAAGAAGTTCGGGAAACCCGCCACCGTCATGCCGTAGTAGGCCTGCATGCCGTCGCGCCAGGCCTGCTGAATGGTGAGCCCGTCCCGGCCGACGATGTGCTCGTCGGCGCAGCGGTTGCCGGTGGCGAAGCCGGTGCCGAGCACGACCACGTCGGCCTCGTGCAGTTCGCCGTCGGCCGTGCGGATTCCGGCTTCGGTGAATTCCTCGATGCCCTCGGTGACCAGGCTGACGTCCGGGCGTTGTAATGCCGGATAGAAGTCACTGGAGAACAGGATGCGTTTGCAGCCGAAGGTGTAGGACGGGGTGAGTTTCGCGCGCAGCTCCGGGTCGGGCACCTGCTTCTTCAGCTGGTGCAACGACATCCATTTGAGCAGTGTGTTCAAGCGGGGGTGGAAGTAGCCGGCCACCGGCGCCTCGTGCAGCCAGAAGGCGGCGTTGCGGTAGATCTTCATCGCGCCGGGGAAGGCCTTGAACAGGCGCTGCTCCAGGGAGCTGACCGGGCGGTCCAGCTTCGGTAGCACCCAGTGCGGGGTGCGCTGGAAGACCTCGACATGCGCTGCGGTGTCGGCGATTTGGGGCACCAGCTGAACGCCGCTGGATCCGGTGCCGATCACCGCCACTCGTTTGCCGGTCAGGTCCACCGAATGGTCCCACTGCGCGGAATGGAACACCGGTCCCTTGAAGGTGTCGCGCCCCTTGAACTCCGGAATATTCGGGACGTGCAATGCGCCGTGCGCGGCGACCACGGCGCGCGGCCGATACTCGTCACCGTCGGCGGTGCGCACCACCCACCGGTCGCTGGTGGCGTCGAATTCGTAAGACACGGCCTCGGATTGGAATCGGATATACGGTTCGAGCTCGTAATCCTTGACCACCCGCCGGATGTAATCGAGTATCTCCGGCTGCGGGGCATACATCCGCGTCCAATCGGTATTGGGCGCGAACGAGTACGAATACATCATCGACATGATGTCGCAACCGCAACCGGGATAAGTATTTTCCCGCCACACGCCGCCGACCCCGTCGGCCTTCTCCAGGATGACGAAATTCCGCTCGCCCGCCTCCAGCAGCTTGATCGCCATTCCCACACCGGCCAACCCCGTACCGACGATGAGAACGTTCGGATCCTGCCCGCTCACCTGATCCATCGACGCCATGTTTTCCCTTCACTGCACCTAGACGGGAAGGTTAGCGTTTCGGGAACCCCCGGGTACACCCCCCGAGCAGGTGGATTTCCGCGGGTCAGCCGGAAACGAGTTCCCCCGATCCGGGCACGCCTCATATCGCGTTGAGGGCGTCCACGGCTGCGGCTTGGGTGGCGAAGTTGGGAAGATCGTCAGGTCGACGCGGACCTTGCCATCGGAAACCGAACTCATCGGTGTCGGCGGGCAGCGAGTCTGCTTGGCGGATCAGGAATTCCTTTGTGGCGGAACGGGAGTGGCCGCTGTCCACCAGCTGCCGGTAGTTGCGGACGAACACCCCCTTGAAGGTTTCCGCATCCCGGCACCGGGGGCCGGGGCAATCCGTGGCGCTGGGTTCTTCCAGAACACCGTCCCGGATGAACGGTGACCCTGTGCGCGTCACCGCCGACGCGATCGTGTCGGCCGTGGTGAACAGATCGCTGTGTCCGGTGGCCTGGCCCAGCGCCACCAATCCGCCGATCACCACGCCTTGAACGTAGGTCCATCGCGTGCCCTCGTCGGCAAGTACACAAGTGCCACCGTCCGGGGCGAGGTCGAGGTGGTCGTTGATCAATCCGGATCGGTCCATCAAAACGCGACCCGCCCGTGTGGTGAACCAATCCCACATCGTCTGCGCGCGAGCGAGATACGACGAGCGATTCGAGGGATGGACCCGCGTGCTCAGTTGGGCGGTCGCCGTGAGATACAACGCGTTGGTTATCGCATTCACCTGGGTCCACGGGCGCTGATCCGGATCGACACCCACGCGTGCCCACGTCAGCCCGTCGTCGCAGTACGACGCGCGCTGATCATCGAGTTCATCGACAATGACCTGCGCCGCCGTGAGGTAGCGCGGATTGTGGGTGAGGTCGAAGGCACGCAACCATGCCAACGCCCACCATAATTCGTCGTCGTTGTAGCCGGTCCGTCTGGGAACTCCTATTCGAGCAACGTCGCCGTGCCGGTAGATGTCGTCCACATAGGCGAGGTACTGGAGGTCATCGGTGCGCGCCGCGTAGTCGATGACAGCGGTAAGCGCGTTGGCGCTCTGCCAGGTACTGGCGTCTTTCTCCCAGAGCCCTGTCTCGAGGTCATAGCGGTCCAGCAATCGGTCGACGGCCCGCAGTCGCCGATCCGGTGGTGGGTCGGCTTGTTCGGTCCATCGGGTACAGCGGACCTCCGGCCGGTCACCGGCCTTCCCGCAAGCGCGCAACAGCCCGTCGTCGTACCGGAGGAACCGCGTATCCCCGGCGGTGGCAGCCACGGCAATGGTTGCCGTCAGCCTGTCGTCTCGGCTGCTACGGCCGGTGCGATCGAGCCACACCGAATCGCCGGGCTGCCCGTTCACGAGGCTCGCCCAGGCACCAGTGCCTGTGGTGGTCAAGGTGATCGTGCGCGCCCACACTCGAACCTGCGGATTCGCCCGGCGGATGCCGGTTGCGGTCCGTGGGTCATCCCCGTCGCAGGGCCGATCCACGCATTCCGGTACCTCCGTCGACGCCTCATAGCGCAAGGACTGCGGCTTCACCACCAGGTATGCCCCCAGCACCAAGCCGACGACAACCCCGACCACAACGGTCCGCCGAGCCCGTTTGCGTTCGATCACGGCCCACACCATAGCCAGGTTAGGAAAAGGGTGTGCGCTGTGGCGATCGGGTCTACGCGGGGTTGTTGGAGACCGAGACGACGGAGTTGTCTACGCGGACTTGGTATACCGGCAGGCAGGCTGAGTCGTCGTCGAGGCAGTGCCCGTCGATCAGCGAGTACGCCTGTTTGAGTAGCGGTGAAATGACGACAGGGGTGCCGTCGCGATCACCGACAAGCCCGCGGGAGATGACGGCCGCGCGGCCGATGGGATCGATGTTGCCGACAGCGGCGAGGGTGTCGTCCGACAGGCGGAACAGGGCCGCTTGGGCGGCGGTCTCGCCGCTGCCCAGCAGCACTGCTACGCCGCGGCCGGGGATCAACCGGTCGATGCCGCATGCTCGGGTCCACCCGGCGCTGAGAGTCGCAGCGCTGCCGAGGGTTTCGACGGCAGTCATCGGGTGCTGCTCGCCGCGGCCTCGGCCTCCAGCACGAAGGTCTCCGCCTCGACCACCACGTCGGCCTCGGTGCGGTCGCTGGGCCTGCGCAGGAAGACCGCCCAAACCACCACGGCGCAGGCAACATAGAAGCCCATGAAGACCCAGAACGCGGTGGTGGCCGACTGGGTGGACGCGTAGGACGAGCGCAGCATCAGGTTGATGCCGACGCCGCCGAGCGCACCGATCGCGCCTACGAAACCGATGAGCGCGCCGGAGGTGTTGCGTGCCCACGCGGCCTGCTCGTCCCGAGAAACGTTGAGGCTCTTGGACTTCGCGTCGAACACCGACGGGATGATCTTGGTGACGGACCCGTTGCCGATGCCGGACAGAATGAACAGTGCGATGAAGCCTGCGATGAGTGTCACCATCGCCGCGCCGCTCGGCACGCCGCCGTTGCGATCACCCAGCGTGCTCGCCACCACGACGGCCACCGCGGCCACCATCATCGCGCCGAAGACATACATGGTGACCTTGCTGCCGCCGATCCGGTCGGCCCACTTGCCGCCGTACGGGCGGGCCAGCGACCCGAGCAACGGTCCGATGAACGCGATCTGCGCGGCGTGCAGTGCCGCCTGCGCCGCGCTGTCGCCGCCGGCCTTGAAACTGATCTGCAGCACCTGCCCGAAGGCGAAGCTGTAGCCGATGAACGAGCCGAACGTGCCGATGTAGAGGAACGCGATCGCCCAGGACTGCGGCACCTTCAGCGCCGCGACCATGTCCGCGAGGTCGGCTTTCTGGTTGCGCAGGTTGTCCATGTAGAGGGCGGCGCCGAGCGCGGCGAGGGCCACCAGGACCAGATAGATCGCGCAGATCAGCGACGCGTAGCCGTTGCCGAGGGTGGCGATGATCAGCAGGCCGAGCAGCTGGATCGCCGGAACACCGATATTGCCGCCGCCCGCGTTGAGCCCGAGCGCCCAGCCCTTGAGCCGCTGCGGGTAGAACGCATTGATATTGGTCATCGACGAGGCGAAGTTGCCGCCGCCGAAGCCGGCGAAAGCGGCCACCAGCAGGAACGTCGTGTACGAGGTGCCCGGCTGGTTGATGAAATACAGCGTCAGCAGGGTCGGGATCAGCAGCAGGAACGCGCTGAAGATGGTCCAGTTGCGGCCGCCGAACTTCGCGGTGGCCACGGTGTACGGAATCCGCAGGATCGCGCCGACCAGGGTCGGCACCGCGACGAGAAAGAACTTGCCCGCGGGATCGATGCCGTAGGTCTCGGTCGGCATGAACAGCACCATCACCGACCAGATCGACCACACCGAGAAGCCGACATGCTCGGCGAAAACAGACCAGATCAGGTTCCGCTTGGCTACGTCCTTACCGCCGGCTTCCCAGGCCACCACATCTTCGGCATCCCAGTTCTCGATGTCACGGTTACGCGTCAGCGTGCTCAACTCAGGCCTCCCACAATCGGTTGTCTCCGACGGTAGGCAGCGGGTATTGCCGACATGATTCGTGGAATGACCGGGAGATCAACGGTTGCTCACGGAGCGCTGTGTGGGCGCGTGATGCTGGGTGCCGCTTGCGCGGTTTCAGGCGGTCAGCCGGCGCGAGGCCTGAGTACATCCTCGAAGAGGGCATCCACCAGATCCTGGGGGATAGGTGAGCCCGTCAGCGCGCGGAAAACGAGGGGCCCGACGAGGGCGTCGATAGTGGCGTCGAGGTCGAGCTTCGGGGAGATGGCACCGGCTTCGGTTGCGCGCGTGAGCATCTCGCGTTCCTGCGCCCGGCGTGGGCCGAAATAGCGTTCGTGGAAGCGCTCGGCTGTGCCGGGATTGTGCTGTGCTTCGGCGAGCAGTGCGAGCAGGACCTTGCCTGCCGGGTCCTGGGTGAGGAATCGCACGAAGTCGTGCAGGTAGCCGCGGATTGTTTCCGCCGTAGGTGGCTCGGTCGGGACCGTCAGCTTCTTGGCACTGTCCTCGATGAGGGTGTCGAGCAGGATCTCGACCTTCGAAGGCCACCAGCGGTAGATCGTTTGCTTGGCGACGCCGGCCCGGCGCGCGATCGCCTCCACGGTCAGCGCGCCGAATCCGTGCTCGACCAGCAGATCGTCCGTCGCGTGCAGTACCGCCAGCCGCGCGACCTCGTCGCGTCGAGGGCCGGAGTGTGCCCGGCGGGGTTGAGGGTTCGCGGCTGGCATGCGAGACACCATACCCAGCGCGCGGCTGTGACATTGTCTAGACGCACCGTCGCGTCTAGACTAAGTTTTCCATCACATAAGGAGTGCGTGTGTCCGCCACATCGAACCGTCAAGCCCTCGTCCTCGGCGCGTCGCGCGGGTTGGGGCTCGTCCTCGCCGACGAACTCGTCCGGCGCGGGTGGGAAGTCGTCGCCACCACCCGACAGGGCGGAGGTGAGCTGAAAGCGAAGGCTGATGCGTCCAACGGTCAGCTGACGGTCGAGTCATTGGAAATGACGAGCCCTGAACAGCTGGCCGCTCTACGTGAGCGCTTGACCGGCCGCCAACTCGATCTACTGTTCGTCAACGCCGCCATCGACCGAGGCGACCTCCCGATCCACGAGGTGCCGACCGACATGTTCACCGAAGTGATGGTCACCAACGCCCTGAGCCCGCTGCGCGCCGTCGAGAGCCTCCGCGACCTTGTCGTCCCCGGCGGAACCGTCGCGATCATGTCTTCCGAGCAGGGCAGCATCTCCCAGAACACCGAAGACGGTTACGAGCTCTATAAGGCGAGCAAGGCCGCCCTCAACCAATTGATGCGCAGTTACGCCACCCGTCACGCTGCCGACGACCACACCAAGCTGCTGATCGACCCCGGCCACAATCAGACTCAACTCGGCGGCCCTGACGCCCCGCTCACTCCTGCGGAAAGCATCCCCTCAGTGGTCGACGTCCTCGAAGCCCAGTCCGGCGCCCCCGGCCTCCAGTTCCTGGATCGCTACGGCAAAACCGTTCCCTGGTAGCGCCTGAGACCGACGGGCACCACACCCGCTGCCCGCCTCGAGATAAGTTATCGACGCTGTCACGCGCAGGGTGGGCACGGCATAGGACTTGGGGGATTGCGATGTTTCGACGGTTGGCACTGCTCGCGGTACTGACGGTGACGGCGGTTGCCTGCCAGGAGAACGGCGCGAACCCACCGGAGTCTCCGGCCGCGACCGGGCCGGAGGCGGAGATGCTGGCGCGGTTGCGCACCACCGACATCTGCGCGCTGCTGCCGCGCGCGGAGCTTGCGAAACTCGGCCCGGTCACGGCGGTGGGCACCGATCAGTTGTACGGGTGCAAAGCCAAATTCGGCACCGATCGCAACACTGGAACCGAAGTGGATTGGCTGGTGCGCGCGGTCGATCAAACCGGGATGGACAAGGCCACCACCGTCACCATCGACGACATGACCGTGGACCTGCTCGGGGACAACAATGTTCGCTCGCCCGAGGAGGTCGCGAGCGCGTCGACCCGCACCTGCACCGCATACGCACAGTTGCCGACCGGCGGATCCATGTCTTTGACGGTCACGATCCCGCCGGGAACCGAGCCGTGCCCGGCCGCACAATCCCTCGTCACCGTCGCGCTGGCCGAGTGGAAACGGCATCCGCGACTGGGTGATTCGCCGGACACGGTACGAACAACGGTCACCGGCAAGGATCCGTGCGCCGTACTGTCGAAGCTGCCGGACGCGATCCGCAGCGATTCCGAATGGGTCGATCGCTGCTGGTTCAGACTCGACGGCGACGCGATCTATGTCGGCTACGGCCACTCGGCCGACCGCGAGTTCAAGAACTACGAGCGCGTGGAAGTCGCTGGGCAGCACGCATACTGGACATCAAACCAAGCCAATGGCAGCTATCGGATTCGCGTCGGCCAGACCTTCGACCCGGTTGCCGACAACTCCGACTACGCGAGCGTGCCCGCCGTGACGATCAACGGCCGCGACCGAGCGACCCTCGAAAAAGTCACCGCCGCAGTCCTAGAAGTGCTACCAGCAGTGAAATGACCAGTGCCCGAACGACATCGAGTAACCGACGCGGTCTGGACGACTCGCGGACCGGAAAGAGCGGCGTCGGATCGTGCCAGCGGACCTGATCGTGACTCGGTTGCTGGTGATCCCCGCATCCGAGCTACACGAGCGATTCTCCCGGTCGTCCGGCCCGGGCGGCCAGCACGTCAACACCACAGACAGCCGAGTAGAGCTATCGTTCGACCTCGCCAACTCACCCTCGATACCGGACCGGCTGCGCACCCGCATGCTCGACCGCCTGGCCCCCCGTCTGGTAAACGGCGTGCTCACGATCACCGCATCAGAGCACCGCGCACAGCTGCAGAACCGCGCCGCCGCCCGCGACCGCCTGGCCGCACTCCTCCGCGAAGCTGCTGCCGCCCCACCACCGGTTCGCCGCGCCACCAAACCCTCGCGCGGAGCAAAGGAACGTCGCATCGCCGCGAAAAAGCGGCGCGGCATCACCAAACGAAACCGCCGCGCTTCCCCCGACGACTAACCGACAGGCTGAGCGTGAAACAGATGACTGCTCAACGAGATCGGGTATGGCAGGCGATGTCGATAGGCTGACGGCGAGTTCGGTTGCCGGAGCCGAACACCGATTACGCGAGTTAGGCCGACCGTTGACGCAGCAGGCGACTGACGAGACGATTCCCGCGCCAGGTGGGCAAGCGACGGGCGGAGGACCGCGCCTACGGCGGATCGTCTGGCTGCTCGCGATCGCTGCGCTGTTGGTGGTGGACCTCGCGGCGGTGCCTGCGATCTACCTGTCGGACCGCTTCTATCGGTTCCAGGAGATCCCCGGCTGGGCTGCCCCGGTGTGCTGGATCGTGACGGCGGTGGTACTTGTCCTCGCACCGAGGATGGGTTGGCGACGCATCCGGGATTGGCTGGTGCCCGCCGGCGTCCTGGCGCTTGCGATGACGCCTGTCCTTCCGTTGATGATGTTGTGGGCGGCCTTGGGTTCGAGCGACAGCAAGCCCGTGGTGGTCGCGGTGAGCTCGGACGGTCGCCACGATGCCGTCACGCACGACGTGAGCGCCATGATCGACACCATCTGTACCGTCAAGCTGCGGGAGCGCAGCGGCCTGTTCAGCAGGCAGATCGATGTGTGGACGGCGCCGGAAAGTCAGCCATGTCCGAAGCGTGTGTCCTTTACGGGAAACAACACGATCAGCATCATCGACTACTACGGCCGGGAAATCACGGCACACTTCGACATCGACCGGATGCAGCCAGCGTAGCTCTTGCCACCGCCGTCATGACCGACACGAGACGCCGACGCCTCCTTTCGGGGTAGCCGAGGTCGCCATGGCGCGCGGTATCGGCGATGTGACGCTCGACGACAGTCGAGCGGCTCGCCCGGATGGACACCGATATGACCGAACTGCTCGACGTCTTGAAAACTTTTGCCCGCCAAGAGGAATTAATGGGCGCGGCGTACCCATCGCCCGATCTCTCGCGCCCGGCGAACTGGACTACAGGCGTATTGATCCAACCTGTTTCCTGGCTGGGCACCAGACTGTGGTTGGCGTAACCGCCGATGACCGCACCGATCGCGCTGCCTCGCAGAGTCCGCTGATTTCCAGGGCGAGTGCCGTCATGGCGCGTTGGGGAGGCTGATCCGCACACGCAAGGAAGGCGCTCGCTGTTCAGAGACGACTGCGCAGGGTGGGCAATCCAGGTCCGGTGAGCTCCTCGCAGTAGGTGGCTCTACCAGCCATCGCCATGGTCAAGGCGATGGTTGTTCCACTGACCAGAGCGCCGGTTCCCGCAGCAAAGGGGCCGTCGGTCGCCTCCAGGCGCAAACCTTTGATCGAGCTGTGGCTGGAAACAGTGAAGTCTCGGCTCGCGTAGAACCGGGCGACCTCGGTGACAGCCTCGATCGAGGGCTCACGCGGCAGGCCCAACGGATATCGAATGTCTTGGGCGTGGACGATCACCTCACCGAGCCAGGCTGTCGTGGGACCGAATGGAGAGGTGGTGCTGGTGATGATCTTCCGGAATCTTTCCAGCGTTTCCGCAGGAGTTGTGCCACGGTGCTCGGCCAGACGTCGGGCATTGTGGTCATCGAAGTCGAAGCGGGCACGCGAGACGCTGAGCAGCCAGCGGAGGCGGCCGATACTTGCCGCAGCAGTGAGGTGGGCGAGGACTTCCGCTACCGTCCAACGCCCGCACAGCGACTGCTGAGCCCACCGCACATCGTCCAGATCGGCGAGATCATCGGCCAACGCCGCACGTTCGGCGTGAGCCATCGCCCACAGCTCATCGCGAGAAATGACGGTCGACACTCGAGGAAACCTCCCAGCTCAGTGCTGTCTATCCGGCGAGCGGTTCATGGCCCGGCACACGGTCCGTCACTCGCAGCGGAACGACAACAGTTCGTTGTTCTCATCTGATGACGACGCCGCTCGCCCGAATTCATCGGCCAAGCAACGTGATCGGCGGGCCCGGCCCCCCTGCACCGGGCCGATGACGAAGGGAAGCAATCTCGGCGAATGGGCTGTCGACCAGGCCCTCGTCCGCGGCGAGCTCGAACCGTGCCGCCTGCCGAGCGCAGGTGCCCTCGCCCGCGGGCACCTGCAACGACATTTTGCTCCGGTTCTGAAAGCCACTCTCGTGTGCGCAGCGTTCGTAAGCAATCGAGTTCAGCTGATGGGCGCGACGGAGCCCGCGTCACGGTCGGCCGCCGATGCGGCAGCAGAACTTTCGGTGGTGGCGTCGGTGAAGTGGCAGGCGCCGTGGTGGGTGAACGGTTCGACGAGTTGGGCGAGGTAGCTGACGGGGTAGTCGGGCTTGGCGGCCATGCCTAGGTCGGCGCTACTGAATCGGCGAGCGGGGTCGTAGCTGTAGGTGCGTAGCAGGTGGTCCCAGAGGAGGGTGAACAGCCCGAAGTTGACGTCGCCGATGCCCGCCCATTTGAGGTGGTGGAAGCGGTGGCCTTCGTTGAGGGCGAGTAGGTGTTTGAAGGGGCCGACACGGTAGTCGGCGTTGGAGTGCTGCAGCAGCAACTGCACCGCGACCGCGAGAGACAACGCGGCGGCGACGGGGACGGGAATGCCGATGAGCAACAGTGGGGTGACGCCTGCGGTCATTTCGATGGTTTGATGCAGGGGGTGTTTCATCAGGCCGTTGAGGCCGTAGAAGCGGGTGATGCTGTGGTGCACGGCGTGGAACCGCCACAGGACCCCGATCTTGTGGCTGGCGTAGTGGGCCAGGGTGATACCGAGGTCGGCGACCAGGATCGCGATCAGCACCTGGACGACGAAAGGCCAGTTGCTGGGCCAGATTCCGTCGCCGGGGATCAGCGCGGCCAAGGCGGGAATCGCGGCGACGCTGGCGAGGATGAGGGTTTCGTTGACGAAGGTGTGGGTGGTGTCGCGGCCGGCGTCCCCGGTCGGAGTGTTCCAGGCATCGTGATAAGGCAGTAAGCGTTCGGCGGCGAACGACAAGGCGATGGCGGTGACGAGCAGAGCAAGCAGCCAGGCTTTGTTGGCTCCGCCGGCTGCCAGGGCGATGCCTACGCCGTTGATGCCGATCAGCATCACAGGCGCGAAGCCGTAGCGGATAAGGGGTGCGGTGATCGTGGACATGTGTTCAGCGTCGCCGTCGGGCCGGGCTCGTGGCTTGTAGAAATCAGCTGGACTGAGGCGTGCGGGGTCGCCAGCCGGTTGCGATTAGGGCTTCGGTAGGGGTGATGCCGAACAGGTCGCGGCAGGTGTTTGTCAGATGCGCGCTGTCGGTGAAACCGGCGGCGTGCGCGGCTTCGGTCAGCGATCCGCCTGCGCGGACGGTGCCGATGGCTAGTTGCAGGCGGGTCCAGCGCCGCCATGCGGCGTAGGGCAGCCCGACTTCGGCGGAGAACAGATGCGATAGGCGGCTCGGTGACATCGCGACGGCGGCGGCGAGCTCGCCCAGCGGCGGCGGACCGCTCGTCGCCGCGGCCGCCACCCGCAGCGCTCGGGTCACCACTGGATGCGAGGACCGCCGTGGAACATGCGATGCCGAGTCGGGCAGTGGCACTGTAGGAGTGGCTCGCGGGGTCGCAGCGGTGATCCAACTCGACACCTGGTCAGGGGGTAGTCCATGGAGGCGAGCCAGAGCAGCGCGGCCGGTGATGCTGGCCGAATCGAGGTAAGCGAAGAAGCCGGTAGTGGTGGGGGCGGCGCGGACTTCGTGGCGAATCCCCGGAGGAATGATCGCCTGCTGGGCGGAGATCGTGTGCCCGGTGGAGTCGGTCAGCGTCAGCTCACCGGTGGTGACGAGCAGGAACTGCACCGCAGCGTGGGAATGTGCTGCGGTGTCCCCGATTTCACCGGTGAACGCCATCAGTCCAGGGGTGAACACCACACCGCCGAGCCACCTCGGCACGCTCACCGTCATTGCTGCCGACCGCGAGAAGGTAGTCGTGCCGCGATGAGCACGGCGAGAGCCGTGCTGATGGCGGCGCTTGCCCAGAACACATTCGACACCGCGTGAGTGTAAGCATCCCGGCCGCACTCAGCGCTTCCCCTTCGGTGCGTGCAAGGTAGCCAGCAGCGCCGTACAAAAGCACACCGGACCGCCGAGACGAGCGGATGAGCCCGAACTCATGGCCGCGCTCCGCGGTTCGGCAGGGTCGCTAACTGCTCGCGGCGTCGAAGCGGCTCGGGCGGGATCACCAGACGTGGGGCAGTAGACAGTATTTCACCGTCTGGGTAGCGGCACCCCACCCACTGCGCAAAAGACTGGCCGCCGACCGCGTGATCCGAGGCAAAGGCCGAATCAACCAGGGCGAGCTCGGCCAACCGGACGTCATCGCACATGTTCGAGGTGTCCGCTCGGATCAATAGAGAGGGTGCACGCGTTTGAGCTACGAGCGCGCACTCTCGTCGACTGAAGCCAGTGGGCGTTCCGGACGGATGCTGCCCGGAAACGGCCGACTCATCGGCGAGGTCCGGACCTCGGGAGAACCGCTGCCACGGAGCTAGCGTGCTTCATGGAATCCCGGCGCAGCGGACCTCATCCGCTGATCCTCGCGTACTCGCGGAGTGGCACATGGTTGCGGCAACGGGCGAGTGAGCCCTCCACCATGTGCCACTCGCGAGAGGTCGATCCGAACGGCGCGATATGCCGTGACCTACGCCAAGGAACGAGATACCTTCGGCCAGCGGGGAAGTAGGCCTCCCCGCCCTGATCAGCGACTCGGCAAGACTTCAGCCAGGAACGCGGACACGTCGGCACGGGCGTGCGGCAGGAGCGTGAAGTGAGTGGCCGATGGGTAGAACTGCAGTCGGCTGTCGACACCGCCCTGCTGGAGTTGTTGCTGAAGTAGCACCGTCGTCGGCATCGGCTGCACCGTGTCGGCGCCGCCCTGTAGGAGCAGCAGTGGGCGGTGATAGCCGGTGGTGGGTGCACCCATGTAGTCCCGGAGTGCGGCGGTCACCGCCGGATCGGTCAGGGGTTTGCTGAATAGTTCACCGACGGGGCGGCCCTTGACGGCGGTAGTCGCCGACTCCAGGCATCCTTCGCCGGCGGCCGCGAGGGCGAGCACCTGCTTTCCACGCTCGCTCAGGTGATCGGTGGCCGCCAGCTCCGGACGTGCGTGCTGGAGGCCCGCCATGATCATCAAGACGCGGACCTGCAGTCCGGCGGGCAGCGGCGCGGCCAGGTCGGGTCCGGAGAGCAGGGTGATCAGATCTTCGTAATTACTTGTCGGAGCGAAGGCAGCGGTTCCGCGCAGGTCGAGTTCCGGGGCGTAGCTCGACGACAGGTGCGCCGCGAGCAGTGCCGCGTGCCCGCCGATGGAATGCCCGGCCAGCGCATACGAATCCGACAGTTCGGGGGCGAGGGCTCGACCGGCCCGGACAATGTCGAGCACCGCATGCCCTTCGGCGCGCCCGGCCAAGTATTCGTACTGCCCTGATGCGCCCAGCCCGATGTAATCTGTGGCCGCCACCGCGTAACCCTGGGCCAAGAGCGAAGACATCTGCGGTGTCTCGTCGTGGTCATCCGCAACCCCGCCCATCAGGTTGGGCGCGCACCCTTGCGCCATGCCGCTTGTGCCGTGCGCCCACGACACCACCCGCCAACCACCGGGCGGCGGCGTCCCGGTGGGAAGATAAACGTTTCCGCCGCTGACCTGAGGCTCACCGTTCTGGCCGGTGGTCCGGTAGACGAGCCGGAAACCCTTGCCCGACGCGGGAATCAGCTCGGCGCCGTCCAGCTGCCGGGACGACACGACGGATCCAGGGTCGTTCGACGGCACCGCCGTCGATATCCCGGTGGTTGTTACCGAACATCCGGCGACCAGCATCGCGACGACCATGCACCGCATGGGGAACTTCATGGAACACCTCTCATGTAATGGGTTGAGAAACAAGCGGTTCGGTCTTTCAGCGTCCGGCGGCGTAGCCCTGCATTCCGCGTGGATTGGCCGCCGCCGACAGCACGCCCGTCTCGGGGTCGCGGGCGACGGCGCAGATGCGTCCCTCCGACCAGGGGTCGCCCACGGTGATCCGATGACCGCGCCGGAGCAGCTCGGCTCGAACGCCCGGGTCGACGCGCGACTCCATGGTTACACCACCGGGATTCATCGAACGCGGATAGAACGAGCCGGGAAAGCTGTCCTGGTGCCAGTTCGGTGCGTCGATCGCCCCCTGGAGATCCAGGTGGCCACAACCCTTTGCGTCGCCACGCGATACCAGTTCCAGGAAGAAGTGCAAGCTCCACTGATCCTGCTGGTCACCACCCGGAGTGCCGAACGCCAGGATGGGCTCGCCGTCACGTAATGCGAGGGTGGGGCTGAGCGTGGTGCGTGGGCGGCGGCCCGGCGCAAGGGAATTCGGGAGTCCCGGCTCCAGCCACGCCATCTGCAACCGGGTGCCGAGCGGGAAACCCAATTCGGGCACGACCGGATTCGACTGCAGCCAGCCTCCGCTGGGCGTGGCGGCAACCATGTTGCCCCAGCGATCCACGATGTCGAGATGGCAGGTGTCGCCGCGGGTGGCGCCGGTAACTGCCACGGTAGGTTCCCCGATGCTGACCGAAACATCGTGCGGCGCAGCGGAATGAACATGGCTACTCACCCGCGGCGATCGACCGCCCGGGCTGCCGGGCCGCAGCAGATAGGACGCCTCCGGGCCGATCAAGGCACGCCGTTCCGCGTTGTACACCGGCGACAGCAATGCCTCCAGGCTGATCTCGGAGCCCTCCCCGTACCAGGCCTCCCGATCCGCCATCGCGAGTTTCGATCCCTCGATCAGCGCGTGGTAGTAATCGGCCGTTCCGTGGTCCAGTCGTTCTGGTAGCAAGGCAAGCTGTTGCAGAAATACCGGCCCCTGGCTCCACAGGCCGGGCTTCGCGATGGTCCAGCCGTTCCAGGTGTATGTGGCCGGAGCCTCGTATGTCGCAGCGTAATTCGCCAGATCGTCGCCGGTCAAAGTGCCGGCGTGGCGCTCGCCCGAGGTGTCCATCGTGGGCTGCGCCGCTGCGGAGGCAAGCGCTTCGGCGATGAACCCCTCGCGCCATGCGCGCCTGGCGATGTCGATCTGCGTGTCGCGGTCCGCGCTCGCAGCCTCGGCTTCGGTGATCAGCCGCCGCCAGGTCCGGGCCAATACCGGGTTCTTCAGCAATTGCCCGGGGGCAGGCGGATTTCCGTCCGGTAGATACACCGAGGCCGAAGTAGTCCACTCGGTCTCGAAGATATCCCGCATCCAGGACACGGTGACCGAGACATCCTCGAGCACAGGGTGTCCATGCTCGGCGTACCGGATGGCGTGTGCCAGCACCTCGGCCAGCCGCTTGGTGCCGTGGTTGTGTAACAGCAGCATCCAGGCGTCGAAGGCGCCGGGTACCGCCGCGGCCAACGGCCCGGTTCCGGGCACCAACGCCAGGCCCAGGCCGGTGTAATGCTTGATCGTCGCGCCCGTGGGTGCTGGACCTTGCCCGCACAGCACCTGCGGGGGCTGTCCCGCCGCTGCGAGGATGATCGGCACCTCTCCCGCCGGGCCGTTCAGGTGCGGCTCGACCACATGCAGGGTGAAGCCCGCAGCTACCGCCGCGTCGAAGGCGTTGCCGCCGTCCTCGAGGATCGCCATCGCGGCCGCCGAGGCGAGCCAGTGCGTGGACGAGACCATGCCGAAGGTGCCCTGCAGGGTGGGACGTGTGGTGAAGCTGGTCATTGGTGGGAGTCCCTTCAGCGGGTGGTGGCGAGAATTTCGCGGGCCGCGCGTTGACCGGATTCGATTGCGCCGTCGATGTATCCGGCCCAGCGGGTCGCTGTTTCGGTGCCGGCCCAGTGCATTGAGCCGGTCGGGCGGCGTAACTCCGGTCCGAAGCGCGTCAAGGTCGAGGGGGTGGCGAAGGCGCCGTAGCAGCCGCGGCTGAAAGATTCGGCGGCCCAGTCCTGTTCGATGTAGTGGACCGGATTGCGTGCCATGGGGCCGAAATAGGCTGCCAGGTCGTCGAGTACCGCGGCGCGGCGTTCCTTCGGTGCCAGGCGAGCGGCGGCTTGGGCATGGGTGGCTTCGAGGAAGCCGACCAGGACCGCGGGGTCGCCGCCGGGTGGACCGGCGTCGAAGACTGTACCGAGCGGGCGCCGGTCGCTATTGGCTTGTCCGGATAGACCTTTCGCGCGCCAGAACGGCTCGTCATAGACCGCGTTGACCTTGATCGTCCAGCCCATTGGGAGGCGTTGCAGCAGTTGGGCGCGTTCGGCGGGCAGGTCCGGCGTGAACCGGATTCGGTTCACCAGCGGCGGTGGGACCGCGATGATCGCGTGCCGCCCGCACCATTGCCGCCGCCCGGCCCGGACCCGAATCTTGTTGTCGCTCCAGTCGATTTGTGTCACCGCGGCGCCGAGGACGACCCGGTCGCCCAATTCCTCGGCCATCGCGATCGACAGCCGCTGGGTGCCGCCGACGACCCGGTCCTGCTGCGCGCCGCCGGTCGTGTTGATCAACGAGTCGAGGCCGCCGCCCGAATGGATGTAGAACTGCGCCCACAGTGCCGACATGTCCTCCGGTTCGGCGCACCAGACCGCCTGGGTGATCAGCCGGAAAAAGGCGCGTCCGGTCTCGGTGTGCGAGTGCTTGCGCAACCAGGTGTCGAAGGTCTGCGCATCGAGTTCTCCAGCCTGGGGCGCCGTCCACGGTGCCTGCAAGGGTATTCGCCGGGCCGCGCGATCCAGGCGCAGCTGGGTGACCCCGATATCGGCCAGTACCAACGGATTCAGTCGAGGTATCCGCCCCGGGTAGCGGGTGACGCGGCCGCCGAATTCGCCGATCTTCAGGCCGTGGTCGTAGGTCGGATAGGTGGCGAACTCCAGTTCGGTCAGCAATGCCAGCACCCGATCCTGTCCGGGTCCGACCCACATGCCGCCGACTTCGACAGACGAGGCACTGCCCGGTATTTCGACATTGCAAGTGCGACCGCCGACCCGTTCCCGAGCCTCCAGCACCACGACGTCGAGCCCGGCCGCCGCGAGCGTGCGGGCAGCCGTCAGCCCGGCCGCCCCGGCCCCCACGACGATCACATCTTTGCGATCCGACATTCGCATACACCTAACATCTCAGATACATGATGTATGTGAATGTAGTCTTGTTGTTGTGACTGTCAAGGGACGACGTGCGGAATACGCCGAAGCCACCCGATCCGCGCTGTTGGAGGCGGGGCGTCGGCTGTTCATGGAACGGCGGTACTCGGAACTGTCCGCCGACGAGATCGCGGGGGCCGCCCGCCTGACCCGCGGCGCCGTATATCACCACTTCAACGGCAAGCAAGGGTTGTTCGAGGCAGTCTTCGAGCAGGTCGAACAGGAGCTGACCGAGCGGTTGACGAAGGCACTCGGTACGCCGGGCGACCCGTGGGACACTACCGTCCGGGCCTTGAACGTCTTCCTCGACGAATGCACCGACGTGGCCTACCAGCGCATCGTGCTGCAGCAAGGCCCGGTCGCCCTGGGCTGGGACCGCTGGCGTGAGCTCGACGAGCGCCACATGGTCGGCCTGATCGGCGACCTGGTCGACGAGCTGATCCGGGCGGGCGTCTTACGCCCCCGATCGCCGCACCTGATCGTCCGCGCCATCTACGGACTGCTCACCGAATTGGCTTGGAGCCTCGCCGAATCGGCCGACGAACAGGTGCGCCGCGAAGCTGGCCAGATCGCCCTCGGCATGATCGACTCGCTACGACGCGAAGTCGAATAGCTCGGTCAGGCACAGTCTTTCGCGTGATCGGTGGCCCACTCAACGAATCGGCGTGATAGGCCGCAATCGGATCGGGCTGATCGTCTGCTTCGTCGTCGACCGCGTTCGAGGACACGAACTTTCACACCCTGTTCGGGCAACTCACGAACCACATGGCCACCGACATGTCTTCGAGGGTCAGAGACCCCCTCCTCCCGCTCACGACTAAACCGCCGCATCCGGTGCCAAAAGTTCGCACACGGTGGCATCGTGACCAAATGCCGCCCGCACGGACCTCACGCCCCTGCGACATTCACCTCGTTACCCTTTCCGGGCCTCAGAGTCCACTGCACATAATCCTCGATATCGAGACCGCGCCGCGCAGCGTGGCGGTTACCGCGGTCGCGACCAGTATCGCGGCGGCGGTGTGGGGGATACCGGCTCGCGCAATCACCTCCGAGCCACAGCTCCTGAGTGGCAGGATGCGAACGAGTCTTACCGACATACAACGGGATTCGAGGGGGATAGTGATGTCTGCTACCGCAGTGTTGCTAGCTGTCGCCGCATCCAGTGGCAGCGACGACAATGTCGAACTCGCGGTCATCGCGGCGGCGGCGGTTCCGGTGGTCGCCGCCACGGTGCAGGCCGCAGCCACCGAACTCGGTGTCATCGCCACCCGGGACTTGCGTCGCACCTTGCTGCTTTCGCAGCTGCTGGCAGCGGCGGCGTTATTGACGTTCATTGCAGCAGTGGTACTCGGCGCCAGCGGTCTGACCAGTGAAGCAACCGCCATCTATACCGCGCTGGCCGGTAGCACCCTGGGAGGTTTGTCGTTGACAGGCGGATATCGCGCGAGTGCGGCGCGTCAGTACGCGCTCACCGTGCAGATGGTCAACAGCATCGAGGACCGGCAGTTGCGTGACCGGACGCGCCGCGACATCGCGTTGGAGGCGATACGCAGCACACCTCCCGTCTCACGCGACTCCGGTGGCGACTCAACCACACCAGCGATAGCCCCTTGACTCCTGCGTCCCGGCGTACCACACCCCGACGAGTCGGACTCGGAATTCGTCATCGCAGCGCACGTAGCACGCGATATAGCCGAAGAGCCGATCGCGGCGGCGACTACCCACGCTTGTATCGTGCGACCGCGCCGCCAGTGCGCGGTAATGGTGCCATTACCGCGCGTTGAAAAGCCCTGTCCGCCAATGGTTCTGGTTGACTGACCAACGTGCGGTATACGGCTACTTAGCTCACTCGCTCAAACCGAAGCCAGCTTGGGCGGAGGCCGGAGCAGAAGATCGGTGTGATAGACGTGCAGGTATAGGCTTCGTCAACGTGGACGTCTATCTGCTGCGGCACATCCGTCATGCACTGCCCCTGGACGGGTCTCCGGCACGACACGTCGACGCTGACGGAGACCTCGACTGGGATGACGAAGAGGGAGACGACATCAAACTCTTGGGTGTCTACTCAACCGGGCAGCGCGCGCAGGAACGAATTCGCGAAGCGAAGACCCTCCCGGGTTTCCGGGACGAACCCGAGTGTTTTCACATCGCCAGGTACGAAGTCGACAAGGACGAATGGACGTCGGGCTACTTTACATACCAGTACTAGCCAATTGTTCCTTCGTGAGGTAGACACGCCACTCGACGAATCCGGACGTTCGTCGGCGGTCGGGCCGAGTGTCGGTCATGGTCGACCGAGCGCGGGCCCTCGGCATTTTGTGCGTTCACCGACTGCGCGCTCAGCGGCTAGTACCGCTCACTCGCCCTGACTGAGGTCAGCCTGGCGAATGCAATCCTGAACACCTGACGCCGATAAGGACACGTCTTTGGCGACGCCAGACCAACACGTAGACGAGGACATAGCCGCCAGCACAGGTTGAACGCCACACAGGCGTGCGAGCAGGGGCCTTGGCAACATTGCCCACCGGGGCGGTGTCAGTACCGGTCGTTATGGTCACCGCATGCCGCACCCCGCTCCGGACACCTTCGCCCAGGTATGGGCTCGTTTTCTCCATCACCTCCGCGTGCACTCGCCCGCCTCCGCCGCGACCCTGCAACCCGGCGCTACCGCCGAACAGATCGCGCACCTGGAAGCTGTCCAGGGTTTCGCGCTGCACCCCGACGTCCGGGCACTGCTCGAACATCACAACGGCACCGCGTATGTCGACGGGAACACCGTCGAAGGCGCCGACTTCCTGCCGATGGGCTACATGCTCGACCCGATCGCCCAGATCCTCGCCGGTCACGAGTGGCGAACCACCTTCAGCACCGAGAATCGAGCAATGGGAATTCCCGAGGAGACCCTCTACGGCCATGCCCACCAATGGGTTCCGATCGCTCACTCCATCGACGCCGGTATCTTGTTCGTCGAGCACCGCCCCGGACCGACCTACGGTCACGTCATCGAATTGGGTATCGGCTCGGGCGCTTTCGAAGGCACCCTGTGGGCCGACACGCTGCTCGAATTCTTCGACGCCCTCACTCATTCCCTCGACACCCGCACCCCCTTTCACGACCAGACCCCCTGCCTGCGGGAGTCGAACCTCACCGGGAAGATCTACTTGGACTGGGACTGGGACGAGTGAACCCTCCCCGAGAACCCATCGAACGAGCCCTGGAGCCTGGGATATGGGTGTGGCTCTGGATTGGGCCGCGACTCGTGCTGCGGGGGCCGGGTTCGCCGGGGTGACGGTGGCGGGTGAGCCGGCTGGCCATCGGTGGCGAGTGCTGGGACAGTTGACCGCGCAACTGCGGTGCTATGCACCCGAGCCGGTCGATGAAACCTGGGGTCGGTTGCGGCATCTGGGTGCGCGCCGTGAACAGCTGCTGTTCGAGATGCGTGCAGCGTCGATGCCTTCGCGCATAGGTTGACTCTGCCCCGAGGGCACGGTTCAGAATGTGCTCCACAGCGACGGGCACGAGGCACGGGAGACGACATGGGATGGAGCACTCGCGAACTCGCTGAACTCGCGGGCGCGACGGTGAAGGCGGTGCGGTACTACCACGACATCGGTGTCCTCGAACAGCCGGTCAGGGCCTCCAATGGGTACAAGCAATATGGCATCGCGCATCTGCTCCGGGTGTTGCAGATCAAGCGGCTGACGGCCCTCGGATTCTCGCTGGCTCAGGTCGCGGCCATGGGCGACGAGATCGATCATCCCGAACACTCCCTGCGCGCGCTGGATGCCGAACTGGCGGCGACGATCGAACGCTTGCAGCGGGCGCGGATCGAATTGGGTTCGATCCTGCGGCATTCCGCCCGGCCGGACCTGCCACACGACATCGCCCTGGCGAGTCGAGACGGTAAGTTGACCGACGCCGACCGGTCTTTCGCAACCTACCTGAGCGGAGTGCTCGACCCGCCCGCCCTCGCCGCGTACAGCGAAATACTTCGAACTCCCGCAACGCCCGCCGGAACGGACTTCGACGAATTGCCCGCCGACGCCGACGAATCGACCCGAGCCGACATCGCTCGCCGCATGATTCCGGAAGTCGCGGCACTGACGGAGAAGCACCCCGGTGTGTCCGCGGCACTCACCGCCCGCGGCCCACGCACGGTGCGGGACGTGCGGGAGGTGATGTTCGAGCTCTACAACCCCGCTCAGCTCGACGTCCTGCGCCGCGTGGGTCTCGGCCTGCGCGACTGACGCCAACCCGACGGACCCTTCCCAAGATTCACCTCGACTTTCCCGATTGGAGTTCCACACCCATGTTCAAATCACGACGAAAGCGCGCGGCTGCCGCGGTGGCGGTGGCGTCGATGATGATCGTGGCTCTCGGCGCGTGCGATTCCGGTTCCACGGCCCCGGGCGCACGAAGCCCGGAGCCGGAGCCGTCGACCGAGCTGCAACGGTTCTACGATCAGACCCTGAACTTCGAGGCGTGCGAGGGATATGCGACGACCTCCGCCGACCGGGACACCTTCACCCTCGATCCCGGGTTTCAGTGCGCGCGTATGAAGGTGCCACTCGACTATGACGATCCCGCAGGGAAGACGGCATCGATCGCGCTCTTGAAGGCGCCCGCCAGGGGCAAACCCATCGGGTCGTTGGTGCTCAATCCCGGTGGCCCCGGGGGAGCGGGCATGGGGATGGCTGCGCTTGCGGCCGGGTCGCTGAGCAAGAGCCCAGTGACCGAGAACTTCGACCTGGTCGGTTTCGATCCACGCGGGGTGGCGGCGTCGGCCCCGGCGATCGACTGCTTCACGGACGCGGAAATCGATGCGGGACAGGGCACTACGACCGTCTTGACCGGTTCCGGATCCTGGACCGAAGAGGAGACCCGGACGATCGTGGAACAGTGCTCGCGGCGCTCCGGTGGTGACGACGTCCTCGCCGGCGTCGGAACCCGCAGCGCGGCCCGCGACATGGACATTCTTCGCGCGGTACTCGGTGACGACCGGCTCACCTTCCTGGGGCGCAGTTACGGCACCAGACTGGGCGCGGTGTACGCCGAGATGTTCCCGGCCAAGGTCGGGGCGATGGTGCTCGACGGCGGCATCGACCCGCATCTGGGCACGGCCGAACGCCGGGTGGCTCAATTCCGGCAGTTCCAACGAGCTTTCGACGACATGGCGGTCGCCTGCGCATCGACGCCGGACTGTGCGCTCGGAACCGACCCGAGCCGGGCCGTCGAGGTCTTCCACGGCATCGCGCGACCATTGATCGACAAGCCGATCGTGACGGCCAACGGTCGACGCATGGATTTCGACGCCGCCTACGGCGCGGTGACAGCGGGCCTGTTCGACTCGAGGGTGTGGCCGATCATCACCAAGGGGATCGGCGAACTTCGCGACGGATCGCCGGAGACGCTGCTGCGGATCAGTGACGTGTTCAGCGGACGAGGACCCGACGGCGTCTACCCGAACTTTTCCGAAGCGAACTTCGCGATCAATTGCATGGACGAGCAGCGCAACACGCCGGAAGAGGAAGCCGAACTCAAGCGCAGAGTCCAGGAGGTGGCGCCGTTCACCGATGCCGGACTCGGCACCGAGGGGGCGCGGGACGCCTGCGAATCCTGGTCGGCCGCACCGGATTTGGACTACCCGTACGCCACCGGCATCAGCGGACTACCGGACACGCTGACCATCTCGATCACCGGTGATCCGACCACGCCGTACGACGGCGGCGTGCGCCTTGCCGACACCCTGGGCGGCAGCCTGCTCACCGTCGACGGTAAGCAGCACACCATCGCAGTCGACGGCACCAACAAGTGCGTCGACGATATCGTCGCCGACTACCTCGTCGACCTGAAGTCCCTTGCGGCACAGGCCCGATGCAGTCTGTGACGCTCCGCCCGTCACCGCGAAGGGCGGACGAAGCGCATCGGTGAGGACCAAAAACGCACCGGTACTGGTGATTACGCCACGCCCCATTACCGGGGATTCGTGCGGCCCAGATTCCAGCCCGGCCGACAATTCAACCACCCGCGGAGGACCTTGACGCAAGACATCTCGTGCCGCGCCCCAACGGTCCGGCCGGGTCCCGTGGCGGGGCGGCGATTGTGGATCGAGAACGAGCAGCTTCGCTACGAGTACAGCACGGCAGCGACGGAGGTTCGGTCGGGGTCGAAGGTCGTCGTCAGGGTCTTCCCATCGCGCAATTCGGTGACGCTGATCGTGCTGTCACCTGTGAAGAATATTTGTGCGGGGCAGGGCCCCTCGTACTCGACCCACACCAGTGCCTGCCTGCTGAACAGCCCGCCGCGCTCTCGAAGCCATACGCGGCAGCCGGAGTCGAAGTCGTAGTAGGGCACCACGACCGCTTCGTGGCGGCCGTCGGGGCTCAGCACGATGTCCTCGACGTCGCCGTCATCGCCGGACCAGGCTGCTATGAATGCCGTGTACATCCATAGCGGTATCGCCACCAGCGTCACGACGGCAACAAACGTTCTCCACATCCACTTGCGGTACCGAGACAGCCTAGGGTCGCACGCGAAGCAGAGCACCACGGCGATCGTCCAGAATATCGGGGCCGCCATGAGGGGGATGGCGTCGAGTCGGTAGAAGCGGACTGCCAAACCGCCGTCGGGCCCGGCAATGAACCATGTCGCGATCGCTGCGGCAAATAGCGCAGGGATGGCAAGCATCCCGCCGAGCCGTACTCGGCTCGGCGTCTGATCCGCCCTGCTCTCGCACGTACCCGATACGGGTGGCTTCTCTTCGAACATCTTCTCGGCCAACGAATTATCCACTCGCGTAATCTGTGTCCGAGCTCCTCGCGTTCGGAGGCGGGCCGCCAGCCTATCAGTGTCTGTCTGCCGTCTACGAGCCCCGAAAGATCCTGGCAAACCCGCTACTCAGCGCGCTCCACACCTATGCGGTATGTCCCTGATCGTGGTTCGGGGCGGGAAAGGTGCATGCGGGTGTGCCCCCGGGCAGACGATGCCGGTTATCGGCAACGAGGCGGTAGAGCGCGTCGGCGAGCCAGTTGATCGGCGGGATCAGCATGAGCGTGCCCACTGCTCGCCAAGGGCGAGAGGCACGCCGCAGCAGCAGCCCGAAGGCGCGCGCCCCGGAGGCGCGGTTCTCGGCGCCGTCGATCCACTGGACCGCTTTCTCGGCCTGGTGTTCGGTGAGTCCCAGGGCCGCCAGGTCGAGTCGTTGCCACGGAGCGAAATCGACGTCCGGTCTTATGCGAGCGCGGATGAAATCGACGCTGGAGGTGCAGAATGCACAGTCGCCGTCGAATATCACCACAGGCCGTGCCGTCGCCGCTGGTGTGGCGGATGCTGATCCCATCTTTGAGCTCCCTCCATTGGGACCTTCATCATCGAGCCTAGATTCTCAGGGCATTCCCACGTGGTCACTGAGAGTGAACTCACTCGGTACCACCACCCCGTGGTCGTTAATATTCGTGCGTCACAGAAGATCTCGTCTCAGCGGGCTGAGCGCACAGTCAGATCCTCGACACCCGTTCACAAATGAGTCCAGCCGAGCGAAAACTATGTGTTCGGCTTGATCCGCAGTGATGTTGCCGGTCAGGGTCAGTCCGGCAAGGCCCGTGGACAGCGCGAGGAGTTCGCGTGCGGCCGCTGCAACGTCGAGATCGGTTGCGACCGTGCGGCCCAGAAGAAGTGCGATCAGGTCGATCAGCCCGCCGTAGCCCTCAGTCACCTGGACGGCGAGACTCGGGCGCGGCAGTGCGTGTGTCTCGAATGCCTGCATGATTCGGAACAGTCGGCGGTCGGCGGCTGTTCGCGGGATGGTCTCGGCAAGTATCGCGCGCAGCACCGCGATCGGGTCGTCGGTGCCCGCTGCCGCGACTCGCTCTCGAACTCGGTTGCCGCCGGCCTCGGTGATGCTGGTGAACGCTGCCGCGAGCAGATCGTCCTTGGTGGGAAAGTAATGCTGGACTCGGCCGATGGAGACGCCGGCCTGCTGGGCGACGTTCCGGATGCTCATCCTTTCGACCCCTTCGGTATCCACGATCGTGAACACCGCCTCCAGAATTGACTGCCGTCGCTCGTCGTACGCGGTACCCACACCGCGCACTGCCGCACCCTTGCCGCCCACCGCCACCGCCTTTCCAGATCGATCGTATTGGTTTGACTCTAGTCAAGGCCACAGCTAGCCTTGCGGCATCAAAGCAATACGTTCGTATTGATAAGGGAGAAATGATGCTCGAAACATTGGGTTTGCTCCTGCTCATTCAGGGCGTCGGCGGGCTGATCAACAATCTCGCGGGGGGCTCGAGGAGCTGGTTCGTACTGAACTATCTCGACCTCCCGGACTGGGCTCGGCTGGTCGGCTACCTGATCCTGATCGCCGTCAGCGCTGTGATTCTGCTGTGGCGCAAAGCTTTCCGCTGACCGAGCGAGTCAGGCGCCTGGCTATCCAAGCCCCACTGAGCAATACCCCTCGGTGTGGGAGTCCGCCCTCCCATTACCGCCGGTTCGGCAGTACCGTGCGTTGGGAAGACCTGCCCGCCAGCTGATTCGGGCGCGAGCCCGATGAACGTTCACGCCGGTAGGTGGTTGGGGGAATTGGGGACTGAGATTTCGAATTGCCAAGGGCCGGGGAGGGCGGGGCGGGCGGCTGCCTGGGTGTGTAGGTGCAGGTAGTCCGCGCGGGGGAGGTCGATGGCGCCGAGGGACGTGAGGTGGGTGGAGCTGACCTGACAGTCGATGAGGGGGAAGTTCCAGGCGGCCAGTTGGGTGCAGAGCCAATACAGCGCGATCTTGGAGGTGTCGCGGGCGCGGGAGAACATGGACTCGCCGGCGAAGGAGTGGCCGCATGCGACGCCGTAGAGGCCGCCGACCAGGTCGCCGTTGCGCCATACCTCGACCGAGTGCGCGTGACCGAGGTGGTGCAGTCGCTGGTAGGCGGCCTGCATGTCGGGGCCGATCCAGGTTCCGGTCTCCTTGTCCCGCGGTGCGGCGCAATTCGACATCACCTCGGCGAAGGCGCGATCCATGGTTACCGCGTAGTCGGTGTTGGCGACGGATCGGCGATAGGACTTACTCACCCGCAGATCGGTCGGCACGAGGATGCTGCGCGGGTCCGGGCAGTACCAGTGGATCGTTTCGCCGGGGTTGTACCAGGGGAAGATTCCTGCGGAATAGGCGCTCAACAGCCGCTCTGGCGACAGGTCCCCGCCGAAAGCGACCAGTCCGGACGGATCGGCGAGCTCGACAGGCGGGAAAGGCTGGTCTGGATCGGCCAGATACATCCGCATCAGGTCGGTAGCGTCGGTCACCGGACAGAGATTACCGACCTGCCGCAGCCTGCGACGACGCCTATTTCCGGGGAAACGGCCGGTGGCTGAGGCTTCGATGCACCATCTCGGTGAGGGTGACGATGTCGAAGACGGGGAGGCCGAGGCGGTCTTGGATGGCGTGGCTGTAGGGGGCCAGGTCGGTGCATTCGATGACGAGTGCGCCCATGTCGGGGTTGGCTGAGGCCAGTTGTTCGATCTCGGTGAGTACCTCGTTTCCGAGGCGCTCGGCGTCGAGTCGGGTGCGGCGTCCCTCCAGGATGACCTCGCGAAACTCCGGCTGGGCATCCATCCCGGCGACGCAAATGGGTATCGATTCACCGCCGATCGCCGCCAGATGACGCCGGGTGAGCGATTCCTTCTTGGCAACGAGCAGGCCGGCTCTGCGATTCGCGCTGAGCATGCGGTGCACCATCGGTAGCTGGATGAGGCTGGAACTGTACAGCGGGATCCCCACGGCATCGGCCAGCTGCTGCTGGAAGATGACGAGGAAACCGCATCCGCTGGTAATCGCCGCCACGCCACGGGATTCGAGCTCCTTCGCGGCGATGATGAACGGCTCCAGCAGTGTCGGATCGGCCTCGGTCACCATCCGCTGCGGTGTCGCGCCCTGCACCACCTGGTAGACGACCGGGAAGTCGAAGGTCGTCGGATTGCGGATATGCCCCGGGATCTTGGTGAACGCGGTGTCCAGGCAGAGGACGCCGATTGCGTGCTCGCCCTTAGTATTTTCGGCCACTGTTATCGCCTTGTCGATTCGGTGCTGCCGAACCGATCCGGCCGCAGCGGGGCCGGATCGGTGATCGGTTGTTCGCCCGCCAGGATGTGGCTGATGAACTCGCCACCGGCGGGCGCGAGCCCCATCCCGATATGGCCGTAGCCGACCGCGACCAGGAGGTTGCGCAGACCGGTGCGCCCGATCAGCGGCAGCCCGTCCGGCGTGCACGGACGCAAACCGCTCCAGGTTTCGCGGGTCTGCGTTTCTTCCAACTCCGGCAGGTATTCGCGGACGGCCCGCAGCATCCCTTGGACACGCCGGGCGGAGATGCCGTTGTTCATCCCGGTGAGCTCGAGCCTGCCGCCGATGCGCAGCCGGTTGCCCAGCGGAACCATCGCCACCCGGCCCTCACTCAGCAATATCGGCCTGCTGGGACCGCTCGGCGGCATGTCCATGGTGACGCTGTAACCCTTGATCGGTTGCAGCGTCAGCCCGATCCCCGCCAGCCGAGCACACTCGGTCGACCACGCACCCGCCGCGATTACCACGTCACGGGGGCGAAGTTCCCCGCGGTTCGTATGCAGCCCTGCGACTTTCAGATCTTGGACCTCGAAGCCGAGCACGTCGGTGCGCTCGCAGATCTCGACGCCCATCTCGCGCAGCAGCCGACCGAATTCGATCACGAACTCCGGTACGCGCAGGTAAGCCCCCTCCGGGTTGTACAGCGCCCCACGGATTGCGAACCGGGTCTTCGGCTCGAGCTCGTCGAGTTCCCCCGGTCCGAGGACCCGCAGCGGCACTCCGCTCGCGACGGTCCGTGCCACCGATCGACTCGCAGCCGCGAACCCTTCTGCGGTCCGGTAAGTCAGCACTATGCCGGGCGACTCGAAAGTGGCAGCGATGCTGGATGATTCACACAGTCCGAGCAGTATCTCGAGGCTGCGCTTCTTCATCCCGACCAGCGCCCGAAAACCGGCCGCCGCAGCCGTCGCCGAGCAGGCCCGGCCGAAATGCCCGAGCCAGCGCAGCAATTCACCGTCGAGTCGCGGCTTGACATAAAACGCCGCACCCGGACTCAACATCCCGAGCGTGCGCAGCGACCGCATGCCGGGCTCGGCCAGCGGCGCGGCACCGTGGGTGCCGACGAAACCGGTGTTCCCGTACGAACACGACTGCGGCCCGCCGAGCGCCCCGCGCTCCAGAACAGTCACCGAGGCCCCGCTCCGGCGCAGGTGATAGGCACAGAACAAACCGGCGACCCCGCCGCCGACAACCACCACATCAGGGTCGCTGCGCACGGGAGCCGCCCCCTCACTCGCCACGAACCCGACCTACACGGTGACGACGAAGAAGTTGGTGGGTAGGTTCACCACGACCCGCTCGTAGATCTCCGCCATGACCGCGGCACCGGGTTCGCTGAAGGTGCCCGGCGGCGGCTCGGCGAAGCGGATCACCGACCGTCCGGCGTCGAAAAGCTGTGCGCCGTGGCCGAAGTCGCCCACCAGGGCGGTGCCGGGCTCGACCAAGCGGGTGCGCACGATGAACATGCCGTTCTGCTCGAGATCGTCCATCAGCCTTCCGGTACCCATGGCGCGGTAGTAGTCGACCGGGTTGATGATCATGCCGTCGGCGGTGCCACCCATCTGCTCGACCTCGTTGCAGGCGCGCAGGATCGTCGAGGCGAACGGCCCGGGGGAGGTCATCCGTTCGATCCCCGGCATGTTCAGCAGGCCGCCCTCGCCGCTGATGATCGTGTGGTTCTCGGCGGTGCAGAGCCGGACGATCAGCCGGTAGTTGATGAAGGATTCGAACGTCTCCGGGTCCTCCCACAGCTGCGGCGGCACCTGCACCCAGGCCGTAGTGGTGAGCAGTTCGGGGATCGGCGACTTGTGGAACCGGCTGGCCAGTTCGCGGCGCACGTCGGCACCTTCGATGGGAGTGTCCGCCGCGCCAGGTGCGCTCTCGTGCCAGTAGAACTCGCGCGGATCACGGGACAGGTCAACGGCTTTGAGCATATTGCGCGCCGGGTAGCGCGGTTTGCGACGCGAGCTGGTCAGCGAGTCGGTGATGGTCACGTCGTACTCGACGGCGGCGTCGAGGCCGTCTTTCGCGCAGGCCTCGACGAACATCCGCCCCGGCGAAGGCTCCTTCTTCCGGTCCGCGACAACCTGCGCCAGCGTCTCTTTGACGCCTTCGGTCTTCAGCATGTGTGATTCCTTCCGTGTCATCGGCAACGGTGCCGAGAGCAGTGCTGTCACTCCGGTTTCGCGCTGGCCTGCCAGGGCAGATGGGCCGCGGACGGTCCGAGCACGCTCGCACCGCCATCGACCAGCTGCACGGTGCCGGTGAGGTAGGAGGCCCGCGCGCTCACCAGAAAGGTGGCCACGGCGGCCATTTCCGCCGGCCGGGCGATCCGTCCCACCGCCGTGTGCCTGCCCATCGCCTCGAACTGTGCTTCGCTCGGTCCCTCGGTAGAGCGTTGCGCCACAACACGTTCCAGCAGGGGAGTGCGAGTTGCGCTGGGCGCGAGCACATTGACCGTGACGCCGTCCCGGCCGACCTCAGCGGCCAGCGACTGGGCGAATCGAACGAGGGCCGTGCGGGTGACGCCGGACATGGCCAGACCGCTGATGGGGACGCTCGCCGTCTCCGAGGCCACGAAAAGCATTCGGCCCCAACCGGCGTCCCGGAGATGAGGCAACGCGCTCAGCGCCACATCGACCGCCGGGATCAGCACCGCATCGACCGCGGCCCGATAGTCCGCTGTCGCGAAGGCGGTCGCGTGGCCGGTCGGCGGCGTGCCACCACTGATGACGACGATGTGCAGTCCGCCGAATTCGGCGGCAACCTCATCGATCCACCGGCGGGTCGCCGCGCTGTCGGTGATGTCCACGCTCGTGACATGCACACGAGCACGCGCCACCTCTTTTACGGAACGCTCGGCGGCCGCGAGCCGTCCTGGGTCGCGCGCCCCGATCGCGACGTGGGCACCCTCGGCAGCCAATTCCCGCGCGATAGCCAAGCCGATCCCACTGGATCCGCCCGTCACCAGCGCGACCTTGTTCTCCAGCCCCAGATCCACGCGGCTAGCCCTTTCCCGTCGAGTCCACGGCACCGAATTCGTAGCCGTATCGGCGCGACAGCGGCCACGACAGGGCCGCGACCGTTCGCCTGGCCGACTTCGGCAGCCCGCGCCGCCAGGAGTCGTCGGTCGGACGCACCACGGTTTCGCCGATCTTGAAACGATCTGGGTTCCCGGTAACCGTGTGATTGGTATGCAATTCGACCGTCCGATCGGTGACGGGGTTGAGCGCGGGGTCCGTCGCACACAGCCGCAACAGGCGGTCGATCGTGCCCGCCGGATCCGCGATGAAGTCCTCGTACCGCAGGAACATGGACCGTTCCGGATAGCGCCGGGTGATCGCGTGCGTGGCGAGATTGAAGCCGGTCCAGTACCCGGTGCTCTTACCCGGCGCCATCGCGTACACGTAATCCTTTGGTCTGCTCCAGGATTGGGCCACCGCACGCGGGTCACGCACCAGATGGACGTAGTACGGGGTGATGCCGTCGAGGTGTGCCAGCAACGCCGCTTCACCGGGAATCTTCGTGGTATCCACGATCACCCGTGACTCGCTGCGCTCCGCGATGGCTTGGTAAACCTGAGTCATCAGCGCCGCATGCGCACGGATCCGCTCGTTGTGCAGTCCACGACCGAGCACCCGCCAGGTGTGCCGGGTCCGGACGCTGCCGAGTTGCCGCCGGATCACGGCGTCGGCGTGCTCCACCAGGGTGCTGCCCGCCGGTTGCCCGATCGGCAGAATGGTCGACCAGAACGGGCAGTCGACCAGTTTGCGCCCGCAGCCACATTCCTCGTTCACCCCGCGACCCGCCGCGTTCTTCCACAGGAAGTGCAGCTCGCCGACGTGGAAGAAGCCCGGAATCTCATTGAGGATGTTGCCGATAATGGTGCTGCCGTTGCGGCACCAGCCGGTAATGCACAGGACCTTCACTGTGTTCGTCACCTGTCGACCGCCTTCTCCGTGGTCACCGCTTGCCGGATCGTCATGGCCAGTGCCGAGGCCGCCAGCGCGCAGCCCGCGCCGACCACGAAGACGGCCGGGTAGCCGAACCCGGTGGCGATCGCGCCGGTCACCGGCCCCCACACGAACAACCCCAGATCCCAGAACGAGGTGTAGGCGCCGAGCGCGGCCCCCTGTTTGGCGCTGTCGGTGTTGTTCATGACCATCAACGCCAACGACGGGTGCAGCAGCGAGAATCCGACGCCCATCACCACGGCCCCGAGCACCGCCACCGGCAGATTCGGCGCCCACGCGATGATCAGCAGCCCGGCCGCCTCGCCCAGGCCGCACCACGCAGCGACCCGCCGCGGTCCGTACTTGTCCGGTAGGTGCCCGATGAACAAACGGGTGCCCGCGTACACCGCGCTGAAGGTGCTCAAAACGACCACGCCCGAGTCGATTCCGCGCACTTGCAGCCCGTGGATGACGAACGCGGCCAGGCCGACGTAGCCCGCGGCCCCCAATGCGAGACCGAGACCGGGCAACACGGCGGGCCGCAGCAGCAGCCCGCGCCCGCTGGTCGGCGTGGCGTGCGGTTGCGGCGCGACGATGCTGATCAGCACGAGACCGATGAGCGGTGCGACGGAGCAGAAGCTCCACACCGCGGTGATGCCGAAGTGCCGGATGGCCGCGCCGAGCGCGGTGCCCAGCGAGATGCCGCCCCACATGGCAACGCCGTAGAGCCCGATCACCTGCCCACGACGGTGGTGCGGCGCGAGCGTGACGGTCCAGACCGCACCCGCGGTGAACAGCGCGGCCTCACCGACGCCGAGCAGCAGGCGCACCATGATCAGTCCGACCAGGCCGAGCGGCAGAAAGTACAGCAGGCCGCCCGCCGCGATGGCGAGCGCACCGAACTGCATGACGTTGCGGTGTCCGTACCGATCGGCCAGGCCGCCGAAGATCGGACGGGTGAGCAGCGCGGTGAGCGCGGTGGACGTGACCGCGAGGCCCACCGCGAGATCACCCGCGCCGAACTCATCGCGGACGTGCCCGGGCAGCACCGGAATCGCCGCGGCCAGGCCGAGGTAGCCGCAGAACAGCCCGCCGAACACTCCGGCAAGCGCCAGCCGGGGGAACGCCCCGGTATCGGACGAAGCCGTCATCGCCAGCCGGCCCAGGGGGAACTGGAACCTTCTTCGTTGTCGAGGGTCTCGGTGGCCGCCAGCGCATCCGCGACTTTGCGCACCGCGGCGACCAAGTGGTCACAGTCCGCCTGCGACAACGTGGAGGACAGCGGAATGTCCACTGCCCGCTGCAGATAGCGTGTCGCGTTCGGCAGCAACTCCTTGATGGCCGCGGTCTCCATCCCGGTGAACATGAACCGCCAGTTCCAGAACGCACGGATATTGCGGTCGGAGTCCGAACCGAGGTTGCGGGCCTCGATGCCCTCGTGGCACAGCGCTTGCGCGAACCACTGCGCGCGGCCGTTCGGCACCTGGAAGATGAACGCCTCACCGAGATAGGCGCCGGGCGCCACCGGCCGGCGGATCCGAATCCCGGCGACGTCGGCCAATGCCGAGGCCACATAGTCGTAGTTGCGCCGGAACGCGGCCAAGCGCACCGGCAGCCTGCCTAGCTCCGCCCGTAGCAGCGCGGCCCGGATCTCGTCCATCCGGAAGCTGAGCAGCGGCAGGTCCAGATCGGTGGCGATGGGCGGCTCGCCGTCGGGGAAGTGCCGCCGCAGCCGTCCCTCGTAGGCGCCGGAAAGCACGGTGGCACGGGCGAACAGCGCGCTGTCGTCGGTGACCAGGAAGCCGCCCTCGCCGCTGTTGAGCGACTTGTCCGATTGGGTGCTGAACGCGCCGGCCAGGCCGAAGGTGCCGAGTTTACGGCCGTCGAGTTCCGCGCCGAGGGCGGGGACCGCGTCCTCGAAGACCGGCACGTTCATGTCGTCGGCGAAACGGAGCAGCGCGCCCATGTCGCCGGCGAAGCCGCGCATGTGCACCACCATGATGCCCTTGACCTGCGGGGTCCATCGGCTGCGCAGGTCGGCCACGTCCAGGTGCAGGTTCTCGTCGACGTCGACGAGGAAGGGCGTGCAGCCGGCCAGGATGATGGCGCTCGGGGTGGCGGCGAAAGTGAAACCGGGACAGGCGATCAGGCTGCCCGGCGCGATACCCGCGGCCATGATGGCCAAGGCCAGCGCGGTGGTGCCGCTGGAGGTCGCCAGGGCGTGGCGGCAGTCGAAATAGCGGCACAGGTCCGCCTCGAACTTGCCGCATTCGGTTTCGTGCGGCGGGCGATAGTCGTAGCGGAAGTAGAGGTGACTGCGGATCGCGCGTAGTGCGGCTTCCTCGTCATCGGGGTGGACGCAGACCGCGCCTCGATCGTAGGTCGGCCAGGGGGTCCGGCGAATGGGATTTCCGCCGTCCAAGGCCAGTCGCGAATCGGCGGTTATTCGGGTTCCCGGCAACTGCCGGGCTGCTGCTGAATGGTCGACTTCGTTGTCCGCCATCGTAATTCCCTGCCCAACTCTTAAAACATCGGCGAGCCGCCACCTCATCGTCGGTCGAGCTTTTGCCGAAGCTCGTAGGACGATTCCGGAAACGCTACACCGAAGTTTCGATCTGGATACCCGAAATCGATTGTTCAGCAACGGCATTGGTTGCTGTGACTTTACTGGGGTCGTTTTGTCCAGGCAGCTGGAATTCGGGATGGGGGATATGGCGCTGTTGCGCCAGTGAGCCAAAACAGTCGCAGCCGAACGAGTTTCAGTGCTGAAACTCGTTCGGCTGCCGCGTCGCTTTCGGACCCGGTTACTCGGCCGTCTGCTGGGCGCGCCTGCGCAGTAGGTGGTGTCTGATGGCGACCGCGCCGCCCGCGACGACGACCAGTGCGGCGAGCAGGGGGTGGATGTCCTTCGAGAGGCTCTGCGCCGGGTCGGGTCGGATGGCCCAGATGGACAGTGGGACAGCGTAAGCCACGGCGAGGGCGGCGGCCCACCAGCGGAGCGGGCGGAGCCGGGCATCGCGGAGGGTGCCGATGAGCACGATGGTGACCGGAACAATGGCCACCATCGCGAACTGACCGACGATGAGGACGGGAACGGCCCACGCCGCGATGAGGACGGGCCGTGCGGCGGGATACGTTTCGAGGTCGGGTCGGGGTGTGCTGGTGAACATGGTCTGCTCCTTGATGAATGGGCCGACAAACGGTTGTGGCTAGGGTCGAACGCCGAGGGTTGCCAGCAGCACGTGCATGTCGGAGTTCACCCAGTACTCGGCGATCCGATCCCGTGCGAGGCGCAAGATGTCCGTCCCGGTGAACCGGACTGCAGTGCCCGAAGGAGCGGTCGCGCCGGGAAATCCCGCGTGATAGGTGCCGACGGCGACCCAGCGGAGCGCGAGGTGGTCGCGCTCGACAACCGGTCCGACCTCGACGCTGAACACGAGTTCGGAGAAGGCGGCTCGGGTCTGCGCGATCCAATCGACCAGGCCCGCCGGTCCGTGGACCGCACTGCCGTCGCCGCCGCCCAGTAGTGCGGCGTGCAAGCGGAAGTCCGGGGCGACGACCTGCTGGGCGAGGGCGTAGTCGCCGTTCCAGAGGGACATCCATCCCGCCAGCAGGTCCCGGTAGGGCGGCGGATCATCGATGGTCGTCGTGGTGCGGGTGTCCTGTTCCACGGCAATGCCTTTCGTATCGTCCTGTCCCGGCGAGGGGATTCAGTCCTGGTCCGGGATCCAGTGCCCATGGATGCCCGCGGGTACCCGCTGCGGGAGGTCGACGGCGGCGACCGGCGGCTTGGCGAGGTCGGAGGCATCGAGCACCAGCAGTTGCGACGCGTCGGCGGCGAGGTCGCTGACGATGGTGAGCAGGTATCCGTCGTCCTCCCGGGTGGCGCCCTCGGCCGGCACGAAGACGGCTTCGCCCGGCATGCGGTCCGGTCTGTGCGCGAACAACTGGCGCTGTCCGGTCAGGGTGTCGAATTTGACGGTGTGGTAGCCGGTGAGTCCCGCGCCGGGGAAGGCGACGGCGTAGCTGTAGCGGTTGGGTGTTCCGGTGTGGTCGTCGTTGATGGCGGGGAACTCGATCACCAGATCGTCGAGCGCCTCCTCGGTGACCTTGCGGGTGGCCGGGTCGAGGATCCAGCGATGGAAGGTCGTACCGACGTTGGGGGTGTCGGGGTAGCCTGCCGCACCGACCCACCACTTCCATGAGGTTTCCCAGGCTGCACGGTCGAAGCGCGGGCATTCCAAGATGATTCGGCCGCGATCGTCGACGTAGGAGTTGGCGACGTGCAGGATCGCCCCTGCGCTCTCGACGTCGAACCAGACGACCTCGCCGGGCGTCTGCCGCGGCAGCACGCCGAGGCGCAGCGGGACCTGATCGTGCCAGCGGTACGGGATACCGGACTGTTCGGCGTGGTCGAAGACGACCGGGGACCCGAGAAAGATTGCGTGCTCGCGGGTGATCGCGAAATCGTGCATCAGCGCCGGGCCCGCACCGGCGATCGGCGTGGACCGGATGATCTCGCCGCGAGCGTCGGCCACGTAGTAGATCAGGTAGGGCGGAAAGGGGCTGTAGGAGAAGAAATGTAGTTCGCCGGTAGCCGGGTCCACCTTCGGATGGGCCGTCATCGAGGTGGTCAGCTTGCCGCCGAAGTCGTGCACGCCGACCGTCTCCAGCTCGCCGGTGACCTCCCAGGGCAGGTTCGCCTCCTGCAATGCGAGGTAGCGCCCGCCGTGGAAGATGATGCTGGTCGCGGCGGCGCTGACGTCGAGTTCGGTACCGGTGAACGGGACACCGTCCAGGTAGGGCGTCTTCACCCAGCGGTTGCGGTACCACTCGGCGCGGCCGCCCGTGAGCCGGATCCCGTGCAGCATGCCCGCGCCGCGGAACCAATGCGTCGGTGTGACACCGGGTTTGGGATTGTGGCCGTTGCGGAAGTAGCGCCCGTTCAGTTCCGGCGGCAGGGTGCCGTGCACGGTCAGATCGAACGAGGTGTGCTCCTCGGCGGTCGGTGCGAAGTGGCCGGTGAGGTAGGGCAGCGGTCGCGTTTGCATGGTTGTCAGTTTTGTGGCGGGAAAGGTTTGCTCGCGTCGGTGATTCCTGCCTATACGTAGGTGGGCGGTACTTATGCCTGCGGTTGGCATGGGAGGTCGATTCGCGGAAGGATCGGGTCGTGAGCGAGCGTCCGTCAGTGAATCGAAGGCACAGCGTGTGGGAGCGCGCGACGGAGCCGAGCGCTAGCGAGGCGCAGTCGTGAGTTATCTGGTCGGGCGATCCGACGAAACCGCGCGGTTGCTCGCGCTCCTGCAAGAAGCGCGGGAGTCCCGTGGCGGGGCATTGCTGCTGCTGGGGGAGCCGGGTATCGGTAAGAGCGCGCTGCTCGACCATCTCGCCCAGGCCTCATCCGGGTTCCTGATCATGCGAGCGTCCGGGGCCGAATTCGAGACGGAACTGCCGTACTCGGCCCTGCACCAACTGTGCGCCCCGGTGCTGGAACACCTCGACGCACTGCCCGCACCCCACCGCACCGCACTGCGGATCGCGTTCGGCCTGGACACCGGCACCCCGGACCCGTTCCTGGCCGGCGCGGCGGCACTGGGTCTGCTGCTCGAGAACGATCGACCGCTGCTGTGCCTCATCGATGACGCGCAGTGGCTGGACCATGCCTCGGCCCGCGCGTTGGCGTTCGTGGCCCGCCGGATCGGCGCCGAACGCGTCGCGATGGTGTTCGCCGCGCGGGAAGACGTGGGCGGGCTGGAGCAGCTACCCCAGGTCGACGTCGAGCGGTTGAGCGAATCCGAGGCGCGCGCGTTGCTGGTGCGCGAGGTACCCGCCTCGCTGGACGAGCGGGTGCGCGACCGCATCCTGGCCGAGGCGCGCGGCAACCCGCTCGCCCTGCTGGAACTGCCGCGGACCGCGGGATTGGCAGGCATGGCCGGCGGATTCGATCTGCCCGCGCCGCGCGCCGCCGAACGTAGCTTCCGTGCCCGCCTCGCGACGTTGTCGCCCGAGGTGCGGTTACTGCTGACCGTGGCCGCCGCGGAGCCGGTCGGCGATCCCGGTCTGCTGTGGCCCGCGGCGAAGCTCTTGGGTGTCGAAGGTGCTGCGGCCGAGGACGTTTCGCTGGTCGAGTTCGGCACCCGTGTTCGGTTCATTCATCCGCTGGCCCGCTCGGCGGTGTACCAGGCCGCGACCGCGGCGGAGCGGCGCCGTGCCCATGGTGCGCTCGCTCAGGTGAGCGACCCGGTCACCGACCCCGACCGGGTGGCCTGGCATCGCGCACTGGCCAGCGCGGGACCGGACGAGGAGGTGGCGACCGCGCTGACGCGATCGGCGAATCGGGCGCAGGCGCGCGGCGGAGTCGCCGCCGCGGCGGCGTTCCTGGAACGGGCCGCCGCCTTGACGCTCGACCCGATCCTGCGGTCCGAGCGGGTGCTGGCCGCGGTCGAGGCCAAGCTGTCGGTCGGGGATTTCGGCGTCGCCGCCGAACTGCTGTCGACCCTGGACTCCGATGATCCGCGTGTCGACCTGCTGCGCGGCCGGATCTCCTTCGCCCGCTTCCGCGGTGGCGACCAGCCGACCGACCATCTGCTCCGCGCCGCCACCCGGCTCGCCGACCACGACCCGATCCGGTCACGCGAGTGCTATGTGGACGCGATCGAGATGAGCCTGCTGACCGGCGGATTCGATGCGGTGATCGAGGCTGCGCGCACCGCACCGCCGCACCCGCAGCCGCCAACCAGCGCCGACCTCATCCTCGACGGCATGATCGCGCTGACCGTCGAGGGACATCAGGCGGCCGCCAAGCTGCTGCGTCCCGTCGTGGCCGACGGTGCCGACGCGGCGTGGGCGCGGTGGCCGACCCTCGGCTTCCTGCTCGCCCTCGAACTGTGGGACATCGACGCCATGCGCGGTATCGCCACCCGGGTCACCGCGTCCGGCCGCGAGGTCGGTTCCTTCCACATGCTGCCGATCGGGTTGGCCATGCTTGCCACGGTCACCGCGTACTCCGGCGACTTCGGCGCCGCGACGGCGATGATCTCCGAGGAGGAGGCGATCGCGGAGGCCACCGGCGCCGCCCCCCTCGTCTATCCGCGAATTCATCTGGCGGCCTTGCGCGGTCGGCGCGCCGAGGCCGAGGAACTGTTCGCCGGTGTCGGCCCGCACATGACCCTCAGCGTGCAGTACGCCACCGCCGTCCTCAATAACAGCCTCGCCGATTACCCTGCGGCGATGCGGGCCGCTGAACGTGCCGTCGCCACCGGCGATCTCGGGCTGGCGGGCCAGGCGCTCCCCGAATTGGTCGAGGCGGCGGTGCGCTGCCACGAACCGGACGTCGCCCGTACCGCGCTCGCGACGCTCACCGAACGCGCGGGTGGGCACCCGTTCGGGCTCGGAATTCAAACGTACGCAAGAGCTTTGGTCGACGACGACGAGGACTCCTACCGTCGGGCCGTGTCACTGCTCGATTCCAGCACCTTCGCCGTCGCGGCCGGACGTGCCCACCTCGTCTACGGCGAATGGCTGCGCCGCCAAGGCCGCCGCCGCGACGCCAGAACCGAGCTGCGGCACGCCCACGAGGTGCTCGCCGCTCTCGGCGCCGAGGCGTTCGCGGCCCGCGCGGCCGGCGAACTCCGTGCCACCGGCGAGCACACCCGCAGCCGATCCGCCGATGTCTCCGACGCGCTCACCGTGCAGGAAGTACACATCGCCCGCCTGGTCGCCGAGGGCGCAACCTCGAAAGAAGTAGCCGCCAAACTGTTCTTGAGTCCACGCACCGTAGATGCCCACCTACGCAACATCTTTCGCAAGTTAGGCATCACCTCCCGCCGTCAACTCCGAGATCTCCCAGACCTCCGCTAGCCGCCGCCTGTGTCCCGCGCCACCAGCCTGCATCCACCGCGGTCGGCTATGGTCGACTCGCTCTCCTCGACCACTACCCTGCGGCGGATTCCATGCTGATCGAGCTCGTACTTGCGGCGGTTGCCGTACTGGAGGCCATCGGACTGGTGGTGCTGCTCGTGCTGCTGGCGGGCAGCCGCCGCCGGTCCGCGGAGCTGCAACGCCAGCTCGACGACTTGCAGCGCAGGTTCGATGCCCGCCAACTGCTGCGTAATGGTGGCCGGGAAGCGGTGAAAACCGTGTGGGATACGGCGAACCTGTTGCGCAAGAAAGGGTTCCGTCGCGCGGTCCTCACCTCGATCGAGAATTTGGCGGGCTGGGCGCAGGTCGAAAGACCGGATCTGGCGGGCCTGACACCCGACGGCCACGTGGTGATCATGTTCTCCGACATCGAAGGCTCCACCGCCCTCAACGAACGCCTCGGCGACCAGGCCTGGGTCAAACTCCTCGACCGGCACGACCGCCTGACCCGTCAGTGCGTCGCCGAGCACGGCGGGCACATCGTGAAAAGTCAGGGCGACGGCTTCATGATCGCCTTCGCCGAGCCCGACCAAGCCGTCTGCTGCGCTCTGGACATGCAGGCGGCCCTGCACCACTCCGGCAAATCCGTGGGCCGCGAACGCGTTCGAGTGCGGATCGGCGTTCACATGGGCAAGTCGGTCCGCCGCGGCGACGACCTCTTCGGCCGCAACGTAGCCATGGCTGCCCGGGTAGCCGACCAAGCCGACGGTGGCGAAATCCTCATCAGCACCCCGGTGCACGACGCCATCGCCGACCACCCCGACATCACCGTCACTGCGGAACGCCAGGTCGAACTCAAGGGCCTGCACGGCACCCACCACCTCTTCACCGTCGAGCGCACCCGCACCACGTCAACGGACCGCCGCTCGTAGTTCGTCGGTGGCGTTTGGTAGACATCACCTGACAGCTATGGGGAGGAGCGGTGCCGCAGATGGAGGCTCGCGAGGAAGCTCAGCCGTCGCGCGCGGTAAGCGGGTGGACGGTCGGGCTGGTGTGTGTGGCGATTGTGGCGAGTGGCGTCATCGTCGGTGGGCTGTTGCACGAGCCGGAGCCTGCGTTGACGACCAAGCCGGTGCCTACAGCTACGGCTACCCCATCCCGACCGCGGGCCGAGAACTCATATGTCACTCCGGCTGTTGTCTTTCCGGTAGAGATTCCGGGCTGTGCCGTAGTGGAGCCGCCTACCGAGGGCAACTTGATGGCGTGGGCCAGCTACGGCACGTTCGGTTACGACAATCCGGCGTATCCGTGGTTCTCCGGTCCGAAGGCTGTCGCGATGTCGCGGGCGCTGCGGGACGGGTTGCCGGACGATGTCGAGGTCGCCTTTGCGTCCGACGAGCAGTCGCTGCTGTTTCAGCCCATCCTCGATGATCCGGAGGACGCCGATTCGCCGCCGGGCGCCGGCGGCTGGACCACCGCGAGTGGCACGCTGCGCCGGGGTGCGGGGGAGGGTGGGCTGATGGTGACGGTCCGGCAGTCCGCGGCACCTGTTCCGGCCTGTGTCGCAGGTGATCTCGATGAGCGGCGTCGGCTCGCCGATGGCACGACGGTCGATGTGCAGGACACCTGGTACGAGATAGATAAGGTTCGCACGCTGTCTCGCACCGCCCGCGCGTATTTGCCGGACGGCACCGCGGTCACCACCGCCGCCACCGATCAGCGCTCGGACGGCAGCGGTCATTCCGGCACAGTGCCGTTGACGGTCGACGAGCTCGCGGCCCTGGCCACCGCTCCTGGCCTGCGCGTCACGACGCCGGTGCCGCCGGGCACCCCGGACGTTCCCGAAAGCTGTTCCGGTGCAACGGAGACCGGTGGGCTGATCGACGAGGGTGTTACCCGCCGGTTGGACGCGGTGCTGGCGCACATCCCGCTCGACGGTCTCACGCTCGATCGGCCACTGGGGCAGTTGCGACCGACGGGCCCCAGCGCGAGTGGGGTGTGCCAAGCGGTTCGGATCACCACGCCCGGGCGGGAGTCGCGGTTGAGTGTCGCGATCGCCACGGAACAGCGCCTTCCGGAGGACACGCCACCCAACCGGGACGGTGACCGCGTGACGAACCGGCGACTTCCGGACGGGACCGTGGTCGAGACCCGGGAGTCGCGATATACGGTGCAGTCGCAAAAGCCGGGGGCGCAGCCCGTACCGGAAACCATGCGCACGGTCGCCGTCACCCGCCCCTCGGGCACCAGGGTCCACGTGTCGTCCACCGCCGCCGACCCAATCGAACCTCTTCCTTTCGCGCAGCTCGAAGCGATTGCCACGAACCCCGATCTCGAGGTGCGGTAATGGCGCCGATCCCGGGCTTGCGCAATCTGGTGCTGGCCGCTGCCGCCGCGGTAATCACCAGTGCCGGAGCCGTTTACGTCCTGGTGCAGCCCGATGACGCTACCCGCAAGATCACCGGCACCGCGGCCGCCGCACCCGGCCTCGCCTGGTCGGTCGATGCCGCCGCGGCCTACGACGGCGCGTCTCCCGAATTCCGTGATCCGGTCGCGGGCACCGAATACGACATCGGCAGTGCGGGTTTCGTAGACGCGGGCGACACCCTCGTCGCCGTGGTCGGCTCCTCGGACGGCGATATGTCGCTGCGTAATCCGACAATGATCGGTATCGATGCCGCCTCCGGCGCGGTGCGCTGGCGTACCCCCGCCGCCCACCTCGGTGGTTGTGCGCGCGCTCCGCTCGACAATCACCTCGTCTGCTTCACCGGACCGTCCGAGCCGCCCGCTCTCCTCGGCTACGACATCGGCAGCGGAAAGGTCACCCGCACGTCCCTCGAGTGGTCGGTCTTCGCCCTCGCCACCGCCGAGGATCGCCTGTACCTGGCGGAAGGCGATGTCGAGTCCGACGATGTGCGCGTGCATTCCGGCACGCTCGCCGATCCCGACGCCCACTGGACCCGCGCGTTCACCATGGGTACCGCATGGGAATCCCTGCCCGCCGACGCGCTGGACGTAGCGCATGGGCAGGGCCTGTTCGCCCTCGGTGCCGATCTCGCCGGGTTCGACCTGGGCACCGGCGCGCCGACCTGGACTGCGGAGCTGACCGGGTGTTCCCGTACAACTCAAACGAACCCGGCGATGGTCGTGCGAATCCACACCGACTGCACCGGCTACCGGATCACCGGCTCCGACATTCTCGACCACACCGGGCGGGTGCTGGCCAGCACGGATCATGAAGCCGCCCATAGCCTCTCGATCGACCTGCCGACCGACGACACCGTCCCCGTGCTGCTCGCCGACGGCGCCCGCGATCGCCGCACCGGCCAGCTGATGTGGACCAGCCCCGATCTCGTGACCCAGCCGCGTACGACCCAGAGCGAGTACGGGAACGCCACTTCCGGCTCCGCGATCGCACTGCTCGGCGACGTCGCACTGCTCCGAGATGACGCCGCAGGCACCACGACCGGGCTGGATATGCGCACCGGGCGCCGACTGTGGCAGCACGCGACCGAGCGTTCCGGCACACCGGACGCATGGGACGGCGACGTCGTCGTTTTCGCCGACTCCACCGGTCTGTGGGCGATCGACCCGAAAGCCGGCAGCACGGTGTGGGACATCCCGTTCCGTGCGGTGACCGAGGTCCCCGACGCTCTCAGCGACGGCGGTCAACTGACTGCCCGCGGCAAGAACCGCTACGTATACGCGTCAGCTCGCACGTTGATCGGCCTACGCCCGCTCGAGCGGTAGACCGACATCTTTACCTGAGACAGTTCGTCACAGGGAGGTAGTGTGGGCATGTCAGAGCTCGTTCCCGCGCAGCGTGGTTAAGGACCCCCATGCCATCGAATTTCGCTCTCAAGACAATGAACACGGCTCATCGCGCCCTCTTGAAGGTCAGTTGCGGCAAGCTGGGCAACGACTTCAGCGGGATGCCGTCGATCGAACTCGTGACCATCGGCCGCAAATCCGGTCGCCCGCACGCGGTGATGCTGACCGCGCCGATCGTCGACGGCGACGCCTACGTCGTCGTCGCCTCCCGCGGCGGCGACCCGCAACATCCCGCCTGGCTGCACAATGTGCGCGACAACCCGGATGTCCAGGTCTCGGTGCGCAGCGGACCCCGGCAACCGATGACCGCCCGGATCGCCAACGCCGAAGAGCGGGCCGAATTGTGGCCGCGCGTGATCGCCGCGCAGAAGGTCTACGCCGGCTATCAGAAGAAGACGACGCGCGAGATCCCGCTGGTCCTGCTGACGCCGAAGCCCGCCTCGGCCAACTGACCGTCGAGCGACTCGTTCGGTCGATTCGCTTCCGCGGCAGAGGGAATGGCATGAGCGAAGCGGGTTCGTACATCATTCGCGGCGGTATCCAGGGCCGAGAACGGTTGCGCGTCTTGGCCGGCGTGCTGGCGCCGCGCACTCGGGCGATGCTCGAGCAGTTACCTGTCCGCCCGGGCGACCGGAGCTGGGACGTCGGCTCCGGCGGCGGCGATGTGACCCTGATGATCGCGGACATGGTCGGCACGGAGGGGCGAGTACTCGGCACCGACCTCGACCCTGCCAAGGTGGCGCTCGCCGCAGCCGAAGCCACCACCTATCCGCAGGTGGAATACCGAGTCGCCGACATCACGGGGGAGCCGCCCGCGGAAACCTTCGACGTCGCGCACGCCCGCTTCCTGCTCTCGCACCTGACCGACCCCGCCGCGGCCGTCGCTGCCATTGCCAGGACACTGCGGCCGGGCGGCACCCTGGCCGTCGCGGACGTCGACTTCAGCGCACCCCTGTGCTGTCCCGACTCACCCGCATTCCGTGCCTACCACGACCTGTACATTCGCACCGGTCGTCACCGGGGCGCCGATCCGCTGATCGGCACCCGGCTGCCCGCGCTGCTGCACACCGCGGGTCTCACCGACATCCACATCCAGGTGAATCAACCCGCCGAACCGGATCCCGCCACCAAACTCGTCCACGTCCTCACCCTCGAGAACATCGCGGATGCCGCGCTCGCCGCCGGACTGACCAGCACCGCCGAACTCGACGCCATCCTCGCCGACCTCCGTGCGGCAGTAGATGATTCATCGATAGTGCTGGCCGCTCCCCGAATGGTCCAGACCTGGGGCCGCGCGCCGCGATGATCGCACGGTCAAGCGGCATCGAGGGCGGCGCGGAGCATGGCGAAGGCGCGCCGGGCGGCGGCGACGGCTTCGGGGTGCACCTCGTCGAGTGTGCGGCCACCGGCTAGCTTGCGCAGATTCTCCTCGGCGAGCACCCGCAGCGTAATGATCACCTGGTGCGCGGCCACCCGCGCGGTGACACCGTCGGCGACGGCTCCGGCGTCGATCAGGGCTGCGGCGAGCTCCTCGGCGCCCTTGGCCACGAAACCGAGCACCCGCGCCGACAGGCTGGGCGTGGTCTCGAACATCTGGTGCAGCGCAAGCACTTCCGGGTCATCGTTCAACCCGGTGATCGGATCATGCGCGTCGAGCGCGGCCAGGAAGTGCCGACGCAGCGCGTTCAACGGAGCCTCGCTGGACCGCCGTTCGCGGACCACCCGAGCGGCCTCCTGCTCATGGTCGATGATCCGGTGCAGCACCAAATCTTCTTTGGTGGGGAAGTATTTGAACAGCGTCGGCTTGGAAACCTCTGCGCGCGTAGCGATCTCGGCGCAAGACACCTGATCGAAGCCGGACTCCAGAAACATTTCGATCGCCGTATCAGCGATGGCCGTCCGAGTCTGCTGCTTCTTCCGCTCCCGCAGGCCGCCTTCTGCTCCCATGGCAAGAGCGTACCAAAGATGCAACTGGGACAATATAGACAGTGTATGTATATATTGACTTAGTTAACTAATCGGCTCGTCACAACGCAGCTCGGGAGACTTCATGCGTATCGGTATTGCCTTGCCCACCAACCACACTCGACTATCCGCAACAGCCGACCCGGTGCAGACCTTGATCGGCGAGGTCGCGGAACTGGCCGGGGCCGGGCTGGACGCCGCCTGGTTCATTCAGCGTTTCGACCACGACGCCCTCACCGTCGCCGCGCTCGCCGCGCGCGAAGTACCGGACATCGCGGTCGGCACCGCGGTGGTCCCGATCTACCCTCGGCACCCGATCACGCTCGCGATGCAGGCCCGGACCGTGCAGGCCACCAGCCACGGCCGCCTCACCCTCGGGCTCGGGATGTCGATCGCCTCGCTCGTCGAACAGACCTACGGCATAGCGCCGCACCCCCGGATCCGGCATCTACGCGACTATCTGAAAGCGTTGCGCGCCTTGCTGGATGACGGAGCAGTGGAGCTGGAAGGTGACACCCTGATCGCCCGAACGCCCCGGTCGGAACCGTTGCACGGCGTGCGGCCCCGCGTGCCGGTCCTGGTCGCGGCGGCAGGCGAGCTGACACTGCGCGCCGGAGCGGAACTCGCCGACGGCGTGATCCCGATCCTCTCCGGTCCACGCACCCTGGCCGACTACACGGTGCCCACGCTCACCCGCTATGCCGAGGCCGCCGGACGGCCGACACCGCGGACCGCCGTGATCGTGTCCGGAGTGGTGACCGCCGATGTGGCCGGAGCCCGCGCGCGGGCCGAACAGAATATGCAGCCCTACGCGACCATCCCGGCGTACCGTGCCGCCCTGGATCGAGAAGGCGTGCACCATCCAGCCGACCTGGTCGCGATCGGTGACGAGCAGCTACTGGCCGATCAGGTCGCCGCGTATCGCGAGGCGGGAGCAACGGAACTCATCTACACGCAGACGGCGATCGGTTCACCGGAGGACGAACAGCGCACTTGGAAACTGCTAGGCGAACTGGCCGCGAGTCTCCGTACCGGGTAGCGGATTCTGTTCAGGCCTTCATCTGCAGATGTCGTGTGGATTGTGTGGACGACTGGTGGAGGCGCGGGCGACTCGAGTAAGACTCACGGGGTGAACGGGACGTGGGCGTTGTGGGGTGGGGTGGTGCTGGCCGCGATCGCCGCGCTACCGGTGGCGGGTGTGGTGGCGTGGTGGCTGGCGCGGCGGCGCGGGTGGCGGGTGGCGCTGTGCGAGGTAGGGATGGTGGTGGGTACCGCGCCGTGGTTGTGGATGATCCTCACGCCCAAGGGATCTGGGCGTTCGCTGAATGTGGTGCCGCTGCGTGATCTGGCCGATCAGCTGACCGACGGACGGGTGGTCGAGCAGTTCGGCGGGAATCTGCTGGTCTTCGCCGCGCTGGGATTCCTGCTGCCGTTGCGGTTCGCCTGGTTCACTCGCTCGTACCGCGTCCTGCTGGTGGGCGCCTGCGCCTCGATCGTGGTGGAGACAGTGCAGTTCGCGCTGGCCATCGGCCGTCACTCCTCCATCGATGACGTGCTGTTGAACGCGACTGGTGCCTACCTTGCGGCCCAGCTCTCCCGGCATTGGTGGGCGTCACGCGCGTAGCCGGTCAGGGCCCTTCGGATCGACCATCGCGGCCATCGCAGTTGCGCGACTCGACGGCGACAGATCGCATCGGATCAACCCCGCGGCTCTGCGGAACTCGGCCGAATGTGCTTCGGCCGCTTGCGTTGCCGTGGCGGCGAGAAACGTCGAGTCGATGCCGGCGACATGATCGGCGATGCGCCGGGTCTCCGGCAGGCCCAGCCCGGCGGCGATCGTCAGGGCGGTCTTCCAGTGCTTGCGCGCGACCGAGAAGTGCGCAGAGCAATAACTGACCGTGGCGATGGCGTCGTAGGCGAGCATTTCCTCGTACGGCGAGCCCGACGCATAGGCGATGTGCAGCGCGCGTTCGTAGTGGGCGAGCGCTTCCCGGTAGTGGCCCTGCCTGCGATGGATATCCCCGATACCCAGATACGCGCAACACTTGAGGATCAGATCATTGCTGCGCTCGGCCCGCGCCAGCGCCACCCGGAAATTTTCCACCGCTGTTTCGTACTGCTTCAGCTGACAATAGGTATTGCCGATGCGGATCGAGAAATAGTTGTGGAAAAGGGTATTCGGCGACATCGGCGTCAACGTTTTACGCGCGTCCTCCAGGTGTGCGAGCGCGTCGTTGTATCTGTCGACCCGCATGTCGGCATCGCTGATGCGCATGAGGGCACTGGCGCGCAGGTATGGGTCGCCGGTTTCGTCGGCGATATCGACGGCTTGCCGGAGATAGTCGACGGCGTCCTCGCAATGCCCCATCCGCTCGTGGACCTGCCCGAGCCCTTGCAGCGCATAACCTTCCATGTATCTGTTGCCGCTGGACCGGGACAACGACAGCGCTTGGTGATACCCCATCAACGCATCCCGATACCGCGCCAGCCGGAAGTAGACCAGCCCGCTGTGATGCATGGCCCGCGCCGCGTTGGCGTGGTCGCGCATACCGTGCGCCAGCCCGACGGCGTCGTTCAGCACCACCAGTGCCTGCTGGCAATGCCGCATCCGCCAGAGCGTGTAGCCCAGATTGACCAGCAACCGGCACTCTTCGGCATGCTGGCCGCTGCTGCGCGCCACTTCGACCGCGTCGAAGTGCAAGGTGATCGCGTCGTCGGAGCAGCGCAGGCCCGTCACGTAAGGCCACCAGAGGATTTCGGAGAACAGCCTGGTGTAGCCGGACCAGCGGGCCTTGGTCGCCTCGCGAGCGATCGCCAGCAAGTTGAGCCGTTCGCTGTGCAACCAGGTCACGCACTCGTGGTGAGTGACGAGCGCGGGTACCGGTGTCGTCGGCCTGGGCAGATCGGCGACGCGGAAGGTGCGGTCGGGCAGTATTCTGGTGCCGACCGCCCACGCGGCATACCGGTAGTAGTCGAACAGCCGGGTCAACGCGGCGTCGCCGTCGAGATCGGACGGCTCGCTCAGTGTCGCTGCGTAATCGCGTACCAAACTGTGGAATCGATAGCGCTCGGAGACAACCTGTTCCAGCAGATGAACATCGACGAGCGCCTCCAGGATCTGCTCGGCGGCGTCGATCCCGATATCGGCGAGGGCTGCGGTGGCATACGTGTCGAAGTCGCGGCCCGGGTGCAGGCCGAGCAGCCGGAACACGCGCTGCTGATCGATCGACAGGTCTTGGAAACTGGCGGTGAGGGCGGCCGCTACGCTGCGAGATCCCGCGGACAGGTGTTCCAGCCGGCTGGGATGTCGGAGCCGCTCGGCCAACCGGTCGATCGGCCAGACCGGCCGCGCACGCAGCCGTCCGGCCGCGATGCGAATCGCCAGCGGCAGATAACCGCACAACCGGACGGTTTCCTGCACCGCCTCGGGCTCCGCCGCGACGCGCTCGTCGTGCACGATGGTGGTGAACAGCGCGGTGGCGTCTTCGCGTGAAAACACGTCCAGAGACAGGGTTCTGGAGACTTCCAGGTCGACGAGCCTGCGCCTGCTCGTGATCAGCACCAGGCAGCTCGCCGTGCCCGGCAGCAGCGGCCGCACCTGATCGACGTCGGCGACGTTGTCCAGCACCAGCAGCGCTGAACGGGCGGCGATTCTGGTGCGCCACATGGCGGCTCGCGCATCCAGATCCGGCGGTATCGACTCGCTCGGCACGCCTACCGCGCGCAACAGCCGGTCCAGCGCGACCATCGGTTCGACGGGCGCGCTCTCGGCGGCGTGCCCGTGCAGGTCGATATAGAGCTGGGCGTCGGGAAAGCGGCCGCTGAGCTGGTGCGCCGCGTGAATCGCCAGCGTCGTCTTACCCACCCCGGCCATGCCGTCGATGGCCTCGATCAACACGGTCGGGCGGGCCGCTTCCGGCGGTATGTCGGCCAGGAGACGGTCCATCTCGCCGGTGCGGCCGGTGAAGTCCGCGATGTCGCCGGGCAGCTGATTTCGGCTGGGCAGTACCTCGGGCTGGAACTCTGTCTTGTCCCCGCCACCGCTCTCGCCCAGAGTGGACGCGCCCTCGGCGGCGGGCCGTGCCGCCTCCTGCTCGAGCCCCGCGAAATCGGTTGTGCTGTAGAGCGATTCATGCCGACCGGTCGGTGTCGAGACGCCGCCCAGCGGCGGCTCGATCTCGTCGCGCAGAATCCTGCGGTGCAGCTCGCGCAGTTCGCGTCCCGGCTCGATCCCGATCTCGTCGGCGAGATGGCGCTGCGCGTCCTGGAAGACCAGCAGCGCCTCGGCTTGCCGCCCGCAGTGGTAGAGCCCGAGCATGAGCAGCGTTCGAAACCGTTCCTGCAGCGGATAAGAGGTGACCAGCGGGGCGAGCTCGGCGACCGCCTCGGCGTGCTGGCCGCGGGCGAGTTTGATCGCGGCGCGGTGCTCGAGCGCGGTCAGGTAGCGCTCCTGCAACCTGCGGCGTTCGGCCTCTATGATGGGGCCCGCCAGGCCGCTGAACGGTTCGCCACGCCACAGTGCCAACGCGGCATCGGTGTGCGTGGCGGCCGCCGCCAAATCGCTGTCGCGCCGGCATCGCTCGGCGGTAGCGAGGAGTCGGTCGAACGCGACGTGGTCCGACAGCGTGGGGTCGCCGTGTAGCACGTAGCCGGTCTCCGCCCACACCAGCGCGGGTTCGGTGGCCTTGCGGCACGGCGCCAAGGCGCGACGCAGCCTACTGACGTAGGTCTGCACACCGTTGCGCGCGTCACCTGGGGGGTGTTCGCCCCACACCCCGTCGATGATCGCGTTCACCGTTACCGGCCGGTTCATCTCCAGCATCAGTGCCGCAAGCACCGCTTGCTGTTTCGCTGGGCCCAACTCGATTTCACAGTCGTCGCGCCTTGCCGTGAACGAACCGAGCACCCCGTATCTGATCTGCGTGTGCGCCATGGACAAGCCCTCCTGAACCATGTGCTACCAGCGCTGAGCATAGGTGGCGCCGGACTCCTCCGAGGGAGGAACACTGGATAGTTACCACTTTGACCAGTCATTTATGCGCTAGTACAGCGGCAGTTACGCAGCTCGAGACATCCTGATCGAGTGTGCGGCAGCGGGATTCGGGGGAGGCGAGTTCATCGGCAGCCGACGAGCTGTCCGGTCAGCAACAGCTCATCTAGTTGTGAGCAAGCGTCCGCTTCCGGGCTTTGTCACGCGCCGCACCAGTTGAATCGCCGTTTCGCCCTGCTGTCGCAGGCTGCGGACAGGGTTGTCGCGCACGGTGATTCAGGGTGGGTGCCGCATCGGTGGTCAAGCAAGTGGCCCGGTGCGGATTCGTCGACGGGGGCGGCGGCAGTCGACCGGGGACAACGAGTGTCCCCACCTTTGCCAGCGCAGCGAGCTGGGCGCGCGGCGGTGCAGTACGGGGCTGCATCCGCGGCGCGCCCGCATCGCCGAAAACGATTCCGTTCGGCCAGCAGCGGATCGGTACGGCCCGGCAAAGGTGATAAGCGAGGGAGTTTGTCATGCAATCCGGTAACAAGTCACTGCTGCGCAGTCTGACATCGATTCAAAAAGAACTTTGGCTGGCCCACGAGCTTTCCGATATTCCCAATAATTGCCTGATATATATCGACATCGAGGCCGAGCTGGAACTCGGCCATTTCGTCACCGCGCTGCGGCACGTGTTCGCGGAATCGGAGGCGCTCACGGTCAATTTCGTCGGTGGCGCCGACGGGCCGATGCAGATCGACCGGAACACCCGCGATTGGATGCCCGCCTACCTCGATCTCACCGAGCAGCCCGAGCCGATCTCGGCCGCCTTCGACTACATGTCTCGCGAGCTCGAGCTTGCCTTCGATCTGGAGCAGGACGCGCTGTTGCGCGTCGCGCTGCTCAAAGTCGATGCCGGACAATACTTTCTGTCGATGTGCTTCCACCACATCATCATGGATGGGGTCGGTGTCGCCACCTGGGCGCAGCGGGTGCTGGATGTATACGGCGCCTTGGTCGCCGGAATGCCCATCGAACCTGCCGATTTCGTGCCCGTCGACGAGATCATCGAGAGCGATCGGGCCTACCGTTGCCACCAACAGGCGATCGATCGGGAGTACTGGCGCGGGCAGATCCCGCCCGGGATCGAACCGCTGCGTCTGCCGGGCAATGCCGCACCGGACGCCAAACCCGGGCGGATCGGTTGCACGCACGGCTTTTCCGGCGCGGAGCTCGGCAGGCTGATCGACTCGGCGCAGACGATCGGGGTGAAGCTGCCCTATCTGTTGATGTCGGTCGCGGCGGCCGCGGTCCAGCGCTACGCGCTGCGCGACGAATTCTGCGTACAGATGCCGGTCTCCAACCAGAATGCCATCGCGCGGCGCACGCCGTGCCAGCTGTCGGATACCGTTCCCTTGCTGGTGGATTCGGGCCGGGACCTCTCGCTGGGGCAACTGTCCCGACGGCTCCAGGACAGCATCGCGGGTGCGCGCGACCATCTCCGGTACGGGATGTCGGAGATCCGGCGCGACTTGAAAATGCCGCCTGCACACGGGAACCCGTTCGGCCCGGTCATCAATGTCATGTCGTTCTTCGGTGCCTTGCGGATGACCGGTGGGACAGCCGATCTCCAGGTCTACTCGGCAGGGAACAGCGGAGATCTGTCGATCGTCCTGCATTACGAGAAGCAGTCGGCCCGTGGCGGATACCTGCGGATAGAAGGCGACGCGCAGCTCTACACCGAAGACGATCTGCGCGGCTACCTCGACTCGATCGCGCGCTATCTGATGCAGGCGATCACCGACCCTGCGGCGCCGATCGGGGCGGTGGATATCCTCGGCGACGATCGGTCGCTGGTAGTCGAGGCGTGGAACGACACCGCGGTGCCGGTCGATCCGGCGGCGACTCTGCTGGGGTTGTTCGACGATCAGGTGCGCCGGGCCCCGGACGCGGTGGCCGTGGTGTCCGGTGGTGCGCGGCTGTCGTATCGCGAACTCGATACGCGGGCGGATCGCGTCGCGCGGACCCTGCTCGCCGCGGATGTGCGTCCGGACAGCGTGGTGGCGGTGGCCTTGCCGAGGTCGGCGGAGCTGATCGTCGCCATCCTGGCGGTGTCGAAGGCCGGTGGTGCGTATCTGCCGATCGATCCCGGTTATCCGGCCGAACGGTTGGCGTTCGTGCTCGCCGACGCCGCACCGATCGCGGTACTCACCGACCGCGCCACCTCGAAACTGCTGCCGCAGCAAGGGGTTCCGCGGATCTTGCTCGAGGAGGCCGAGGCGGCACACCATGAGGTGGTGCGGCCCGCCGCGCCGCTGCCCGGCAATCTGGCCTATCTCATCTACACCTCCGGCTCCACCGGCACGCCGAAGGGCGTGGCCGTCACCCATCGCAATGTGGCCTCGCTGTTCGTGAGTGCCGCACCGTGGTGTGAATTCCGGGCCGATGATGTGTGGGCTTGGTGTCATTCGCAGGCCTTCGACTTTTCGGTGTGGGAGATCTGGGGCGCGCTTTTGCACGGTGGCCGGGTCGTCGTCGTGCCGTGGGACGTGGTGCGCACGCCCGTGCAACTGTGGGATCTGGTCGTCGCCGAGGGCGTGACCATTCTCAACCAGACCCCCTCGGCTTTCCACGCGCTGGCCGAAGCCCGGTCGGTGAGCGGCAGCGTCGATTCGGCGCTGCGCCTGGTGATCTTCGGTGGGGAAGCGTTGCACCACAGCCATGTACAACCGTGGTACGCGGTCGGCGGTGCTGGCCCCGCCCTGGTGAACATGTACGGGATCACCGAGACAACGGTGCACGTCACGAAGCTGGAGCTGCTGGCCGAGCATGGCGCTCGGGGCGAGAGCCCGATCGGGACACCGCTGGGGAACATGCGGGCGTTCGTGCTCGACCCATGGCTGGCGCCGGTTCCGGTGGGGGTGGCCGGTGAACTGTATGTGGCCGGCGCGCAATTGGCGCGGGGCTATCGCGGTCGGCCGGGGTTGACCGCAACGCGGTTCGTCGCCGATCCGTTCGATCGCACCGGTGGCCGGTTGTATCGCACCGGCGATGTGGTGCGCTGGACTCCGGCAGGGGTGCTGGAGTTCGTGGGCCGCGCCGACGATCAGGTCAAGATCCGCGGCTTCCGGGTGGAGCCGGGCGAGGTCGAATCGGTGCTGGTGCGACATCCTTCGGTGTCGCAGGCCGTGGTGCTGGCCCGCGACACCGGGTCCGGTGCCGACAAGCAGCTGATCGGTTATGTGGTCGCCGATCGGAGCAACGGCAACGACGGCACGAACGGAAACGCGCTCGATGGGGCACAGGTGCGCCGGTTCGCCGCGGCGCGCCTGCCGGAGTTCCTGGTACCGACCGTGGTGATGGTGATCGACCGCGTGCCGCTGACCCCCAACGGCAAGCTCGATCGGGCCGCGCTGCCCGCCCCGGAGTTCGCCTCCTCGCGGGCCTATCGAGCGCCGGGCAGCGAGCGCGAACGGGTGCTGGCGAGGTTGTTCGGCGAGGTGCTGGGGATCGACCGGGTCGGCGCGGACGACAGCTTCTTCGAGCTGGGCGGTCATTCGCTATCCGCCACTCGGCTGATCAGCCGGATCCGGGTGGTGCTCGGGGTCGAGGTGCCGATCCGGACGGTGTTCGACGCGCCGACGCCGGCGCAGCTGGTGACCCGGCTCGACGCCGGCGTCACCATGCGCCCGATGCTGCTCGCCCGGCCGCGACCGGAGGTGATTCCGCTGTCGTTCGCGCAGCGGCGACTCTGGTTCATCCACCGGTTGGAGGGGCCGTCGGCCACCTACAACATGCCGCTGGCCGCCCGGGTGACGGGCGCCTTCGATGCGGCGGCGTTCACGGCGGCGGTGTGCGATGTGGTGGCCCGGCACGAGAGTCTGCGCACGGTCTTCGTCGAAACCGACGGCGTCCCAGCCCAACACGTCCTCGCGGCGCACGACGTCGAGGTGCCGGTGACCATCGCCGACGTTGCTCCCGATGCGGTGGACGCGGCGGTCGCCGAGGCGGCGCGGTATCCGTTCGAGCTGTCCACGCAGATCCCGATCCGTGCGAGCGCGTTCCGGTACGGGGACGACGAGTGGACGGTGCTTGTGCTGATCCATCACATCGCTAGCGACGGCTGGTCGGCGGCGTCGCTGCTGGACGATCTGTCGACGGCGTACGCGGTGCGCCGGGAAGGGCGGGCACCGGAGTGGGCGCCGCTGCCGGTGCAGTACGTCGACTACACGCTGTGGCAGCAGGAACTGCTGGGCTCGCCGGACGATCCCGACAGTGTGCTGTCGCGCCAGTTCGGTTACTGGCGCGCCGAACTCGACGGTCTGCCGGAGCAACTGCGGTTGCCGACCGACCGGCCTCGGCCACGGGTGGCCAGCTACCGCGGCGACGTGGTGTTGTTCGACATCGAACCCGAGGTGCGTACCGCGGTGGAGCGTTTGGCGGCCCGCGAGGGCGCGACGGTGTCCATGGTGTGGCAGTCGGCGCTGGCAGTGCTGCTGGCGAAACTCGGTGCGGGCGAGGACATCCCGATCGGCTCGCCGATCGCCGGCCGTACCGATGACGCGCTGGCCGATCTGGTCGGCTTCTTCGTCAACACCTGGGTGTTGCGTGCAACGGTCTCTCCCGCAGCGTCATTCACCGAGATTCTCGAGGGTGTCCGCACGAAAGCGCTGGCGGCCTACGACAATCAGGACGCGCCGTTCGAGTTGCTGGTCGAGCTGCTGAATCCGACCCGCTCGTCGGCGTACCATCCGCTGTTCCAAGTCCTGCTGACGTTGCAGAACAACACGCTGCCCACCCTCCGGCTGCCGGGAGCGCGGGTGACACCGCACATGCCGGCCACCAACACCTCGCGCTTCGATCTGACCTTCGATATCGGCGACGCCCCGGCCGATGCGCGCGACAACGGCGCAGGGTGGGACGGATACATCGAATACGCCACCGATCTGTTCGATCGGTCCACGGTCGAAGCCATGGCCGGTCGGCTGGTGCGGATCCTGCGCCAGGTGGTGTCGGATCCGGACACCGCGGTGGGGGCGGTCGATGTCCTGGACAGCGACGAACGTGACCTGGTCTTGTACCGGTGGAACGACACCGCTGCCCCGGTCGACCGGGACGCCACCGTGGTCGCGTCGTTCGAGGAGCGGGTCGCGCGCACGCCGGACGCGGTGGCCGTGGTCTGCGGTGACGACGAGATCTCGTATCGGGAACTCGACACGCGGGCAACCGAATTGGCGTGCGTCCTGATTTCGCGCGGGGTTGGCCCCGACACCATCGCCGCCGTGGCGTTGCCTCGGTCGGTGGAGTTGATCGTTGCGTTGCTCGCGGTGTTGAAGGCCGGTGGCGGGTACCTGCCGATCGATCCGACCTATCCGTCGGATCGGCTGGCGTTCATCCTGACCGACGCGGCCCCCGTGGTCGTCGTGACCGATTCCGCCACCGTCGATCTCCTGCCCGAGACGGCGGCTCCGCACCTCTACCTGGACACGACCGATGTGGTGGAGGGCGCCACGCTGGATCGAGCCGTCGCGGCGGCGTCGCAGAATCTGGCCTACGTGATCTACACCTCGGGCTCCACCGGAGTTCCGAAAGGTGTTGCCGTCACCCACCGCAACGTGGTCGCCTTCGCGACCAAGCACAGTTGGCACGACGGTGCGCACGCGAGCGTGCTGGTGCATTCGTCGGTCGCGTTCGATGCCTCCACCTACGAGATCTGGGTGCCGCTGCTCGGCGGCGGCCGGATAGTCGTCGCGCCGCCGGGCCGCACCGATATCGCGGTGCTGGGACGGCAGTTGGTGGCGCACAAGGTGACCGCGGTATTCCTCACCACTCGGTTGTTCGAGTTGTTCGTCGACCATGGCGCGGACGCGCTCGCCGGGCTTCGCGAGGTGTGGGTCGGCGGCGAGGAGATGCCGCCGGAGGTCTTCGCGCGTGCACTGCGCCTGTGCCCGCAGACCCGCATCGTGCATGTCTACGGGCCCACCGAGACAACGACCTTCGCGATTCGCCGGCCGTTCCGGCCCGGGGAGCACTTCGATGAGGCCTTGGTGCCGATTGGAGCCCCGTTGGCGAATGTTCAGGCGTTCGTGCTGGATTCATGGTTGGCGCCCGTCCCGCCCGGGGTGGCGGGTGAGTTGTATGTCGCCGGTGCGCAGTTGGGCCGGGGATACCACGGCCGGGCCGATCTGACCGCGGCACGGTTCGTCGCCGATCCCTTCGACCCGAACGGTGGCCGGCTGTACCGCACCGGTGATCTGGTGCGCCGCAACCACGGCGGGCAGGTGGAGTTCCTGGGTCGCATCGATGACCAGGTCAAGATCCGCGGCTTCCGGGTCGAGCCCGGCGAGGTCGAATCGGTACTGGCGCAACATCCTTCGGTGGCGCAGGCGCTCGTGGTGGTACGTGACGGCGACACCGGTGACAAGCAGCTGATCGGCTATGTGGTCGCCGACCGTACCGACCTCGTCGGCGCGCAGGTGCGCGACTTCGCCGCCGAACGGCTGCCGGAGTTCATGGTGCCGACGGTGGTGATGGTGATCGACGCGGTGCCGTTGACCGCGAACGGAAAACTGGACCGCGCGGCGCTGCCCGCGCCGGAGTCGGTGTCCTCGGTGCGGTACCGGGCGCCGGGCAGTGCGCGCGAACGGGTGCTGGCCGAGTTGTTCGGGGCGGTCCTCGGACGCGACCGGGTGGGCGTGGACGACAGCTTCTTCGAGCTCGGTGGCCACTCGCTGCTGGCGACCCGCCTGGCCAGCCGGATCCGGGTTGAGCTCGGCATCGAGGTACCGATCCGGACGGTGTTCGACGCGCCGACGGTGGCGCAGTTGGCGACCCGGCTCGACGCGGGCGTGCAGGTGCGCCCGGCCCTGCTGGCCCAGCCACGGCCGGACGTGGTTCCGCTGTCGTTCGCCCAGCGGCGACTGTGGTTCATCCACCGGTTGGAGGGGCCGTCGGCCACCTACAACATGGCGCTGGCGGTGCGGTTGCACGGCGTGGACGTGGCGGCGTTGACCGCCGCGATCGGCGATGTGGTGATGCGGCACGAGAGCTTGCGGACGATCTTCGTCGACGCCGATGGTGTGCCCTCCCAACAGGTCCTGGACGTGGACAGCGTCGAGGTACCGGTCACGGTGACGGACATGCGGGCCGCCGATCCCGCCGAGACCGACGCGGCGGTGACCTCGGCGGTGCGCTACGGCTTCGATCTGTCGTCGGAGATCCCGTTGCGCGCCACTGTGTTCCGCCGGACGGACGATGCAGCTGTGCTGGTGTTGCTGATCCATCACATCGCCGGTGACGGCTGGTCGTTGACGCCGTTGCTGCGCGATCTGTCCGAGGCGTACGCCGCACGAAAGGACCATCGGGCACCGCGGTGGCGGCCGTTGCCGGTGCAGTACGCGGATTACACGTTGTGGCAGCGGGAACTGCTCGGCTCGGCGACCGATCCGGACAGCGTGTTGTCGCAGCAGTTCGAGTATTGGCGCCGCGAACTCGAGGGGCTGCCCGAGCAGTTGCGGTTGCCGACCGATCGGCCGCGGCCGCGGGTGGCCAGTTATCGCGGCGACATGGTGCACTTCCAGATCGAGTCGGAGATCCGTGCCGCGGTAGAGCGGTTGGCGGCCCGTGAAGGTGCGACTGTGTCGATGGTGTTGCAGTCGGCGCTGGCCGTCCTGCTGTTCAAACTCGGTGCCGGAGAAGATATTCCGATCGGTGCGCCGATCGCGGGCCGGACCGACGAGGCACTGGCCGAGCTGGTCGGGTTCTTCGTCAATACCTGGGTGCTGCGGGCGGCTGTCGTCCCGGACGCGTCGTTCACCGAGATATTGGGTGTGGTGCGGGAAAAGGCGTTGGCAGGCTACGAGAATCAGGATGTTCCGTTCGAACTGCTGGTGGAGTTGCTGAACCCGGCTCGCTCGGCGGCGCATCATCCGTTGTTCCAGGTGACGCTGGCCTTCCAGAACAACACGCTGCCCGCACTCGAGCTGTCGGGCGTGCGGATCGAGCCCTACCCCGCGGCCACCGCGACCGCGCGGTTCGATCTGTTCTTCAACATCGCCGAAGCCCCGGCCGGTGACCCGTGGAGCGGGTTCGTCGAGTATGCGACCGAACTGTTCGACCGGTCCACCGTCGAGGCGATGGCGGCCCGGCTGGTCCGCCTGCTGCGGCAGGTCGGGTCGGATCCCGAAGTCCCGGTGGGCGCCATCGATCTCCTCGACACCGACGAGCGCGAACTGGTGCTGCGCCGGTGGAACGACACCACGGTCGAGGTACCGGCCGCCGCCACCCTCACCGAGCTGTTCGCCGCGCAGGTCGCCGCGACCCCGGATGCGATCGCGGTCGTCTGCGCGGACGCGAAGCTGACGTACCAGGATCTGGACCGGCGCTCCGATCGGCTGGCGCGGGCGTTGATCTCGCGCGGCGTCGGCCCGGACGGTGTGGTCGCGGTGGCGTTGCCGCGGTCCACGAACCTGATCGTCACCCTGCTGGGTGTGCTGAAAGCCGGTGGCGGATATCTGCCGATCGATCCCGCGTACCCCTCGGATCGGCTGGCGTTCGTCCTCGCCGACGCCGCGCCGGTGGTCGTCGTGACCGACTCGGCCACCGCGCACGCGCTGCCACCGACCGCGACGCCACACCTCTATCTGGACTCCATGGAGGCGCTCGACGGTGATCGAGCCGGTCTGGACCGGGTGGTCGCGGTGGGCGCGCACAATCTGGCGTGCGTGATCTACACCTCGGGCTCCACCGGTGTTCCGAAAGGTGTTGGCATCACGCACCATAACGTCGTCAACCTGGTCAACCAGGCGTGGCAGGCGGGTGTCGAGGACCGGGTGCTGGTGCATTCGTCGATCGCCTTCGACGCGTCGACCTATGAGATCTGGCCGGCCCTGTGCGGTGGTGCGACATTGGTCGTCGCCGGCGAGCAGCGCTCGGACCCGGGGGAGATCACGCGGCTGGTGGAGACCTGGTCGGTGACGAAGATGTTCGCCACACCACCGTTGCTGTCGGCGTTGGTCGATCATGTGGAAGCGTTGCCGGACAGCCCTTTCCGGAGTCTGCGCCAGGTCAATACCGGTGCCGACACCTTGACCTCCGGGTTGGTGCGGGCGCTGCGTGGCACCTGCCCCGACCTTCGGGTCGACAATCTGTACGGTCCGACCGAGGCGACCGTCGACGTGACCGCCTATCGCGTGCCCGAGGACGAACCGGGTGCGGTGGTGCCGATCGGTGTGCCAGTGGCGAATTCGCGAGTGTTCGTGCTGGATTCGTGGCTGGTGCCGGTGCCGGTGGGGGTTTCGGGCGAGTTGTATGTGGCGGGTGCCCAGCTGGCGCGCGGCTATCACGGGCGGGCCGGACTGACCGCGGCCCGGTTCGTGGCCGACCCGTTCGACCGGACCGGTGGCGGCAGGCTGTATCGCACCGGCGACGTGGTGCGCTGGACTGCGGCGGGAGTGCTGGAGTTCGCGGGCCGGGTCGATGATCAGGTCAAGATCCGTGGCTTCCGGGTCGAACCCGGCGAGGTGGAGAGCGTCCTGGCCCAACATCCTTCGGTGGCGCAGGCGGTGGTCGTGGCACACGACTCGGAGGCCGGAAAGCAGTTGGTCGGGTACGTGGTCGCCGACCACTCGGGGGCCACCGTCGGCGAAGGCGAACTGGTGGGGCAGTGGCGGCGGGTCTACGACGACCTGTACGCCGGCGCCGAGCAGGCACCGGACATCGGTGCTGTCGATGGTGACGAGGTCGGGTTCGTTACCGGTTTCGGCGGCTGGAACAGCAGCTACACCGGGGGCGCGATCCCGGTGGAACAGATGCGCGAATGGCGCGCGACCACCGTCGAGCGTATTCGGGGGCTGAGTCCGCGGCGCGTGCTGGAGATCGGGGTGGGGTCGGGCTTGCTGATGTCGCAGCTGGCACCGGACTGCGTCGAATACTGGGCGACGGACTTCTCGTCCGCGACCATCAGCACGCTGCAACGACAGCTGGGCGAACTGAACGAGGAGTGGGTCGACCGTGTCTCGCTGAGCGTGCGCGGTGCCGACGAGACCGAAGGATTGCCGGAACACTATTTCGACACGGTCGTGTTGAACTCGGTGATCCAGTACTTCCCCAGCCAGAGCTATCTGCGCCGGGTGCTCGAGCGGGTGCTGCGCGTGCTGGCTCCGGGTGGCGCGGTGTTCATCGGTGACGTCCGGAATCTGGCGCTGCTGGAGGAGTTCACCACCGCCGCGCAGATCGCTCGCAACGGCGGCGACGATCCGGTGGCGGTCGCCGACCGGGTCCGCCGCGACATCTCCGCCGAACAGGAGCTGCTGCTGGCGCCGGAGTACTTCCTCGCGCTCGGCGACGTCCTCGATATCGGTGCCGTCGACATCGAACTCAAACGCGGCTACTCGATGAACGAGTTGACGCGCTACCGGTACGACGTGGTGCTGCATCCGGCTGCGGTGAACCCGCTTTCGGTCGCCGAGGTACCGAAAGCCGCTTTCCGCGACCATGATTCGTTGCAGACCCTGCTGCGTGACCAGCATCCGGACGGTATTCGGATTACCGGTGTCCCGCATGCCGGCCTGGTCGGTGAGGTCGAGGCGACGCATCGGATCGAGGCGGGCCACGCCGGCATCGCGACCGACGCACTCGGTGTCGGCTTCGAAGGGATACTCGAGACGATCAGCGATCGCGCGGGCGTCGTACCGGAAGACCTGCATCTGCTCGGCCGTCGACTCGGCTACGCAACCGCGGTCACCTGGTCCGCCCGGCCGGACCGGATGGATGCGGTCTTCGTCGACGCCGCGACCCTCGGCGACAGGCCACTGGCCGACGTGTACACAGCCACCGACCCGGTGGGCGATCCGGCGGCGTACGCCAACAACCCGCAGGCGGGTCTGCTGGCCGCCGACGTACGCCGGTGGGCGAGTGACCGATTGCCGGAGTTCATGGTGCCCGCGACGGTGATGGTGATCGGCTCGGTGCCGTTGACCTCCAGCGGGAAACTGGATCGCCGGGCGCTGCCGGATCCGGAGTTCGCCTCGTCGGCGGAGTACCGCGCGCCGGACAGCGAGCGCGAACAGGTACTGGCCGAATTGTTCGCCGAGATCCTCGGCCTCGACCGGGTCGGTGTGGACGACAACTTCTTCACGCTGGGTGGTCACTCGCTGCTGGCTACTCGCCTGGCCAGCCGGATCCGTGCGGTGACGGGGGTGGAGGTCCCGATCCGGACGATCTTCGACGCACCGACGGTGGCGCAGTTGGTGACTCGGCTCGATGCCGAGGTGCAGGTGCGTCCGCCGCTGCTGCCCCGGCCACGGCCGGATGTGGTTCCGCTGTCGTTCGCGCAGCGCAGGCTGTGGTTCATCCATCGGCTCGAAGGGCCATCGGCTACGTACAACATGCCGTTGCCGGTCCGGCTGAGCGGCGTGTTCGACGCATCGGCTTTCGCGGCCGCGCTCGGTGATGTGGTGGCCCGCCACGAGAGTTTGCGGACGGTTTTCGTCGAGGCCGAGGGGGTGCCGACCCAGCGGGTACTCGCGGCGGACAGCGTCGAGGTGCCGGTCACGGTCGAAGTGGAGACCGTGGATCCGGCGGAGCTGGACGCGGCCGTGAACGCCGCCGTGCGCTACGCGTTCGATCTGTCGTCGGAGATTCCCATCCGCGCCACCGTGTTCCGAGCCGGCGGCGATGAGTGTGTGCTGGTGCTGCTGGTCCATCACATCGCGGGCGACGGCTGGTCGGCGGCACCGCTGCTGCGGGATCTGGCCACCGCCTACGCCGCGCGGCTCGAACATCGGGCGCCGCGCTGGGCGCCGCTGCCGGTGCAGTACGTGGACTACACGCTGTGGCAGCGAGAATTCCTCGGGTCGCCGGACGATCCGGACAGCGTGCTGTCCCAGCAGTACGAGTACTGGCGTCGTGAGCTCGACGGGTTGCCGGAGCAGCTGCGGTTGCCGACCGACCGGCCGCGACCCCGGGTGGCCAGCTACCGCGGTGACATGGTGGTCTTCGGTGTCGAGCCGGAGATCCGTACCGCGGTGGAGCGGTTGGCGGCCCGCGAAGGCGCGACGGTGTCGATGGTGCTGCAGTCGGCGTTGGCGGTGCTGTTGTTCAAACTCGGTGCCGGAGAGGATATTCCGCTCGGCTCACCGATCGCCGGCCGGACCGACGAGGCGTTGGCCGACCTGGTCGGGTTCTTCGTCAACACCTGGGTGCTGCGGGCAACTGTCGCTCCGGCAACGTCTTTCGCCGAGGTGGTGGCACAGGTTCGGTCGAAGGCGTTGGCGGCGTACGAGAATCAGGATGTTCCGTTCGAATTGCTGGTGGAGTTGTTGAATCCGGCCCGCTCGGCGGCGCATCACCCGCTGTTCCAGGTGTCGTTGGCCTTCCAGAACAACGCGCTGCCGACCCTGCGGCTGCCGGGGGTCGGGTTCGAGCCCTATCCCGCGTCCATCGCCGCCTCGCGGTTCGACTTGTTCTTCAACGTCGCCGACGCGCCCGCCGGTGATCCGTGGAGCGGGTTCGTCGAGTACTCGACCGACCTGTTCGACCGGTTCACCGTCGAGTCGATGGTGAACCGGTTCGTGCGAATACTGGACCGGATCGTGACGGACCCTGGTGGCCCGGTGGGGGCGATCGACGTCCTCGATACCGAGGAACAGGAATCGGTGCTGCGGCGGTGGAACAACACCGCCGTCGAGGTCGCGGACACCACCATGGTCGAATTGTTCGAGGCCCAGGTTGCCCGGACACCAACGGCCACTGCGGTAATCGGAGGCAGCACGGAGATCTCGTATCGGGAACTCGATACCCGAGCCGACGGCTTGGCGCGCACGCTGGTCGCGCGCGGCGTACGCCCGGACTCGCTGGTCGCGGTGGCCCTGCCACGGTCGGTGGAGTTGATCGTGGCGCTGCTGGGTGTGCTGAAGGCCGGCGGCGCATATCTGCCGATCGATCCCGGGTATCCGTCGGATCGGTTGTCGTTCATCCTTTCCGACGCAGCGCCGGTCGTTGTCGTGACCGACTCTGCTACCGCCCACTTTTTGCCCGACTCAGAAGTCCCGCATCACTATCTGGACGCACCGGGCGCCAACGGTGGCGAACCCGGGGATTTGGCTGGGATCGGTCTGCGGCCACAGCATTTGGCCTACGTGACCTACACCTCCGGCTCCACGGGCGTTCCGAAAGGTGTGGAGATCACCCACCGTAACCTGGTGAACCTGGTTGCCCGAGCCTGGTCGGTCGATCCCGAGGACCGGGTATTGACGCATTCCTCGATCGCATTCGACGCCACGACCTATGAGATCTGGCCCGCGTTGGCCGGTGGTGCGGCGCTGGTGGTGACGGAATCTTCGCGTTCGGATCTGGTCGAGCTCACCGATCTGATCGAACGCCGTTCGGTAACAAAGATGTTCGCGACGCCACCGCTGTTGTCGGCGCTGGCCGATCATGTGGAGCCGTTGCCCGGCACACCGCTGCGCAGTCTGCGGCGGGTGATCGCCGGCGGTGCCGAACTGACAGCTGCCGTGTTGCGCAAGCTGAACGCGAAGCACGCAGGCGTGCAGGTGATGAACGGCTACGGGCCTACCGAAACAACGGCGTGCGTGACCGACTACGACGTGCTCGGCGACATCGAAGGTGCGGTGCCGATCGGGCGCCCATCGGTGAATGTGCGCGTCTTCGTGTTGGATTCGTGGTTGGCGCCGGTGCCGGTGGGTGTCGCGGGGGAGCTGTACGTGGCGGGCACCCAGTTGGCGCGGGGTTACCACGGACGCGCAGGGCTCACCGCCGCCAGGTTCGTCGCCGACCCCTTCGATCCGATCGGTGGCGGTCGCCTGTATCGCACCGGTGATGTGGTGCGCTGGAACAACTCCGGACAGTTGGAGTTCGTCGGCCGAGCCGATGATCAGGTCAAGGTCCGCGGCTTCCGGGTGGAGCCCGGTGAGGTGGAAACCGCTCTGGAGCAACACCCTTCGGTGTCCCGCGCGGTGGTCGTCGTGCGCGACAGCAGCACCGGCGGACAGCAGCTGGTGGGCTATGTGGTCGCGGACCGATCCGGGCCGGTCGTCGGTGAAGCGGAATTGGTCGGGCAGTGGCGCAAGGTGTACGACGACCTGTACGGCGCCGCGGGCCAGAAAGCCGACAGGTCCGGAAACGGCAACGGGGACAAGGCGCCGACGGGCTTCGGGATGGACTTCGGCGGCTGGAACAGCAGCTATACCGGGACGTCCATTCCGATCGAGCAGATGCGTGAATGGCGCGAAGCCACGGTGCAGCGCATCCGCGGCCTGGCACCGCGGCGAGTACTCGAGATCGGTGTCGGCTCCGGCTTGTTGTTGTCCCAATTGGCACCGGACTGCGACGAATACTGGGCCGCGGACTTCTCCGCCGCGACCATCGCCACCCTGCAACACCAGTTGGACGAACTCGACGCGCCGTGGGCCGAGCGAGTTTCGCTGAGTGTCCGATCCGCCGAGGACATCGCGGGATTGCCGGAAGAGTATTTCGACACGGTGGTCGTGAACTCGGTGGTGCAGTACTTCCCCGGCGAACGGTATCTGCGTCGAGTCCTCGAACAGGCGCTCGGCCTGCTGGCTCCCGGCGGCGCGATATTCGTCGGTGACGTCCGAAATCTGGGTCTGCTGGAGGAGTTCACCACGGCGGTGCAGATCGCCCGCAACGACGGCGACGACCCGGCGGCCATTCGGGAACGGGTGCGCCGCACGGTATTCGCCGAACAGGAATTGCTGGTCGCGCCGGAGTACTTCCACGCGCTGTGCCGGGCCACCGACTTCGAGACCGTCGATATCGAACTCAAACGCGGCTACTCGGTCAACGAGTTGACCCGCTACCGATACGACGTGGTCCTGCACAAGACGCCCACGAAAGCGCTGTCCGTCGCCGAGGTGCCGAAAGTCGTGTTCCGCGACCACGACTGGTTGCGCACCCTGCTGCAAACCCGACACCCGGACGGCATCCGGGTCACCGGGATCCCACACGCCGGGCTGACCGGCCAGATCGAGGCGGTGCACCGAATCCGAACCGGTGAGTCCGTTCCGTCCGCTCCGCGCACCGATCCGCGAGCAGCGGGATTCGAGGGCATCCTCGCCGACCCCGCCGCGCGACGGGATGCCGGATTGCTGCCCGAAGACCTGCACGTGCTGGGCGACCGACTGGGCTACACCACGGCGGTCACCTGGTCGGCGCAGCCGGATCGGATGGACGCGGTGTTCGTCGACACCGCGACGGCACAAAGCCGACCGCTGACCGACGTTTATGTGCCGTCGGCAGAAGTGGACGATCCGACGCCGTACGCCAGCAACCCCCAGGACACGCTTTTGCCCGCCGCCGTAAGGGAATTGGCGGCTGAGCAGTTGCCGGAGTTCATGGTGCCGTCGGTGGTGATGGTGATCGACGATGTGCCGTTGACCGCGAATGGAAAACTCGATCGTGCGGCACTGCCGGACCCGGAGTTCGCCGCCGCGGCGGAGTATCGGGCGCCGAGTAGCGAGCGGGAACGGGTGCTCGCCGGATTGTTCGCCGAGATCCTCGGACTCGACCGGGTCGGCGTGGACGACAGCTTCTTCGCGCTCGGTGGGCATTCGTTGCTGGCGACCCGCCTGGCCAGCCGGATTCGGGCGGTGCTCGGCGTCGAAGTCCCGATCCGGGTGATCTTCGACGCCGCGACGGTCGCCGAACTCGACCGCCGATGGCCGGAATTGGCGCCGTCGCGCAGACCGGCGCTGCGCAGGATGAATCGAGAGGTGGGTCTGTGATGATTCCGTTGTCGTTCGCCCAGCGCCGGTTGTGGTTCATCCACCGGTTGGAGGGACCCTCGGCCACCTACAACATGCCGTTGACTTTTCGACTGCGGGGCGGGTTCGACGCGCCCGCCTTCGCGGCGGCGGTCGGTGACGTGGTGGCCAGGCACGAAAGCCTGCGCACGATCTTCGTCGAAGCCGACGGCGTGCCCGGTCAGCAGGTCCTCGACGAGGACGCGGTCGAGGTGCCGGTGCTCATCTCCGACGTCGAGCCCGCCGCCTTGGATGCGGCGGTCACCGAGGCGGCGCGCTACGAGTTCGACCTGGCGACCGAGATTCCCATCCGCGCCGACGTTTTCCGCTGCGGTGTCGACGAATGCGTCGTGGTGTTGTTGATTCACCATATTGCCGGTGACGGTTGGTCGATGACGCCGTTGCTGCGGGACCTGTCGACGGCGTACGCGGCTCGGCGGCAGGGGCGGGCGCCGGGCTGGGAGTCGCTGCCGGTCCAGTACGTGGATTACACACTGTGGCAGCAGGAACTGCTCGGCTCACCGGACGATCCGGACAGCGTGCTGTCCCAGCAGTTCGAGTATTGGCGCCGGGAGCTCGACGGCCTGCCAGAGCAGCTGCGGCTGCCGACCGATCGGCCGCGGCCACGGGTGGCCAGTTACCGCGGGGACATGCTGGTTTTCGGTATCGATGCGAAGACCAGAGCGGAACTCGAGGAGCTGGCGAGCCGCTCCGGCGCGACGGTGTCCATGGTCTTGCAGTCGGCGCTGGCCGTGTTGCTGTTCAAACTCGGTGCCGGCGAGGATATTCCGCTCGGATCGCCGATCGCCGGCCGCACCGACGACGCGCTGAACGAACTGGTGGGGTTCTTCGTCAACACCTGGGTGTTGCGGACGGCGGTGCACCCGGCGGCCTCGTTCACCGAAATTCTCGGCCAGGTCAGGGCAAAAGCACTGGCGGCCTATGAGAATCAGGATCTGCCGTTCGAGCTGCTGGTCGAGCTGCTGAATCCGGCCCGCTCGGCGGCCCACCACCCGTTGTTCCAGGTGCTGCTGAGCTTCCAGAACAACACCGCGGCCACCCTCGAGTTGTCGGGGGTCGGGTTCGAGCCGTATGCGCTGCCCGCACTGACCTCACGATTCGACCTGACGTTCAATGTCGGCGACGCGGCCACCGGTGCGCGGAGCAACGGTGTCGCAGGGTGGGACGTGCACGTCGAATACGCCACCGACCTGTTCGATCGGTCCACGATCGAGGCGATGGCGGCGCGGTTGGTACGGATACTGCGGCAGGTGGTGGCGGACCCGCATGGGCCGGTGGGGTCGGTCGAGGTGCTCGACACCGAGGAACGCGAGTTGGTGCTACACGGGTGGAACGACACCGCCGTCGCCCTCGACCCGGCCGCTACCCTGGCCGAATTGTTCGCCGAACAGGTCGCTCGGGCTCCTGACGCGACCGCGGTGGTCTGCGGTACGGCAGAGCTGAGCTATCAGGAGCTCGACACCCGCGCGAAACTGCTTGCTCGCCTGCTGGTTTCGCGCGGTGTGGGTCCGGATACCCTCGTCGCGGTGGCATTGCCGCGGTCGGTGGAGTTGATCGTGGCGTTGCTGGGTGTGGTCAAGGCCGGTGGTGGCTATCTGCCGATCGATCCGGGTTATCCGTCGGATCGGTTGGCTTTCGTCCTCACCGATGCCGCGCCGGTTGTCGTCGTGACCGATCGTGCGACCTCGGATGCCCTGCCGCACACCGCGACACCGCACCTGTATATCGATGCACCGGCGGTCGAGGACTGGAGCGGCGGGGATCCGATCCCGGCGCGGCCACAGAATTTGGCGTACGTCATCTACACCTCCGGCTCGACCGGTGTGCCGAAAGGTGTTGGCATCACGCATCGCAACGTGGTGAACCTGGTCGCCCAGGCGTGGTCGGTGGGTATCGAGGATCGTGTGCTGGTGCATTCGTCGATCGCGTTCGACGCCTCCACCTACGAGATCTGGCCCGCGCTGTGTGGCGGGGCGACCCTGGTGGTGGCCGGTGAGCGGCGCTCGGATCTGGCGGAGATCACCCGGCTGATCGAGACCCGGTCGGTGACGAAGATGTTCGCCACGCCACCCTTGCTGGCGGCGTTGGTCGAGCACGTCGAATACCTGTCCGACAACCCTTTCCAGAGTCTGACGCAGGTGAATACGGGCGCCGACACGCTCCCGTCCGGGTTGGTGCACGCACTGCGGGACAGCTGGGGAGACATCCGGATCGACAACCTGTACGGCCCGACCGAGGCGACGGTCGATGTGACGTCCTACGAGGTCCCGGCCGACGCGTCGGGTGCGGTGGTGCCGATCGGTGCCCCGGTGGCGAATACCCGAGTGTTCGTACTGGATTCGTGGCTGGCACCGGTGCCGGTGGGCGTTGCGGGGGAGTTGTATGTCTCCAGCGCCCAACTGGCGCGCGGCTATCACGGCCGGGCCGGGCTGACCGCTGCACGGTTCGTCGCCGACCCCTTCGATCCCACGGGTGGTCGGCTGTATCGCACCGGTGATGTGGTGCGCTGGAACAACTCCGGGCAGCTGGAGTTCGCGGGCCGGGCCGACGACCAGGTGAAGATCCGCGGCTTCCGCGTGGAACCCGGCGAGGTCGAAACTGTACTGGCGCAACATCCTGCGGTATCGAACGCGGTGGTGGTGGCGCGCGACACCGGAACCGGTGACAAGCAGCTCATCGGGTACGTGGTTGCCGAGCGGACCGGTTCGGTCGCGGGCAACGGACGAAGGCGTGCGAACGGGCGGCCCTGCGGTGCCGAACGCGTGGCCGCGAATCGCCTCGACGGTGCCGAGGTGCGCCGGTTCGCCGCCGAGCGGTTGCCGGACTTCATGGTGCCGTCGGTGGTGATGGTGATCGACGGTGTGCCGTTGACCGGGAACGGGAAATTGGATCGGGCGGCGTTGCCGGTCCCGGAGCTGCGTTCCTCGGTGCCGTATCGGGCTCCGGTCAGCATCCAGGAACAGATGCTGACCGAGCTGTTCGCCGAGGTCCTCGGCCACGAGCGGGTCGGGCTGGACGACAGCTTCTTCGCGCTGGGCGGGCACTCGCTGCTGGCGACCCGCCTGGCCAGCCGGATCCGGGTGGTGCTCGGCGTCGAGGTCCCGATCCGGACGATATTCGATGCTCCGACGGTGGCGCAGTTGGCAATTCGGCTGGGCGACCGTGCCCGGCTGCGGCCGGTGCTGTCGACGCGGCAGCGGCCGACGGTGCTGCCGTTGTCGTTCGCGCAGCGGCGGTTGTGGTTCATCCACCGGCTGGAAGGGCCGTCGGCCAACTACAACATTCCGGTGGCGGCGCGGCTCCACGGGGTGGATGTGGCGGCGTTGGCCGCCGCGATCGGTGACGTCGTCGCGCGACACGAGAGCCTGCGCACGATCTTTGTCGAGACCGATGGCGTGCCGTCCCAACGGATAGTCGACGCAGACGGCCTCGAGGTGCCGGTCACGGTGACCGAAGCGGATCCCGGTGACGTGCATGCCGCGGTGACTGCTGCGGCCCGCTACGGGTTCGATCTGTCCGTGCAGATCCCGATCCGGGTCACGGTGGTGCGGTCCGGCGCCGACGAATGCGTCGTCGTGGTGCTGATCCATCACATCGCCGCTGACGGCTGGTCCGCCGCGCCGCTGCTGCGCGATCTGTCGACGGCGTATGCGGCACGTCGGCAGGGGCGGCGGCCGGAGTGGCAGCCGTTGCCGGTCCAATACGCGGACTACACGCTGTGGCAGCAGGAACTGCTGGGGGCGCCGACCGATCCGGACAGTGTGCTGTCCCAGCAGTTCGCGTACTGGCGTACCGAACTCGACGGTCTGCCCGAGGAATTGCCCTTGCCGACCGATCGGCCGCGGCCGCGCGTGCCGAGCTACCGCGGCGACGTAGTGACCTTCGACATCGATCCGGAGATCCGTAACGCGGTAGAGGACCTGGCGCGCCGTGCGGGCGCGACGGTGTCGATGGTGCTGCAATCGGCGTTGGCCGTGCTGTTGTTCAAACACGGTGCCGGGGAGGATATTCCGATCGGGACGCCGATCGCGGGCCGGACCGACGACGCGCTGGCCGAGCTGGTCGGGTTCTTCGTCAACACCTTGGTATTGCGGGCGCCCGTGGTCGCGGGTGCGTCGTTCACCGAGATTCTCGGCGAGGTCAGAGGGAAAGCTCTGGCCGCGTACGAGAACCAGGACGCGCCGTTCGAATTGCTGGTCGAGTTGCTGAAACCGGCCCGCTCGGCGGCCCATCATCCGCTGTTCCAGGTGTCGCTGGCCTTCCAGAACAACGCCATGCCCACCCTCGAACTGCCAGAGGTGCGAATCGAGCCCTACTCCGCGTTCACCGCGACCGCGCGGTTCGACCTGTCGTTCAATATCGCGGACGCGCCCGCCGGTGAGCAGTGGACCGGGCTCGTCGAGTACGCCACCGATCTGTTCGACCGGTCCACCATCGAGTCGATGGCGGCGCGGTGGGTCTGGCTGCTGCGGCGGCTGGTGGCGGACCCTGCGGCCGCGGTGGGGTCGATCGATGTGCTCGGCGCCGAGGAACGCGAGCTGGTGTTGCGCCGGTGGAACGACACCAACGCTGAGGTCGTGGGCGACACGATCGTCGGGCTGTTCGAGGCACAGGCCGAGGCGGCCCCGGACGCACCGGCCGTCGTCAGCGGGGAGACCGAGCTGTCGTATCGGGAACTCGGCAGTCGAACCGATCAGCTTGCGCGCGTGCTTATTTCGCAAGGTATGCGGCCGGACAGTATCGTCGCCGTCGCGTTGCCGCGATCGGCGGAGTTGATCGTGGCGCTGCTGGGTGTGTTGAAGGCCGGTGGTGGTTATCTGCCGCTCGATACGGCGTATCCGCCGGAGCGGCTGGCCTTCGTGCTCACCGATGCCGCGCCGTTCGCGGTGGTGACCGATTCCGCGACCGCCGAGCTGCTGCCGCCGACTGCGACGCCGAACCTCTACCTCGACCGGCTCGACCCTGCCGGGTCCGGGCCGGTGCCGGCACGGGTCGGTCCGCAGAACTTGGCGTACATGACCTACACCTCCGGTTCGACCGGCATCCCCAAAGGTGTTGCCATCACGCACCGTAACGTGCTGAACCTGGTCACCCAGGTGCGTGCGGTAGGCGCGGGAAATCGGGCTTTGACTCACCACTCGCTGGCGTTCGATGCCTCCGCCTATGAGATCTGGCCCGCGCTGGTCGGCGGCGCGGCATTGGTCGTGGCCGAGGAGCCGCGGTCGGACCTCGCGGAGATCACCCGGCTGGTCGAGGCGCGGTCGGTGACGACGATGATCGCGACGCCGCCCTTGCTGTCCGCCTTCGTGGACTATGTCGAGTCGATGCCCGACAACCCCTTGCGGACGCTGAAGCGGATGATCGTCGGCGGCGCGGAGTTGCCGATGAGCGTGGTGCGGAAGTTGCACGCGCGCAACGCCGAGGTCGAGGTCATCAATAGCTATGGGCCGACAGAGACGACGGTCCTGGTGACCGAATGCCCGGCGGGGAGCGAGGCCGGGAGTGTCATCCCGATCGGTCGACCGCTGGGCAATGTCAGGGTGTACGTGCTGGATTCGTGGCTGGCGCCGGTGCCGGTGGGCGTCACCGGTGAGTTGTATGTGGGCGGTGCGCATTTGGCGCGTGGCTATCATGGCCGGGCCGGGCTGACCGCGGCGCGGTTTGTGGCCGATCCGTTCGATCCGGCCGGTGGTCGGCTGTATCGGACCGGCGATGTGGTGCGGTGGAACAACTCCGGCCAGCTGGAGTTCGCTGGCCGGGCCGACGAGCAGGTCAAGATCCGTGGTTTCCGGGTCGAACCCGGCGAGGTCGAAACCGTGCTGGCCGACCATCCTTCGGTGTCGCGAGCGGTGGTCGTGGCACGCGACGTCGGCGGCGGCAAGCAGTTGGTCGGGTATGTCGTCGCGGATCAATCCGAGCCTGGCGCAACCGAACTCGACGGCGGTGCCGTACGCGACTTCGCCGCCGCGCGCCTGCCGGAGTTCATGGTGCCCGTGGTGGTGCTGGTGATCGACGCGGTGCCGTTGACCCAGAACGGGAAGCTCGATCGGTCCGCGCTGCCGGATCCGGAGTTCACCGCGTCGACGCGGTATCGGGCGCCGCGCAGCACCGAGGAACAAGTTCTGGCCACCGTGTTCGCCGAGGTGCTCGGTCTCGAGCGGGTAGGCGTGGACGACAGCTTCTTCGAGCTGGGCGGGGACAGTATCCGCTCGATCCAGGTGGTGTCACGGGCGCGGGAAGGCGGGGTGGAGGTCAGCCCGCGTGAGGTGTTCGAGCATCAGACCGCGGCGGCGTTGGCCGCGATAGCCCGCGGACGTGGGGCGACCGGTCCGGTATTGAGCGAGCTGTCCGGTGGCGGCGTGGGCTGGCTGCCGTTGTTGCCCGCGGCACGGTTCGTGCGCGAGCTGGGTGCGGGCTTCGATCGGTTCACCCAGTCGATGCTGCTGGACCTGCCCGCGGGTATCGATCGGGCGGGGCTGCTGGCGACGTTGTCGGCGGTGATCGATCGCCATGATGTGTTGCGGTCGCGGTTGGTCGACGACGAGCGCGGGGCGGGGCTCGAGGTAGGGCCGGTGGGCTCGGTGGATGTGGGCCAGTTGCTGCATCGCGTCGAGCTGGCTGCCCCCGAACAGGATTCGGCGGAGCGGGCCGAGGTGATCACCGAGCAGGTCGGTGCGGCCGTGCATCGGCTCGCGCCGTCGGCCGGGGTAATGGTGCAGTTCGTATGGTTCGATGCGGGACCCGCGCAGAGTCAGCTGTCGATCGTGGCGCACCATCTGGTGATCGACGGTGTGTCGTGGCGGATCGTGTTGCCGGACTTGGCCTCCGCGTGGCAGGCGGTATCGGCGGGAGAGACACCGGCGTTGCCGAGGCCGGGGACCTCGGTGCGGCGCTGGGCGCACGGGCTGGTGGAGCAGGCTGCCGCGCCACAGCTGACGGAGCAGTTGTCGTGGTGGCGTTCGGTATTGGATGGGCCGGACCCGCTGCTGGGCGCCCGGCCCGTCGATCCGGCAGTCGATGTGATGGCGACCGTGCGGCACGTCGATGTCGAGCTTCCGGTCGCGGTGACCGAGGCGTTGTTGACCACGCTGCCCGCGGTGTTCCACGGCGGTGTCGAGGACGGGCTGTTGGCCGCTTTGGCGGCGACGATCACGCAGTGGCGGGATACCAACGGCCGCAGCGATGCCGAGCAGTCGGTGCTGATCCGATTGGAAGGCCACGGCCGCGAGGAAGACACGGTTCCGGGGGCCGACTTGTCCAGTACGGTCGGCTGGTTCACGAGTGTGTTCCCGGTGCGACTGTCTGCCGCCCAGTCGCCCTGGGCGGAGCTCTGCGCGGGCGGTCCAGCCGCGGGCTCCTTCCTGAAGGCGATCAAGGAACAACTGCGGGCGACACCGGACAAGGGCATCGGATACGGCCTGCTTCGGTACCTCAATCCGGACACCGCCGTTGTGCTGCAACAGTATTCGATCGGCCAGATCGGCTTCAACTATCTCGGCCGGTTCAACGCCGCGGATCTGCTGCCGCAACGACTGCGCGGCGCGGGCTGGACACCGGCGGCGGACAGCGCGGCAGCCAGTGCGGCTCCCGATCCGGCGATGGCCGCGATGGCGGTGCTGGATGTCAACACGATGGTCGTCGATACCAGCGACGGCCCGGTGCTGCGAGCGGTGTTCGCGGCACCCGAGGGAGTGCTCGCCGAGACTGAGACCGCGCACCTCGCCGAACTGTGGCGCAGTGCGCTGACCGGGCTGGCGCGATATGCCGGGATGCCGGGTGCGGGCGGTTTGACGCCGTCGGACTTGTCGCTGGTTCAGCTGGGGCAGCACGAGATCGAGGTACTGGAGGAGCGGTACCCGAACTTGGCGGACGTGTGGTCGTTGACGCCGATGCAGTCGGGCTTGCTGTTCCATCAGGCACTGGCCGGCGCGGGATTCGATGCCTACCACATGCGGGTGGTGTTCGGGCTGGCCGGACGGGTGGATCCGGAGCGGATGCGTGCGGCGGGACAGGGGCTGCTCGATCGGTATCCGAATCTGCGGGTCGCCTTCGCCCCTGGCCCGCACAGCAAGCCGGTGCAGGTCGTGGTGGACGACATGGAATTGCCTTGGCGCGTAGTGGATCTGCGTGATCGTGACGAGTCCGAGCGCGATGCGGCGTTGGACCGACTGCTTGTCGAGGACGACCACGCCCATTTCGACATGGCGGTCCCACCGCTGCTGCGTTTGACGCTGGTGCTGATGAGCGAGCGCCGTGCGGAGTTGGTCATGACCGCCCATCACGTCCTGATGGACGGCTGGTCGCTGCCGCTGATGATCCGAGACCTGTTGCGGCTCTACGGCTCCGACACCGGCCTTCCGCAGCCCGCCGCTTACAAGGAGTTCTTGAAGTGGCTGGGGGAGCAGGATGTCGAAGCAGGCGTGCGGGCGTGGCGCCGGGAACTCGACGGCGTCCATGAACCCACCTTGCTCGCGAGCAGTGTGCGCGGCACCGATGCGGCAGCCGATGGTGTCGATCGGGTCGGAGTGCCGCTGACCGCCGATATCGGCACGGCATTGAACAGGCGCGCAGGCGAACTCGGCGTCACCGTGAACACCGTCGTCCAGGCCGCGTGGGGCATCCTGCTCGCCGCGGCGACCGGACGCCAGGACGTAATCGTCGGCGCCACCGTCTCGGGGCGTCCCGCCGAGATCGCGGGCGTCGATTCGATGGTCGGGTTGTTCATCAATACCGTGCCCGTGCGGGTGCGGTTCGGCCCGCGCGACACCCTCGCCGGTCTGCTGGCCGAGTTGCAGGGACGCCAGACTGCCCTGCTGGACTATCACCATGTCGGTCTGAGCGATATCCACCAGGCCGTCGGGCTGAACGTGCTGTTCGACACGCTCATCGCATTCGAGTCCTATCCGGTCGACCACACCGGCATCGAGGAAGCCACCGACACCAGCGGGATTACGATCAGCGACTTGCGTCCGAACTCGGTGACGCATTACCCGTTGACCGTTATCGCGGGTGCCGCGCCCACTTTGACGCTGTACCTCGACTATCGCTGCGATTCGTTCGACCGCACCGCGGTGGCGGCGATGGCGGAGCGGTTGGTGCGGATCTTGCAGCAGGTGGTCGCGGACCCGGAGAAACCGGTGGCCGCGATCGATCTTCTGGGCGCCGACGAACGCGAACTGGTGTTGCACAGGTGGAACGACACCGCGATCGACGTCCCGGACGCCACCGTCATCGGGCTGTTCGAGGCGCAGGCCGCGCGGGTTCCGGAGGGCGTGGCCTTGGCCGGCGCGGGCAGCGAAGTGTCTTATCGCGAGCTCGATAGCCGAGCGGATCGCCTTGCCCGGGTATTGAGTTCGCGCGGTGCGGGGCCCGATTGCCTTGTCGCGGTAGCCTTGCCGCGTTCAGTGGAGCTGATCGTGTCGTTGCTGGCGGTGTTGAAGGCCGGTGGCGCGTATCTGCCCATCGATCCGGCCTACCCGTCGGATCGGCTGGCGTTCATTCTTTCCGATGCCGCACCGGTCGTCGTGGTGACCGATCGCGCTACCGCGAGCATTCTGCCCGAGACCGCGGCTCCGCTGCTCTACCTCGACGCACTCGACGTAGTGGACGGAGACGGCCGAGCCGAAGTCCGGCCGGAGAATCTGGCCTACGTGATCTACACGTCGGGCTCGACCGGCGTCCCCAAAGGTGTCGGCGTCACGCACCGTAACGTGGTGAACCACGTCTCGCAGGGCTGGTTGACCGGCCCGGATGAACGCGTGCTCGTCCATTCGTCGATGGCCTTCGACGCTTCGACCTACGAGATGTGGGCGGCCCTGTGCTCGGGTGCCGGACTGGTATTGACGAGTGAGTTGCGTTCGGATCCGGCCGAGATGCTGGACTTGATCGCCTCTCGTGCGGTGACGAGGATGTTCGCGACCCCGGCACTGCTGGCGGTGTTGCTGGACCAGGCGGAGTCCCTGCCCGCCAACGCGTTCGAGCGCCTGACCGAGGTCATCGCCGGTGGCGCCGAACTGCCCGCAACGCTGGTGCGCCGGGTGAAGCGGATCGCCGACCGGGTGGCGGTGGTCAACGGCTACGGCCCGACCGAGACCACAGTGTTCGCGACGGTGCACGCCGCTGATGACGTATCGGCAGGCTCGGCGCCGATCGGCCGGCCTTTGGCCAATATGCGGGCGTATGTCCTGGATTCGTGGTTGCAGCCGGTGCCGGTCGGGTTCGCGGGTGAGCTGTATGTAGCCGGCGCACAACTGGCGCGGGGGTATCAGGGCAGAGCCGGGTTGACTTCGGCCCGCTTCGTTGCTGATCCCTTCGATGCGGCTGGTGGCCGGTTGTATCGCACCGGTGACGTGGTCCGGTGGACGGCGGCGGGGGTGCTGGAGTTCGTCGGCCGGGTCGATGATCAGGTCAAGATCCGTGGCTTCCGCGTCGAACCGGGCGAAGTCGAATCCGTGCTGGCGCAACATCCTTCGGTGTCGCAAGCGGTGGTGGTCGCCCGCGACACCGAGACCGGCGGCAAGCAGCTGATCGGGTACGTGGTCGCCGACCGCGCCGGGTCGGTCGACGGTGGCCGCCCCGTGCTCGACGGCGGCGCAACGCGCGATTTCGTGGCCGAACGGCTGCCGGATTTCATGGTGCCGACGGTGGTCATGGTGCTCGACTCGCTGCCGTTGACCGCGAACGGCAAATTGGATCGGCAGGCGCTGCCCGATCCGGAGGTGAGTTCGTCGCGGGCGTACCGGGCACCGGTGTCGGCGGAGGAGCAGATCCTGACCACCGTCTTCGCCGAGGTCCTCGGCCTCGAGCGAGTCGGGTTGGACGACAGCTTCTTCGAACTCGGCGGCGACAGTATCCGTTCGATCCAGGTGGTGTCACGGGCCCGCGAGTTGGGCGTGGAGATCAGCCCGCGCGAGGTCTTCGAGCATCAGACGGCGGGCGCGTTGGCGGCGGTCGCCGCGGGACGCGAGATCGCCGGTCCGGTGCTGGCGGAGCTGCCCGGTGGTGGGGTCGGCTGGATGCCGTTGCTGCCGGTCGCTCGGTTCGTCCGGGAACTGGGCGCGGGATTCGACAGCTCCACGCAGTCGATGGTGCTGGATCTGCCGGTCGGTATCGATCGGGCCGGGCTGGTGGCGACCTTGTCGGCGGTGGTCGATCGCCATGACGTGATGCGGTCACGGTTGGTCGACGACGAGCGCGGGCCGGGTCTCGAGGTGGCGCCGGCGGGTTCGGTGGCGGTCGACGGATTGGTGACGCGGGTACCGGTGGCCGGGGTCGAGGAGATGTCCGAAGCGGTGATGCACGAGATGGGTGCCGCCGTCGGTCGGTTGGCGCCGGCCGCGGGGGTGATGGTGCAGTTCGTGTGGCTCGACGCCGGCCCCGATCGCGCGGGCTGGTTGGCGGTCGTGGCGCACCATCTGGTGGTCGACGGTGTGTCGTGGCGAATTCTGTTGCCGGACTTCGCCGCCGCCTGGCAGGAAGTGTCCGCCGGGGCGACGCCGGTGCTGCCGAAGACCGGAACCTCGATGCGGCGCTGGGCGCACGGCTTGGTCGAGCAAGCCGCCCGGCCGGAGCGGGTCGCCGAATTGTCGTGGTGGCGCACGGTTCTCGACGGACCCGATCCGCTGCTCGGTAGCAGGCCACTGGATCCGGCGATCGATGTCATGGCCAGTGTCGGCCATGCCCAGGTCCGTATTCCGGTGCCGACGACCGAGGTGTTGCTGACCACGCTCCCCACGGCCTTCCACGGCGGGGTCGAGGACGGCTTGCTGGCGGCCTTGGCGGTCGCCGTGCGCCGCTGGCGCGAGCGCAAGGGTGTCCGCGCCGAATCGGTGTTGATCCGGCTGGAGGGGCACGGCCGCCAGGAGAACATCGTTCCCGGAGCGGATTTGTCGACCACCGTCGGCTGGTTCACCAGTATGTTCCCGGTGCGGTTGACCGCGCCTGCGACAGAGTGGGACGAGCTGCGTACGGGCGGTGCGCCCGCGGGCGCGTTGGTCAAAGCGGTGAAGGAACAGTTGCGGGCGGTGCCGGACAAGGGTATGGGCTACGGCATGCTGCGGTACCTGAATCCCGAGACCGCCGAAGTGCTGCAACAGTATTCGGCCGGGCAGATCGGCTTCAACTACCTCGGCCGCTTCACCTCGACGGATCTGCTGCCGCACCGGCTGCGCGGCGCGGGCTGGACGCCGTCGGTCGATGCCGGACAGTTGATCACGCCGGTGGACCCGACGCTGGAGTCGATGCCCGCCATGGCGGTGCTGGATGTCAACACGATAGTGCTCGACACCAGCGACGGGCCGGTGCTGCAAGCGATATTCGCCGCGCCCTCGGAAGTGCTGTCCGAGAACGAGATACAGGAGCTGGCGGACCTGTGGCGAGATGCCGCAGAGGGACTGGCGGCGCATGTGTCGGCCGGCGGGGGCGGCTTGTCTCCGTCGGATGTAGTGGCAAAGGGCCTGGAGCAGGCCGATATCGACGTGTTGGAAGGGCAGTATCCGGACCTGGTGGATGTGTGGCCGTTGACGTCGATGCAGTCGGGCCTGCTGTTCCATCAGGTGTTGGCGGGGTCCGGCTTCGACGCGTACCACATGCAGATCGTGTTCGGGCTGGTCGGCCGGGTGGACGCGCAGCGGATGCGGTCGGCCGGTCAGCGGTTGCTGGACCGGTACGCGAACCTGCGGGTGGCGTTTGTGGCCGATCGTCGTGGTGACGCGGTTCAGGTCGTCGTGGACAACGTGGAGCTGCCATGGCGTCTGGTGGACTCAGCCGATGATGCGGCGTTGGAGCGGTTGCTCGCCGAGGACCGGGATGCGCATTTCGACATGGCCATTCCACCGTTGCTGCGGTTGACGCTGGTGCGCAGGGATGCGGATCGGTGGGAGTTGGTACTGACGGCTCACCACGTGCTGGTCGACGGGTGGTCGTTGCCACTGCTGGTGATGGATCTGTTCCGCCTGTATGACGGGTCGACTGAGCTCCCGCCCGCGTTCGAATACAAAGCATTCCTGAAGTGGCTGGGGGAGCAGGACTTCGATGAGGGTGTGCGAGCCTGGCACCGCGAACTCGACGGCGTGCACGAACCCACGCTGCTCGCCGACAGCGTGGGCGGCACCGAGCACAGCGATGGTGTCGAGTTGCCCGAGGTGGCGCGGCTCGAGGTGCCGCTGACGCCGGACACCGCCGCGGCCTTGACCCGGCGGTCGACGGAGCTCGGAACCACCCTCAGCACGGTGGTGCAAGGCGGCTGGGGACTTGTACTCGCCGCAGCGACGGGCACCCACGACGTGATAGCGGGCGCCACCGTGTCGGGTCGCCCGCCGGTGATCGCCGGCGTGAATTCGATGGTCGGGTTGTTCATCAACACCGTGCCGGTCCGGGTGCGGTTCGACCCGCGCGGCACCCTGGCCGAGCTCCTGACGGGCTTGCAGACCCGGCAGACTGCGCTGCTGGACTATCACCATGTCGGGTTGAGCGATATCCACCAAGCCGTCGGGCTGAATGTCCTGTTCGACACGCTCATCGCGTTCGAGTCCTATCCGGTCGACCACACCGGCATCGGCGAGGTCACCGATACCAGCGGCATCGCCATCAGCGACTCGCGCCCGAACGCACCGACGCACTACCCGCTGACGGTCATCGCGAACACCGCGCCGACGCTGACGCTGCACTTGGAATATCGCCCCGACTCGTTCGACCGGGCCGCGGTGGAAGCAATGGCGGCGCGATTGGTGCGGATTCTTCAGCAGGTGGTGTCGGATCCGGATGTACCGGTGCGCTCCATCGATATGCTGGGCGCCGAGGAACGCGAACTCGTGTTGCGCCGGTGGAACGGCACCACCGCCTCGTTCGAGCCGGGCCGAACCCTGTTGGGGTTGTTCGAGACTCAGGTATCCCGGACCCCGCAGGCGGTCGCGCTCATCGGCACGGACGCCGAAGTGTCGTATCGAGAGCTAGACAGCCGCGCCGAGCGCCTTGCCCGAGTGTTGATTTCACGCGGCGTGGGACCGGATTGCATCGTGGCCGTCGCGGTGCCACGGTCGGTGGAGCTGATCGTGTCGATGCTGGCGGTGTTGAAGGCCGGTGGCGCGTATCTGCCCATCGATCCGGCCTACCCGTCGGATCGGCTGGCGTTCATTCTTTCCGACGCCGCACCGGTGGTCGTGCTGACCGATCGTGCTACCGCAAGCATTCTGCCGGACACGACACCGCTCCTCTACCTCGACAACCTCGAAACACTCGACGTAGTGGGCCGGAACGGTCGATCCGGAATCGGACCGCAGAATTTGGCGTACGTGATCTACACGTCCGGCTCCACCGGTATCCCCAAGGGCGTGGCGATCACGCACGACAACGTGGCGAACCTGGTGTGCCAGAACTGGTCTACCGGCCCCAGCGACCGCGTGCTGATGCATACGTCGGTGTCGTTCGACGTCTCCACCTACGAGATCTGGTCGACGTTGTGTGGTGGTCACGCACTCGTGCTGACCGCCGAGCTGCGTTCGGATCCCGCCGAGATGGTCGAGCTGATCGAAACCCGCGCAGTGACAAGGCTGTTCTCGACGCCGGGCCTGTTGCCGGTCTTGCTCGATCGGGTCGAAGCCTTGCCAGGCAACCCTTTCCGCACGTTGGCGCAGGCCGTCGTCGGTGGTGCCGAGGTGTCGGCCGCGCTGGCACGCCGGTTGCGGGCGGTCGCTCCCGGCGTCGAGGTCGTCAACGGCTACGGACCGACGGAGGCCACGGTCTTCGCGACGGTGTGCGTCGCCGATACCGCCGCGGCCGGGAACGGCTCCGTGCCGATCGGGCACCCGTTGACGAATGTGCGCGCCTTCGTGCTGGATTCGTGGTTGGCACCGGTTCCGGTAGGTGTCGCGGGTGAGCTGTATGTGGCCGGAACCCAAACGGCCCGTGGGTATTACGGCCGCCCGGGGATGACGGCAGCCCGATTCGTGGCCGATCCCTTCGATCCGGCGGGCGGCGGTCGGCTGTACCGCACCGGCGACGTGGTGCGCTGGAACCGTTCCGGGCAGTTGGAGTTCCTCGGCCGGGTCGACGATCAGGTCAAGATCCGCGGCTTCCGGATCGAGCCCGGCGAGGTCGAGAGCGTGCTGGCTCAGCATCCTTCGGTATCGCGGGCGGTCGTGGTGGCGCACGACACCGACACCGGCGGTAAACAGCTGGTCGGTTATGTGGTGCCCGACCGGACGAGCTCGGCTGCGGTCGATCCGCGGCAGGTGCGCCGGTTCGCCGCGGACCTGCTGCCCGAATACATGGTGCCCGCAGCGGTGCTGGTGATCGACTCGGTGCCGCTGACCGTGAGCGGAAAACTCGATCGCAAGGCCCTGCCGACACCGGAGTTCACCTCGTCGGCGCAGTACCGCGCGCCCCGCAGCGACGACGAACGGGTGCTGGCCGGGTTGTTCGGCGAGGTGCTCGGCCGTGACCGGGTGGGCATCGATGACAACTTCTTCGAGTTGGGCGGCCATTCGCTGCTGGCCACCCGGCTGGCCAGCCGGATCCGGGTGGCGCTCGGGATCGAGGTGCCGATCCGGGCGGTCTTCGAGGCGCCGACGGTGGCGCAGTTGGCGACTCGGCTCGATGCCGACGCGCAACTGCGCCCCGCGCTGCTGGCCCGCTCGCGGCCGGACGTGGTCCCGACGTCGTACGCCCAGCGGCGACTGTGGTTCATCCACCGCTTGGAAGGGCCGTCGGCGACCTACAACATCCCGGTCGCGGTGCGGATGCGCGGGCTGGAGGTGCCGGTGTTGAGCGCGGCGATCGCCGATGTGATCGCACGGCACGAGAGTCTGCGCACCGTCTTCGTCGAAGCCGACGGCATGCCTGCCCAGCAGGTGCTCGATGCGGACTCGGTCGAGGTGCCGGTGGTCGTCACCGACACGGACCCGGCCGAGTTGGATGCGGCGGTGGCCATGGCCGTGCGCTACGGGTTCGACCTGTCCAACCAGATCCCGATCCGGGTCACGGTGGTGCGTCCCGGCGCGGACGACTGTGTGGTGGTGTTGCTGATCCACCACATCGCCGGTGACGGCTGGTCGATGGCGCCGCTGCTGCGGGACCTGTCGGTGGCCTACGCGGCCCGGCTGGCGGATCGGGCGCCGGAGTGGGCGCCGCTGCCAGTGCAATACGTCGATTACACGCTCTGGCAGCGGGAACTGCTCGGGTCGCCGGAAGATCCCGACAGCCTGCTGTTGCGGCAGTTCGAGTACTGGCGTGCCGAACTCGAAGGGCTGCCGGAGCAGTTGCGACTGCCGACCGACCGGCCGCGCCCACGGGTCGCCAGCTACCGCGGCGACATGGTGCTGTTCGACATCGACGTGGAAACGCGGCTCGGGGTGGAGCGGCTGGCGGCGCGCGAGGGCGCCACGGTATCGATGGTGTTGCAGTCGGCGCTGGCCGTGCTGTTGTTCAAACTCGGTGCAGGCGAGGATATTCCGCTCGGCTCACCGATCGCGGGCCGCACCGATGAGGCGCTGTCGGACCTGGTCGGCTTCTTCGTCAATACCTGGGTGCTGCGGACGCGGCTGGCGCCGGGGGCGGCGTTCACCGAGGTCCTCGGTCAGGTCAGGGCGAAAGCGCTGGCCGCCTACGAGAATCAGGACGCGCCGTTCGAGTTGCTGGTCGAGTTGCTCAACCCGACCCGCTCGGCGGCCCATCACGCGCTGTTCCAGGTGACGCTGGCGTTCCAGAACAACAGCCTGGCCAACTTGGAGTTGCCGGGCGTCGGGTTCGAGCCCTACAACGCGTCGTTGGCCGCCTCGCGGTTCGACCTGTTCTTCAATATCGCCGATACCCCGGCGGGGCTGCCGTGGAACGGGCTCATCGAATACGCGACGGAGTTGTTCGATCGGTCCACGGTCGAGGCGATCGCCGCGCGGTTCGTGCACGTATTGCGGTCGGCCGTAGCGGATCCGGGTATGTCGGTGCGGTCGATCGAGGTACTCGACGCCGACGAGCGCGAAGTGGTGTTGCGGCGGTGGAACGACACCACGGTAGCCATCGACCCCGATCTCACCGTGATCGGTTTGTTCGAGGCGCAGGTCGCTCGGAGTCCGGAGGCGGTGGCGGTGGTTTGCGCGGACACCGAGGTGTCATATCGAGAACTCGACCATCGTGCTGAATCCCTTGCCCGGGTTCTGGTTTCGCGTGGCGTCGGCTCCGACAGCATTGTCGCGGTCGCGGTCCCGCGGTCGGTGGAGTTGATCGTGGCGTTGCTGGCGGTATGGAAGGCAGGCGGTGGGTACTTGCCGATCGACCCGGCCTACCCGTCGGATCGGCTGGCGTTCATCCTCGCCGATGCCGATCCGGTCGTAGTCGTCACCGACCGGGGGACCGCGGACGCCTTGCCCGATGACTCCACACCGCGGCTGTATCTGGACGAAACCCTGAATGAACCAGCTACGGCCGACCTCGATCAGGTGGTGCGGCCGCAGAACCTGGTGTACGTGATCTACACCTCCGGTTCGACCGGTATCCCCAAAGGTGTTGGCGTCACGCACCGTAACGTGGTCAATCACGTCTCGCAGGGCTGGTTGACCGGCCCGTCCGAGCGGGTGCTCGTCCACTCCTCGATGGCTTTCGACGCCTCGACCTACGAGATGTGGGCGGCGTTGTGCGCCGGTGGTGGACTGGTGTTGGCGAGTGAATTGCGTTCGGACCCGGGCGAAATGCTCGAGCTGGTCGCCACCCGGTCGGTGACGAGAATGTTCGCGACACCGGCGCTGCTGTCGGTGCTGGTGGAGCGGGCCGAAGCAGTGCCAGGCAATGCCTTCGACGGCTTGGCCCAGGTGATCGCGGGCGGCGCCGAACTCTCCTCGGCCTTGGCACGCAGAGTGCGGAACGTGGCCGCCGATATCGAGGTGGTCAATGGTTACGGACCGACCGAAACCACTGTGTTCGCCACAACATTCACTGCCGACGCCGATGCGGAAGGGTCCGTGCCGATCGGGCGGCCGCTGATCAATATGCGGGCGTATGTCCTGGATTCGGGCTTGCTGCCGGTGCCGGTGGGAGTCGCCGGTGAGTTGTATGTGGCGGGTGCGCAGTTGGCCCGAGGCTATCGGGGTCGAGCGGGATTGACCTCGACACGCTTCGTTGCCGACCCGTTCGATCCGACAGGCGGTCGGTTGTATCGCACCGGTGACGTGGTGCGGTGGACTTCGTCGGGCGCGCTGGAGTTCGTCGGCCGCGTCGACGATCAGGTCAAGATCCGCGGCTTCCGCGTCGAGCCCGGCGAAGTCGAAACCGTACTGGCGCAGTATCCTTCGGTGTCGCAAGCGGTGGTCGTCGCCCGCGAGACCGACACCGGCGGCAAACAGCTGATCGGCTATGTGGTGCCGGACCGGTCCGGACCGGCGGTGGGCGAGGACGAGCTGGTCGGCCAGTGGCGCCGGGTCTACGACGACCTGTACTCCGCGCCCGACGAGGCCGACGGTGGCACGGACGAAGACGCCGACCTTGTCCCGTTCGGTTCGGATTTCGGTGGCTGGAACAGCAGCTACACCGGCTCCGCCATTCCGCTGGACCAGATGCGGGAATGGCGGTCGGCCACCGTCGAGCGGATTCTCGGCCTGCGGCCCAAGCGGGTCCTCGAGATCGGCGTCGGATCGGGCTTGCTGCTGTCCCAGGTGGCCCCGGAGTGCGCCGAATACTGGGCCACGGACTTCTCCGCCCCGACCATCACCACGCTGCGACAGCGGCTGAACGAGCTGCACGAGGACTGGGTCGACCGCGTCGTGCTGAGCGTGCGCGGCGCCGACGACACCACCGGACTGCCGGAGAACCACTTCGACACCGTGGTGTTGAACTCGGTGGTCCAGTACTTCCCCGGCGAAGGCTATCTGCGTCGGGTGCTCGAACAGGTCTCGGCGCTGCTCGCGCCGGGCGGTGCGGTGTTCCTCGGTGACATCCGCAATTTGAGCCTGCTGGAGGAGTTCACGACTGCCGTACAGCTCGCGCGCAACGGCGAGGCGGACCCGGCGACGGTGCGTGATCGAGTACGCCGAGATATGGCCGCCGAGCAGGAGTTGCTGTTGGCGCCGGAGTATTTCGCGGGTGTCTGCCGGGAGGTCAACGGTTTCGGTGCCGTCGACATTCAGCTCAAGCGCGGGTTCTCGGTCAACGAGCTGACCCGGTATCGCTATGACATTGTGCTGCACAAGGATCCGGCGGAGCAGCTGTCCGTCGCCGACATCCCGGCAGTCGAGTTCACCGACCTCGACCAGGTGCGCTCCGTTCTCCAGGTCCGGCACGGTGACGGCGTTCGAGTCACCGGGATTCCGCACGCCGGGTTGTTCGCCGAAATCGAGGCCACCGAACAGATCCGGGCGGGTCTGCCCGGCACGGCTACGTCCGGCGTCGGTTTCGAAGGCGTGCTCGGCTCGGATGACGAACGGGCGGGCGCGTTGCCGGAGGACCTGCATCTCCTGGGGCAGGACTGCGGATACACCACGGTCGTCACCTGGTCTGCGATCGCCGGCCGAATGGACGCGGTCTTCCTCGAAGCCACCGCCGAGCACCGCCCGCTGACCGATGTGTACCGCACTTCGGACCCTGCGGCGGACCTGGCGAAGTATGCCAACAGTCCGCAGGCGAGCGTGCTGTCCGCCGATGTGCGCCGGTGGGCGGGCGAGCGGTTGCCGGAGTTCATGGTGCCCGCCACGGTCATGGTGCTGGACAGCCTGCCGTTGACGGCGAACGGGAAGCTCGACCGCAGCGCGCTGCCGGACCCGGAGCTGTTGTCCGCCAGCGAGTATCGCGCCCCGCGCAACGAGCGGGAGCGAATGCTGACGGCGTTGTTCGCCGAGATCCTCGGACTGGACCGAGTGGGGATCGATGATGACTTCTTCGCGCTGGGCGGCCATTCGCTGCTGGCCACCCGCCTCACCAGTCGGCTCCGGGCCGTGCTGGGCGTCGACGTCCCGGTCCGGGTGATCTTCGACGCCCCGACCGTCGACAAATTGGCGGCCCGGCTCGACGAAGGTGGTGCCGTCGGAACGGATTTCGATCCGGTGCTGACGCTGAAGAGTTCCGGTTCGCGCGAACCGCTGTGGTGCCTGCACCCCGGCGGTGGCCTCGGCTGGTTCTACCAGCAGCTCGGACGGCACCTGCCGGACCGGCCGGTATACGCCATTCAATCCCGTGGCCTGGACGGTGGCCCGACCGCGGGTTCGATGGCGGAGATGGTCGCGGACTACATCGATCGGATACAGACACTCCAGAGCGAGGGTCCTTACTATCTGCTCGGCTGGTCCTACGGCGGCGTGGTCGCGCAGGCCATGGCGGCCGAATTGTCCCGACGGGGACTGGAAGTCGGCTTCGTCGCCGTGATGGACAGCCAGCCGCCGCAGGGGTCGGCCGCCGATTCCGACGTGACCGAGGAGGAGGCGATGGCCGGCGTCAAGGCCTGGGCCGACGACAGGTTCGGCGACCAGCTCGACGCTCCGGTCATCCAGGAATTGGTACAGCGGCTGACGACGGTGCTCGTCAACAACTGCAAACTGTGGGAAGGCTACTCCTCGCCGTTCTACGACGGCGACCTGACGATCTTCGGCGCCACCCTCGATGCGGAAGGCAACCGCACCGTCGACGCCGAGACCGAGCTCGAAGCAGCCTGGCGCTCCTACATCGGCGGCCACATCGAAGTCATCGAGATGGACTGTGCGCACGGCGACTTCGACCGCCCGGAAATGATGAGCGTGGTGGGCCGAATACTGAACACCCTCTTGTAGTGGCCCGGATCAGCGGGGCAGCAACGTGATTCGGGCGTTGTGCACCGGGCTCAGGCCGGTGTGATAGCGGCGCGGCGGTTCGATCGGGCCGGGAGCCGGTGCGATGCGCCGGTTCTCGAGGACGACGCGGAAGAGGATGCGCGCCTCGGCGAGGGCGAACTGGGCGCCGAGGCAGCGGTGCGGGCCCGCCCCGAAGGTGAGCCAGGTGTGGCCGCTGGGTCGCTCGTCGAGGAAGCGCTCGGGACGGAAGGTCATCGGATCCTGGTAGTGCCGCGGTGATTCGTGGATCAGCAGGATCGGGACGATGACGATGGCGCCCTTGGGGATGTGCACGCCGTTGATCACGGTGTCGCGCAACGCCCGTCGGCCGGTGAACGGCGAGACCGGGCGCAGCCGCATCGTCTCGGCGACCACGGCGTCGAGGTAGGCGTCGAGGCGGGCGCTGTCGCCCGCGTCGATGGCCGCGTCCAGTTCGGCCATGGCCGCGGGGTGGCCGGCCAGCATGGCGGCGATCCAGCCGAGGGTGATCGCGGTGGTCTCGTAGGCGCCGAGCAGGATGCCGCGCATGTTGCGCGCCAGCGCGGCGTCGTCGTGCTGGTCCAGTTCGGTGCCGACGTAGCGGGACAGCACGTCTTTTCGGGCGGTCGCGTCGCCGGGCGTGGCGCGCCGGGCCGCGATCTCCTCGATGATGAGGGCATCGACCTCGGCTTGACGGCGCCGCAGCGGCGGGTAGGGCAGCGTGTAACCGCCGACCAGGGGGGTGATGAGGGTGACCGCGAGGAACCCGCGGCTTTCGATCTCGCCGAACCACGCCTTCACCGCGCGCTCGAGCCGGTCTCTGCGGACCGGCGCGACATCACCGAAGACGACGCCGAGCAACACTCCGATAGCCAGATCGTAACCCGCAGTCAGAAACTCGAACTCCTCGCCGACCGGCCACTTGGGCAGCTCGCGTTCGACCACCTCGACCATGAGTTCTTCGTAGGACCGCAGCGCCTTGCTCTGGAACGGCGGGGCGAACAGCTTGCGTTCGCGGCGGTGTTCGTCGCCGTCGAGGAAGATCAGGGTCTGCTTGCCGAACATCTGGTCGTGGCTGGAGAACCGGCTCAGCACCTGGCCGATCGAGAAGTCGTCGTGGTTGGTGAACAGGTCGCGCACGTCGTCCATGTCGTAGGTGACCAGCATGGTCGGAAAGCCCGGCGGCGAGATGACGAACCGCTCGCCGAGCCCCAGCAGCGGGGACTCGTGGGTGCCTGGCCGCATCAGTCCGCCGATCTGCCCGAGGTGGCGATTGCGGAGGCGGGGCAGATCGCGCAGCGATACGGAGGTCTGTGGCACTGGGCCATCCTGACCGGTGGTTCGGCTGCGCGCAAACCCGAAATCGACGCGGCGGCAACGGTGCCCGTGACGTTGCTGCCCCTATTTTTCGGGGGTCCGACCAGCGCGTTGTTGATCTTGTGGAGGTCGGAGACCGGCGTACCGGCAGCTATATTGTGGCACTGACAGTCACAACGCACCGTGTGCCACTCCTCGTAGATCAGGGGACCAGGACCGGCCGAATTCAGGCTCCACCGTTAGAGGAAGCAGCTCGTGCACAACACTTTCGTCGACACCCTGTTCGCCCAGGTCGAGAAGCGGCCGACCGATCTGGTGTACCGGTTCCTGGACAGCGGTGACGTCGACGGTGTCGTCCGCGAGATCTCGTACGCGGGCCTGGGTACCCGCGCTCGGGCGATCGCGGCCGCTCTGCAAGAGGGGCTTCCGCAGCGGGCGCTGCTGCTGTACCCGGCTGGCCCGGAGTTTGCCGAAGCGTTCTTCGGCTGCCTCGCAGCGGGTGTGGTTGCCGTGCCCGCGCCGCTGCCGGAATGGGAGAACCGTTCGCTGCGGCGGCTGCGCCGGATGGTCGCGCACGCCGAGGTCGAGGTGGTGCTCGCGCCGCGGCGGGTGGTCGCGGATTCGGCGGCGCTGTGTGCGGAGATTCCCGAGCTGGCCGGTGTGCGGTGGCTGGCCACCGATGAGATCGCCGATGACCAGGCGGCACAGTGGCGCGAGCCGGAAGTGGGCGCGGAGTCGGTCGCGTTCATTCAGTACACCTCCGGCTCGACGAGCGCGCCGCGCGGCGTCCTGCTCACCCATGAGAACCTGCTGCACAACCAGCGTGCGCTCGTCGCCGGGCTCGGCCATGATCGGGTGCTGGCGGACGGCTGGGACGGTGCGCTTTTCGCCAGCTGGCTGCCGATGTACCACGACATGGGCCTCATCGCGCCGCTGCTGCACACGGTGTATCTCGGCGCCGACTCCGTGCTGATGTCGCCGCTGCATTTCCTGCAGCGGCCCGAGCGGTGGCTGCAAGCGATCAGCACCTATCGCGCGCACACCAGCGGTGGTCCGAACTTCGCTTATGAACTGTGCGTGCGCCGGATCGCGCCGGAACAGCTCGAGCGGTTCGATCTCAGTAGCTGGCGAGTAGCGTTCAACGGCTCCGAACCGGTGCGCCCCGCGACGGTGCGGCGGTTCACCGAGACCTTCGGCCGGGCCGGATTCCGCGCCGAATCCCATCAGCCGGTCTACGGTTTGGCCGAGGCCACGCTGATCGTGACCGCGCCGTCCACCACGGCGCCGCCGACGTTCCATGAGGTGACGGGCGACCGTGCCCGGGGTGCCGAATTGGTCGGCGTAGGGCCCGCGGCCGCGGGCATGTCGATCGCGATCGTCGATCCCGAACACGGCGTCGAGCAGGCCGAGGGGGTCGAAGGCGAGATCTGGGTCGCCGGAAACAGCGTTGCCGCAGGGTATTTCCGGGACGAGCAGGCCACCGCCGAGGTGTTCGGCGCGACGCTGCCCGGTGACGATCGGCACTATCTGCGCACGGGCGATCTCGGATTGTGTTCCGGCGGTGAACTGTTCGTCACCGGTCGGCGCAAGGATCTGCTGATCATCGACGGCCGCAATCACTATCCGCAGGACCTCGAGGCGACCGTCGAGGCCGCGCACGACGCCGTGCGAGCGGGTTGCGTCGCCGCGTTCTCGGTCGATCTGGGGCTCGATGGCGAGCAGCCGGTCGTGGTGGCGGAGGTGCGCGGCGAGGACCTGGTCGAACTCGAGGGCGCGGTGCGCGCCGCGGTGGCTACCGAGCACGGGCTCAATCTCGCCGCGGTGCTGCTGATTCGACCGGGCACCATCTTCAAGACGAGCAGCGGGAAGATCCAGCGTTCGGCCTGCCGGGCCGCGTATCTGTCCGGCGAGCTGCTCACGCTGCTGGCGGGTGCGGTGCGCTCGCCCGAGGACGAACTGGACGACTACGACCCGGAAGCGGTGACCGAGGAGCCCGCGGCCGTGGCCGAGGACCAGCCGTCCGCCGAGTCGCTGCGCGCCTGGCTGGTGACCGCGATCGCGCGGCACGCGGACCTGGATCCCGAACGCATCGACATCCATCGGCCGCTGGTCGAATTCGGTTTGGGCTCAGCCGATTTGGTGGAGCTCGTGGTCGATCTGTCGGATTTCGTCGGACGCTTCCTGGATACGAATCTGTTCTTCGATCACCCCACCATCGACGGGGTGGCCACGGTGCTGGCCTCCGTCGTGGGGGGTGAACCCAGCACGTCCGAACCCGAGACTGCCGGCACGGTCCACGTCACGACAGACGACATCGACGACGCGGACGATGACGCGATCGCGATTCTCTCGATGTCCTGCCGATTCCCCGGCGGCGCGGATTCCCCCGAGGCGTTGTGGCGGCTGCTGGACGGTAACGGCGACGCGATCACCGACATGCCCGCGGGCCGCTGGGACATCGACGGACTGTACGACCCGGACACCTCGGCGCCCGGCAAGGCATACACCTTCCGCGGCGGTTACGTCGACGGCATCGATCGTTTCGATGCCGCCTTCTTCGGGATCGGCCCGCGCGAGGCCACGGTGATGGACCCGCAGCAGCGGATGATGTTGCAGCTCAGCTGGGAGGCGATCGAACGGTCCGGGCGTGATCCACGCAGCTTGCAGGGCAGCGCGACCGGTGTTTACCTCGGCGTCTACAGCACCGGCTACCTGGCCGATCCCGCCCCGGAACAGCTGAACGGTCAAGTAGGCACCGGTCTTTCGCCGAGTGTCGCGTCCGGCCGGATCTCCTACACCCTCGGGTTGCACGGCCCGGCGGTCACTCTGGACACCGCCTGCTCCTCATCGATCGTCGCGACGCACCTGGCGATGCAGGCGCTGCGCGCGGGCGAGTGCGATCTAGCGTTGGCCGGTGGCGCCACGCTGCTGATGTCACCGACCGCTCACATCGAACTGTGCCGACTGGGCGTGCTGTCGCCGACCGGTCGCAGCGCGCCGTTCGCCGCGGCGGCGGACGGAACGGTGTGGGCCGAGGGTGCCGGTCTGCTGCTGCTGAAGCGGCTCGGTGACGCACGCCGCGACGGCGACCGGGTGCTCGCGGTCATTCGTGGTTCGGCCGTCAATCAGGACGGTCGTAGCCAGGGGCTCAGCGCCCCCAATGGCGCTGCGCAGGAACAGGTTCTGCGCTCGGCGCTGCGTGTGTCAGGTCTCGCGCCGCATGAGATCGATTATGTCGAGGCGCACGGGACCGGTACCGCGCTCGGCGATCCGATCGAGGCGCGGGCGCTGGCCCGGGTGTTCGGTCCGGGTCGCGATCCGGAGCGCCCGCTCGGGCTCGGGTCGCTGAAATCCAATGTGGGACATACGCAGGCGGCGGCCGGCGTCGGCAGCATCATCAAACTGGTGCTCGCGCTACAGCATGAACGCATTCCGGCGACTCTGAACGCGAGTGTGCCGTCCCCGCAAGTGGATTGGGCGAGCAGCGGCTTGGCGGTCCAGGCCCAGCCGATGCCGTGGCGACGAGGCGACCGGCCGCGTCGCGCCGGAGTGAGCGCCTTCGGGCTCAGCGGAACGAACGCGCATCTGATTCTGGAGGAAGCTCCCGCCGAGCCCGCCCCGGTCGCGGCGGCGGACACTCGTGGTGTTGTGCTGCTGCCGATCTCGGCGCGCAGTCAGGCCTCGTTGCAAGGTCAGGCCGAGCGGCTGCTCGACCGGGTCGTCGCCGATCCTGGGCTGGAGCCGGGACCGGTCGCGCGGGCACTCGCGTTGCAGCGCACCCAGTTCGAGCGGCGCGCGGTGGCGGTGGCCGCCGACCGGGACGAGATGATCGGCGCGCTGCGCGATCTGGTGGACGGGCGGTCCTCGGCGAATGCCGTCCTCGGCGCCGGTGCGGTGCTCACCAACGCGAAGACGGCGTTCGTCTTCCCCGGGCAGGGCGCACAGTGGGTCGGTATGGCCCGTGACATGCTGGCCGACTCCGCGGCGTTCCGGGCGGAGTTCGAGCAGTGCGACAAGGCGTTCGGCGCGCACACCGGCTGGTCACTGGTCGACAAGTTGACCACCATGACCGCGGCGGACCTTATCGACTTCCCGGTCGTGCAGCCGCTGCTGTTCGCGACGATGGCCGCGCTGGCGGCCAGTTGGCGCGCGGTGGGGGTGACGCCGGACGCGGTGATCGGCCACAGCCAGGGCGAGATCGCCGCCGCCTATTGTGCCGGTGTTCTGGAATTGAGCGATGCCGCACGGATCGTTCTGACGCGCAGTCGCCTGATGCAGGCCATCGCCGAACCGGGCGCGATGGCGATGATCGGCCTGCCCGAGGCCGAGGTTGCCCCGCGGCTGGCGGCTTTCGACGGGCGGGTGTCCGTCGCGGCGGTGAATGTGCGGCGTTCGACGATCGTGGCGGGGGAGCAGGCCGCGGTCGAGGAACTGCTGGCCGAGTTCGACCAGGCGGGAACCTACACGCGACTCGGTGCCTCCGGCCCCGGCTTCGCTGGGCACTGCCGGTTGATCGAGTCCATCCGCGATCCGTTCGCCGTCGAGCTGGCGGGTATGACGGCGGATGTACCAGCGACGCAGTGGTATTCGACAGTGACGGGCGAGCCCGTGACGGGCGCACCGATCGGACCCGACTACTGGTACCGGAACGCGCGGGAGACGGTGCGCTTCGGGGCCACCATCGAGCGCATGATCGCCGACGGGTACCGGTATTTCGTCGAACTGGGTGTGCACCCGTCGCTGGCCGCGGCCGTGCAGACGGTGTCGGAGGAGATCTCCCGCGAGGTGGTGTCCGTCGGCTCGCTGGTGCGGGACCAGGACGGGCCGACCTGCCTGGCCAGGGCGCAAGCCGCGCTCTATGTCGCGGGCCACGAACTCGATTGGACCAGGCTGGTTCCCGAGCACGGCCGGGTCGAGCTGCCCACCTACGCCTTCGATGAGCGGCGGTTCTGGACCGAGGGAGCCAACCGCGACACCACGTCGCTCGGGCTCGCGGATGCCGCCCACCCGGTCTTGGGTGCCGTTGTGCCGCAGCCTGATTCGGGTGGCGTCAGCCTGACCGGCCGGTTGTCGCGACAGCAGCAGCCGTGGGTGACCGATCACGCCGGACCGAACGCGGTACTGCTGCCCGGTGCCGCGTTGGTCGAAATGGCCGTCCGTGCGGGCGATGAGGCGGACGCCCCGATGCTGCGTGAGCTGGTGTTGCGGGCGCCGTTGCTGGTGCCCGAGCGCGGCGCCGTGCAGATCCAGACGGTGGTCGGCGGTGCCGACGCCGAGGAACGCCGCACGGTACGCATCTACGCCCGCGACGACAACGATGCGGACGCGCAGTGGTTGCTGCACGCCGATGGTGTGCTCGGCACGGATTTCGAACAGGCTCCGCCCCAAGCAGATTCGTCGGCGTGGCCACCCGTGGACGCGGTGCGCGTCGATGTCGAGGCCTTGTACGCCGAGCTGTTCGCGCGCGGCCACCAGTACGGTCCGCTGTTCCGCGCCATGCGGGCGGCATGGCGGCGCGACTCCGAGATCTTCGTCGAGGTCGAGCTGGCCGAAGCCGCGCACGGTGACGCCGCGAAGTTCGGCATCCATCCCGCCCTGCTGGACGCCGCGTTGCACGCCACGGCCCTGTTCGCCGCCGACGGCGCGCACGCCATGCTGCCGTTCGTGTGGACCGACGTGGCGCTGTGGGCCACGGGTGCCACCGCGTTGCGCGTGCGGCTCACGCGCTCGGGACCCGACACCGTCACCATGGCCGCGACCGACCGGACCGGACGGCCGGTGGTGTCGGTGGGTTCGGTGCTGTTGCGTCCGGTCGCCGCCGCGCAATGGGACGCGGCGTCGAATGCTCCGGCGTTCCGTCGCATGTTCCGGATGGAGTGGTCGGAGCGCGCACTGTCCGCGCCGGACCGGACGCTGACCATAGGCGACTGGGGTTCGGCCGCTTCGGAAACCGTCGACGCGCTCATTGTGCCGGTGTCCGAAGGGGATTCGCCGCGTCAGGTGCACGACATCGCTCAGCAGATGTTGGCGACCTTGCAAACAATCCTGGGCGACAGCCGATTCGAGAAGGCAACGCTCGTCGTGCGCACGCGCGGTGCGGTGGCCCTGCCCGGCGCGGACAGCCCGAATCCGGCCGGTGCGGTCGTGTGGGGACTGGTGCGCTCGGCGCAGTCGGAGAACCCGGGCCGGATCGTGCTGATCGATTCGACCGACCCCGACATCGACATCCCCGCCCTAGTCGCTACCGGCGAACAGCAATTGGCGGTGCGCGACGGCGTGGCGTTCGTACCGCGACTGGCGCGGCTACCCGAGAATGCGGCCCGAGTAGCTGATCGGGTATCGCTTGGGGACGGTGCTGTACTCGTCACCGGTGCGCCAGGCCGGCTCGGTTCGGCACTGGCCCGGCACCTGGCCGACACCTACGGCGTGCGAGACCTGGTTCTGGTCAGCCGTCGCGGCATCGATGGACCCGGCGGCGCCGAGTTGCGCGACGACCTGGAAAGTCGCGGGGTGCGTGCGCGATTCGCGCGTTGCGACATCGCGGACCGCGCGGCGCTGGCCCAGCTGCTCGACGGTCTGGCACTGGCCGGCGTGATCCACGCGGCCTGCGTCCTCGACGACAGCACCTTCGCCGCGTTGACCCCCGCACAGCTCGACGCCGCGCTGCGCCCGAAAGTCGATGCGGCACACCATCTGCACGAGCTGACGGCGGATCGGGAGCTGTCGCTGTTCGTGCTGTTCTCCGCGGCGGGCGGACTGTTCGGCACGCCGGGCCAGGCCAACTACGCCGCCGCCAACGCCTATCTCGACGCCTTGGCACTGCGCCGCCGGGCACTCGGGCTACCCGCGCAGTCGCTGGTCTGGGGCGCGTGGGAGGTCGATATGCACGACCACATGTCGCAGGCCGACATCCGGCGGATCACCCGTGCGGGCATCCGCGCGTTCTCGGTGCCGGAGGGCATGGCGTGCTTCGACGCCGCACTGCGCCTCGATGATCCGATTCTGGTGCCGCTGCTGCTCGATACCGACGTGCTGCGGCGCGGACCGGCCGTTCCGCCGCTGCTGCGTGGCCTCGTCCGACGGGCGCCGCGGCGTGCCGTGGCCGACCATGCGACCGTGGACGCCGCGGCGGGAACCCGCTTCGCCGAACAACTTCGGGCCGTCCCGCGGGCGGAAGCCGTCACCATGGCGATGATCGCGATGGCGGAGTGGACGGGCCAGGTGCTCGGTCACTCCGGCAGCGACACGGTCGCGGCCGAGGAGACCTTCCAGAGCCTGGGTCTCGACTCGCTGATGGCGGTCGAACTGCGCAACAAGGTGCGCGAGCACACCGGCGTCACGGTGCCGCTCGGTGCGATGCTCGCGGAGCAGAATCTCACCGAGCTCGCCGAGTATCTCGTCGCAGAAGTGTTGCGGCAGTCCGCGTCCGACGGTGCGGGTACCGCGGCCGCCGAGGTGCCCGACGTCGAAACGCTGCCGGTGACCAGGGACATGATGCGGCTGCTGCGGACCGAACAGCTCGGTATTCCGAGCGCCGCGCAGACCGGCGGTGTCGCCGTCCGGGTGGCCGCGCGGATCACCCGGTCACAGCTGGAAGAGGCGCTGGCCCGCCTGGCCCGCCGACATGCCGCGCTGCGCACCACCATTGCGCCGAGCGAGGAGCACGGACGGCAGCTGGAGATCCGCCGTGAGCCCGGCGCCTTGGCCGGATGGCGCGACCTCGACCACCTCGATGACGCGGTGGCCCAAGAGCATTTCCGTGCGCTGATGGCGCGGCCGTTCGACCTGACCACCGGTCCGCTGTGGCGCTTCGAACTGCTCAACGCCGAATCCGCCGATCAGGTGGTGCTTTTCGGCGCGCACCACAGCATGAGCGATGTGCAGTCGATGCTGCTCGTCGCGGGGGAGCTCGCCGCGGAGCTGTCCGGCGCACCGCTCGACGACACGGTGACCAACCGGGACATGCATCAGCTGCTCGCCGCTCAGCCGAGCAAACGAGCGGGTGACGACGCTGCCGTCACCCGGTGGCGCGCGGCCTTCGCCGGAGCACGCAGGCTCGAGTTGACCCTGGCGCAGCCACGGCCCGCCCAGCGCAGCTACGGTGCCGGATCGGTCGCGCTGGACATGCCCGCCGGCCTGCACGATCGGGTCGCGGACCGCGCCCGCGACCTCGGCATCACGCCCGCCGCGGTGTTCCTCGGCGCGCTGACGATGCTGCTGGCCCGTCGTCAGCAGGTCGACCGGTTCGCCCTCGCGGTTCCGGTGGATACCCGCATGCACGCCGACGCCACGGACGCCGTCGGGTACTTCGGTGTGCCCGTGCCGTTCCCGGCGGCGGTCTCGGCGGGTGACCTGGTCACCGATGTGCTGCGCCGGACGGGTGAGCGGCTGCGGACGCTGCTCGCGCCCGGTGCGGGCTTTGCCGACGTGCTCGCCGCGCTCGCCACCGAGGGCCTGTACCGGGAGAACGCGCCGCTGATCGAGGTGTACTTCAACTACCTGCGCGCGAATTCGGCGGTCGCGCCGGTCGAGGTCGTTCCGGTGAGCACCGGCTACTCCGATCTCGACCTGATGGTCGCGGTGCTGCCGGACACCGGCCAGGTGTGGTTCACCTACAACAGCGACATCATCGACGCGCGCGCCTGCACCGAGTTCGGGACGGAATACCTGGCCACGGTCGCGGCGGCAGTCGCTGACCCCGGTGCGCCCGCTCGGCCGGAAACCCTTGCGCGGCAATCGGACTCCGGTGTACGTGCGGCTTTGGCCGCAACTTTCACACTGGGCAGGCTGCCGGAGCTGATGGTGGCGGCGTCGTCGGACAGCACGGCGATCACCGTCGCGGAAGCGCCGTATCACCATGTGCTGTCCTGTCTGCGTGACCCGTCGGGCGTGTTCGCGCAGCCCTCCACGGCGCTCGGCATCGTGCTGCTGCGGGCCACGGATCTGGAACGCTTCGGCGCGGTATCCGACGAGCTGCTCACCGAGCTCGCCGCCGAATACCCGGCGGCCGTGCGCGAGGTGGCCGAACGCACCCGCAGGCCGCTCATCGTCGGCCTCCTGCCGTCGGCGCGCCCGGCGGAACGGTTGCTCGCCTGGGAGCGGCTCGTCGCCGAACGCCTGAGTGATGTTCCCGGCGTCGCGGTGCTGGAGCCGACCGCGTGGACGCGGCACCATCCGGTGGGCCAGCCCTTCGACGACCGGACCGAGATCCTCGCCCATCTGCCCTTCACTCCCGAGTTCCAGGCGGCGGTAGCGCTCACCCTCGTCGCGACCGTCGGTGCGGTGACCGAACCTGCCCCGAAGGTGATCGCGGTGGACGGCGACGACACGTTGTGGAGCGGGACGGCGGGCGAAATCGGCGCCGCCGCCGTGGCTTTCGACGCACCGCGCCGTGCGCTGGCCCGACGGCTCGCCCAGTGGCGCGCGGCAGGAACGCTGCTGGTGCTGGTGAGTAACAATGACGAGGATGTCGTCCAGGCCATCCTGGACCGGCCCGACAGTCCGTTGCGCCCTGCGGATTTCGCGGCCGTCTCCACCGGCTGGGACGGCAAGCCGGAGCGCCTGACGGAGGTCGCGCGCACGCTGGGGCTCGGCCTGGACAGCTTCTGCTACCTCGACGACAACCCGGTCGAGGTGGCGCGCATGCGTGCGCAGCTGCCCGAAGTGCTCTCGGTAACGTGCCCGCCCGCCGACGAGGTGACCGACTTCCTCGCCCGGCTGTGGCCGATGGTGCCGATCGCGGCGACGGCGGAAGATCGCACCCGCGCCGACTTCTATCGGCAGGAGCAGCAGCGCGACAGTGCCCGCGCCACAGCGGAATTCGCGGAGTTCCTCGCGCAGTTGAAGCTCGAAGTCGAGGTCGAGCCGCTGGCCGATGCCACGCTCGAGCGCGCACGGCAGTTGGTGCGACGGACCACGCAGTTCACCCTGTCCGCCGTCACCGTCGATGATCTGGACCGGTGGCGCGCCGAGGGTGAGGTGTGGACGGCGACGGCGCGGGACCGCTTCGGCGAGTACGGCTTGATCTCGGTGCTCGCACTGCGGGTGGACGCGGACTGCCTGGTGATCAGCGGGTGGCAGCTCAGCTGCCGTGCCCTCGGGCGCGGCGTCGAGGAACGACTGCTCGGTTGGGTGGCGGACCGGGGCGAGGCTCTCGGCTGCACGACGGTGCGGATCTCGGTCGAGCACACCGTGCGCAACGAACCGGCCCGGCGCTTGGTCGGACGGCTCGGCGGGAGCGCCGATGAACAGCGACTGGACATTTCGGTGACACCGGATCGCCTGCGCGAGTTCCGCTCCTGGGCGACGAACGATGCGGAGGTGGCCCCATGACCGGCCCGGACGAGCGGGCCTCGGTGCGCAACTCGGCTGTCGACCGCCGCCTGCGTGGCGAATCGCTCGAACGGGGCGCCGCCGCAATGGATGTCGCCGCCCTGCTGGCGCGCACCGGCGCCGCACCGGTGGCGGAGGCGCCACGCCCGCCGGCGACAACCACCGCGCGGCAGTGGGATGCCGAGACGCTTGCGGTGGCGATCACCGGCGTAGCGAATCGGTTCACCGAGACGCCGATCGACGCCGACACTGACTTCTTCGACGCGGGCGGCACCTCCCTCGCCGCGGTGGAACTCGTTGCGGCACTGGCCCGTGAGCTCGATATTTACCCGGATCTCGACACCGTGTTCTTCGACGCACGTCCGCGCAGGCTGGCCAACCGCTGGCTGGCCGACCATCCCACATCCGCCGGTCCGCGCTCGGACGAGCAGCCCGACACCGACGACCTCGCGCAACTCTTCGCCGACCTGGCGGGTGCCGACCGGCTACCGCTGGTCGCGGCACCGCCCCGGGTCGCCCCGCGCCGCATCCTGCTGACCGGGGTCACCGGGTTTCTCGGCAGCCACCTGCTGCTGGATCTGCTGCGGCACAGCGAAGCACACGTGGTGTGCCTGATCCGGGCCGACGACGATGCCGCCGCAGCACAGCGGTTGGAGCACGCCCTGCGACGGTTCGCACTGCCGTGGTCGCGCGAGGTACTCCGGCGCGTGACACCGCTGGCGGGCGACCTGCGCAGTCCCCGGCTCGGCCTGACCGAAGAACGGTGGGAAACCCTTGCCGCAGAGGTCGATTCGATCGTCAACGCGGGCGCCGCGGTGGACTTCCTGCGCGGCTACCCGTCACTGCGCCGGACCAACGTACTCGGCCCGCTGACCCTCGCGGAGCTGGCCTGCACCGGTCGCCCGAAACCGCTGCACCACATCTCCTCCCTGGCCGTGTTCAATGGTGCCGACGCGGCCACGCTGAGCGAGGACGAGCCGACCGCCAATGTCGCCGCGCTGCCCATCGGCTACGACCGTTCCAAGTGGGCCGCCGAGGCCGTGCTGCGCCGGGCGGGCGAACACGGGCTCGTGGTGACGATCCTGCGTCCCGGTGGCATCGGCAGCCACCCGGAGACGGGCGCGCACAACCCGCGTGACCTCAACTCCGGAATCACCGCCGCCCTCATGCGGTTTCGCACCGTGCCCGGCTTCCGATACCTCAACGCCGCCCCGGTCGATTGGGTCAGCAGGGTCGCTGCGGAGATCGTCGGCACGCCGAGCGCATGGGGCCACACCTATCACCTCACCGGCCCACCCACGTCGCTCGAACAGGTGGTCGCCGAAACCACCCTGGGCGGCTTGGGTATTCGCGTGCAGCACTGGGAACAGTGGTGCACGGACGTGGTACAGGCGATCGAGGACGGCCCGGTGCCGGAACTGGCATCGCTGGCACAGGTGCTGCAAAGCCCGGTGGCCCGGACGCAGCTGGCGGCCATGGTGACCGCGCCGCCCGCGTCGGCCGCCC
>NZ_BJXA01000017.1 GCF_007990755.1 Nocardia ninae NBRC 108245 | reverse complement strand
CCAAACTGCTGTCGGTGATCGGCGGCCTGCTCGCACTCGGGTTGGCCGGAGCCGGTTCCGGCGCAGTCAGTTTCCAGGGTGCCTCGGCCGCGCAGGCCCGAGTCGACGCCGCCCGTGCCATGTTCTTCCCGAGGCCGTGAGGGGTGCTGGCATGAGTGAGAGCAAGACTCAGAACACTTCGCGGTCCTACCGGCGGGTGGCCGCCGCGGTGGATGCCGTCTGCGCCGTGGCGGCGGACTCCGACGCCACCACCCTCGATGAGGTGGTGCTCGCCATCGCGAGCGAGCGGCGCCGCGAAATCGAAATCGCCAGTGCGCAATTGGGTCCCGGCGTGTGCGGTCAGCGCAGGCTCTACCCCGATCGCGATGTGATCGTGCTCGCCCAGTCGCTGCCGAGCCGGGAGCACACCCTCGCACATGAGTTGGGGCACATCGTGTTCAATCACGAGGGGGCACCCGCGCCCGAGGTGACGCTAGAGGCCAGCGACGATCTGATCGCGTACATGCTGAGCCAGCGGGCGCACCAGCAGATCGTCGACGACGGCGCGGACGAGCTCGCCGAGTGGGAGGCCGAGACTTTCGCCGCCATGTTGATGACCAGACTCCGCGTGTTCAACAGCCGTGGCGCAGGCGTCTCGGTCCTTCGATTCGATGAGGCTCTGGGATGACCCTCTGGTTGACGGCACTGCTGGTGTGGATGGCGGCAGGAGCCCGGGTGGGACGGGTGCTGGTCAAGCCCGCGACGACGGCCCGGGTGGCCATCGTGGTCGCGGTCGCCGCCGTCGCGCTGGCCGCCACCGTCGCGGTCCCCGAGATCGCCGTGGCCATCGACAATCTGCGGCCGCAGGGCGTGCGCGCGGGCTGGCTCTCCGACGGTGTCGTGGTGTCGGCCTGGATCGTCTTCATCGCCGCCACCTCGGTGGTCGCCTTCGCCGCCTGGCCGATCTGCTCCCGGCAGAACCTGCGTCAGGTCGCCATGGCGATCTACAGCATCGGCATCGTCTCGGTGACCATCACCATCGCCTGGTCGTTCACCTTCGGCTGGGAGGTTGTCACGCTCGGCGCGCTGTTCATCGTCATCACCGGCCTGCGCAACCTCGACTGGACCACGCTCGGCCGGGGTATCGCGATCTACACCACCGGAACCGCGGTCGTCGCGGGCCTTGCGGTGCTGGAGATTCAGCGCGCGTTCACCGATGCGCCGCCGGTGCCGCCGGGTCAGCCGAACTGGGCGTGGCAGGCGTGGGAAGTGGCGAGTCTGCTCATCGCGTTCGGCGCGATATGGATCGTGGTGGAGTTGTGGGTGCGCGCGCGGCTGCTGCTGCGCCAGATCAAGCTGCTGCACCGCATCATGGTCGGCCGGTTCCCCGAGGTGGTCGCGCACGACCAGACCGGTACGTCGACTCAGCTGCGCGCGTCCGATCAGGTGGCGCAGATCATGGACGCTCTCTACCTCCAGTCCGGCGGTGGGGTGGTGCTCGCCGCGGTGGCACCGCCGCCGCGGTCGGTCGCCGAGCGCGCGGAGACGGTGGCGCAGTGGGCGCGAAACCCGTTGGGCGATGTGGCGCTGGACGCACGGTGGATTGCTCCGCCCGAGGGGATTAGTCCCCGCGGCTGGGTCCAGGCCATCGCTCGGGCCTATGACGCGACAACCCTGGAACCTGTTCGAAATTGAGCACACGCGCCGCGGGCGCGTATTCCGCGTACCGCTGAGTGTGGTTGCCGGCCGGTGTCGTACACCCGGCTGAGTTCTGCGCTGGACTCGATGAGTTACCCGCGTTCACCCGAAATCAGTTGTCCGCGGAAATCTTACGGGCGCACAAGTTCGAGAATTGTCGAATGTGCGTGCATCTACTGATGATCGAGCATCGCCAGAGGCCTTGACAGGGCATGCCCCTATTTTCTCGGGCATGCCCACTTGCTTCACGTATTGGACGCACACATAACACAGCACAGTGCGACCCGGAGGGTCGCACTGTGCTTCCGTGCAAGAGAACCTATTCGGTGCCATCCGGAGGAATTTCGGGCAAGCCTTCGCTTGCCCGCAACTTCTCCGCCATGGACGTGAGGAGGTTCTGAGATTCTTCGGACAGGTCGAACGCTCTACTCGACAGCCGTCGCAGTCCGTAGCCCTGCAGCTGGGACAGCAACTCAAGATCGTGATCGATCTTGGCGGCATAGATGTCGTTGAAGAAGTAGTCCGGCTTGACCTTGAAGAACTTCGCCAGGGCGGCCACCGTCTCATCGGACGGGTTCGTCCGTTGTCCCGACCGCAACTGCGACAGGTACGGTTTCGAGATCGGATGTCCGGAGGCCGTCAGCGCAGCCGCAACCTCCGCGTTGGTGTGCGGCTTACGCCCCGGGGGATGCACGGTTTCGAACAGCTTGTTCAGCCGCGCCGCGAAATCAGCCATTGTGAGCCGCCCAATTCCCTTCGCTGTACTAACAGTCGTTATCTCGGATACGTATCATTGATATTAGCGGCTCAGTAACTGAAAACCTACGCCTGATTCCGGATTTCCTTGAAGCTTCTAGGTGCCGGTCCGGCGAAGGTACTGCGACCGTTGCGTTTGCGGGTCACCCCAACGGCTCTCGAGAAGCCGAGGTACGGACCGGTTCTGGCCCGTCGTGGAGGTCTTCCCGGACACAATCCTGATAGCGGAAAGATAGCTGACGTCTCATCTAGTTGCAAGTCGAGCCAGATGTGTGGCGTACGACACGTTTCCGGGCCTGGGAGATGAACGTTCAACAAACCGGTTTCGAGGGGTCGACGGCGCTAAATCCGCTCGATGATCGTCCCTGTCGCCAATGCGCCACCGGCACACATCAGCACCATGGCGGTGCTGCGGCCGGTTCGCTCCAGCTCGTGCAAAGCCGTTGTGATGAGCCGGGATCCGGTCGAGCCCACCGGATGGCCGAGCGCGATGGCGCCACCGTTCACGTTGACCCGGTCCATGTCCGGCTGATGCACCGACGCCCAGGACAGCGCCACCGAGGCGAAGGCCTCGTTGATTTCGAACAGATCGATGTCCCCGATGCTCATCCCGGACCGCTCCAGCAGGCGTGAGCAGGCCTGTACCGGGCCGTCGAGATGGAACTCCGGCTCGGCGCCGACGAGGGCCTGGCTGACGATCCGCGCCCTGGGGCGCAATCCGGCTCGCTGCGCGGCCTTTTCGTTCATCAGCAGTACCGCGGCGGCGCCGTCGGAGATCTGCGACGAGCTGCCCGCGGTATGGATGCCGCCCTCCAGCACCGGCTTCAGCTTGGCCAGGCCCTCGACGGTCGTCTCGCGCAGGCCTTGGTCGCGTGACACGTCCAGCTTCTCGCCGGTCGGGCTTCCCGCCTTGTCCACGGCGGGCGCGGTGACGGTGAGCACCTCGCGGTCGAAACGCCCCTCGGCCCAGGCCTGTCCGGCCAGCCGCTGCGAGCGGGCGCCGAACGCGTCGACGTCGGCGCGAGTGATGCCGCGCCGCTTGGCAATCCGCTCGGCCGCCTCGAACTGGTTGGGCAGGTCGATGTTCCAGGACGCCGGCCTGCGCGGTCCGGCGTGCTCGCCGACATTGGCGCCCAACGGAACTCGGCTCATCGCCTCGATGCCGCAGGCGACGCCGATGTCGATCGCGCCGGTCGCGATGAGGCCGGCGATGAGGTGGTTGGCCTGCTGGGCCGAGCCGCACTGGGCGTCGATGGTGGTCGCGCCGACCTGCCAGGGCAGCCCGGCGTGTAGCCAGGCGACGCGCGTCACATTGTTGGACTGCTCACCCGCCTGGGTGACGCAGCCGCCGATCACCTGCTCGACCTGTGCCGGATCCAGGTGGGCGCGCTCGAGCAGTCCGCGCTGCGCGAGGCCGAGTAGTTCGGCGGCGTGCAGGCCGGACAGCCAGCCGCCGCGCTTGCCGATGGGGGTGCGAGCGGCCTCGACGATGACGGGTGTGCCCATGTCCAACCTTTCTATGGGACGGAAAACTGAAACGAGTTCTCCAAGGATTCGAGGTGGTTCTGTCCGGTTTCTTTCCTGATACAGCCACCTATGCTTCAATGATTATAGAACGTGTTTCAGTTTGTCGAAGGAGACATCTGGTGGTAGACCCTCGGAATGTCCGGCCGAATCTGCCGGACGGATTCGACGTCACAGACCCCGACATCTACGCCGAGCGGGTTCCCGTCGAGGAGTTCGCCGAGCTGCGTCGCACCGCACCGGTCTGGTGGAACCCACAGCCGGTGGAGGTCAGTGGCTTCCGGGACGAGGGCTTCTGGGTGGTCAGCAAGCACGCTGATGTCAAAGAGGTATCACGGCGCAGCGACGTGTTCTCGACTTTCGAGAACACCGCCATCCCGCGCTTCAACGACGACATCACCCGCGAGCAGATCGAGCTGCAGCGGTTCGTCCTGATCAACAAGGACGCCCCGGAGCACACCAAGCTGCGCAAGATCATCGCGCGCGGCTTCACCCCCCGCGCGATCAACGGCCTGCGCGCCGAACTCTCGGCGCGCGCGGAATCGATCGTCAAGGCGGCCGCCGCCTCGGGGACCGGTGACTTCGTCACCCAGATCGCCTGCGAACTGCCGCTGCAGGCGATCGCCGAACTGATCGGCGTCCCGCAGGAAGACCGGATGAAGGTGTTCACCTGGTCGAACGACATGACCGGCTATGACGACCCGGACAACGACGCCGATCCGGTCATGGCCTCCGCCGAAATCCTGGGCTACGCATACCAAATGGCCGCGGCCCGCAAGGAATGTCCGGCCAACGATCTGGTCACCACGTTGATCGAGGCGGATGTCGACGGCGACAAGCTCAGCGAGGAGGAGTTCGGCTTCTTCGTGATCATGCTGGCCGTGGCGGGCAACGAGACCACGCGCAATGCCATCACGCACGGCATGAACGCCTTCATGGAGAACCCGGACCAGTGGGAACTGTTCAAGAAGGAACGTCCCGCCACCGCCGCCGACGAGATCATCCGGTGGGCCACGCCGGTCACCTCGTTCCAGCGGACCGCGCTGGAAGACACCGAGCTCGGCGGCGTGCAGATCAAGAAGGGCGAGCGGCTGGTCATGCTGTACCGCTCGGCCAACTTCGACGAGGACGTCTTCGAGAATCCGGAGCGGTTCGACATCCTGCGAAAGGACAACCCGCACTTGTCCTTCGGCGGCACCGGCGCCCACTTCTGCGTCGGCGCGAACCTGGCCAGGCTGGAGGTCGACCTGATCTTCAACGCCATCGCCGATCACCTGCCCGATATCAGCAAGTTGGGTGAGCCGAAGCGGCTGCGCTCGGGCTGGCTCAACGGGATCAAGGAATTCCCGGTCGACTTCAAGGGCTGTCCCGTCACGCACTGAGGCCGGTACCTCGAAAAGGGCCCTCGCACTGAAGATTTCATCCGGTGCGAGGGCCCTTCGGCCGTTGCGGTGCGCTCAGCCGACCTTCTTCGCGGTGGACATCGCGCGTTCGACCTCCCAAAATGCCCGCAGCGCAGCGATTTTGCCGGAGTCGTCGACCCGGTAGGTGAAGACACCGTCGGCGTCGATCTGATGGCCGCCGAGGGTGCTGCGGATGGTCCCGGTGAACGCGATCTCGTTCCCGCACGCGAACGAGTCGCCGAACAGGAACTCGATGGACTCCGTCTGTGCGATCGCCTTGTCCCAGAACGCCGCGATCGCCTCCTTGCCGCGGTGCCCCTTGCCCTCCGGGTCGAAACCCGAAGGGCCGATGGGGTCTTCGACAATGCCGTCCTCGGCGAACAGTGCGACCCACGCCGCCTTGTCCCTGGCCCGCACCGCGGCCTGGGACGCGAGCCCGGCAGTCCGCGCCGGATGGTCGGTTGTCATGCCGATACCTCCGCGACGATCGGTGCTTCGATGTTCGCCGCGGCGAATCGGCGCAGCGAGTCCTGTTTGGCGGCGAGTTCGCCGTCGAAGCCGATGCCGTCGAAGAGCCAGGGCACCACGATGGCGTCGGTCACGCCCGCGTTCGCGAGATCCTGATAGCCGGATCGGCCGAACCGGTCGACGCACACCGCCTGGAGCTCGAACGGCTGGTCCCCGCGCCCGAATTCGGCGCGCAGCGCGTCGAGCTTGCCGATGGTGTGGCACAGCTCGTCGTAGGTCATCATCGCCGAGGTCCAGCCGTCGCCCACCCGGGCCGCCCGCCGCAGCGCGGCCTCGGTGTGGCCGCCGACGTAGAACGGCACCGGCTCGGTCGGGGCCGGGCTGACCTGCAGTTGATCGAAATCGAAGAACTCGCCGTGGAATTCGACCATGCCGCCGCCCAGCACCAGCTTGATGACCTCGATCATCTCGTCGACCCGCGCGCCGCGGCGGGCGTAGGGCACCCCGCACCACTCGAATTCCTCCGGCGCCCAGCCGATTCCCACACCGAAGCCGAAGCGGTTGCCGGAAAGGTTGGCCACCGACCCGACCTGGCGGGCCAGCAGCAGCGGGTTACGCGACCCGAGCTTGAGCACGTTGGTATAGAACCGGATCCGACTGGTCACCATCGCCATCGCGGTCGCCCCGATGAGCGGGTCGACCCAGGGTGTCTCCGGACCCCAGAACCGGCTCCCGTCGGCGGTATACGGGTACTTCGCCGCCGCGGACTTCATGTAGAACAGCGAGTCCGGCAGCGCGATCGACGAGAACCCGCACTCCTCAGCGGTTTTCGCCAGCTCGGGCAGCTGGTCCAGTGGGCTCAGCGCGATGCCGAGGGTGAACTTCAGCGGGGTCATCGCTTATCAGCCCCGACCACCCACATCGAGAAGTACTGGGACCCGCCACCATAGGCGTGGCCGAAGGCTTTACGCGCACCCTCGACCTGGTAGGCGCCGGCCCGGCCCATGACCTGCTTGGCCGCCTCGGCGAATCGGATGAGCCCCGACGCGCCGATCGGGTTGGAGGAGAGCACCCCGCCGGACGGGTTGACCGGCAGAATGCCGCCGATCTCGGTCTCGCCCTTGTCGGTGAGTTTCCAGCCGTCACCCTGCGGCACGAAGCCGAGGTTTTCCAGCCACATCGGTTCGAACCAGGAGAACGGCACATAGATCTCCGCCACGTCGATCTCGCTGAGCGGGTCGCTGATCCCGGCGGCTTTCCACAGCGCGGCCGCGGCATCCTGGCCGGCCTGCGGGTTCACCTGATCGCGTCCGGCGAAGGTGGTCGGCTCGGTGCGCATCGCGGTGCCGTGCACCCACGCGACCTTCTTGCCGGTGGCCTCGACGGCGGTCGCCGCCTCTTCGTCGCCGAGCACGATGGCGCACGCGCCGTCCGAGGACGGGCAGGTCTCGTCGAAACGGATGGGGTCCCACAGCATTTGCGAGGCCAGCACCGATTCCAGCGTGATGTCCGGCTGTTTCAGGTGCGCCAGCGGGTTCTTGGCGCCGTTGCGCCGATCCTTGACCGCGACCATCGCGCCGATGTGGCTCGGCGCGTTGGAGCGCCGGATGTAGGAACGCACGTGCGGGGCGAAGTAGCCGCCCGCGCCCGCGCCGACCGGCATGGTGAACGGCACCGGAATCGACAACGCCCACATGGCATTCGACTCCGACTGCTTTTCCCACGCGATCGCGAGGACGCGCTTGTGCACACCGGCCTGCACCAGATTGGCGGCGACCACGCCGGTGGAGCCGCCGACCGAACCGGCGGTGTGCACGCGCAACAGCGGTTTTCCGGTGGCGCCCAACGCATCCGCGAGATACAGCTCGGGCATCATGACGCCCTCGAACAGGTCCGGCGCCTTACCGACCACCACCGCGTCGATGTCGGCGATGGTGAGGCCGGCGTCGACGAGTGCGCGATCAATGGCTTCACGGCACATGCCCGCCATCGATACATCGGTTCTTTTCGTCACGTGATGGGTTTGTCCGGTGCCGAGCACCGCAGCCGGAAAGCTCATCGGCTCGCCTCCGAATTCAGTACTGTCACAAGGTTTTGCTGCAACGCGGGCCCACTGGTGGCGTGCGCGAGTGCGCGATTCGCCGAGCCGTCCATGATCGCGTTGGCCGCGAAGCCGATCCGCTCCAGCCCGGCGGCGAACATCGGGTTCGCGGCGAGCGCACCGCCCGAAGGGTTCACCTTGGTGCCGTTCTTCAGGCCGATGGCCTCGGCGAGGATCAGCTGCTGATGACTGAACGGCGCGTGCAACTCGGCCACGTCGAAGTGGGCGTCGCCACCGGTAACCGCCTGTGCGGCAGCCGATGTGGAGGGAGAGACGGTGAGGTCGCGCGCGCCGAGCATCGGCGTATCCACCCGGTGCGCCATGCCGGTGATCCACGCGGGGCGCTCGCAGAGTTCGCGGGCCCGGTCGCCGATGGCGAGCACGATCGCGGCGGCGCCGTCGGTGATCGGGGCGACGTCGTGGGCGCGCAGTGGATCGGCGATATACGGTGCGTCGAGCAGGCTTTCGGCCGGTGTCGCCCGGCCGCCGGCAGCTAACGCGTCCGCGGCCACTGCCGCCATATCGCGTTCGGTCCAGCGGCCCGCGTCCAGCCCGGCCCTGGCCTGCAGGCCGGCGATGGACCAGGCGTCCGGCCACAGCGGCGTCACCAGGTACGGATCCAGCTGCATGGTGAGCACCTGGCGCAGCGTGCCCGCCGATGATTTACCGAAGCCGTACACCAGCGCCGTCTCCGCCTGTCCCGAGCGCAGTTTCACCCACGCCTCGTACAGCGCCCATGCCGCGTCCATCTCTACGTGCGATTCGTTGATCGGCGGTACCGCGCCGATCGCATCGATTGCGGAGATGAACGAAAAGGCGCGCCCGGCAAGGTAATCCGAGGAGCCTGAGCACCAGAAGTCGATGTCGGACTTGGTGATGCCGAGCTGGCGGTAGAGCTGCTGGAAGCAGGGCACCAGCATCTCCACGCCATTGGTGGTGCCGAAGGTCTCCGGCACGTGCGGCGCGTGGGCGAAACCCACGACCGCGATGTCGGTTCCGTTGTCAGTCAACGTGCGCCTCTCTCAGAGGTGGTGCTTGTAGGTCTCGTAGTCGGCATCCGGCTCGCCGGTGGGGCGGAAGTGGTCCACGTTCTCCAGCCCATAGCCCCACTCCTCGCGCGGCTTCCATACCGCCTCCACGCGCATGCCCATCCGCACTTCGCTTGCCTCGCAACCGAGTACGAGATGCAGCACCGGGATGTCCGCGCCGTCCAGCAGCACGTAGGCCGCGACGTACGGCGGCTTGATCCGCTGACCCAGGAACGGCACGTTCACGATGCAGAACGTGGTGACCGTGCCGCGGTCGGGCAGCTCGACGACCTCGTCGGTGGGCCTGCCGTCGGTCGGGTTCGCCCCGCGCGGCGGGAAGTACACCTTGCCGGCGGCGTCGGTGCGCCCGCCGAGCAGCTTGCCCTCGGCGAGTCCGCGCAGGTAGACGGTCTCCTGCGGGGAGGCGGTGTGCTTGTAGGCCAGGTCGACCGGGGTGGTGAGCATCGTGATCGGCTCGCCGTCGACGGCGGCCGCGGTGCTGTCGGACTTTTCACCGGGCTCGAAGCAGGCGATGTCGTGGATGGTTCCGGTGGTCTCGGCGGCCCACCGCACCGCTACCCGCATGCCGGTCCGCATGTCCTCGGGCGTGGCGACGTCGACCGCGTGCAGCAGCGCGGTGTCCGCGCCGTCCAGCCGGATCAGTGCCCAGGCGAACGGCCGGTCGAACGGCTGCCCGGGCAGCGGCTCGCGCACCCAGGTCCAGGATTCGACGGTGCCGACCGCGGCGACGTCGACGAACTCGCTGAGCGGATCCGCGGTGATCGGATCGTATTCCGGCGGTGGCACCAGCACCCGGCCGTCCGACCCGCGCACCCCGACGATCTTGCGGTCGCGCAGTTTGGTCAAGAAGGTGCCGATCGTCGGTCCCACGGACCGCGTGTAGTCGAATCGCACCCGTAGGGGCGCGCTGAGCACATCAGGTGCGGCGTTCAATTCCGACCCTCTCTCATCCGCGATTACGCCGGATGCGGTATTCCCCTGAGTCACAATGTCGAGTAGAACAGGTTCTTATTCTGCTGGCAAGATGCGGTGTCGGTGACGGGCTGTGCCAGCGGCTCCGAGGTAGGAAGGTTGGAGCATGAAATTCGGATTGCAGCTCGGGTACTGGATGGCGCAGCCGCCGGGGAATGCGGGGGAGTTGGTGGTGGCGGCCGAGGACGCCGGGTTCGATGCGGTATTCGCCGCCGAATCGTGGGGATCCGACGCCTTCGGGCCCCTGACCTGGTGGGGTTCGTCCACGGAGCGGGTGCGCCTCGGTACGTCGGTGGTGCAGATGTCGGCGCGCACGCCCGCCGCGACCGCGATGCACGCGCTCACGCTCGATCATCTGAGCGGCGGCCGCGCGATTCTCGGGCTGGGGGTTTCCGGGCCGCAGGTGGTAGAGGGCTGGTACGGGCAGCCGTTCGCCAAGCCGTTGCAGCGCACCAGGGAGTACGTCGGGATCATCCGGCGGATTCTGGAGCGACAGGTGCCGGTCACCAATGACGGGCCGCACTACCCGCTGCCCTACAGCGGGCCGGGATCGACCGGGCTCGGCAAGCCGCTCAAGCCGATCGTGCACCCGCTACGTGCGGATTTGCCGATCTGGCTCGGCGCGGAAGGCCCCAAGAATGTGGCGCTCACCGCCGAGATCGCGGACGGCTGGCTCGCCATCTACTACGCTCCGCGGCTGGCGAACATGTACAACGACTGGCTCGACGAGGGTTTTGCCAGGGCGGGTGCGCGCCGGTCGCGCGCGGACTTCGAGATCGCCGCGAGCTGTCAGGTGGTGATCACCGACGACGCCGCGAGCGAGCTCGAGCGGATGCGCTGGATCATGGCGCTCTACATCGGCGGCATGGGCGCGCCGGAGCAGAATTTTCACGCCCAGGTCTATCGGCGGATGGGCTACGAGCGGGAGGTCGACGAGATCGGCAGCCTGTTCCAGGCGGGCAAGAAGGCCGAGGCGGCGGCCGCGGTGCCGGACGAGCTGATTCTGGACACCGCGATCATCGGCGACGAAGAGCATGTCCGTAAGCAACTCGGGGTCTGGTCGGCGGCCGGAGTCACCATGATGTTGGTGTCGGTTTCGGATGTCGCGCAATTACGTCGTCTCGCACCCCTTGTCGATATGTAGAACACGTTCTAGATTCAGTAAGATGACGACGCAGGAGTCAGTGAAAATTCTCGGTCTGTGGAACATTGCCGAAGCCGAACCCGATCGGATCGCCATGGTCGATCCGGCGGGCCGGGAGGTGACGTATCGCGAATTGGCCACCCTCGCCAACCGCTACGCCACCGGCCTGCGCGGCCTCGGTCTGGAAACCGGCGACGTGCTGGTGAGCATGGTGCACAACTGCGTCGAGGCGATCGCCGCCTACTTCGCGGCGTACCAGGCCGGGCTGTACATCGTCGCGGTGAACTGGCACCTCACCGGCCCGGAGGTCGCCTACATCCTGCAGGACAGTGAGGCCAAGGCGTTCCTGGCCAGCGATCGCTTCGCCGCCACCGCCAAGGCCGCCGCCGATGAGGCGGGATTGCCTGCTGCGGCGCGCTTTTCGGTGGGTGAGATCGACGGCTTCAAATCGGTGGCCTGGCTGGGCGCCGCGGACACCGGGCGACCGGCCGACCGCAGCACCGGCGCGCCGATGCTCTACACCTCCGGAACCACCGGGCGCCCCAAGGGCGTTCGCCGCCCGCTCACCGGCGCCGACCCGGATGTCGTTCCGCCGCACACCAATGCGTTCTTCGGCCTGTTCGGGCTCGCGCCGTACGACGATCATGTGCACATCTGCGGGTCGCCGCTCTATCACACCGCGGTGCTGAACTTCGCGACCATCTCGATTCAGTTGGGGCACAAGCTCGTTCTGATGGATCGCTGGGACGCCGAGGAAATGCTGCGGCTGATCGACAAGTACCGGGTGACGCACAGCCACATGGTGCCCACCCAGTTCCATCGGCTGCTGGCGCTGCCCGAGGAGGTGCGCGCCAAGTACGACGTGTCCTCGCTGCGCAGCATGGTGCACGGTGCCGCGCCCTGCCCGCAGGAGACCAAGCGGAAGATGCTCGAGTGGTGGGGCCCGACGGTCACCGAGTACTACGCGGCCACCGAGGGCGGCGGCACGGTGATCAACGGGACCGAGTGGCTGCAGAAGCCGGGCTCGGTAGGCAAGGCGTGGCCGTGGTCGGTGATCAAGGTGCTCAGCGAGGAGGACGGCTCGGAGGTACCCGCCGGTGAGCCCGGCCTGGTCTATATGCGGATGGGCGCTTCGAGTTTCGAGTACCACCACGACAAGGCCAAGACCGAGGATTCGCGCGTCGGCGACCTGTTCACCGTCGGCGACATCGGCCACCTCGACGAGGACGGCTACCTCTACCTGCACGACCGCCGCTCCGACCTGATCCTGTCCGGCGGGGTGAACATCTACCCCGCCGAGATCGAGAACGTCCTGATCACCCACCCCAAGGTCGCCGACGTCGCGGTCTTCGGTATCCCGCACCCGGATTGGGGCGCCGAGGTCAAGGCCGTCGTCCAGCCCGCCGAAGGCATCGAGGGCACCGACGAGCTCACCGCCGAGCTGCTCGCCTTCGCCGCAACCCAATTGGCGAAGTACAAGATGCCCAAGTCGGTCGACTACCTGCCCGAGCTGCCCCGCGACCCCAACGGGAAGTTGTACAAGCGCAAGCTCCGCGAGCGGTACGTCCCCGCCTCCTAGGAGGCAGACACAGTCATATGGTCGCTACCCAAGATCAGGTAGCGACCATATGACTCTGCTCGATTCGTATCTGCTTGCCGCACACCCTGACACAAAAGGTGTGCACACCCTTCCACGCCGCCCAGCTCCGGGCGCATAGCGCCTTCTTTGCCTAGCAAACCTTCCGGGGCGGGCGGGGGCGGTCAGACCGCTTCGCGCAACTCCGGTGCCAGCCCGAACAACGGGAACAGCTTCTCCGTGTCGAGGAAGAAGCTCATGCCCGCAACCTCGTTGCCGTCGAGCTCCAGCACGGTGATCGACCACGGGAGCCACACGCCCGGCTCGCCGCTGGGCTTGTAGTGACCGAAGGCGGGGTTGCCGTTGGCGCCGTCCAGGCGGACCAGGCGGGAGTCGCGGCAGCCTGCGCCGTGGCCGAGCATGAACGCGGCCACGTTCGCCGGACCGGACACCCAGAACTCGATCGGCGGCATGGACAGCGCCACATCGGTTTTGAGCAGCGTGGTGAGGGTGTCCATGTCGTAGGCCTCGAACGCCTTGACGAAGTTGTCGACCAGCTTGCGCTGGTCCTCGTTCGACTCGTCGTAGTTGTCCGCGGTGCTCGGCTGCACCTTCGACATGGTGGCCCTGGCGCGTTGCAGCGCGCTGTTCACCGACGCGGGGGACATGGTCAGGGCTTCGGCGGTCTCGTTGGCGGAGAACCGCAGCACCTCGCGCATGATCAGGATCGCGCGCTGGGTGGCGGGTAGGTGCTGGCAGGCCGCGACGAACGCCAGGCGCAGCGTGTCCTTGGCCGAGGCGTGCTCGGCCGGGTCGGCGCCGAAGGCCAGGGCGTTCGGGATCGGCTCGATCCAGACGTAGTCCGGCTGCGGCGCGGGCAGTGGTGAATCCGGCCGCGACGGACCGTTCAGGTCCATCGGCCTGGCTCGCCGCTGCGGGCCGTCGAGCATGTCCAGGCAGACATTGGTGGCGATTCGATACAGCCAGGAGCGCAGGCTCGCGCGTCCCTCGAACGAGTCGTAGGACTTCCACGCGCGGGTGAAGGTTTCCTGGACGGCGTCCTCGGCTTCGAAAGACGAACCGAGCATGCGGTAGGCGTAGGCGCACAATTCCCGGCGGTGCTTCTCGAAAGACTCGAGCACGTCGGGAGCAAGGCCGGCGGAGTGGCCGGACGGGTCGTTCATGGATGTCACCATGCCACAGCCCACCGACACATCCCAGACCCGAAAGCTTGCTACCAGCACAAGCAAGATCAACGCGCGCGGTGCCGGGTGCGGGTGGTCACAGCTGTGGGGGCGAGCGATGAGTTCGGCGGCCGGGCCTCGTCCTTATTTCTGCGCAACTAAACAGGCGGACTACGAAAAGGTGTCGTGACATGACCAGCCGGATGATTTTTCTCAACCTACCCGTCGCCGAGCTGAACCGGTCGAAGAACTTCTACGAGGCGCTCGGCTGGAAGGTCAACCAGGAGTTCAGCGACGACAACGCGGCCTGCATCGTGATCGACGACAATATCTGCCTCATGCTGCTGACCAGACAGTTCTTCACCAACTTCAGCAAGCGCCAGGTCGCGGACACCACCGAGAAGATCGGCGCCACTTACGGATTGGCGCTCACCAGCAGCGCCGAGGTGGACGCGCTCGCAGCCGCGGCGCTCAGCGCGGGTGGCACCGAGGAGATCAGCGAGGACAAGCGCGCGCAGGAGGCGCAGGTCGGCATGTACAGCCGCACCTTCCTCGATCCGGACGGCCACCAGTGGGAGCCGTTCTGGATGGACTACCCGGGTAATTGAGCCCGGCATGAGCCGCCCCCGGTACCCGAAGGTGCCGGGGGCGGCGTGGTCTCAGCTGCCGGTGAAGGTCGGTTTGCGCTTCTCCGCGAAGGCCTTCGGGCCCTCCTTGGCATCGGTCGAGCGGAACACGGCCATGCCGAGCTTCGCGTCGATCTGGAACGCCTCTTCCTCGTGCATGCCCTCGGTCTCCCGGATGGTCCGCAGGATGGCCTGCACGGCCAGCGGGCCGTTGGCGGCGATCTGCGCGGCGAGTTCGAGGGCCTTGTCCAGCGCGCTGCCATCCGGGACGACGTGCCCGATCAGCCCAATCTCCTTGGCCTCGGCGGCGGTGACGTGCCTGCCGGTCAGCAGGATGTCCGCGGCGACGGTGTACGGAATCTGGCGGACCAGGCGCACCGCGGAGCCGCCGAGCGGGAACAGGCCCCAGCGTGCCTCGGACACACCGAATTTCGCGCTCTCGCCGGCCACCCGGATATCGGTGCCCTGCAGGATCTCGGTGCCGCCCGCGATGGCCGGGCCCTCGACCGCGGCGATCAGCGGCTTGGTGAGCCTGCGGCCCTTGAGCAGCGCCTCGATCTTCGACAGGTCCCAGCCGCCGCCGGCGAACGAATCGCCGGGGTGCTGCGCGGTCATCGCCTTGAGGTCCGCGCCCGCACAGAACGCGCCGCCCGCGCCGGTCAGAATGGCCACCCTGATGTCCGGATCGCTGTCCACCTGATCCCAGGCGTCGCGCATGATCGCCATCATCTCCGCCGAGAGCGCGTTGCGCGCCTCGGGGCGATTCATCGTGACGATGAGGACATGGTCGCGTTTCTCAACGAGGCAGTGCGGCATTAGCAGATCTCCTGACTTTCAAGCCTTGCCAGGAACAGTAACACGTTCTATTTTTAGCCTGTGAGCTACAACATAGCGGACCTTGTCGAACACGCCATCGACCTGATGCCCGACCGCGTCGCGCTCGCTGACGACGGCCGCGAGGTGACCTACGCACAGCTGGAGGAGCGCGCCAACAAGTTGGCTCACTACCTGCTCGAACACGGTGTGCAGCCGGGGGACAAGGTCGGCATCTACTCGCGCAACACGATCGAGGCCGTCGAGGCGATGGTCGCGGTGTTCAAGGCGCGGGCGGTGATGATCAATGTGAACTTCCGGTACGTCGAGAACGAGTTGCAATACATCTTCGACAATTCGGACATGGTCGCGCTGATCCACGAGCGCCGCTACAGCGATCGGGTGGCCGGGGTCCGGCCGAACACCCCGCAGCTGAAGACGGTTCTCGTCGTCGACGACGATACGACCGGCAGCATTGCGACCGCAGCGGATTCGGTCGAATACGAGACCGCGCTGGCCGCCTCGTCCGGGGAACGGGACTTCGGTCCCCGCTCGCCCGACGACATCTTCATGCTCTACACCGGCGGCACCACCGGGCTGCCCAAGGGCGTGATGTGGCGGCACGAGGACTGGTGGCGGGTGCTCGGCGGCGGCATCAACTTCATCACCGGCGAACCCATCGAGGACGAATGGCAGCAGTCCAAGACCGGTGCCGCCAACAACCCGCAGATGGTGCGGTTCCCGATTCCGCCGATGATCCACGGCGGCTCGCAGACCGCCACGTTCCACAGCCTGTTCGACGGCGGTAAAGCCGTGATGCTGCCCGAGTTCAGCGGGCACGGCGTGTGGCAGGCGATCGACCGCCACAAGATCAACCTCATCTTCATCACCGGCGATGCCATGGCGCGGCCGATGCTGGACGCGCTCATCGAGGGCAACCCGGAAACCGGTCAGCCGTACGACCTTTCGAGCCTCTACGTGATGGCGAGCAGTGCCGCACTCTTCTCGCCCGCGCTCAAGGACCAGTTCGTAGAGCTGCTGCCGAACCGGCTGATCTCGGACTCCATCGGCTCCTCGGAGACCGGTTTCGGCGGGCTGTCGATCGTCGCCAAGGGTGTGAACCACACCGGCGGACCGCGGGTGAAGATCGATGCCTCCACCCAGGTGCTCGACGAGCAAGGCAACCCGGTGGAACCCGGCTCCGGCCAGGTCGGCCTCCTCGCCCGCAGCGGGCACATCCCGCTCGGTTACTACAAGGACGAAGCCAAGAGCGCGGCAACCTTCAAGGTGTTCAACGGGATTCGTTACGCCATTCCCGGCGACTACGCCAGGGTCGAGGAAGACGGCACGGTCACCATGCTGGGCCGCGGCTCGGTCAGCATCAACAGCGGTGGCGAGAAGATCTACCCCGAAGAAGTCGAAGGCGCCCTCAAAACCCACCCGGAAATCTTCGACGCCCTCGTCGTCGGCGTAGAAGACCAGCGTTGGGGCCAACGTGTAGTCGCCGTCGTGCAATGCCGCGGCGAAAACCACCCCACCATCGAAGAACTCCGCCCCTTCCTGACCAAAGAAATAGCCCCCTACAAACTCCCCCGCAGCCTCTGGTTCGTAGACGAGATCAAGCGTTCCCCCGCAGGCAAGCCCGACTACCGCTGGGCCAAGTCCCAAACCGAATCCCGCCCCGCCGACGAGCACGCCGAGGCGAGCAGCAAGTAGGACGCCGGGGAACAGGGGATCGACGTGGCGGTCCGTTACGGGTTCTTCGAGGAGACGGCGCGCGGCTTCGAGCCGCTGCCGTTCGCCGCGAGCGCCTGGTCGCCGACGATGGTCAATGGACCCGCCGTCTGTGGGCTGCTGGCCAGAACACTGGAGCAGCACCATGGTTCGGCGGGCTTCCTGCCCGCCAGGTTGACCGTGGATCTGTTCCGGCCCACGCTCGCCAAACCGCTGACCGTGGTCACGGAGCTGGTTCGGGACGGGCGGCGGATCCGCGTCGCCGATGCCGCGTTGATGCAGGACGGTGTGGACGTGGCGCGGGCGACGGTCGTCTTCCTCGAGCGGTCGGCCCAGCCGCCGGGGCAGTTGTGGACGCGGGCGGAGGTGCCCCGGCCCCCGTCGGTGCCGGTCGCCACCGAACCCACGCGTCCGCTGTGGGGCAGTGACGCGCACGCCGAGGGCTGGTCGCCCGAGATCGGCGAGCACCAGAACAACAGTCGAAAGCGCATGTGGCAGGCACCGATGCGGGTGCTCGAGGGCGAACCACCCTCACCCTTCGTCGGTGCCGTGGTCATCGGCGAGGCCACCAGTCTGATGACCAACTGGGGCAGCGCCGGCGTCGGCTTCATCAACACCGACATGACACTGGCGCTGGCCCGTCTGCCCGTGGGTTCCGAGGTCGGCGTAGAGGCCGACAGCCACCTCAGCACCGACGGTGTAGCAGTCGGCAGCGCAACCTTGTTCGACAGAACCGGCCCCTTCGGCACCTGTGTAGTGACCGCCCTGTCCAACGCCCAACGCCAGGTCGACTTCACCAACGGCGACATCATCCAGGCGAAAGCCGGTATCCAATAACGACCTTCGGTCCGCCCGGATGTCGAGCGACGAGGGTCGAACCCCGCGCCGCCGACGAGCATGCCGAGTCGAGCAGCAAGTAAGTCTGGCTACACTAAAAACCGCTGCGAATCATGTAGCGGCCCTTCGGAAGTCGCGCCCCGGTCGCTGGGGCTAGCGTCGACGGTCGGTCTGGCGAGGGTGTCCGGTGCCTGCGAGTGTCAGGTACAGGGTTCGTTCCTCGTCGGCGATCGCGTACCAGATCCGGCCACCGCCGGTGATCTCGTACTGCCATTGCTCCAGTTCGGCACCGCCCATTTTGATCGACTTCAACTCGAATTTGAGTCGATGCTGCCGGGACGGGTTCGCGACGCTGCGTGGGTCGCTGGTGATGTCGACCCAGGCACGATCGAGATTGCCGGGAGCCTGCGCCAGCAGTTCGGCCCAGCCCTTCGCTGCATCGAGGTTGTGCACTACTACCCGCCATGGGCGCGGGCGGGGAACCTCGTCGCCCTTGCGAAGCTTCATTCGGCACCGCCGGGGCGGGCCACCTCGGTGAACTCGCTGGGCTCGAAGGGGCCGGCGAGGCGGCGCGCCAATTCTGGCTGGGCGTAGATCTCGGCGGTGTGCTGCCAGGCGACCAGGTCGCGGGCGAACGGGGTGAACAGGCCGGTGTCGGCCCCGGCGATCAGGTGATCGAGGAGTTCCTTGATGGCCTCGGTGCGCCCGGTGTTGGGTAGCCACTTCAACCAGGGCAGCTCTTCGGAGAACACTTCCTCAGCCAGGCTGCGATTCGTCTTCGCGATGATCGCGATGGTCCTGGCGAGCAGCCGGATCGCGGTCTCTTTCGCCTCGAACCGCTCGGACCGCGACAGCACCAGATTCTCGGCGTCGCGGCGCTCCAGGATCACGTCGGCGTCATCGAGCGCAGGAAAGACCGAGGTCTGTTTACGAATCAGGTCGCTGAACGGGAACGTCTTGGAGCTCATACACCCATCCTACGGGAAGTTCTGAAGTAGTTCAGTTAGCCGCCCGGCGAGACCGCTGATGTTCAGCGGTTGGGGAGTTCGGCGAGGCGGTGGGCTAGGGCGGTGCGGAAGGTGGGGATGCGGGTGAGGGTGGCGATGGCGAGGTTGCGGAGGGTGCGGGCGGGGCGGGGGCGGAGGGTGGCCATGCGGGTCATTCGGTCGGTGAAGGCCACGACGCCGAGGGCTATTGGGCGGCGGGTGGTTTCGTAGGTGTCGAGGAGGGTGTCGGGTTCGCCGGCGAGGACTCGGGCGAGGAGGGGGCCGAGGGTGGCGGCGTCTTGGATGCCGGTGTTCATGCCCTGGCCGCCTGCGGGGCTGTGCACGTGGGCGGCGTCGCCTGCGACCAGGATTCGGCCGGCGCGGTAGTGGGCGGCGACGCGGTGGTGCACGCGGAAGCGTGAGCTCCACAGCACCTCGCTGACTTTGACGTCGCCGCCGGGGCCGCGGGTGTCGAGCACGGTTTGGATGTCGTCGCGGGTCGGGTGCTCGGGTGCATCATCGAGGGTGGCGACTACGCGGTAGCGGTTTTGTTCGGCTGAGTCCGGCAACGGTGCGACGACCGTGACACCCTCGGGCGAAAGGTGAAGCGCCACTTCGTTTCGGGCGATCGGCCAGTCCATCCGGACGTCGGCCAGGACGAAAGATGCCGGGTAGGTGTCGCCGGCGAATTCGATGCCCGCCTGCTCGCGGACGACACTGTGCATGCCGTCGGCGCCGATGACATAGCCGGCGCGCAGTGTGCCGGCAGCGCCGTTGCCATCGGTGTATTCGACAGTCACGCCGTCATTTTCGTTGACCAGGCTGGTGACCTGATACGGCCGCCGCACCTCGCCGCCCGCCTTGTGCAGTCGGGCGAGCAGCACCGCCTCGGTGGTGTCCTGCGGCGTCATCAGGGTGTAGGGGTACGGCGTGGGGAGCCCGTCGAACCGGATGGTCGCCAGCGTGCGGGGGCCGTCGTGCACGGTGAACCGCGGCACCACAATGCCTTTCGCGATGAGCTCCTCGGCGATGCCGAGCTCGTGCAGCACCTCGAGGGTCCTGGCGTGCACGACGGCGGCGCGAGAAGTGTTGGCGCCCTCGGCAAGCCGATCGAGCAGGACGAAATCGACGCCCGCGTCGGCCAGCGTGATCGCCGCGGTGAGCCCGGCGGGGCCCGCACCGACGATCAGGACGGAGGTGGTGTCCGGCAGCGGGGTGGTGTTCATGGGAACTCCTGAAGTCAACATCTGTGGGCCAACGCTTGTTGGCATAACCGTAAGTCGCCGCGTTTCGTAAGTCAACAGTTGTTGGCCTACACTTGTTGGCATGACGACCGTGCCTGATCAACCGCCTGCACGCCGCTCCGACGCGACCCGCGCGGCGATTCTCGACGCCGCCCGCGCCCGATTCGCCGCGGAGGGCTACGGCAAGGCGACCATCCGTGCCATCGCGGCGGACGCGGCCATCGACCCGTCCATGGTCATGCGCTACTTCGGCAGCAAGGACGGCCTGTTCGCCGCCGCCGTCGACATCGATCTGGCCCTGCCCGACCTGGCCGCCGCCGACCGGGACTCGCTCGGTGAACTACTGGTGCGCCGCTTCCTCGCCCTCTGGGAAGAACCTCCCGGCAACGAGGTCATGCTGACCCTGCTGCGATCGGCTGTCACCGACGACGCCGTCACCGAACGCTTCCGCGCGGTCTTCGCCCAGCAGGTCCTGCCCGCCGTCCTGCGCTTCGGCGACCCCGCCGACGCCCCCCACCGCAGCGGCCTCGTGGTCACCCAACTCCTCGGCTTGGCCCTCTGTCGCTACGTCCTGCGCATCCCGCCGGTCGTCGCCTTCACCCGAGACGAACTGATCGCCGAAATCGCCCCCACGCTCCAGCGATACCTCACGTCGGCGAAGGACGAATAGGCGGACGAAAGTCGGCCCCGCCGGTGAGACCGACGGGGCCGATTCGTTCGGGCCGGTTTCGACTCCGGCAGGCGCAGGGCTAGCCGGTCCGGATCCACTCGACCTTGGTCGCGGTGGTGCCGAAGGCGGCGGAACTGGCTTCGAGGGCTGCGTTCTCCGCCGCCGCGGCGAGGTTCGCGAGTTTGACATCGGCCGGTGCCGCCGCGGCTTTCACCGCGGCTTGTTGTGCCGCTGCCGCGGTGAGCCGGACGTTCTTCGGCGGATTCGGGAGCTCGTCGATGGTCGCGAGGGCTGCGGTGGCGGCCTGGGCGGCAATCGCAGTGGCCTTGCCCGCGGCGGGCAACGAGGGCCGGAACTGGATTTCTTCGACGGCTACCGGCCGAACCTCCTGCGTGTACGTCACCGGCTCGTTGGTGGTGATGCCGGCTACCGCTTCGAATGCGGAGGCGCCGCGAGCATTGGCGCTGGCAGTGCGTGCCTCGGCCTGGGTGATGAGCGCGGCGGCCGTTCTACTCACCGGTTGGCCATGGGCATCGCCTATCCCACCCATGCAGCTCAGAAATAGGGCCGCGGCCGAAACCGCGAGTGTCGATCGTCGTGCCGCCAAGTAGCCCTCCAGGACTTCAGGTACCGATGTGGGTAGCGGTGCCCTGTTCGCGGCGGAGACCCGCTCCGAACGTCGACACCTCACCGGCATTCGGCGCAACACCTGATTTGGATGGGTACAGAATTCGGCCCGCCGGTCGAACCGGCGGGCCGAATGGGTACTGCGTTCGATCAGGAAGCGGCCAGGTGCGCACCGAGGGCGCGCAGGTGATCGGTGCCGCCGCCCAGTGCGAACTCATTGTGCTTGGCAGCGGTGAAGTAGTTGTGCACGATGTGGTCGCGGTCGATACCGACGCCACCGTGCACGTGCACGACGGTGTGCGCCACCCGGTGCCCCGCGTCGGCGGCCCAGAATTTGGCGGTGTGCACGGCTTCGGCGCTGGGCAGCTCCTCGGAGAGCTGCCAGGCGGCCTGGGTGACGGCGAGGCGCAGCCCCTGGACGTCGATGTAGGCGTCGGCGAGGCGCTGGGCCACGGCTTGGAAGCTGCCGACGGCCTTGCCGAATTGTTCCCGCTCGCGGGCGTATTCGGCAACCAGGTCGAGTGCGCGTTCCAGGGTGCCGAGTTGCAGGGCGCTGAGGCCGAGCCAGGCGCGGATGAGCATCCAGTCCAGGATTTCCGCGCCGTTCTCGACGGTGCCGACCAATTCGGCTGGGGTGTCGGTCAATTCGATCGCGTACTCGGGGGATCGGTCGACCACCTGCTGTGCGGTGACCGTCGCCGCCGACGGATCGACCAGGAACACCGCGGGCGCACCGGACACGGTGGCGGGAACCAGGATTCGGTCGGCCCGGTCGGCGAACGGCACGGTGGTCTTGGCCCCGGTGAGCCGCCAGCCGCCGTCCGCCTCGACGGCGGTGGTGGTGGGCTTGCTCGGCTCCCAGTTGTGTTCCTCCGCGAGCGCGGCCGTCAGGATGACCCGACCGGCACCCGCCTGGGTCGCCCGATCTTGCTGCGCCGCATCACCGAATCGAGCCAGCGCACCCGCGCCGACCACGATCGACCACAGATACGGCACCGCCGCGACGTGCTTGCCGAGCTCACGCAGCACTGCGGTCTGCTCGAGCACGCCGAAGTCGTTGCCGCCGACAGCCTCGGGCAGTGCCGCGGCGAGCACGCCGGTCTCGGCCAGCGAGCCCCAGAGCGCCTCGTCGAATCGTTCGGCCGCGGTGTCGAGTTCGCGCAGCCGGTCGGCGGTGACGAGCTTGCCGCACACCTCGCCGGTCAACCGGGCCAGGTCGAGCTGGGCTTCGGTGGGAGTGAAATCCATGTCTGCTACCTGCTTTCTGGTGGTGCGAGCGACGGGCCCGGAGGAGGTAGCCTGCGTAACCACGCAGGGCCCCGGGAGCGCCACCCATCGAACACAGCTCAGCGCGCCGCGGCGGGCTGCTTGAGGGCGGTCATCGCGATGATGTCGCGCTGCACCTCGTTGGTGCCGCCGCCGAAGGTGAGGATCAGCGCGGCCCGGTGCATCCGTTCCAGGCGACCGCGCAGCTCGGCACCGGGGGAGTCCTGGCGCAGATAAGCTTGCGGCCCTAGAACTTCCATCAGCAAGCGGTACGCCTCGGTGGCCAGTTCGGTGCCGTACACCTTGCAGGTGGAGGCGTCCCACGGCCGTGGCGCGGCGTCGCCGCCCGCGTCGGCCCGGCTGGCGATCTCCCAGTTCAGCAGCTTCAGGTACTCGACCTTGGCGTGCACGCGCGCGAGATTGAGCTGCACCCATTCCTGGTCGATGATGCGGGAACCGTTGGCGGCCTTGGTGTTGCGGGCCCACTCGACGGTCTGGCTCACCGCGAGCCCCAGCGGTCCCGCCGAGGTGAGCGCGACGCGCTCGTGGTTGAGCTGGTTGGTGATCAGCGCCCAGCCGCCGTTTTCCTGACCGACCAGGGCGCTCGCGGGCACCCGCACGTCCTGGTAGTAGGTCGCGCTGGTGTCCGGCCCGGCCATGGTGTGCACGGGGGTCCAGGAGAAGCCCTCGGCGCTGGTCGGCACGATGAGCATGCTGATGCCCTTGTGCTTCTTGACATTCGGATCGGTGCGCACCGCGAGCCAGACGTAGTCGGCGTACGCGATCAGACTGGTCCACATCTTCTGGCCGTTGATCACGTAGTCGTCGCCGTCGCGCACTGCGCTGGTGCGCAGGCTGGCCAGGTCGGTGCCCGCGCCGGGTTCGGAGTAGCCGATGGCGAAGTGCAGCTCGCCCGCCGCGATCTTGGGCAGGAAGAAGCGCTTCTGCTCCTCGCTGCCGTAGTGCATGATCGTCGGCGCGACCGAGTTGATGGTCAGGAACGGCACCGGCGCGCCCGCGATGGCCGCCTCGTCGGTGAAGATCAGCTGGTCCATCGTCGGCCGGTCCTGGCCGCCGAACTCCTTCGGCCAGGCCAGGGTGAGCCAGCCGTCGCGGCCCATCTCCTGCACGACCTCGCGGTAGACGTTGCCCTGGCCGTACTCGCCGGTCTGCGCGCTGAGCGCCGCCCGGCGCTCGGGGGTGATGAGTCGCGCGAAGTAGTCGCGCAGCTCCGCGCGTAGCTCCTCCTGCTGCGGCGTGTACGCAATGCGCATGGCAAATACCTCAGGCCTTCGTCGATGTGGGTTGCACCGATCATTGCATATGCACTGAAACATGTTCCAGTATTGGGGGTGAATCGGGTCGATGGCGCCACCTGCGGCGGCGTCGGCTTGTTAGGCTTCGGCAAGGATCGCGGTAAAGGAGTTCCCATGAAGGTCAGCGTCGATCTGGATCAGTGTGAGGCGAACGGAATCTGTGTCGGAATCGCCCCCGACGTGTTCGAACTCGATGACGAGGACCAGTTGCACATCCTGCAAGCCGACGTTCCGGCGGACCGGCTGGCCGACGTCGAGGATGCGGTGGCGCAATGCCCGAAAGCGGCCTTGCGGCTCCAGTGAGACCGACCCTTGCCATAGAATGGAACACGTTCTAGGGTCGGGCTCGTGGTTGATGATGTGAGTCTTGCGGGCCGGGTGGCGATTGTCACCGGTGCGGGTGCGGGGTTGGGGCGGGCCGAAGCGCTCGCGCTGGCCGGGGCAGGTGCCTCGGTAGTGGTCAACGATCTGTCGGAATCGGATGCGGTGTCCGACACCCTCGCCGAGATCCGCGCGCTCGGCGCCAAGGCCGAGTTCGTCGCGGGCAGCATCGCCGAACGCGCGACCGCCGACGCCTTGATCCGTACCGCGGACGAGGCCTTCGGCAGCGTCGACATCGTGGTGAACAACGCGGGCATCACCAGGGACCGGATGCTGTTCAACATGACCGACGAGGACTTCGACGCCGTCGTCGCGGTCCACCTGCGCGGTCATTTCCTCTTGTCCCGCAACGCCGCAACGTACTGGCGCGGCAAGTCCAAGGCGGCGGGCGCGCCGGTCTACGGCCGGCTGATCAACACCTCCTCCGAGGCGGGCTTGCTCGGCCCCGAGGGCCAGGCCAACTACGGAGCCGCCAAGGCGGGCATCACCGCGCTGACCCTCTCGGCCGCGCGGGCGCTGTCCCGATACGGCGTGCGCGCCAACGCGATCGCGCCGCGCGCGCGGACCGCGATGACCGAGGCCGTGTTCAGCGCGGCACCGGAAGGCGAGGTGGATCCGCTCTCGCCCGATCATGTGGCCAGGCTGGTCGCCTACCTCGCCTCGCCCGCCGCCGACCCGGTGAACGGGCAACTGTTCGTGGTCTACGGCGCCATGGTGGCGCTCATGGCGGCCCCCGTCGTCGAGCAGCGGTTCGACGCGGCCGGTGGCGCGTGGTCGGTCGGCGACCTGGCCGGCGCGCTCGGCGGCTATTTCACCGAACGCCCTGTGGGGCAGACTTTCTCGGCCTCGACCCTGTTGGATCTCGACTGAGTTCCGTGCGGTGCATCCGACACGGTGAAACAAGCGCAGCGAGGATCGGCTTCTGCAAGCCCCGCTGACAATAAACTGCTGATCAGCTGTCCAACTGTTGATCAGCGGTCGGGCAGTTGGTAGATATTGGGGGTCGAGACGTGTGCCACCGCACAAAGGTGGGATCAATCTCTGACACTCGTTCCAAATTCATATGCCGATGCAAAGAAAAAGTGCAGTTCAAAAGTGGCAAACATCTACCGGCAGCGTAGTGAACGTGTTCTAATCGTGGAGGCGGTGCGGCCTCGGTGAAGAATCGTGCCGTGAGGGCGTACGCAGGTTCTGAGCAAGGAGGTTCATAGATGAACGAGGTCCTTGCTGTGCCATTGCGGGCAGTCGGCGGGTTCTTCGAACTGACGGCCGAAGTAGCGCGAGCCAGTGTGCGCAGGCCATTTCAATGGCGCGAGTTCATCGACCAGTCCTGGTTCATCGCCCGCGTCTCGATCGTGCCCACGCTGTTGGTCGCGATTCCATTCACCGTATTGGTCAGCTTCACGCTGAACATCTTGTTGCGCGAGATCGGCGCGGCCGATCTCAGCGGCGCGGGCGCGGCTTTCGGCGCGGTCACCCAGGTCGGGCCGATCGTCACCGTGCTGATCGTCGCGGGAGCCGGCGCCACCGCCATCTGTGCTGACCTGGGCGCCCGCACTATTCGCGAGGAAATCGACGCGATGCGGGTGCTCGGCATCAATCCGGTGCAACGACTGGTGGTGCCCAGGGTGCTCGCGTCGATGTTCGTCGCGCTGATGCTCAACAGTTTGGTGTGCACCATCGGTATCGTCGGCGGATTTCTGTTCTCGGTCTTTCTGCAGGACGTGAACCCGGGCGCGTTCGTCAACGGCATCACGCTGCTGACCCATTTGCCCGAATTGGTCATCTCCGAGGTGAAGGCCGGATTGTTCGGGCTGATCGCCGGGCTGGTGGCCTGTTATCTGGGTCTGAATGTCAAAGGTGGTCCCAAGAGTGTCGGTGATGCGGTGAATCAGACCGTCGTCTTCGCCTTTATGGCCTTGTTCGTAGTGAACGTGGTGGTCACCGCCGTTGGTATCAAGTTCACGGCGCGGTGACCGCATGGCCTTCGTGATCGAATCCCGCTTCCCGCGTACCGTGCGACGGGTGCGTCGGATGTCGGACTCGCTCGATTCAGTCGGTAAACAGGCTGTGTTCTTCGCACAGGCCCTGGGCGCTATTCCGCGTGCCATGACGCACTATCGCACCGAAACCATTCGGCTCATCGCCGAAATCAGTATGGGCAGCGGCGCTTTGGCGGTGATCGGCGGCACCGTGGTGATCGTCGGCTTCCTCACGCTGTTCGCCGGCGGCACCATCGCCGTGCAGGGTTACAGCTCGCTCGGCAATATCGGCGTCGAGGCGCTCACCGGCTTCTTCGCGGCCTTCATCAATGTCCGCATCGCGGCGCCGGTGATCTCCGGCATCGGCCTGGCCGCCACCATCGGCGCAGGCTCGACCGCGCAGCTGGGCGCGATGCGGGTGGCCGAGGAGATCGACGCGCTGGAGTCGATGGCGATCCGGCCGGTGCCGTATCTGGTCGGCACCAGGGTGCTCGCCGGGATGATCGCGATCGTGCCGCTCTACGCGCTGGCGGTGATCGCGTCGTTCCTGGCCAGCCGGTTCGCGACGGTGGTCATCTACGGGCAGTCGGCCGGCGTGTACGACCACTACTTCTCCACCTTCCTGATCCCGAGCGACATTCTCTGGTCGTTCGCCCAGGCGATCTTCATGGCGCTGGCGGTCATGCTGATCCACACCTATTACGGCTTCAATGCCGCGGGCGGACCGGTCGGCGTCGGCATCGCGGTCGGCAATGCGGTGCGGGCCTCGCTGGTCGCGGTGGTCACGGTGACCCTGCTGATCTCGCTGGCCATCTACGGCACCTCCGGCAACTTTCATCTCTCCGGGTAAAGCGATATGGCGGATTCGAAGCAATTGCGCGCTGCAGCGGGTTACAAGGTGGCCGGTGCCGCGATGGTGCTCGCGCTGGCCGCGATCGTGGCCGTCGCACTGGTGATGTTCGTAGGCGGGTTCACCCCGACGGCCACCGTCACGGTCGACGCACCGCGCAGCGGGCTGGTGCTCGATCCCGATGCCAAGGTGAAGGTGCGCGGAGTGGAGATCGGCCGGGTGGTCGCGATCGATCAGACCGCCGACGGCGCCAGCTTGAAGCTCGCGCTCAATCCTGATCAGCTGAAGCTGGTTCCGGCCAACGCGGGCGTGGATATCCGTTCCACCACCGTGTTCGGCGCGAAGTACGTGAACTTCACTGTGCCCGAACAGCCTTCGGCGGCGTCGCTGCAGCCCGGCGCGCGGGTGGCGGTGCAGCACGTGACCGTCGAGTTCAACACGCTGTTCCAGCATCTGTCCGATGTGCTGGCCAAGGTGGAGCCGGAGAAGCTGAACGCGACTCTGTCCGCGCTCGGCACGGCGCTGCAGGGTCGCGGCGAGAAGCTGGGCGACCTGCTCGCCCGCAGCGACGCCTACCTGCGCGACATCAACCCGTATCTGCCTACGCTGCAAGAGGATCTGGTGCGCACCGGCGCGGTCACCGACCTGTACGCCGACACCGTCCCCGACCTGCTGCGCACCGTAGACAACGCCACCGGCACCAGCCAGACGCTGGTCGACGAGCAGCAGAGCCTGGACAACATGCTCGCCAACCTGACCGGCCTCGCCGACACCACCGGATCGGTATTGCGGGAGAACGAAGGCGATTTCAGCACCGCGCTGGATCTGCTGCGCCCCACGACGGCCCTGCTTTTCGAGTACGCCCCGGCGCTCGGCTGCATCATCAACGGCCTCGGCCCGATGATGCCGCTCGCCGAGGATGTGTTCGGCGGCAAGCTGCCCGGCATCGGGATGAACACCAACTTCATGTTCGGCGCGCAGCCCTACAAGTACCCGGACGACCTGCCGAAGGTGAACGCGACCGGCGGTCCGCAGTGCGCGGGCGTGCTGGATCGGGTGCCGGGCAGCCATGCCGACTATGTCGTCACCGACACGAACCAGGGAGCTCCGTACGTGCCGAACACGGGTTTCACGAAGCCCAACGAGGCGCCGAAGGTATTCCAGCTGTTGTTCGCCGGGCTGCCGGGGGTGGGCAGGCTGTGAAGAACACCGCGACGACCGTCAAACTGCTCATCTTCACGCTGGTGATGGCACTCGTCTTCGCCGGACTGGTGGTGGTTTTCAGCCAGATGCGCTTCGCCAGGGAGTACGGCTACCACGCCGTGTTCACCAGTTCGTCGGGCATGCTGCCCGGCTCGAAGGTGCGCATCGCCGGTGTGCCGGTCGGTTCGGTCTCCTCGGTGAAGGTGGGCAAGGACCACCTCGCGCACGTCGAGTTCGATGTCGACCGCAAGTACCGGCTGCTCACCAGCACCCGTGCCACGATCAGATACGAAAACCTGGTCGGTGACCGGTATCTGGAGCTGCTGGAGGGCCCCGGCTCGACCGAGGTGCTGCGCGACGGCGGCACCATCGGCCCGGACAAGACGGCGCCCGCGCTCGACCTGGACATGCTGCTCGGCGGGTTCCGGCCGCTGCTGCGCGGGCTGGATCCGGCGCAGGTGAACGATCTGACCAGCGCGCTGCTACAGATTTTCCAGGGCCAGGGCGGCACGCTGGTCTCGTTGCTCAACAGCGGCGGCTCGTTCGCGAAGACGCTGGCCGACCGCGACGAGTTGATCGGCAACGTGATCAACAACCTGAACACGGTGCTGCAGACCATCGATCAGCGTGGCGAGCAGTTCGCCACCACGCTCGACGAATTGCAGCGCCTGATCAGTGGTTTGGCCGCCGAGCGCGATCCGATCGGCGACGCGCTGCCGCGTATCGCGGGCGCAACCCGCGACCTGACCGGCCTGCTCCAGCAGGCGCGGCCGGACCTGCGCTCCACCATCGAGCACACCGGGCGGCTGGCCACCAACCTCGACGAGGGCTCGGACACGCTGCAGTGGGTGTTCGACAAGCTGCCCGAGACCTACAAGAAGCTGATCCGCATCGGCGCCTACGGTTCGTTCCTGCAGCTCTACATCTGCGGGACCAACCTGGTCGTGGACGGTCCGGATGGGCAGCCGATGCAAGTGAACCTGCCGGGTAAGCAGACGACCGGAAGGTGCACGCCCTGATGAACGAGCGATCACGTGTCGTCACCATCGGCATCGTCGGCCTGGTCGTCGCGGCGTGTGTCGCCTTGTCGGCCTTGCAGTTCGACCGGCTGCCGTTCGTGCGCGGTGGCGCGACCTACACCGCGTACTTCGCCGACGCGGGCGGGCTGGTGCCCGGCGACCCGGTCCAGGTGGCCGGCGTCCGCACGGGCCGGGTGGACGACGTGCAGTTGGACGGCGCCAAGGTGCTGGTCCGGTTCACCCTCGACGAGTCGATCGTGCTGGGCCAGAAGTCTTCCGCCGCGATCAAGACCAATACCGTGCTCGGCCGTAAGTCGCTCGAGGTGACCCCGATCGGATCGGGCGCGCTGCGGCGCAGCGACACGATCCCGCTGGACCGCACCACGTCGCCGTACTCGCTCAACGACGCGCTCGGCGATCTCGGCCGCACGGTGCAGGACCTGGACCTGGCGCAGGTGGACAAGACGCTGGACACCCTCTCGGCGACCTTCGCCGACACCCCGGCCCCGCTGCGGGCGGCGCTGGACGGCGTTACCGCGCTGTCGCGCAGCATCAATGCCCGCGACCAAGCCCTGACCGAGCTGCTGGGCCGGGCCCAGAACGTCACCAAGATCCTGGCCGACCGGAGCAACCAGATCAACGCGCTGCTGCTGGACGGCAACGACCTGCTCGGCGAGCTGGATCGGCGCCGTGCCGCGATCGGTCAGCTGATCGTCTACGTGAACGAGGTGGCCAAGCAGCTGTCCGGCCTGGTCTCCGACAACGAGCCACTGCTGAAACCCGCGCTGGACAAATTGAATTCGGTGCTCGGCCTGCTGCAGCGCAACCGGCAGAACCTGAACGACGCGCTCGACGGCCTCGGCCCGTACGCCGCGGCGCTCGGCGAGCAGGTCGGCAACGGCCCGTGGTTCAACGCCTACGTCGTCAATGCCTCCAGCACGGAGTTGCAGCCGCTCGTCGACGCGCTGGTGTGGCCGGAGCATCTGCCCGAAGACCTCCGCAATATCTTCACCAACCCGGCACCGCCGTCGATCGGGCCCGCCCTCCAGGAGCCACCGCGATGAACATGCTGGACAGAGCCCGCAAGCTGCCGCGATGGGTGCTGGTCGCCGCAGGCGTGCTGGTCGCCGCGCTGGTGCTGGCCGGTGCGTACACCGGCGTCACCCGGATCGGAAAGACCACGATCACCGCGTATTTCCCGTCGACCTCCGGCCTGTACGAGGGCGACGAGGTCCGGGTGCTCGGCGTCAATGTCGGCCGCATCGACTCGATCGAGCCGGGCAAGGACCGCGTCACGGTGAAAATGACCGTGGATCGTGGGGTCGACATCCCGGTCGATGCGCGCGCGGTGATCATTTCGCCCTCGCTGGTCTCGGCGCGGTTCATCCAGGTGGCGCCCGCCTACGTCGGCGGCCCGAAAATGGCCGACGGCGCGGAGATCCCGCTCGAGCACACGGCCGTGCCGGTGGAGTGGGACGACATCAAGACCGAACTGTCCAAGCTGGCAACGACTCTCGGTCCGGTCGGCGACGACACACAGGGCTCCTTCGGCCGCTTCGTCAATACCGCCGCCGACAACATGGACGGCAACGGCCAGAAACTGCGCGATACGCTGCGGGAACTGTCCGCCACGCTGAACACGCTGTCGGACGGGCGCACCGATCTGTTCGGCACCATCCGCAATCTGCAGAAGTTCGTCGACGTGCTGTCGGCGAGCAACGAGCAGATCGTGCAGTTCGGCGGCAGGCTCGCGTCGGTGTCCTCGGTGCTGGCCGGTACCTCCGCGGAACTCGGTGCGGGACTGGACAATCTGGATACCGCGCTCGGTGATGTGAAGCGTTTCCTGGAGGGCAGCGGCGCCGAACTCACCGAGGGCGTGCAGCGACTGGCCGACGTCACTCAGCAGCTGGTGGACAAGCGCCCCGAGCTGGAGCGGGTGCTGCACTCGGGGCCGACGGCGCTGGTGAACTTCTATCAGATCTACAAGCCCGCCCAGGGCACCCTGGCCGGTGCGGTGGCGCTCAACAACACCGCCGATCCGCTCAGCTTCCTGTGTGGTTCGGTGCGGGCGCTGGAGGCCAATGATTCCGATCGCTCCGCCGATCTGTGCGCGCAGTACCTGGCGCCGGTGATCAGCTCGCTCGCCATGAATTACGCGCCGATCATGCTCAATCCGGCCACCGGGGTGCACGCGTTCCCGGATCAGCTGAAGTACAGCCCGCCGAGCCTGGCCGGGCAGGTGGCGCCGCCGGGACCGCCGCCGGTCACCGTGCCGGACGGCATTGCCGGACTTGCTATCCCAGGAGGAGGGCGATGAAGCGGCCTCGCGCATTCATGGCTCGCGAGCAGCCTCGGGAGAGTGCTGTGCGACCGCGCCGGATGGCAACGGCGGTGGTCGGTCTCGCACTGGCGCTCGGCGTATCCGGCTGCGAGTGGGACGGTTTGAACTCGCTGCCGATGCCGGGCACCGAGGGCACCATGGACGGCGCGTATCAGGTGCGCATCCAGATGCCGAATGTGACCACGCTGACCAGGAATTCGCCGGTCCGGGTCGACGACGTCACCGTCGGGACGGTGTCGAACATCGAGGTGGAGGGCTGGCACGCGCTGGTCACCGTCACCCTGAATCCGAGCGTGCGGCTGCCCGCCAATGCCGTCGCCAAGATCGGGCAGACCAGTCTGCTCGGCAGCAACCACGTCGAACTGGCCGCGCCGAAAGACACTGCGCCGCAAGGGCAGCTGAAGGGCGACGACATCATTCCCCTGGAGCGGGCCGGCGCCTTCCCGACGACGGAGCAGGTGCTGTCGTCGCTGTCGGTGGTGCTCAACGGTGGTGGCATCTCGCAGCTGGAAACCATTACCCGCGAACTGAATTCGGCGCTGAGCGGGCGGGAGAACGACATCCGCGACCTGCTGCCGCAGCTCAACGAGCTCACCACCAACCTGGACAAGCAGCGCAACGACATCATCGCGGCGATGAGCGGACTGGACCGGCTCGGCGGCCAACTGGCCCAGCAGCGCGACGTGGTCGCGGCCGCGATCGAGCGGATCCATCCCGCGCTCACCGTGCTCGCCGACCGCACCGCGAACATCACCGCGACGATCAGCGCCCTCGGCGACCTCAGCGACGTCACCGACCGGCTCATCGCCAGCAGTGGTGACAACCTGAAGGCCAACCTGCGCAGCCTCGCGCCGGTGCTGGAGACGCTGGCCGACACCGGGGTGAACCTCGTCGAGGCGATGAAGATCATTCCGACCTTCCCGTTCCCGATGAAGAACCTCGACAAAGCGATCATGGGCGACTACTTGAACCTGTTCATCACGGTCGACCTGACCGGCAAGCGGTTGGACAGCAACTGGCTGACCGGCACGCCGCTCGGCGGTCGATTCGGTGGCGTGGAGGGCGTGATCGGCAGCTTCGCGCCCGATACCGCGACGCAGAGCGGCAACCCGGCCACCGGACCGCTGCAGCCAGGGCCGGACGCAGGCGCACAGCCGACGCCGACCCTGCCCGGCCTGCCGCCGATTCCCGGCCTGCCCGCCATCCCCGGGCTGACCGTGCCGTTGCCCGGAGCCACTGCGCCACAAGGGGGTCCGGGCCGATGACGCTCACCCGATTCGTCCGCGTCCAGCTGTCGATCTTCGCCGTGCTGACGGTGATCGGCCTGGTGGTGATGGGCGGGGTGTATGTGAAGGTGCCCGCGATGCTCGGCATCGGCCGCTACGACGTCACGGTGCAGCTCGAGGCGACCGGCGGGCTCTACCCGACCGCCAACGTCGCCTACCGGGGCACGAATATCGGTGTGGTGCAGGATGTCCGGCTCACCTCCGGCGGCGTCGAGGCGGAGCTGTCGATCGACAGCGACTACAAGATCCCCGCCGATGTCACCGCGTGGGTGCGCAGCGTCTCCGCGGTGGGCGAGCAGTACGTCGACCTGATCCCGGCCGAGCGCCCGGCCGGCGGAAACCTGGCCGACGGTGCGGTGATTCCGGTGGGGCGCACCAAACTTCCGCAGGACGTCGGCTCGCTGCTCGATCAGTCCGACCGGCTGCTGTCCAGCGTCGCCGACACCCGGCTGCGCCAGGTGATCGACGAGGCGTTCCAGGCCTTCAACGGTGCCGGACCGGATCTGCAGCGGTTCATCGACTCGGCCTCGCTGCTGGTGCAGGAGGCGCAGAACAGCGCGGAACCGACGAAGAAGCTGATCGACCAGATCGGGCCGTTGCTCGACACGCAGCTCGAGTCCGACGCGGCGATCCGGTCGTGGACCAGCGACCTGGCCACGGTGACCGACCAGCTGCGCGAGCACGACCCGTCGCTGCGCAACGTGCTGCGCGACGGGCCCGCCGCGATGCAGCGGGTCACCACGCAGTTCGAATCGCTGCGACCGACACTGCCGCTGCTGCTGACCAACCTGGTCAGCGTCGGCCAGGTCGGCGTCACCTATCACGCTGGGCTGGAACAACTCCTGGTGGTTTTCCCGCCGCTGATCGCGGCGCTGAAGACGATCATCCGTGGTCCGGCGGAGTACGGCGCGATGGTCGACTTCATGGTGGTGGTCAACGACCCGCCCGCCTGCACGACCGGCTTCCTGCCCGCCAACGAGCGGCGCTCACCCAGCGAGCTGGACTCGATCCCCTCGCCGCCCGGCCTGTACTGCAAGGTGCCGCAGGATTCACCGATCGCGGTACGCGGCATCCGCAACACGCCGTGCGCGGAGTTCCCCGGCGTGCGAGCGCCGACACCCGAGCTCTGCCGGACCGGCTTTATCCCGCAAGGCAACAATCCCCCGTTCGGCCCGTCGCAACCGGTACCGTCGGCGTCCGCGCCGGTGGACCCGGGGACGGCACCGGCGGCACCCGCCGCGTACGGCACCGGAACGCCGGCTGCCGCGAGATCCTATGACCCGTCCACCGGCCAGTACATCGGCCCGGACGGCCGCACCTACCGACAGGGCGATATCGGACCGGGCGGTTCGGGCACGGTACCGTCGAGCTGGCAGGCGATGCTCGAGGAGCAGCAACGATGACTGAGAACAACGGAGATCGGCACCGTACGCGGCGACGCGCGGTGCGCTCGGTGGGCCCACCCGCCGAGGAGACGGCTGATTCCGGCGTGACGTCGGTTCCGGTCGAGCGTGCGAGTAGCGCGGTGGCGACCGCCGGGGCGCCGGGTAAGCAAGCGGGCAGTGCCGCGCCGTCGAGCGCTGGAAGTGTGTCCGCTGCTGCGGATTCCAAGGCGGATGCGCCCGCAGACACCGTTGCGGTCGAGGCAGATGCCGCTGTGGCCGACTCTCGGAACGATGCGGACACTGCCGCCGCTGACACGGACACCGCGGACACTGCCGCTGTCGTAGCCGCCGCTCCGGCGAACAGTCAGCCCGTCGATCTCGACAAGGCTCCCGCCGATGCCCAGCACGACGAGAAGCCGAAGAAACCCACCCGCCGCCTGACCACCCTGGCCGCAGCCGCCGCCCTGGTGCTCGCACTGCTGATCGCCGCAGCGCTGTCCGCGGTGGTGCAGGCCCACTCGCTCGACACCCGCGACGCGCGCCGCGCCGAGTATGTGCAGACCGCCCGGCAGGCCGTCCTGAACCTCACGACTATCCGCGCCGATTCGGCGAAGGAAGACATCGACCGCATCCTGTCGCTGGCCTCCGGCCAGTTCAAGAACGAATTCGATGGTCGCGTCGATCCGTTCATGAACATCGTGCAGCAGGCCAAGGTCGTCTCCAACGGCGAGATCGTGGAGGCGGCGATCGAGAGCGACGAGGAGGACTCCGCGAAGATCTTGGTCGCGGCCAAACAGACGTTGACCAACGCGGGGCAGGAGGGGCCGCAGACGCGGTTCTACCGCTTCCGGGTCACCGTGAGCGACGGCGACTCCGGTCTGACCGTATCCAAAGTGGAGTTCGTGGCATGACAACGCGGAGCAAAATCTTCCTGGCCGCAGCGAGCGTTGTCGCGGTCGCGGCGCTGATCGTGTTGAGCGTCAACGGTTTACGGATCTGGAACGACCAGCAGGCCGAGCAGGCGCGCAAGGATGCGGTGACCGCTGCCGACCGGACGGTCACCGCCATGTTCACCTACGACTATCAGACGGTGGACCGGGAACTGCCCAAGGCGGCCGACAACCTCTCGCCGAAGTTCCGCGAGGACTATCTGAAGCTGATCACGCAGGCCATCGCCCCCGGCGCCAAGGACAAGCAGCTCTCGGTGAAGGCGACCACTCAGGCGGCAGGCGTGGTGTCGGCCGACAAGTCCCGCGTCGAGGTCCTGCTGTTCCTGAATCAGGTGACCACCAGCAAGGATTCGCCGCAGGGCACCACCAGCGGCAGCCGGGTCCGGGCCACGGTGAACAAGGACGGCGACCGCTGGCTGGTCGATCAAGTCACTCCGGTCTGAGCCGAACCGGCTGTCACGCAGCGGATTCGCGCGGCAACCGCACGGTGAAGGTGCTGCCTTCGCCCTCGACGCTGCGCACGTCGACGGTGCCGCCGTGCGCGGTGACCAGCGCCTGCACGATGGACAGCCCGAGGCCCGTGCCGCCGCTGGTGCGGGTGCGCGAGCCGTCGGTGCGGTAGAAGCGTTCGAAGATGCGATCGGCCTCGTCGGCGGGTAAGCCGGGGCCGGTGTCGGCGACCTCCAGCAAGACCTCGTCGGCGGTGGGGGTGAGGCGCACGGTCACCGCGGCGTCCGGTGGGGTGTGCGTGAGCGCGTTGTTGAGCAGGTTTGCCAGCACCTGCCGAAGCCGGGTCTCGTCGCCGATGACTTCCAAAGTGCCTTCGCCGGGCCGGATGTCGAGTTCGATCCGGCGCCGCGGTGCGTCGTCGATCGGGTGCCGGGGTGAGTCGTCGATTCGGCGCCGTGGCGTGTCCGGGTCCGCGGCGGCGGCCATGGCGCGGGCATTGTGCACGGCATCGCTGGCCACGGCGAGCAGGTCGACCTGACCCCGCTCCAGTGGACGCTGCGCGTCGAGCCGAGCCAGCATCAGCAGGTCCTCGACGAGGATGCCCATCCGCTGGGATTCGCGTTCGATGCGGTCCATGAACAGGTCGGGATCGGTGGTCGCGCCCTGCCGGTAGAGCTCGGCGAAGCCGCGGATGGTGGTGAGCGGGGTGCGCAGTTCGTGGCTGGCGTCGGCGACGAACTGGCGCATCTTCGCCTCCGAGTGCTTGGCCGCGGCCTCCGACGCCTCGGTCTTCGCGAACGCCTGCTGGATCTGGGCGAGCATGCCGTTGAGCGACCTGGACAGCCGGTCGACCTCGGTGTTGTTGCCGCGCACCGGAACTCGGCGGTACAGGTCGCCGCGGGCGATGGCGGCGGCGGTGTTCTCCACCCTGAGCAGCGGCCGCAGGCTGCGCCGGATCACGAAATACGCGGCGACGGCCAGCGCGCTCAGCACGATCAGCCCGACGACCAGCTCCAGCATGACCAGGCGTTGCACGATGTCGTAGTTCTGGTTGAGCGGCAGCGCCACCGTGGTGGTGCCGTCCGGCACGCGCACCGTCAAGATCCGCCACTCGGTCGGCCCGCCGCCGAACGAACCCACCGTCATCGGCCCGATCGGCGGGGACTCGGGCAGCGCGGGTTCGGCGTCGACGCCGAACGCTTTGATGAAATAGATCCGTCCGTCGTCCTGCATCGAGCGGACGTAGAACTGGCTGGTGTGGCGCGGATCGCCGGGCAGGCTGGGCGGCGGCGGCACCCGGCGGCGCGACCATTCGATCGCGCCGTTGCGCAGCTGCTGGTCGGTGCGGTCGGTCAGTGAGCGTTCCAGGCCCGAGGTGACGACCATGCCGGAGATCAGCAGGCCGAGTCCCGCGGTGGCGACGAGAATCAGCATCAGCGTCACGCGCAGCGGGATCGCGGAGAGCGCGCCGGCGGCCTTGGCGCGGACCGCCGCGATCCTTCCCTCGTTTATGACCCCACCTCGCAGCCGCGTGGCAGTGTGCCGATCATTTGGCCGACCGGCTGCGGCTCGGCGCGCGCATGACATAGCCGACCCCGCGCAGGGTGTGGATGAGGCGCTCCTCGCCGGTGTCGACCTTCTTGCGCAGATACGACACGTAGGTCTCGACCACCCCGACCTCGCCGCCGAAGTCGTAGCGCCACACGTGATCCAGGATGCGCGGCTTGCTCAGCACGGTGCCCGCGTTGACCATGAAATAGCGCAGCAGGGTGAACTCGGTGGGCGACAGTGCGATTGGCTCGCCCGCCTTCCACACCTCATGGGTGTCGTCGTCGAGCTCGATGTCCTCGAAGCGGAGCCGGGAACTCTCCCGCTGCGGTGCGGCGTGCCCCGCGCGGCGCAGGATCACCCGCAGCCGGGCCACCACCTCCTCCAGGCTGAACGGCTTGGTGACGTAGTCGTCCGCGCCGAGGGTGAGCCCGGTGATCTTGTCCTGCACCTCGTCTCGCGCGGTCAGGAACAACACCGGGGCATCGATGCCGTCGGCGCGCAACCTGCGCAGCAGGCCGAAGCCGTCCATGCCCGGCATCATCACGTCGACGATCAGCGCCTGCGGCCGGAAGCTGCGCGCCTTGTCCAGCGCCTGCGCCCCGTCCGCGGCCGTGTCGACGGCGAAGCCCTGGTACCGCAGGCTGACCGCGAGCAACTCCACGATCATCGGCTCATCGTCGACCACCAGCACCCGCGCCTCGGGTGCCTGCTCCGCAGGCGCACCACTCATGGCTTCATGGTCCGCTATCCACCTGCGAACTTGCTGGACCTTATCTGGGTGATTCCTGTGAACGATTTACCTGGATGGTTGCCGTTCCTCCGGATAGACGTCGTCGTCGGTGAGCAGGGCGCTGCCCGCGACCTGGTCCTGCGCGAGCGCCTCGAGGAAGGCACGGGCCCAGCGGTCCACGTCGTGGGCTAGCACCTGGCGGCGCAGCGAGCGCATACGGCGCCGCTTGGTGTCGCGATCGTCCTCCAGCGCGGAGACGATCGCGTCCTTGACGCTGTCCAGGTCGTGCGGGTTGCACAGGTAGGACTGGCGCAATTCGGCTGCGGCGCCGGTGAATTCGCTCAGCACCAGGGCGCCGTTGAGGCCGCTGTGGCAGGCGACGTACTCCTTGGCGACCAGGTTCATGCCGTCGCGCAGCGGCGTCACCAGCATCACGTCGGCGGCGACGAAGAAGGCGATCAGCTCGTCGCGCGGGATCGGTCGGTGCAGATAGTGCACCACCGGGTGCCCGACCTGGGCGAACTCACCGTTGATCCGGCCGACCTGACGCTCGATGTCGCCGCGCATCTGGATGTAGCTCTCCACCCGCTCGCGGCTCGGCGTGGCCAGCTGGATCATCACGGTCTCAGCCGGGTCTATCCGCTCTTCCAGCAGCAGCTCTTCGAGCGCGTTGAGCCGGATGTCGATGCCCTTGGTGTAGTCCAGGCGGTCGACGCCGAGCAGGATGTTCTTCGGATTGCCCAGTTCCGCACGGATTTTCGTGGCTCGCTCGCGAATCGAGCGGCGCCGGGAATGCTCGTCGAGTTCGGCCGAGGAGATCGAGATCGGGAACGCGCCGACCCGGACCGTCCGGAAGCCGACCTGGACGACGCCGAGCTTGGAGCGCACACCGACGGTGCCGCGCGAGGTCGGCTGACCGGCCAGCCTGCGCGCCAGATACAGGAAGTTCTGCGCGCCGCCGGGCAGGTGGAAGCCGATCAGGTCGGCGCCGAGCAGACCCTCCACGATCTCGGTGCGCCACGGCATCTGCATGAACAGCTCGACCGGGGGGAACGGGATGTGCAGGAAGAAGCCGATGGTCAGGTCGGGGCGCAGCATCCGCAGCATCTTCGGCACCAGCTGCAGCTGGTAGTCCTGCACCCACACGGTGGCGCCCTCGGCGGCCACCTTCGCGGTCGCCTCGGCGAAGCGCCGGTTCACCGTGACGTAGGCGGCCCACCACTTGCGGTCGTACACCGGGCGCACGATCACGTCGTGGTAGAGCGGCCACAGTGTGCCGTTGGAGAAGCCCTCGTAGTAGTCGGCCACTTCCTGAGCCGTCAGCGGCACCGGATGCAGCTCCAGGCCGTCCTCGATGATCGGATCGACGTCCGCGTCGGGCACCCCCGCCCAGCCGACCCAGGCGCCTTTGTTGTTGCGCAACACCGGTTCCAGCGCGGTGACCAGGCCGCCCGGGCTGCGTTTCCATCGGGTCGTGCCGTCGGGCAGGCGTTCCAGGTCGACCGGCAGCCGGTTGGCCACCACGACGAAACCGGAGCCGGACTCGGCCGGACCGGTGCGTGCGGTCGTTGTCTCGTCAGGTGCTGGTTCTAGGGCGGGCTCGGAGTCGTCGGACGAAGTCATCTGGTCCACTCACGCATCCTTTGCGCGTCGCTGGGTCCCCCGGGGAATCGGGTAGGTCGACGTCGCCGTTGGCGTCGAAAGGGGTTGGGCTCTAGTCGACTCGGGTGCTCGGGCCGATGCCGAGCATCGACAACAGCATCCGGCACTCGTCGGCGTCTTCCGCGTAGGCCGCGACGACGCGCTGGGCCTGACGTGCGGTTTCATCGGCAAGTGGTTCCAGATCGTCGTCCGCGATGTCGTTCGCGCTGCCCTTCGCGGCCATCTTCAAGTCCTCCCGGTTCACTACGCTCGTACGTGCGAATAGTCAATGGTATCTGGCGCCGCCAGGCGCGGGTGGCACCCGCGTCACACCAGCCCCCGGCCGGTGTGCCGACCCCGTCCGCCCCTATACCGTGGGACTGAGCATCAACTCCACGAAAGGGTCGATATGCCGCTGGCCACGGTGAACGGAATTTCCCTCAACTACCAGGTCAAAGGTGACCGCGCGCGGGGTACCGATGTCAAGGGGTCGGGGCCGCTTGTGGTCATGATCATGGGCACCGGTAGTCCGGGCCGGGTGTGGGAGTTGCACCAGGTCCCCGCGCTGGTCGCCGCGGGCTACCGGGTGTGCACCTTCGACAACCGCGGGATCGCGCCCTCCTTCGAGGCTGCCTCGGGCATGACCATCGACCAGTTGGTCGCCGACACCGCCGGACTGATCGAGCTTCTCGACGAGGGCCCCGCGCTCGTGGTCGGCACCTCGATGGGCGCACGGGTTGCGCAGGAATTGGCGCTCGCCCGGCCCGAACTGGTGCGCAAAGCCGTCTTCATGGCCGGGCACGGGCGCCTCGACCAGTTCCAGAAGACGCTCTCGCTCGGCGAACACCAGCTCGACGCGAGCGGGGTGCGGCTGCCGGAGAAGTACGAGGCCGCGATCACCGCCGTGATGAACCTCTCGCCCGCGACGATGGCCGATGCCAACGCGGCCCGCGACTGGCTCGACCTGTTCGAGTTCACCGGCGGGCCGGTGACGCCGGGCATTCGTGCGCAGCGTCGGATGGATCACGATTTCGAGCGGGTGCAGGCCTACCGCGCGATCACCGTGCCGTGCCTGGCCGTCGGTTTCGCCGACGATCGCATGATCCCGCCCTACCTGACCAGGGAGATCGCCGAGGTCATCCCCGGCGCGCGCTACCAGGAAGTGCCCGACGCCGGGCACTTCGGTTACCTGGAACGCCCGGAGACGGTGAACAAGATCCTGCTCGATTTTTTCGCGAGCTGAGTTTCCCGGCCCGAGGTAACCGCCCGGGCGTAACGTCTCCCTTGCTAGGGTCGAAACAACGCTCGGGACTCCAACGGCGCGCAAGTCCGTGGACCCCTCGGTTCGTCGGACCCGGCGCCGGGCGATCCAAGAGCGATCCCGTACATAGCGCGAGTATCCAGTGAGGTGAAATTGAGCACCAACCCCTTCGATGACGAGGACGGCCGCTTCTTCGTCCTGGTCAACGACGAAGAGCAGCATTCCCTGTGGCCCGCTTTCGCAGAGGTCCCGGCCGGATGGCGCGTCGTGTTCGGCGAGGACAGCCGCGCTGCCTGCGTCGAGTACGTCGAGAAGAACTGGACCGACATGCGTCCGAAGAGCCTGCGCGACGCGATGGCCGCCGACGACGCGGCCCGTCAGGGCGCCCAGTCCTGACCCTCGGTAGCTGAATACCGCGCCGGGACAACCCGACTGCGTGACACCGTAAGCCGGTGTCACGCAGTCGGCCTGCCCGGCTATGATGGCAACCGCTTTTCCAGAAGGCACCCGCCTCCTTAGCTCAGTGGTAGAGCACTCGCCTTGTAAGCGAAAGGTCGTCAGTTCAATCCTGACAGGGGGCTCATAGTCCGTGACCTGCCGATGCGGCAGGTCACGGTTGTTTTTGGGCGGAGCGCACTGCTCGAACAGCACTAAACCTGTTGCCGTGGTGGGTATGACCGTCGCCCGGCCACGAAAACCGCCACTTCGACGCGGACCCGTTAGAGCCCGAAATTCGGTCGTTCAAGCTCGACCTCAACGCCGAAGGTATATCCCCGAAGACCGTCAACAACACCTTCAACGCCCGGAGCGGGCCGCCGGGTTTGTGAAACAGGTGGCTCTCTCCGGAGTTTCGAACCGCAGCAGCGCAAGCGGCGGCCGTGCGCAACGTAGATCAATCGCAGAGGCACTTGACTTCTCCGCTAGAACAGTTTGTCTCTCCCAGTAAGGGCGACATGCGCGACGTTGTGCATGTCGTGTGTGGGAAGCTCAGATACCGGATACTCGGTGCTGACCGACGAGCCGGCAGCGGCAACCGGGCACCGCCCAAGTCCAGCTCCACCTACCGGTAGCGTTGCGGACTTTGGAGATCACGATCGAGGGTCTGTAACGGACCAGCGCGGTTGGTGAACCAGGTCGCGTGAACTGGTCACTCATCGTTGGGCAGGAAGTTCGCGATCGTGTCACCCAACGGCAGCGTGTCGCAGGAGGCGGTACGGCAGAAGGCGAGGTACCTAGTGGATGTCCTGGTCAGGAACGCTAACGCCTCCGGGGTGGTCTGGATGCGTAGAAGCGGCGGATCGCCACCGAAATCGCTGACTCGGGCCTGGACACCGCTGCGGTTCCGGACGCACTCTGGTCAAAGCCCGCACGCTGCACGCTCCCGTCCGCCAGCCTGCATCACTGATGACAGGCATGCGTCGCTGCAGGACGCATCCGCGTAGGTAGAGATGCGATTCCTCCCACTCAATCGGCGAAAGTTCACATCGTATTTCAAAAATATCAGCCAGTATCTGAAAATTACCCGCTAGGGGGGTAATTTTACTGCGCGGGTGATATTTTCGTTGCATGGCAAGTGATGATCGACTGTTAGAGCTGGCCGATGTGGCGGAGTCGCAGTGGGGTCTTTTCACCACTGCCCAGGCCAAGGAGATGGCCGAGATCTCTCCCCAGCAGGTGAAGCGTCTGGCGGATCGGGCGTTGATCGTGCGGGTCCGGCACGGGGTCTACCGTTTGGCTGGTCTTCCGGGTAGCCCTGAGGAGGCGTTGCAGGCGGAATGGCTCGCACTGGAACCGGCTCGTCTGGCCAGTGACCGTCTGGCCGATGATCCACCCGCCGGTGTCGTCTCGCATCGCTGTGCTGCCAGTCTTCAGAATTTCGGTGACCTCGATGCGGACGTTTACGAGTTCACCGTTAAGGAACGGCGCAGCTCCCGCAGCTCGGAGGTGGTGTTTCATGTTGCTACTCTTGCGCGCAGTGATTGGCGGCTGGTGTCTGGCCTCCCGGTCACTCGGCCGTTGCGAACGGTAGTAGACCTTGCCGCGGCTCGTACCGATGGCGGGCACCTGGCGGGGGTGGTCCGTGATGTCATCCACAGCGGAGACACCACGGCCGATGAGATCGGCGCTGCCCTGCGCCCGTATGCGCATTTCTACGGTCTCCCTCTCGGTGCGGGAAGCGAGCTTGTCAGCAGCTTGATCGAGCAGGGCGGCGTCATCGAGCTCACCTTCGGGGAACCCCGAAAAACTCGTCACATGGTTTCGAGAGTGTCCTCGTCTGACACCAAATTTCCGGTCGATACCGACCTCCGCGACGTCCTCGCGTATCCATCGCTTGACCAGGCCGAGGAGTCGTATCGCAGGGCTGCGGCTGGGGGCGATCTTCAGGCGATGAGCAAACTCGCGGCGCTTCTCAAAGAGAACGGTGAACTTGCCGACGCCGAAGCGTGGTACCGCCACGCCGCCAAAGCTGGTTCCAGTAGCGCGATGAACAATCTGGCGAATCTGCTCACCGAACGCGGCGATCTTCTGGAGGCCGAGAAGTGGTACCGGCGCGCCGCGGATGAGGGGGATCTCAAGGCGATGAGCAACCTGGCGGATCTGCTCACCGAACGCGACGATCTTGTGGAGGCCGAGAGACTGTATCGCCGTGCCGCCAGTACGGGCTATCCCATCGCGATGAGCAGTCTGGCGGATCTGCTCACACAACGCGGCTGGTACGAGGAAGCCGAACTGTGGTACCGGCGCGCCGGTGGTACGGGCTATCCCGTTGCGATGTACAAGCTCGCGCATCGTCTCGTGTTACAAGGCGTAATCGAAGAAGCCGAACTGTGGTATCGGCGCGCCGCTGACCTCGGCTACACGAGTGCGATGATCGATCTCGCCGCTCTCCTCGCAGGAGGTCGCGGCGTGGAAGAGGCACTGCATTGGTATCGGCGTGCCGCCGAAGTCGGCCATACGAGTGCGATGATCGACCTCGCCGCCCTTCTGATCGAGCGCGGCGAGGTGGCCGAAGCCGAGAAGTGGTATCGCCGTGCCGCCGACGCCGGCCACACGCGCGCGATGATCGATCTCGCCGCCCTTCTGGTCGAGAAGCGTGACTTTCTGGAGGCCGAAGCGTGGTATCGGCGTGCCGCCGACACCGGATATGCCGGGGCGATGATCGACCTCGCGAAACTGTTCGCGCGGCGTGGCGACCTCAGCGGGGCCAAACAGTGGTACCAGCGTGCCGCCGATGCCGGCTATACCAGCGCGATGGTCGAATTGGCGATGCTTCTCCAACAGCACGGCAACCAGGACGAAGCCGAATACTGGTTCCGGAGTGCTGCAATAGCGAGCCGATCTCGGCGCACCCCGGCGCTGCCCGCCGGAGAGGACTAGGGAAGCGGGCTGGCGAAGACCCCACTCGTCTCTCTTTGGGCAACGAGCCCGGAGTAACCGTCCGAATGTCGATGGAGTCCGGGCATTTCGTGACAAGACCCGGCAGCGGCGGAGCACACTGTCGAGCAGCCGATGAGTATTCGGTGAGGACGACGTGGCGAGGGTCAGTGACATTCACCTACAAGACGGGCGTGGCGTTCAAAACCGCTCTCAGCCAAAGGATTAGGAACCAAGCAGACGCTACCAACCGCTTACCGTCAGAGCTGCAACGAGAGTTTTTCATGCAGCGCTTCCTCGCTCGGGTGTTCGCCGAACCGGATGCGCCGTGGATGGTGAAAGGTGGGGGTGGACTGCTGGTTCGTATCCCCGGTGCGCGTCATAGTAAAGACATCGATCTCGTCCATCGTGAGGCCGACCTCGATCAGGCTCTCGCCGAGTTGCAGCAGCTCTGTGCTCACAGTCGGCTGGACCCGTTCCTGTTTCAGCTCGAGGTGCGCAAGCGTCTTCGGGGTATGACCAGTGGCGTCGAGCTGAGCGCCACCGCCTTCTTTGGGACGACGTTGCTGGCCAGACCGTTCCCGATCGACTTGGCCGTCCACCGCGAATTGGTCGGCGAGGTCGACTACATCGCACCGCCGCCGATTGTAGAGATCCCTGGTGTCGCTAAGCTTCCCGCGTTCGCGGTCTACCCACTCGCGGATCAGATCGCCGACAAGGTCGCGGCGATGTACGAAATGCACGGCACCACCGGCGCCACCGCGTCCACACGCTGGCGTGACCTGGTAGACCTTCTGTTGATCACGCATCGTTTTCCCCTCGATGCCGCCAAGACGCGCGCAGCAATCGAAGGACAACGGCGGCGCAGGGGGATCACGCTGCCGACAACGATCCAATCCCCGGGGCTCGGATGGGAGGAAGGTTATCGCCGACTCGCGCAGAAGACTGTTCTTCCTCGAGGGCTCCACCAACTCGCGGCCGCGCTGGAATCGGTGGGTGAGTGCCTGAACCCGCTGCTCGATGGCACTGTCACCGAAGGCCGGTGGAATCCCTCGACGCGTCGGTGGGAGCGATCTGCCGTTGATTGAGCCCCCGGGTCCGAGCGGTGGTGGCGGATGCGAGGTTTCCCCACACCGAGAAGGTCCGGCCCGGTCGGATATCGCGTTCCTGATCAGTCGTCGTCTGATTGCTCGGCAGACACCAGCGCCTCGAACATATTTACCAGCGCCTGGCGGACGTAGCGGAATTCGGTGGTGCCCATACTGTGCAGCACCTCGGCGCGATGCAGCGCCATCGAAGTGTCCGCTTCGGCGGCGGAGCTACTGACGTCGAACCGCACGATCATCGACGTCAGGTACAAGTCGGCCCACTGTGGAGAAGCCAGTCCGCCGACGCAGCGAAAGAGCGACCGCAATCTGAGGTAGAACTCTCGCACGCTCTCATGGTCACTGCCGAACAGGATTTTCGATTTACGGTCGTCGACCTCTGTCTCACCGGCCTGAGCTGGCTCAACACTGAGCTCGCACGTGTGCAGAAGGCGGTAAGAGTCCAGCATCAGTCTGCCTATGGCGACACGCAGCTGGTTGGCGTGCAGATCATCGATGGGCGATTCGAGCGCCTTGTGTAGTAGGGCCAGGACTTCTTGCCGGGTGGGTCTCCGTTCCGCGGGCTGGCTGCAGACACAGGTATCTCCGCTGTGGCTGTGCGGGGTATCGGCCATCGCCGGACCTCCTTGACTACGAAGCGATGCGATGCACTGATTACGGTACGCCGCCCGTATTCACATGCACTCGCATGGCCGCACATGAACACACTCTAGTCGTGTGCGGCCGTGCGTAGTACGCTGGAGTCAAACGTAATCTATCGCTGAGGTTCGCGGCGCCTGGCAGGCGCCTGGAAATCCGATGAGTGCGACAATTCGTAAGGCAGGCTGCAAGTGGTTACTTCCCATCAACTGAGACAACCGCCCGGATCGCCCTGGATACCTTCCCAGCTCGTCGCTGGCGCTGAACCAAGGAGATGATCTAGATGGCAAACATGACTTTCACTGTGCGCATCAGCCCCCAAGACCACGAACTTCTGACCAGCCTTGCCGCGATCCGGAACCAGAGTGTCGCCGAGCTATCTCGAGAGATCCTGGCCCACGGCATCCGGCAACTTCTGGACCCTGTTGAGATCGACAAGCGGCTCAACGCGGAGCGAACTCGACTGCTGGAAGCGGCTGCGCGCATTAGGGCCGAGGTAGCCGATCTGCCTGCTGGGCCTGTCCAGGCTCCAGATCTGGAAGCCACACCCGCGCCGAAGAGCGTGAAAGCTTCACCTGCGCGCGCGGCCCACGCGGCGCCCAAACCGGCACCGCTTCACACTCGGGTAGTCGAATGAGCATCAACCTATTTTGGTAGTACGACCGTAAGAGCCAGCCGCCTGGCCTTCTTATCTACGATATTCCCCGGTAATGAGAGCCCTCGGCCTTCCGGCCAAGGGCTGCATCGGCGGGCTTGGGAGGAGGGGGTCAGGCGGTCATGCCATCGGGCTCGGCCAGTAAATCTCGGAATACCGCCTCTACCTCGGCTTTGAACTGTTCGAAGCCCTCGCCAGCCAGATACTCCAGCATGGCGGCATCACGTTCCGAGGAGGACTGATCCAGACGTGCGGTCGCAAAGAGTTCGCACAAGAACAGGTCGGTCAATTTCTTCTGCCACCCGATGCGGCCCACGTTCCATTGCTGTAACTGTGTAGAGAAGTTGATCAGCCCCCGCCAAGGAAGATCCAAATCGGTATCCGCAGTGAGCGAGCTGGTATCGGCGTCTCGCGGGGCGCTCAGGTTGGGCTCCGGGTCCGCTCTGACAAATCGGATGCTCCACTCGAGCATCCGATTTGCTAGATGATCTCGCCATTCCAGAGCCCAGGATGCCAATGCGCGAGTGTCTTCGTCGCGGAACCAGCTCAGATCCGAGTTGAGGACTTCCAGGGCCGCCAGCGCTGCCAGTCGCTCCTGCGTGAACGGGTCCGCGTCGTGACGCCGGAGCTCGGCAACCACCGTGACTGCATCGGGTATCGTCTTCTCGATCAGTTCCCGATCGGCCGCGACCACGTGGACTTCCACGTCGTACTGGACAGGCTGATCCGATTCGCTGTCAGGACACTCGTCCGAGCTATCGGGGCCTGTTCCGGGGAGAGTCATCGTCTCTGAGCTCTTTCTTGCTTAAGATCATAAGTTTCCCTAGGGGTCCCGAATACATTACCTGTGTGAAACCAATGTGTGCGTACCGGTGCGATCGTGCCCTGTGGTATTCGACACCTTCGCTAAGAATCACACGCATGCGGGTACCAGCTCGTACGCGTTCGTATTAGGTTAGATTCTGTCGTAATCGATCAAATGCGTCGGTGAGTGCGGGCGCGCCTTCGATGACACGCCCACGCGGCACCGAAGGTGGCAGGATTAAAGGTGGTCAAGCATGTGCGAAAGTCTACGGAGCAAACCAGCGGGAGGTTCGAGTACATCCACACTCGGGGGTCGAGAGGAGATGAGCTGAATGGCCAACATGACGTTCACTGTGCGGATCAATCCGCGAGATCATGAGCTGCTGACGAGCTTGGCTGCGATCCGAAATCAGAGCGTTGCGGAACTCTCGAGAGAAATCTTGGCCGACGGCATACGCCGCCTTCTCGATCCGGTCGAGATCGACAAGCGGCTCGCCATCGAGCGTGAGCGGCTCCTCGCCGCCGCCGAGCAGATCCGCGGGGAAAGACTTGGAACCAGCGCGCCGGGCCGCACCAGCTCTGATGCGAACCAGACCGAGGAAGTGGGCAACTCCACCTCGAGCGCAGTCCATGGGCGCATCGCGAAGCCCTGATTCAGCGCCGAGGGGCCGCCGATCCGGCGGCCCCTTTTTGATCTTCACAACGTGTGCATACGATCGACTACAACGTATTCGAATCACACCGGATGCAGTCGAATCGAACTCGAGGTAGGCTCACGTTTATTCAATCGGATAGATCGTGAAGGACGGACAGCATGTCACTCCCCCCGCAAGCCCAAGGCGATCCCCACCAGGGGTATCCCGCTGCAACGCCGGCACCAGATACCCCCGGACCGTGGGGTCCGTGGGGTCCGTGGCCGCCACCGTGGCCTAGTGGATGGCCGCCCTCGTGGCCTCCTTCTCCTCCTCCGCCACCATCACCGGAAGCGCCGGGGTGGGGAGTTTTGAGACTGCTGATCAGTCTGGTCGCCCTGGCGTTGATCTTGCTGGCCGCAGTTCTGATCGTGTTCGGCCACGCCGCCGTCGGCGTCGTCCTGGCCTTGCCAGAGTTGGTGGGGGTGACGCTGTGGACATGGCTCCGATACGCACACCGCGAATAGCCGCCGACTGCTGCCGAAGCGACCGAGGCCGGCCAAAAGTTCAGGTTCCCCGAACCAGCATTCAACGAACTCTTGGCCGGCCTCGCCGCATTTCAGCTTTCGGCACGCCCTGAGGACTGGCCGACCGCGCGACGACAAAGCGGCACAGTTTTACCACTGTGCCGCTTTGTCATCGCGCGGGAGCGCCGGTCCAGGGGGCAACTCCCACGACCTCGCGGGTCTTGCGTGCACCTTCCCGATCAGGCTCCATGCGCTCGATCGTCGTCCTGCGGATCGTCCTCGTCGGACAACAGGATCTCGAAGGCCGCCTCGATCTCGGCCAGGAACTCGTCGAACCGCTCATCAGCGAGGTGGACGAGCCATTCGGCGTTCAGGGCACGCAGCGGTTCCTCGCGCTGGTTGAGCAGTTGCTCGACATCGCATCCTTCGAACAGCTCGCAGCAGAAGACCTTCGCCAGAAACTTCGGAGGGAAAAGCGACAGGTCACCGCTGCTCTTTCGCAGCTCGATCAAGAAGTCGAACGGATCAGGCAACTTCTTCTTCCTCTGGTCGAGTCCGATGCCCACATCGCGCACGAGGGTGATTCGATACTGGACGAAGTTGCTGACCAGGTGGTTCATCCACTCCACGGCCAAGTCGTGCAAGCCGTTCTCGCCGATTCGGCCATCCGCGCAAGCTGTGTGTAGTTCCCGCAGAAACACCTTGGTGACCTGCTCGGTCGAGACTTTGGAAATCTCGCGCCGGATCCGCTGGAGTTCAACCCAGAACCGCAGGTCCGAGTCCGAACCGCTCGACGGCTGCCCATCCTCGCCTGACGGCTGCTTCTCGTCGTGGGCATCTGGTCCCGTCTTGATCGTCACTCTGTACTCGAAGAAGCCGGACTCGCCGATCTCGATCTGATCGACCTCGACCTTGTACTGCGGGTCATGCGGGTCCGGGGTCTGCCCTTCCGGGTCCGATCTTGTGCTTTCGGTCATGGCGGGGTCATCGCTCCTCGCTCTGCTGATGCAGCTCCTGTCGGGTTGGCTTGCTCTCGAGCTTGCAGCCGGGCTACTCGTGTGGCGAACTCCTTGTCATCAGGTCTGGCGGATACACTACGCCCACACTGAGTGCGTCCGTGAGTCACCGTACCCGTCTATCAACCTACGTATGCAAATGAAGTCATCCTGACGGATCGTATTCGATAGTATGCACCGACCCGAGCGTGAACCCCTTAGCCAAGGAGGCAGGCATGGCAGTCGATCCTCTGATGCATCCACCAGAACCCCTGGTAGCACCCGTAGCACCCGTAGCAACCGGTGCCCGAGCGAGGCGGTAAAGCTGATGGCGAAAATGACCTTCACAGTTCGCGTCAGCCCAGAAGATCATCAGCTGCTGTCCACCCTCGCGGCTAGCAGGAAGCAGTCCGTCGCCGAGCAGTCACGCGAGATCCTCGCCGAGGGCATACGTCGACTTCTCGACCCCGCAGAGATCGACAGGCGACTCTCGATTGAACGTGCTCGCCTGATGGAGGCATCCCAGGTTGTGCGCGCGCGAGGCCCGGTCAATCCTCTGACGAGTAACGGCTTTGCGGGGACGAATACGTGAGCATCCGAGTCGCGGTCGGAAGGAGGACCTCCTCCCGACCGCGACTCGGATGCTCGCCTCCGCTTCTACGAGCACGGAATGCAGAGAGATCAGACGGCTATCCCCCAGTATCGACCTCAGCGGCGTCATCCTGGGATCCACACAGGACGGAATCAACCAAGCTGAGCCGAGATGTTCCATTCGAGCATCCGATTTGCTAGGTGATGTCGCCATTCGCCAGCGGCAAGCTGAGTGCTGCTACTGCAGACAGCGTCGGCTGTAGCAGTGGTCATACCTGGCGCACCGCGCACAGCCACACTGACAGAACATCCGGAGCGCGCCGAGCGCTTTTCGCAGAAACATGGTCGGCCTATCTACGGGCAAGTTCCCGCTGGTCTGCGTGACCGAGCGGTAGACCGCCAAGGTATTGGAAAAACCGGACGCACAACATCGTTCGAATAACTGACACGCCGACCCTGACGGCCGCTTCGCGGCCGATCTGTGTGCCGTCGCGCATCGATCCTCACTCGCCGTAGCAGTTCCTAACTGCACTGAGCCCGGCCTGGTCAGACCCTTCGTTGGTGCGTCGACGATCAGCTCGCGAATGAACTCCGCCCGCTGGCGAAGACGTGAAACACGAGTCGCCCGCCGACGGGCGAGGGGCATGATTCCGGTATGACCTTCGCGCTGGAGAGGTTCGGCGGGTTCGTGGCATTCTCCGCGTTACCGGTGACCGAGGTGCCGTCCGTGCCCGGGGTGTACGTGGTGATCCGGCTGGCGGTGGCTGATCCGGTGTTCTTGCCCACGAGTCCGGCGGGGTGGTTCAAGGGCAAGGACCCGTCGCTGCCCGTCGCCGAACTCCAGGCGGCGTGGGTGCCGGGTGAACCGGTGCTCTACATCGGCAAGGCCGCGGCCGGCCGCTCCGGTAGACGCGACGTAAACGCCTTGAGGAGTATCGCCGACACGGCGCCGGGCGACGGGTGGCCTACTGGGGCGGACGGATGATCTGGCAGTTCGCCGACAGCGCCGAGCTGTTAGTGGGCTGCGGCCCACTGCCGACCCGCGCGTCACGGAGAAGGCCATGATCGCGGAGTTCGGGGCGATGTACGGCAAGCGGCCCTTCGCCAACCGCACCGGATAGGGCAAACTCGGCGACCGGTCCGGCCGGGCGCGGCGCATCGTTCGGGTTGCTGACCGCCGATAACGTATGTTGTCGCGGGTTGGAACTACCTTGCTTTTGCCCTCCGCAGCTATCTTGCCGACGGCGGGTCTCGCTAGATGCGACGGCGACGGCGTCGGATCTGGATCCCTTGCGAGACTGAGTCCGAAAGTGTTTGTCCGTCACTAGTGTTGGACGGGGAGCAGGGGGAAACGGTTCCATCCCACCGCAGAGTTCTACGGTGGGCTCTATCACGAATTGAGTCAACGTCTCGCGACACGGATTTCGTGGTCGGTGGACGGCGGGGGAAGGCTGCTTGCTACTGAACTTTGCCTTTACGCGCTGGTGCTGCGAAACTATCGCGTCAGCACAGCGCTCAGGCGTTTGATCTTGTAAGCGAGAGGTTGTCAGTGCTTCCTGACCGGGGCTCCGGTCGAGCGCGCCCACATCGGGCGCGCTCGTTACGTTGTAGAGGCTTATCCGAAAAGGGTGGTCGGACCGGGTCTCGGTCCGACCACCCTTTTGTGTTGGGGCGGAACGGGGTTCAGTCGGGGACGTTGGCTCCGTGGCCGAGATCGCGCAGTGCTTGCTTGATCTTGGTTTGCGCCTCGTCCAGGGATTCGGGGGTGGGGTTGGGGTCGGCGCCGGAGATGTCGAAGTTGCCCATGGTGAAGGCGGGGAAGACGTGGACGTGCAGGTGGGGGACTTCGAGGCCGGCGATGAGCAGGCCGGCTCGGGGGGCGTCCCAGGCGGCGCGCACGGCCTGGCCGATCTTCTGGGCGACGAGGTTCAGGCGGGCGAAGGTGTCGGCGTCGACGTCCTGCCACTGGTCGATTTCCTTGCGGGGCACCACGAGGGTGTGGCCCGGAGTGACCGGTGCGATGGTGAGGAAACCGACGAATTCGTCGTCCTCCCAGACGAATCGACCTGGAAGCTGACCGGCGATGATCGCGCTGAAGACAGAAGCCATGATTCGCAGGCTACGCGCCGCGGATTCGGGCGGCGCTCGGCGCGACTAGGCCGCCGCGAAATGCGACAGGATGCCCTGCACCTCGTAGATGTCGACCTGGCGATTGAACCTCTTCTGTAGCGGCTCGCTGCTGCCGGAGATCCAGATGCAGAGTTCGGCATCCAGGTCGAAGGTGCCTGCGGTTTCCACTGAGAAGTGGGTGATCGCGCGGTAGGGAATGCTGTGGTAGCTCACCTTGCGGCCGGTCATGCCCTGCTTGTCGACCAGGATCAGGCGCCGGTTCGTGAACAGGATCGCGTCGCGCACCAATAGGTATGCGGCGTAGATCTGTTCACCTTCGCCCATCAGTTTCGCGTATTCCTGTTGCGCCCTGGCGGGATCGATCCGCCCGGCATTGCCCATCAGTCCGTCGATCAGACCCATCGTGTGCACATCCTTCGCGCGGTGTGGGTGATGTGGTCCGGTCGCGGTATGCCCGAACCATCCCCTTTCCATCATCCATGTCGCGAGACCGATATTCGATGGTCGACTGCTGTTCATGAGTGAGCGCAGCTCGCCGGGGGCCTTCACCTAAGCTGTCTGCCGTGCGCGTACTCGTCATCGGTTCCGGAGCCCGTGAACATGCCCTCGTCCTGGCGCTGCGCCGCGACCCGGCGGTGAGCGGGATCGTCGCTGCTCCGGGCAACGCGGGTATCGCCCAGCACGCGCAGACCAGGCCGGTCGATCCGTGCTCGGCGGAGGCGGTGGTGGCGCTGGCCACCGAGTCGGCGGCCGATCTCGTGGTGATCGGGCCCGAGGTGCCGCTGGTGCTCGGTGTCGCCGATGCTGTACGCGCGGCCGGGATCGCCTGCTTCGGACCGTCGGCCGCGGCCGCGCGGATCGAGGGGTCGAAGGCCTTCGCCAAGGATGTGATGGCGGCGGCGGGAGTGCGGACCGCGCACAGCGAGATCGTGGACACTCCAGCCGACCTGGATGCCGCGCTGAGCCGCTTCGGCCCCACCTGGGTGGTGAAGGACGACGGTCTCGCCGCGGGCAAGGGTGTGGTGGTCACCGCCGATCGGTCCGCGGCCCGCGATCACGGCGCCGAACTGCTCGAGCAGGGGCACCCGGTGCTGCTGGAATCGTTCCTGGACGGGCCGGAGGTTTCGCTGTTCTGCCTGGTCGACGGGGAGACGGTGGTTCCGCTGCTGCCCGCACAGGATCACAAGCGGGTCGGTGACGGCGACACCGGTCCGAACACCGGCGGCATGGGCGCGTACACGCCGCTGCCCTGGCTGCCCGAGGAGGCGGTCACCGCGATCGTCGACGATGTGGTGAAACCTGTTGCGGCGGAGATGGTTCGCCGTGGCTGCGGATTCTCCGGGCTGCTCTACGCCGGTCTTGCGATGGGTGTCGCCGGACCCGCGGTGGTCGAATTCAATTGCCGCTTCGGCGATCCCGAAACCCAGGCCGTGCTCGCCCTGCTGGAAAGCCCGCTGGCCGAGCTGCTCAACGCCACCGCCACGGGCACGCTCGCCCAGGTCGAGCCGCCCCGCTGGCGCGACGGCGCTGCGATCACCGTGGTGGTCGCGGCGGAGAACTACCCGGGCCGACCGCGCATCGGCGACGTCATCTCCGGGGCGGGCGAGGGCGCCCTCGACGAGTCCGCCGCGGTGCTGCACGCCGGAACCGCGTGTCGCGAGGACGGCGCGCTGGTCTCCGCAGGCGGCCGAGTGCTCAATGTGGTCGGCGTCGGCGCGGATCTCGCCGAGGCCCGCACGCACGCTTACGAGCGCATCGCCTCCATCAAACTGCCGGGCAGTCACTACCGCACCGACATCGGCCTCGCCGCCGTCGAGGATCGGATCGCGGTCCCTAGCTGAAGTTGAGCCCGTGTAGGGCCAGCCACTGGCGCGGATCTACGTGCTGGCCGCCGACGATCACCTCGAAGTGCAGGTGCGGACCGGTGGAGTCGCCGCGGTTGCCCATGCGGGCGATCTGCATACCGGCCGGGACGCGTTCGCCGCGCGAAACGAAGAAGTCGTACATGTGGCCGTACACGGTGATGCTGCCGTCGTCGTGGCGGATGCGCACCCACAGTCCGAAGCCCTCGGCCGGGCCCGCGTCGATCACGGTGCCATTGGCTACGGCGTAGATCGGGGTGCCGATCGGGCCCGCGATGTCGATGCCGTTGTGGAAAGTGCCCCAGCGGGAACCGAATCCGGAGGTGAAGGCGCCGCGGGCGGGCATGACGAAACCGCCGATGCCCGGCAGCACCGCACCCGGCATCGTCGTCGAGCCGCCGCCCATCCACGGCTGCCATTCGCCTGCCGCCGCCGCGGCAGCCTCCGCTTTGGCGCGTTCCAAGGTGGCGCGTGCGGCGGCCGCGACCACGGCCTGCTCGCGCAGGCGTTCACCGTTGGCGATGGCGTTCAAGTATCGGCGCACGGACGGCGGGGTGGATTGCACCTGCAGCGGGTAGGCCACGGCGACGCGTTGCGCGTGGGCCTGGTCCGGGATGCGATCGCTGATCACGCCGGTGTAATAGGTGTCGCCTGCGGCGAATACGGCGGTCGCGGCGAGCCCGGCCAGCAGCACTCGGTGCTTGCGCAGCAGCGCGAGGAGTTCGTCGCGGTCGGGGCGCTTGTCGTCCCACTTGGCACGCAGCTCGGATCGCCGCCGCCACAGTTCCCGCGGATCGGGCCGTCGTCGCAGGATTTCCTGGACGTTGCGCCGATCCAGCAGGACCCGCGGGCCGCGCACCGGTCGTTCCCGGAGCCGGGCGCGCCAGTCCGGCGGAATGACCCCGATGCCACCCACTCCGCGCACCCGGTCGAGCCCAGCTCGTCGAGCATTCTCGAGCATCACGCCGACCATAACCCCGGTAGCAGGGGAGCGCACGACCGGCGCTGCGCACCGGCTACCGTCTGACGGGTGTGCAGAGAATCTCGCCGGTCGACCATTCCACCTTTCTACGTGATGGATGTCTGGAAAGCTGCTGCGCAACGGGCTCGAACCCATGGAGATGTGCTCGTGCTGGCCGCGGGTCAGCCGTCCACCCCCGCGCCCGCGCCGGTGCTGCGCGCGACCAAATCCGCGATCGAAGCCGAATTGCTCGGCTACACCGAGACTTTCGGCATCCTGCCGTTGCGTGAGGTGATCGCCGCGCATCACACCGTCACCTACGGCTACGCCGTCGACCCGGACGACGTGGTGATCACGACCGGTTCGTCCGGCGCGTTCTCGCTGATCTTCCTGGCCGCTTTCGACCCGGGGGACACCGTGGTGGTGGCCCGCCCCGGTTATCCCGCCTACCGCAACACGCTCACGGCGCTCGGCTGCCGCGTGGTGGAACTGGATTGCGGTGCGGAAACCAGGTTCCAGCCGACCGTCGCCATGCTGGAGGCGCTGCCAGAACCTCCGGCGGGTCTGGTGGTCGCCAGCCCGGCGAATCCCACCGGCACCATGATCGCGCCCGCCGAACTGGCCGCGCTGGCGCGCTGGTGCGAGGCGCACGGCACCCTGCTCATCTCCGATGAGATCTACCACGGCATCACCTACGACAGCGGCGACACCGGAACCTCGTCGGCCTGGGAAACCTCGCGGGAATCTGTGGTCATCGGGTCGGTGTCCAAGTACTTCTCGATGACGGGCTGGCGGCTCGGCTGGATGCTCGCGCCGAGCGGCTTACGCCCGGCCTTGCAGCGGCTGGCCTCCAACCTCACCGTGTGCCCGCCCGCGATCTCGCAGTACGCGGCGCTGCACGCGTTCGGTGCCGAGGCCAAGGCGGAGCTCGACGGGCACGTGCGCCGCTACGCGATCAACCGGCGGATACTGCTGGAGGGTCTGCCGAAAATCGGCATCACCGACCTGGCTCCCGCGGACGGCGCGTTCTACGCCTACGCCGATATCGGCCACCTCACCAGCGATGCCCGCACGTGGTGTGCCGACGTGCTCGACCACACCGGTGTCGCGCTCGCACCCGGTATCGACTTCGACACCGTGCACGGAAATCGGACAGTTCGCTTCTCCTTCGCCGGGGCCACCGCCGACATCGAGGAAGCGGTGGTTCGTCTAGGGCACTATCTCGGTAACAGATAGTCGTGTACCGCAACAACTTTCCGCAGTTCGGCACCGTAGCGGCGCGGATACGGTAGAACATCGATGGTTGCTTTTCCTCGCTGATTTCCCCTGGAAGAACTGATGACGACTGGCACGATGGCACGGTGATCACCGCGACGACCCCGAAAGGCGAACGGCGTCGCCAGGCTCTGGTAGCTGCTGCCGCCGAGTTGTTGCTCGAAGGTGGGTTCGAGGCGGTGCGACACCGTTCGGTCGCAACCCGCGCCGACCTTCCGCTCGCGTCGACCACCTACTACTTCGAATCACTGGAAGATTTGATCGCGCGGGCGGTCGAGTTCAGCGGCAATGTGGAACTCGACGCGATGCGCCGCCGGGTCGGCGAGGTGAGTCACCGCCGCCGCGGCGCCGAGGCGACCGTTGACTTGGTCCTCGATCTGCTGGTCGGGGTCGACGGGCAGTGGCACGACGAGGGCGCGCGCGGGCAGTTGATCGCACGGTACGAGCGGTCGGTGGCGTCCGCGCGGCACCCCGAGTTACGCGAGGTGCAGCTACGGCTCCGCGCGCAGCTCGACGAGTTGCTCGCCGATGTGCTGCGCCGCTCCGACCGGTTGGTGCGGCCCGAGCAACTGCGCAGACTTGTCGCGGTGGTCGACGGTGCGGTGGTCGCGGCGCTCACCGAATTGGAGCCCGAACCGCGCCGAATGGCCCGTGGGGCGCTGCTCGAGGTGATCGACATCGTTGCGCCGCCGACGCCCCAGCAAGCGGACCGTTTCCGCGCATTAGACTGACAAGACGTGAGCGAGCGCAGCGAGAGAACCATAGACACAGTGCCCAGGGACGCGACGGAGCCGAGCGTCAGCGAGGCACAGTCGTGAGCCTCGTCCCGAACGTCCTTGCCACCCGTTATGCCAGTCCTGAACTGGTTCAGCTGTGGTCGCCCGAGCACAAAATCGTGCTCGAGCGGCGACTCTGGCTGGAGGTGCTGCGGGCCCAGTCGGAACTCGGCATCGACCTGCCCCCGGGTGTGCTCGCCGATTACGAGCGGGTGATCGACCAGGTCGATCTGGCTTCGATCGCCGAGCGCGAGCGGGTCACCCGGCACGACGTGAAGGCGCGCATCGAGGAGTTCAACGCGCTGGCCGGGCACGAGCATGTGCACAAGGGCATGACCAGCCGCGACCTCACCGAAAACGTGGAGCAGTTGCAGATCCGGCTCTCGCTCGAGCACGTACACGCGCACGGCATCGCGATCGCGGCCCGGCTCACCGAGCGGGCCGCCGAGTATCAGACGCTGGTGATGGCGGGTCGCTCGCACAATGTCGCGGCGCAGGCCACCACGCTCGGCAAGCGGTTCGCCTCGGCCGCCGACGAGTTGCTGATCGCGCTCAGCCGGGTGCGTGAGCTGATCGACCGGTATCCGCTGCGCGGCATCAAGGGTCCGATGGGCACCGCTCAGGACATGCTCGATCTGCTCGGTGGCGATCCGGCCAAGCTGTCGAAGCTGGAGCAGCAGGTCGCCCGGCACCTCGGGTTCGCGACCGTGCTCACCAGTGTCGGCCAGGTGTACCCGCGCTCGCTCGACCACGACGTGCTGTCCGCGCTGGTCCAGGTCGGCGCCGGTCCGTCGTCGTTCGCGCACACCATCCGGCTGATGGCCGGGCACGAGCTGGTCACCGAGGGCTTCCAGCCCGGCCAGGTGGGCAGCTCGGCGATGCCGCACAAGATGAACACCCGCTCGTGTGAGCGCGTCAACGGACTCCAGGTCGTGCTGCGCGGTTACGCGTCGATGGCCGCCGAATTGGCCGGCGCGCAGTGGAACGAGGGTGACGTCTTCTGCTCGGTGGTGCGCCGCGTCGCGCTGCCGGACGCCTTCTTCGCCATCGACGGCATGATGGAAACCTTCCTCACCGTGCTCGCCGAATTCGGCGCCTACCCCGCCGTCATAGCCCGCGAACTGGACCGCTACCTGCCGTTCCTCGCGACCACCCGCATCCTGATGGCCGCCGTGCGCGTCGGCGTCGGCCGGGAAACCGCCCACGAGGTCATCAAGGAACACGCGGTGGCCGTGGCGCTCGCCATGCGCGAGCAGGGCCGCGAACCCGACCTCCTCGACCGCCTCGCCGCCGACCCCCGCCTCCCTCTCGACCGCACCGCCCTCGACGCCGCCCTGGCCGACAAGTCCGCGTTCATCGGCGCGGCCGAAGCCCAGGTCTCCGACGTCATCGCCGCCGTGCAAAAGCTGGTCGACCAGCACCCCGCAGCCGCCAACTACACCCCTTCTCCAATCCTCTAGCGGGAGCGGTGATTTCGCCGCGAATTCGCTAGCAGGTGTCATAGCCGACCGGTATCGTCCCTCGGTGGCCATTCACGTGTTCGTGGACGAATCGATTCGCCGGGACAGGTACATCCTTTGTGCTGTCCTGATTCCTGGGGAAGAACTACACCAGGCGCGATTGTTGGTGCGCGGATTCTGTCTGCCGGGCCAGCGCCGATGGCACTTCAACGATGAGTCGGAACAGCGGCAGCGCCAGATCATCGACGCAATGGCGCGCTGCCGTGGCGTCGGAGTTGCTATCTACAAAGGTCGCGGCCCGGAGGTCAGTACTCGGCATGCCTGCATGACCGAACTCGTGACGGATCTGGTGGACATCAAGGCCGGTCGGCTGGTCGTGGAGTCGCGGGAGAGTCAAGACCAGCGCGACCGACATTCCATCGCTTCGGTGCTTCGCAAAACGTCGGTCGAACTGCAGTACGTGCACATGCCGCCACACACTGAACCGTGCTTGTGGTGGGCAGATGCGGCGGCGTGGGCCTTCGGGGCAGGCGGCCGATGGAAGACCACGATCACGCCGCTCGTCCGTTTGGTCTTCGACGTGGACAATCCCCCATTACAGCGCGAAACCCGGATGCTGGTCGTCCGGCCAGGACCCGGGTCCACTTCTCCCAGCTAGTGCCAGGAGCTGGCTCAATGCTACTGCATCCGGTGCTCGGCGGCTACGCAATTGTGTAGCCGCCCGCGCAATCCGACTGCTCACCCTTCGGAGAGGAGTCGGGTCCACTTCTCCCAGCTAGTGCCAGGAGCTGTTGCCAGTATGGGCCTCCTCGAGCGGTCGGGGGTAGCGAATTTGTCGAGGGCTGGGTTGGGGTGGGGCGTTAGGGTTTCGGGGTGAATCCGTACACGATTTTTGGGGACATCATTGCTGGGCGGGCGGAGGCCAGCCGGGTGTATGAGGACGATGATGTGTTGGCGTTCATGGATATTCGGCCGATGACGCCGGGGCATGTGCTGGTGGTGCCGAAGGTGGTGGCGCGGAGTCTGGCGGAGCTGGATCCGGTGGTCGGGGGGAAGTTGTTTCAGGTGGGGCAGCGGGTCGCTGCGGCGTTGCGGGCCAGTGAGGTGGGGTGTGATGGGGTGAATTTCTTTCTGGCGGACGGGGTGACGGCGGGGCAGGAGGTGTTTCATGTGCATCTGCATGTCATCCCGCGCACGCCGGGGGACGGGTTCGGGTTGCGGGGGCGGCCGACCAGTCCGCCGCGGGCCGATCTGGATTATCTGGCTGGGTCGATTCGTGGTGCGCTGAGCCGCTGAGCGGTGCACCCGGACTGCACGAGCAAGCATTCGACCCGATGATTGCTGTATGAACGCCAGCCCGCGCCGTCTCTTCCCCGATAACCTGCGGTGAGTTACCTTTAAAAGCCGTTGGGATGCGGTGATGGAGGTGTGAGCATGCGTCGAACACCAGTTGCTGTGGCAGTGCTGACCTTGGCTCTAGCGGTACTCGGCCCAGCCGCCATCGGGCCTGCGACGGCCTCGGCCGCACAGATCGAGCGGGTCGACAACCTGAGCCCGACGCGCGCCGCGGTGTTCATCAACTCACCGGCGATGGGGCGCACGATGCAGGTGCAGGTGCTGCACCCGGCGGGCGGCGGCCCACGCCCCGCGTACTACCTGCTGGACGGCCTCGATCCGGGCCTCACCCAGAGCACCTGGACCAACGCCACCGACGCGGAGCGATTCTTCGCAGGCTCGAACGTCAACGTGGTCCTCCCGGTCGGCGGCCAGGCCAGCTACTACACCGACTGGGCCGCCGACGATCCCCAATTCGGCCGCTACCAGTGGGAAACGTTCCTGACCGAGGAACTGCCACCGCTGATCGACGGCTGGTTCAACGGCAACGGCGTGAACGCGATCGGCGGACTGTCCATGGGCGGCAACGCGGCCTTCATCCTGGCCGCCCGCAAGCCGTGGCTGTATCGCGCCGTCGCGGGTTACAGCGCCTGCCCCGACACCGGACTGGCCACGGGCGGCGTGATGTTCTCGATCGCGAACCGCGGCGGCAACCCGCTCAATATGTGGGGCGCCCCCGGCAGCCCGGCCTGGGCCGAACACGATCCGGCGCTGCTGGCAGAACGCTTGCGCGGCAAGACGATCTACCTGTCCAGCGGCACCGGTATCCCCGGTCAGCACGAGCTGGAGATCAAACCCCAACTGGCCGAGAACATCTTCCTCGGCGGCCCGGTCGAGGTCGGCATCAACACCTGCGTAGTCGCGTTCGAGCAGCGACTACGCGGTCTCGGCATTCCCGCCCGAATCGACTACAGCGCCACCGGAACTCACTCCTGGTCCTACTGGCAGGACACGCTGCACGCGTCCTGGCCCACCATCGCGCCGGCGATCGGAGCATGACGCCCTAGCCAGGCGATGATGCAGCCTCCGGAGGCATCCAGCCGGACTTCGCGACAGGACCTAGCCGCGCCCGCCCGCATTGAGCACGACAATCGCAATTTGCACCCGGTTCTCGGCACCGAGCTTGGCGAGCAACCTGCTGGTGTACGACTTCACGGTCGCCACGCTCAACCGCAACTCCTTGGCGATATCGGAGTTCGACAGACCACGACCGATCGCCTCGGCGACGTCGCGTTCCCGCTCGGTCAGCGAGCTGAGCGCGTCGCGGGCCTGTCGGCGCGCCGTCTCCTCGGCGCTCGGCCCGGCGGTGGCGGCCGAGATCAGTTGCGCGGTAACGCTCGGCGACAGCATCGGCTGGCCCGCCGCGACCTGTTTGACCGCAGCGACGATCTCAGCGGGCGGTGTGTCCTTCAACAGGAACCCGTGCGCCCCGATCCGCAACGCCCGCAACACCATGTCGTCGGCGTCGAAGGTGGTCAGCACGACCACCCGCGGCGGGTCGGCCAGGCGCAGCAGTTCGCGGGTGGCGTCGAGCCCGTCCCGCACCGGCATCCGGATATCCATCAGCACGAGGTCGGGTGACTGCGCGCGGACCAGCGCGACCGCCTGTGCACCGTCGGCGGCCTCGCCGACCAGCTCCAACTCCGGATCGCCGCCGAGGATCAGCGTCAGCGCCGAGCGAGCCAGCGGCTCGTCATCGACGACGACCACCCGGATGCGTGCACTCACCGGTCGCTCGTCGCGACAGCCGCAGGCCACGGCAGTACCGCCCGGAGGTGAAAGCCGCCGGTCGCGTCATGGCCGTAATCCAAGGTGCCGCCGACCAATTCGGCCCGTTCGGCCAGTCCGAGCAGACCGTAGCCGGACGAGGGCAGCGCGAAGCCGGGATGTAGCGGCGCGGAGTTGCCGACATCGACGGTCAAGTCCTGGCCGGGCCCGCCGTCGATGCGCACCCGGACCGAGGCGCCCGGAGAGTGCTTGCGCGCGTTGGTCAGTCCCTCCTGGGCGATGCGATACGCGGTGCGCGCACTGGTCGCCGGGAGGTCGGCTGTGGTGGTGTCGATGATCGACACGTCCATGCCCGCCGAGCGTGCCTCATCGACCAGGCGGGTGAGATCGGCGAGCGTCGGCTGCGGCGGTTCCGGGGTGCCGGTGAGCGCGTCGTCGCTGGTGCGCAGCACGCCGAGCACTTCACGCAACTCCTGCAACGCGAGATGCGCGTTCTCGGCAATGGTTTTCGCGGTAGCGGTCGTCTGCTCTTTGGTCAGGTCGGTGCGGAAGCCGAGCGCGCCGGCGTGCATCGCCACCACCGAAATCCGGTGTGCCAGCACATCGTGCATCTCGCGGGCGATGCGGTGGCGCTCGAGCAGCCGTGCCTCGGCGGCCCGTGCGTGCTGTTCGCGCTCGGCGGTCTCCGCGCGAGAGCGCAACGACCACACCAAATCTCGCCGTGCGCCGACCGCGAAGCCGACCGCGACAACAGCCGCGACACCCGCCGTGATCACCGATGGCCCATACCAATCCGGCTGCAATTCAGGCTTTTTCGGGTAGATCAGGCTGTTGGTGAGCAAGCCGGTGCCGATGCAGACGATGGACAGCGCGATCGTTTCGGGGTAGCGCCGCCGGGTGGCCAGTGAGCACAGCACCAGCACCGCCGCGCCATTGGCGCTCACCGAGGCGGTCGACAGCACCAGCACGACCGCCGCGATGGCCACCGGATATCTGCGCCGCAGAAAGGTGAGCAGCAGACACACCGCGCCGAGCAGCGGATCGCCGATCTGGAACCAGGTGAGCAGCGCCCCCTCGAGCGGCGCCGTCTCCGTCCTGGTCCCCGACCACGCCACCAAGCCGATGGCCACGACCGCCGCCGTCCGCCAGGCGTGCGACCAGAACCGCAGCGGCGGCGCCGACGACGGAGGCGTGGTGGACATGCCGCGACTGTAGGCGGCGGCCGAACACCCGCGCATCGCCCTGCAGGGCGAATTCGGATCGACCAAAGGATGAATCCCTCGTCGACCGCCGACCGATGTGCGATGACCGACGCCACCACCACCATGGGACGCGCACTGCCACCAACCGAGAAACGGAGAACATGATGGGCAAGAACGCGTGGGTCGGACTGCAGATCGTCGGCATCGTGGTGATGGTCGCGTCCGCCCAAGCCGTGATCCGCCTCCTGATCGACCACAGCAAATCCCAGGTATGGGGTCTGCTCGACTGGGTCCCCGGCGGCTGGGGCGGTCAACTCGCAGTACTCGTCGTCCTCGCCGCGGCCGGCGCGCTGCTTGCCGACCGCGCGAACCGCAAGGTGAAGCTGCTCGAAGCCTGACGCCGCAGGATCAGGCGCGCATCCGCTCCAGCAGGGTGGTCAGCACCGCTTCGGCATGCGTCCACAGCAGCGCGCCGCCCGCGTCGGGTACGAGGTGGCGGCGTGCCCCGGGGATTCGAGTGGCCAGGAAGGCGCCCTTGTCGGGGGAGTGGCCGGTGTCCAGCGCGCCGTACCAAATGTCGACCGGCACCGCGATTCGGTCGAGCCGCAACGGCCACCTGCGCATGGCGAGCACGGTGTCGCGGGCATACCCGTCGGCACCCGACGCGAACGCCTCGGCCAGGGCTCGGCGATAGGCCGCCGCGAACGTCGGATGCCGGTACACAGCGACGTCGGACGGCGCGCTGGTTTCGATCACCATGTCCCACATGCCTGCTGCGGTGAACCCGGCGAAGAACCGTTCGGCCTCGTCTGCGTCGCGGGCAGCCAGGTCGACGAGCCCGCGCAGCGTTTCCGGCAGGGCGGTCGCGAACTCCGGCGCGGCGATGTCGTCCGCACCGGACACCACGGCCAACGCGGTCGCAACGCCCGCCTCCGCGCACGCCAGCGCGAACGGCGCCCCCTGCGAATTCCCCACCACCGCCGGCCGTCCCAGCTGCCGCGCCGCGGTCAAATCGCGCATGTCCTCGGCGAAATCGTGCAATGTCCGCCCCGGCGCCGCCGTCGAGACCCCGAACCCCGGACGGTCGACCGAGATGAGACGAACCCCGAGTGGTGCGAGCAGATCGGTGCCGAACCCGAGCCAGCGGCTCGTCGCCGCACCCGGGCACAACAGCACCGGCACACCGTCGGGCGGTCCCCACTCCGACCATCCGAGCGACCGCCCATCGGGCAGCCTGGTCGTACCGAGCCGAGTCGGGGCATCGACGGACACGTTCATGGCCCCATCATGATCATTTCGATGACCTGGGCGCACCGGATTTTTCGGGGCGCATCGATCGGCAGGACAGCGCGGCGACCGGCTCGAGCAGCGGTGTTGCCGGGTCCTGCCGGGACGGGCGAGGGTCGCGCCGCTACGGTGGAGCGCATGGCTCTCGACAGCGGTACCGGAACGATCTCAGACCTCGACGGGGCGCCGCCGCCGATCGCCAAGACGGTGCCCACCGAACGCGTGCATCACGGCGATGTGTTCATCGACGAGTACGAGTGGCTGCGGGACAAGGAGAACCCGGAGGTCATCGCGCACCTCGAGGCGGAGAACGCCTACACCGAGGCGCAGACCGCGCACCTGGCCGAGCTGCGTGACTCGATCTTCGACGAGATCAAGGGGCGCACCCAGGAGACCGACCTGTCCGTGCCGACCAGGATGGGCGACTACTGGTACTACTCGCGCAGCTTCGAGGGCAAGCAGTACGGCGTGCACTGCCGGTGCCCGATCGCGGCCGACGCCGAGGGCATCGATGCCTGGACGCCGCCGCAACTCGAGGCGGGCACCGAGGTGCCCGGCGAAGAGGTGCTGCTGGACAGCAACGTGGTCGCCGAGGGCCACGACTTCTTCGCGCTCGGCGCGTTCTCGCTCAGCCACGACGGCAATCTGCTGGCCTACTCGGTGGACACCGTCGGCGACGAGCGCTACGTGCTGCGCTTCAAGGACCTGCGCACCGGCGAGATGCTGCCCGACGCGATCGCCGAGACGGCGCCGGGCGCGACCTGGTCACTGGACGGCACGCACGTCTTCTATCAAACCGTCGACGAGTCCTGGCGCCCCGACACCGTGTGGCGGCACCGCCTCGGCAGCCCGACCGCCGCCGACGTGAAGGTGTTCCACGAGCCCGACGAGCGCTACTGGGTGAGCATCACCTCGACCCGCTCGGAGAAGTACCTGATGATCTGGGTCGGCTCCAAGATCACCACCGAGGGCTGGGTGCTCGAATCCGACGACCCCGAGGGCGAATTCCGGGTCATCCTGCCGCGCCGCGAGGGTGTCGAGTACTCCGCCGAGCATGCGGTGGTCGGCGGCGAGGACCGCTTCCTGATCCTGCACAACGACGTGGTCGACGGGGTGAAGGCGGAGAACTTCGTGCTCGCCGACGCCCCGGTGGCCGAGCCGGCGAACCTGCGGCTGCTGATCGAGCACCGCGACGACGTGCGGCTCGAGGATATCGACGCCTACGCCGATCACCTGGTGCTGAGCTACCGGCGCGAGGCGCTCACCCGGGTCGCGGTCTGGCCGTTGACCGAGAGCGGGTACGGCGAGCGGCGTGAGCTCGAGTTCGACCTGGAGCTGTTCGCGGTGGGCGCGGGCGCGAACCCGGAGTGGGCGCAGCCGACCCTGCGCATCGGGTTGACCTCGTTCATCACGCCGGTGCAGGTGTTCGACTACGTTCCGGCCACCGGCGATCTGCTGCTGCGCAAGGAGCAGCCGGTGCTGGGCGGCTACGACGCGAACGACTATGAGCAGCACCGGGATTGGGCGGTCGCCGAGGACGGCACCCGGGTGCCGATCTCGCTGGTGTGGAAGAAGGGCCTGCCGGTGGATGCGCCGAAGCCCTTGCTGCTCTACGGATACGGCTCCTACGAGGCGAGCATGGATCCGTCCTTCTCCGTCTCGCGCCTGTCGCTGCTCGATCGCGGCATGGTGTTCGCGGTCGCGCACGTGCGCGGCGGCGGCGAGATGGGCCGGCTCTGGTACGAGCACGGCAAGACCCTCACCAAGAAGAACACCTTCACCGACTTCGTCGCGTGCGCACGGCATTTGATCGACACCGGCGTCACCGCGGCCGACCGGATGATCGCCGACGGCGGCAGCGCGGGCGGGCTGCTGATGGGCGCGGTGGCGAACCTGGCGCCGGAGCTGTTCACCGGCATCCTGGCCAACGTCCCGTTCGTCGACCCGCTCACCTCCATCCTCGATCCGTCGCTGCCGCTGACCGTCATTGAATGGGACGAGTGGGGTAACCCGTTGGCGGACAAGGACGTCTACGACTACATGAAGTCCTACGCCCCGTACGAGAACGTCGAGGCCAAGGACTACCCGGCCATCCTGGCGATCACCAGCCTCAACGACACTCGCGTGCTCTACGTCGAACCGGCCAAGTGGGTCGCGAAGCTGCGCGCCACCAAGACCGGCGACGCACCGCTACTGCTCAAGACCGAGATGAGTGCGGGGCACGGCGGAGTGAGCGGGCGCTACGAGAAGTGGAAGGAAGTCGCGTTCGAGTACGCCTGGGTGCTGGACAGGGTCGGTTTGGCCGACGCGAAGGCCTAATCGAAGAGAACGTGTGTCAGGGAGTTCGTCGCACGGTCATCCGGCCTGCACGTTCAGTACATCTGCCCCTGGCACCGTAGGTTCATGAACGCTGAGCTGATCGTCTCGATTTCCGGAATCAGGGACACCACTCGGGATGCGGCGATCGAGTTCGCCGCCGAGATGGATCAGCGCGGGGTGCCACTCTCGCTGCTGGTGGCGCCCCGGTTGAAGGGCAAATACAAGTTGGTCGAGGATCCCGCGACGCAGGCGTGGCTGCGCGGGCGCCGGGCGCGCGGGGATGCGATCGTGCTGCACGGCTACGACCAGGCGGCGACCAAGCGCCGCCGGGCCGAGTTCGCCACGCTGCCACGGCACGAGGCGCGGCTGCGGCTCACGGCCGCGGATCGGGTGATGGAGCGGGTGGAACTGCGCACCCGCCTCTTCGCCGCGCCGCGCTGGGATGCCTCCGCGGGCGCCATCGAGGCACTGCCCGAGGTCGGCTTTCGGGTCGCGCTCGGGCTCACCTCGATCCTGGACCTGGAACACAATGTGGCGCAGAAGGTTCGGGTGTACGGCATCGGCGAGGGGTTCCGCGCCGAACCGTGGTGGTGCCGGGCCATGGTGATGGGTGCTTCGCGTATCGCGCGCCGCGGCGGCCTACTGCGCCTTGCGGTTTCGGCCGCTCAGCTGCAACGCTCCGGGCCGCGCCAGGCCATGCTCGACGCCGTCGACCTCGCCCTGTTCCACGGCGCCGCCGGCGCGGTCTACCGCTGGGAGCCGCCCGCCATCGCGCGTGCGGCCTGAAAGATGTTGCGGCGTGGTGTGGTCGGGCACCGCGGCGTAGCGATCGGGCGCCATGGTGTCGTAGTGATCGGCACCATGAGCGCGGCCGATCGGCGCCGCCGCTCGCGAATGGCGTAAAGCGGGCGGCGGCGCTCCGCATCGCGCGCTCCCGTGTCGCGGGCACGGCACCGGCAACAGCGATATCGAGGGCATGCGAGGTGGCGCGTCGACAACGTCGCGCACAGGCACCATCAGGCAGGCTCGATCTGCTCGTCGGGCACCACCGCCGTCGCGCTGTGCGTGAAGCCTCCCGCTTCCTGCCTGGTGAGCGAGGTCGAAAACGGATGCCGCGCCAGCTGTTTCAGGCATCGGTCGAAGTCGGCGACCAGCAGATCGGCCATGTCGACGGTGAAGCCGTGCCGGATCACCGCCCGCATGATCGTCTCGTGCTCCCGGTCCGCGGGCAGCGGATAGGCGGCGATCAGCCAGCCCCTGCTGCGTAACCGATCCGACAGGTCGTACAGGTTGAACCCGGGATCACCGCTGGACCGCCACGCCACGGCGGTGATGCCCCGGTGTGGATCGCCGTCGTGGATCATCTCGAACACCCCGAGGTCGCGCAGACCCGCGGCCAGGTGCCGGGCGGCGCGGTAGATGGCGGACTGCACGCGGGCGTATCCGGTCCGGCCGAGCCGGATGAACTCGTAGTACTGCGCGATCGCCTGCCCGCCGGGCCGGGAGAAATTGAGATTGAACGTGCCGACACTGCCGCCGAGATAGTCCACGTCGAAGATCAGTTCGGCGGGCAGATCGGCGGCTTCACGCCAGATGGCCCAGCCGACTCCGAGCGGCGCGAGCCCGGTCTTGTGACCGGAGGCGTTGATCGATTTCACCCGCGGCAGTCGGAAGTCCCACACGAGGTCCGGTGCGGTGAACGGGGCGAGGAAGCCGCCGCTGGCCGCGTCCACGTGGATCGGGATGTCCAGTCCGCTCACCTCTTGCAGCTGGTCCAGTGCGCGGCTGATCCCGGCGACGTCCTCGAACAGCCCGGTGAAGGTTTGCCCGAAGGTCGGCACCACCATGATGGTTCGCTCGTCGCAATAGGCGGCCACGTCATCCGGATGCATGGTCAGGCGGTCCCCGCGCAGCGGAATGCGGCGGATCTCGACGTCGAAATAGCGTGCGAACTTCTCCCAGCAGACCTGCACCGGCCCGCACACGAAATTGGGTGTGCCGGTGCCCCCGCGCTGCCGCCAGCGGAACTTGGCCGCCAGCCCGCCGAGCATCGCGGCCTCGCTGGACCCCGTGGTGGAGGTGCCGTGCGTGGTGGCCGGGTCGGGACAGCGCCACAGGTCGGCGATCATCCGGACGCAGCGGCGCTCGAGCTCCGCAGTCTGCGGGTATTCGTCCTTGTCGACGATGTTCTTGTCCAGCGACTCGGCCATCAGCCTGCGCGCCTGGTCGTCCACCCAGGTGCTGCAGAAGGTCGCCAGGTTCATCCGGGAGACGCCGTCGAGCATGAGTTCGTCGTGCACGATTTCGTAGGCGACCTCGGCGAACAGCTCGTGCTGCGGGAAGCCGGCCTTGGGGGCGACGCGGCTCATGCCGGGTAGGGCGAACAGGTCGTCGGAGTCTGCGCGGTAGGGCATCGGAGGGCCTCCGGAGTGTCGGCGGGCTGGTACCGAACTGCAGTCACTCACCACCCTCACACATGGCCGGCCCGGCGGCCGGTTGTCGGTGCCGGTAAGTCGGACGACACGGACTGCTCGGTCGACTACCTTCAACCTTCGAGCTGAGCGGTTCGTGTCACAGTGCGCAAGCGGCGCTGCTGCCGGACCGTTTCCGTATCCGGGTGCGCGACAAGAGCGCGACGACACGAAGAAGTGAGGCGCTGGCCATGACCGACGATTCCCGCACCGCCGAGCTGCGCAGCAAGGTGGCCGCGCTCATGCCGCAGGCGAAAACCGATCTGACGCAACTTGTTTCGTTCAAGTCGGTGGCGGATCCGCGCCAGTTCCCGCCGGAGGAGTGTGAGCGCGCCGCGCAGTGGGTGGCCGACGCGTTCGCCGCGGCGGGGCTGACCAGGGTGGGGTTGCACGAGACACCGGACGGCAGCAAGGCCGTCATCGCCGCCCGCCCCGGGCCGCCCGGCGCGCCGACGGTGCTGCTGTACTGCCACTACGACGTCCAACCGCCGCTGGACCCCGCCGCCTGGCGCACGCCGGTCTGGGAGCTGACCGAGAAGAACGGCCGCTGGTACGGCCGCGGCGCCGCCGACTGCAAGGGCAACATCGTCATGCACCTCACCGCGCTGCGTGCGCTGGGACCCGACCTGCCGCTCGGCGTCATGATGGTCGCCGAGGGCTCCGAGGAGCAGGGCACCGGCGGGCTGGAGCGGTTCGTCGAGGCCAACCCGGATCTGTTGCGCGCCGACACGATTCTGATCGGCGACTGTGGCAACTTCGCGGCAGGCGTGCCGACGCTGACCGAAACCTTGCGCGGCGGCGTGAGCGTGATCGTCACCGTCCGAACCATGGCGGGCCCTTTGCATTCCGGCATGTTCGGCGGTGCCGCCCCGGACGCGCTCGCCGCGCTGATCCACCTGCTCGCCTCGCTGCGCGACGCGCACGGCAACACCACGGTCGCCGGGCTGCAGAACGATCAGCGCTGGTCCGGCGTGCAGTACGGGGAGGACCAGTTCCGCACCGACGCCGGTGTGCTGCGCGGCGTGGAGCTGATCGGTGACGGCTCCGTCTCCGACATGCTGTGGGCGCGACCGGCTTTGACGGTGCTGGGGATCGATGTCCCGCCGGTGGTCGGTTCGACCGCCGCCATCCAGCCCTCGGCGCGTGCTCGGCTCAGTCTGCGCATCCCACCGGGCACCGACCCGGAAGAGGCGCGCAAGGCACTGTTCGCGCACCTCGAGGCGAACACGCCGGGGAACGCCGAACTCACCATCGAACTGGACGGCATCGGCGCCCCGTTCCGGTCCGGGAACGGCGGTCCGGCGCGCGAGGCGATGGAGGCGGCGTTGGCCGCCTCGTACGGGCGCGCCGCCACTACGCAGGGGCAGGGTGGCTCGATTCCGCTGTGTAACGTCTTCGCCGACACCTACCCCGAGGCCGAGATCATGCTGCTCGGGGTCGAGGAACCGAAGTGCCTGATCCACGCGCCCAACGAGAGCGTGGACCCGTCCGAGATCGAGCACATGGCACTAGCCGAGGCGCTGTTCCTGCTGAACTACGCCGACCGATCCGGCTAGCCATGGCGGCCACCTGTCGTCCCGGCGGCGGCCGAGAGGGCAGGTGGCGCACCGGAACTGCTAGAACTCGCGCTGGTCTTCCGGCTCCACCACGGTGAATTCCGTACCGGCGGGACCCATCTCGGACAGCCTGCCGAAGTAGATGCCCTGGGCCTCCGGCGCGATGATGCCGTAGTGGATGGGCAGCGCGGTGCGCGGCGCGACGGCCCGCAGATAGTCCACCGCCTCACTGAGTTTCATCCACGGCGCGGCCGCCGGGACCGCGAGCACGCCGACCGGGACCGGCGGCACCCACAGCGAGTCGCCGGGGTGCACCAGCTGCGCCGGATCGTCCGGGGTGCCCAGCTGGAACACGGTGTTGTCGACGACCGGGATCTCCGGGTGGATCACCGCGTGCCTGCCGCCACCGCCGGTGATCCGCAGGTCGCCGAGGGTGAGCACGTTGCCCGCGTGCACCGCCTCCCACCGCTCGCCGCGCTGCTGCGCGGTCTGCGGATCGGCCAGCAACCGAGCGCCGGGATTGGCGTCGACCAGGGCCTCGATCCGGTTCGGGTCGATGTGGTCGGGGTGCTGGTGGGTGATCGCGATGGCGTCCAGACCGGTGAGCCCCTCGAAACCGTGCGAGAAGGTGCCGGGATCGAACAGCACCTTCTTGCCGTGTAGCTCGACGAGCAGGCAGGAGTGGCCGAAGTGAGCTATGCGCATCCCGCCATGCTATTGCCGGACCGCGACCGCGGCACCCGGCGAATTTGGCCGACCCCGGGGATGCCGCGGTCGACCAGCACAACTACGCTGCTCAGGTAACCCCCCACCACCACATGAGGAGCAACGCGTGGCACGAGTCGTGGTCGAGGTGATGCCGAAGGCCGAGATCCTGGACCCCCAGGGACAGGCCATCGTCGGTGCGCTCCCGCGCCTGGGATTCGAGGGCATCTCGGATGTACGGCAGGGCAAGCGATTCGAACTCGATGTCGACGACAGTGTCGGTGACGCCGAGCTCGAGCAGATCGCGGAGTCGCTGCTGTGCAACACCGTGATCGAGGAGTGGAAGGTCACCCGCCTGTCATGACGGCGCGTATCGGAGTCATCACTTTTCCGGGCACGCTCGATGATGTCGACGCGGCCAGGGCGGTGCGGCTGGCGGGCGCCGAGGCGGTCAGCCTGTGGCACGCCGACGCCGACCTGAAGCAGGTCGACGCGGTGGTCGTGCCCGGCGGTTTCTCCTACGGCGACTACCTGCGCGCGGGCGCCATCGCCCGGTTCGCGCCGGTGATGGGCGAGGTCGTGCGCGCCGCCAAGGCGGGCCTGCCGGTGCTCGGCATCTGCAACGGCTTCCAGGTGCTGTGCGAAGCGGGCCTGCTGCCCGGCGCGCTGACCCGCAACGAGGGGCTGCACTTCATCTGTCGCGACGAGTGGCTGCGGGTGGAATCGGCGTCCACCGTGTGGACCTCGCGCTACGAGGCCGGCGCGCAGATCCTGATCCCGCTGAAGTCCGGTGAGGGGCGTTTCCAGGCCGCTCCCGCCGTGCTCGACGAGCTGGAGGGTGAGGGTCGGGTGGTCTTCCGCTACGCGGGCGACAACCCGAACGGTTCGCAGCGCGGCATCGCGGGCATCGCCTCGGCCGACGGTCGCATCGTCGGCCTGATGCCGCACCCCGAGCACGCGACCGAAGCACTGACCGGCCCGAGCGACGACGGCCTCGGCCTGTTCCTCTCGGTGCTGGACACCCTGGTCTCCGCGTAACACCCAGAGCCGCATACCTTTCGAGCCCCACGCACTCCGCGAGTGGGTGGGGCTCGAAAGCTATGCGGCTCAGGTGATTCTGGCGACGATGTCGAACTCGACGCCGTTCGCACGGGCGATATAACCGTGCTGGATGGCCTGGTTGCCCTGGAACGCGCGCAGCCCGCCGGGGGTTTCCAGCAGCACACCGTGATCGATCGCGCCGAGCACATCGGGCACCCGCAGCGAACCCACCGCGTGCGCGAGCCCGGCCAGGGTGTGGATGGCCTCGTAGGTCATGTTGCTGAAACTGGTGAGCGCCGGCGCGAACTCGCCGTGCAATTTGCGGTAGCGGCCGACCCGCTCCCGCCCGTCCGCGGTGCGCTCATCGATGAAGAAACTGGACGCGGCATAGAAGTTCTGGTTGGCGCCGGGACCGCCCGCCAGCAACACGTTCTCGTCCGCAGCTGGGCTGATCCGCAACTGGGTCGCCGCCCGTCCGGTCGAAGCGAACTGCCGGTTGAACCGGGACACGTCCGCGCCCACCATCAGAATCACCACGCCGTCGGCCCGATCCAGCGCCGGATGGCCCAGGAAGTCGCCGAAGTCGGGCGCACCGAGCGGCACGAAGCGCTCCAGCACGATGGCACCGGGGTCGGTCAGACTGTTCCGGATCGCCTTCGCGGACTCACGCGGCCAGATGTAGTCGTTGCCGATGATGGCCCAGCGGCGCACGCCGTGCTCGCGCTCTAGCCACTGCAGAGCGGGCAGCGTCTGCCCCGCCGGGTGCTCGCCGAGCATCAAAACCCCGGGCAGCTCGTCCGGCAGCCCCTCGTGCCCGGTGGCGAATAAATAGGGCACCCGGCTGGCGGTCGCGCGGGCCACCACCCGGCGCACCGCGGAGGTGTGCCAGCCGGTGATCGCGTCCACCATGCCGGTCGCCAGCAGTGCGGAAACTTCGCTGGCCACCTCGTGCGGCGCCCGCCCGCCATCGATATTCGTAGTACGAATTTCTCGGCCGAGAATTCCTGTGCCCCGGTTGATTTCGTCGACGGCAAGGGAAATCGCCGCATCGCAGGAGGGTGCCACGATCCCGCCCGGTCCCTGCATGGGGACTATGTTCAGGATCTCGATTGTGCCCTCTGGGCTCTCGCCGAACGCTGACATTCGGTACTCTTCTTCTCGTTCGAGCGAAATTCATGGCAGGCAGGAATAACAATGACGACCATTGTAAGCGGATATTCGACGCTGCATGGTGCGCTGCGTGCCGCAGAACGCGGTTGGCTGCGTCACTTGGACGCCGCACTGTGTGCCAGGCAGCTCACGGCCGATCAGTGGTCGATGTTGTCGAATCTCTCCAGTGAGACCGGCATCACTATGAGCGAGCTGGCGGCCAGGTCACAGCTGGCGCCGTCCTCGGCGACCCGGCATGCGGACTACCTGGCCGAGCGCGGTCTGATCTTCCGGCTGGCGGCCCAGGACGACCGCAGGCGGATCCTGATCGGGCTGAGCCGACTCGGTGCGGAGCTGGTCGCGTCGGTGCGGGCCGAGGAGTCGCGGGCCGAGCAAGAACTGCGGACGCGAATGGGTGCGCGGCGCTACGCCGAACTCATGCGTTTATTGGAACTTGTTTCCGCGAACCCCGAGTAGGGCTAATTCGTCCGACGATTTCCGCGCGGTCTGATCCGTCCTCGGACACACGCGCGGCCATCCTCGCGCGCCATCTTTGTGCGGTGCCGAATGGAATTAATGTGGCCGCTCGTCATAGCAAAATTTGAAGTAGTGGCAATCCTGAAATTTGCCTGCCGTGGACACCTATCGGCAGCCGGGTAACGGCTCGCCTGTCGAGGTTGCGATCCCCTTGCTCGACACGCCGCGCGGCGAGCGCCGGCGACTTCGGCCGCGTACTACCGTTTCACTCGGACCAAGATCTCGATCTGCACCATCGCGTACGTTCTCTCCGCCGAAACGGAAAGTGGTGTCCGATGCGGTTGTTCGGTTCATGGCAACGCGGGGCCCTGGCTGCCGCTGTGTCGGTCTGTTTCGCCGCCGGGGTGGTCTCGGTACCCGCGCACGCGGCGACCGCGGGAACGGTCATCTCCGTGCTGCCCCAGCCCGAGGGTTGGCGCAACGTCAGCAATGGCTCGGTTGTCGAATACTGGATGACCGGTTCGGACGGCACCCCGAAACCCGCCAGCGGTGCGGTACTCATGCCGCCCGGTCCGGCCCCGGCCGGCGGCTGGCCGATCCTCGCCTTCGCCCACGGCAGCTTCGGCCTGGGTCCGGGCTGCGGCGCCCAGTCCGATCCGGCCCGCGGCCCCTGGCCCGAGTTGCGCGTCGCCGAAGACAAATTCGTGGCGAGCTTCCTGTCCAAAGGGTTCGCCGTGGTGGCGCCGGACTACCTCGGGCTGGGCCGGTTCGACACCGGCCCGCACCCGTACCTCGAGCTGAAGACCGAGGCCACCGCGACCATCGGCCTGATCAAGGCGGCCAGGTCGCACTTCGCCGAGCTCTCGCGGACCTGGGTGGTCCTCGGTGGTTCGCAGGGCGGGCATGCGGCGCTGGGGACCGCGCATCTGCACCGGACCTACGCCCCGGAGCTCGACTTCCGCGGGGCGATCGCGATCGACCCCGCCTCCGACGCGGAGAGCCTGCTGCCGATGGCCGGACCGTGGGGTCCCGACCTGCCCAGTGAGGTCGGTCAGGCCCTCACCGTATTCGTCTCCAGCGTGCTCGCCGGACTGCGCACCGCGCGGCCGGACGCGAACATGGACAGCTACCTGACCCCGCGCGGCCGGGAGGTGCTCGACACTGTCGGCCGGCTGTGCCAGGACCGGATGGTCGAGGGGATCGGCGATGTCGGCATCAGTCAGCTGCTGTCGAAGCCGTTGACCAACAAGCACTTCCAGAATGTGCTCGCCGATTACCTCGGTGTGCCGACCAGTGGTTACGACGCGCCGATCCTGTTGCTGATCAACGCGACCGACATCTCGGTACCCTCGCCGCTGCACGCCGCATTGGCAGCCCGATTCACCGTGAATCGAGTGGACTATAAGATGGTGGTCGGTACGGGCCGACACCTCCAGATCAATCGGGAGATGCACGCGGCCATCGATGCCTTTCTTGCTCGGATCCAACCCGTTACGACGGGTCAGAACTAGCGTTTCCACACGGTGGTGCGAGATCTGCTGCGCGCCGCCGAGTTTCTTTGCGACAACCCTGTGTGTGCAAACGAGATGTCGGCCGAACGCGCGGTGCCGGGTGCGCGCTGAATCGGCGAAACCTGTAGAAACAGAAGGGTTCCGGTTATGCATGGTCAGTGCGACAAGAAGGTGTGTCGTTGCCTCGATAAGCAACCGCGATGGTCGATGCTGGTGCCCATGAAATCGACTTTCCCAGGCGTAGAAAGGCGTCGGTCCCGGTGCGCCTTCGTGGCCGGCACCGCAGTGGCAGGACTGCTTGTCGGTGTGATGACCGGATTCGGCGCGGTGTCGGCTTCAGCGGATCCGAGCGTCGCCGGGATTCCCACCGGCGCGGTATCCCCGGATGGCTCGCGTATTACCGGTGTCGAGAAAATCGATGACCACAGCATCCGGCTGCAGGTGCACTCTGCGGCGATGGACAAGACATTTCCGGTCGATGTCGTCCGGCCGGCGGATACCTCCCGGCCGCGGCCGGTGCTCTATCTGCTGAACGGCGCCGACGGTGGCGAAGGCCTGGCCTCGTGGCAGGCGCAGACCGACATTCCGAAGTTCATGGCGGATAAGAATGCCAATCTGGTGATCCCGGTGGGCGGGCCGTTCAGCTATTACGCGGACTGGATCAAGGATGATCCGGCACTCGGTCGCAACAAGTGGAAGACCTATTTGACCGAAGAGCTGCCGCCGCTGATCGACGCGGCGCTGGGCACCAATGGCGTCAATGCCATCGCGGGGATCTCCACTGCGGGCACCACCGTGCTCACGATGCCCATGGCGAAGCCGGGTCTCTACAAAGCGGTCGCCGCCTACAGTGGCTGTGCGCAGACCAGCGACAAACTCGGCACGGCTTTTGTAAAATCCGTGGTCGGCATGGGCGGCGGCGATGTGGAGAACATGTGGGGCCCGCCCGGCTCGCCCGAATGGCTGGAAAACGATGCTTACATCAACGCCGAGAAGTTGCGCGGGCTCGATCTGTACCTGTCGTCGGGCGACGGCAGCCCGGGCAAATACGACACGGTCGACGGGCGGGCCGAACAGCTCGGTGGCGGCCGGACCCAAATCGATGGGGACGACAATCAGCTCGGCGTCGAGACGCTGATCAATCAGATCGCGGTCGGCGGCGCGATCGAGGCCGTCACCAACTTCTGTACGCGCAATATGCAGCAGCGGCTGGAGTCCCTCGGAATTCCGGCGACCTTCCGATACGCCTCGGGTACGCATTCGTGGGGTTACTGGCAGGACGAGTTCAAGCACTCCTGGCCGTTCCTTTCCCGCGGGATGGGTCTGTCGTAGTGCCGACGCTCGAATGAGCTGAATTCGAAGAAGTTCACAGCGGGGCCGAGGGCTGTCATCCGATAGCCGTCGGCCCCGTTCGGTATTCACCCCGCGGTAACGCTGATATTTTGTCGCCCGCCCCGCCCGAAATGTGCTACAAGTCGTAGTTGGAAGGGAAGTGACAACCCGCCGCTATTCGCCCGGTAGGACACGCCGCGCAGCTCGTGGACCGGCGGTATCGGCCGTATATCCTGCCTGCATGGTATCTACAGAGACCCTGATCAACGATGTTTCGGACACGGCGCGATGGGCAGCTGCATATCGGGCCATTGAATCTTCCCGAAAAGACGCACTAATCTGTGATCCATTCGCCGATCGTATGGCAGGAGCCAGTGGCTACGAGATCATCCAGGCGGCGCCGAAGAAAGTGCGCAGCGGGCTTGGCGTCGTCGTGCGGACCAAAATTATCGATGACCTGATTCAGGATTCACTGGCCCATGGCTGCACCAGGGTGCTGAATCTCGCGGCGGGCCTCGACACGCGCCCGTACCGCCTCGACCTGCCTGCCGAGCTGACCTGGATCGAAGCCGATCTGCCCCGATTGGTCACCGAGAAAACGCAGTTGCTGGCCGATGAAACACCCAAGTGCCGGTTGGAACGGCATCAAGTGGACCTGTCGGAGGCGGCGACCCTGCGTTCGTTCCTGGAGTCCGCCGTGGTGGACCCGGCCCAGACCCTGGTCATCACCGAGGGGCTCATCCAGTACCTCGAGGACGAGCAGGTCAGCGAGCTGGCGAGCGCATTGCGCGCCGCGAACATTCAGTGGTGGATCGTGGATGTCATGAACACGACGATGCAGAACGGCATGGAGCGGTCGTACGGAACCATGTTCGAGAACGCGCCGTTCCGGTTCGTCTCCGACGATCCGATCGCCTATCTGGAAGAGCGCGGCTGGCTGGCAACGGATCTGGAATCGGTATACACCCATGCGCGACGAGCGGGCCGTCTGCCGCTCAAGATGCGGCTGCTCGCGTCCGTGCTGGAGCCGGATCCGCGGCACGCCGGTAATCGGCCGTGGGCTGGTGTACTGCGCATGTCCCCAGCCTGAGGTAGTGACGTAGGCCGGTGGCGGGCCGATCCGATCGAGCGGTCCGGCCACCGAATATGCGCCTAGTGGATATGAACAACAAATGCGGGGCCGAGCGTCTGCAGTCGCTCGGCCCCGCATTTAGTTTTAGCTCAGAGATGATGGTTTAGAGCAGGCCCAGCGCAGACACGGCGAGTGCGATGACGCCGGCGAGGCCCAGGCCCAGGGGAACGGTCACGGACAGCAGCATGAGTTTGCTCCTTCTTGGTTCGAGTGAGTGTGAGTGGTCGAATCGAGGATGCTTGATCCGGTTCGACCGAACTCGGGAATCAGAGTGGACGCCAGCTTGTGCTGGATCCACTGTGCGCAAGAGGCTGCGATTCTCAGATCAAGCCCAGAGCGGCCACAACCAGGCCGACAGCAGCAGCGACACCGAGACCGAGCGGGACGGTAACAGACAGCAGCATGAGTTACTCCTTCATTGGCAGATGAGTGTGGGTCCAACGTACGAGATGCTGATTCCGACTCGAAACAGATCTCGGAATTCGAAGCAGGACCGAGTCTTCCTTCTGAAAGCCCTCGGCCCCACCGTCAGAATTTGCTGCTTTTTCTCAGAGCAGACCGAGAGCGGCCACAATCAGGCCGACAGCAGCAGCGACACCGAGACCGAGCGGGACGGTAACAGACAACAGCACGAGTTACTCCTTCGTTGGGACGGTTGGGTGTTGTGTAGCAGAAGAGATCATGCCAAGTGTGGCGTTGTTGACGCTGAACTGTCCCGGCGTGTCGGAAATTTCGCGTCGACCTATCTTTCTGAACCAACGGCCTATAGCAGCTTTTTTCGCGCGGTGTGTCCGAATGAATAATCCGAACAAAAGGTCTGAAATATTCGCGCTCGAGCGGCGGCGGTCTGCAGAAGTGGTCGTCGATCCGACCCGGGGTCAGCTGTCGGCGCTACGCCTCAGTAACGGTCGCAGGAGGCCGTGACTTTGCGGATTGCCGCACGTGCGTCGGCATTGGCGTCGGCACTCGCATCGGTGGTGGTGGTGTTGTTCGCATGCATTGCCGACATCTGGCCGAAGCTCTTGTTGAACATCTCGAACGCTGCTTGGCGCTGGGACACCGGCTGCGAAAGTGCTGTTTGCAGAACGGCCTTCTGGATCGGGTCCGCATCGAACTTGGCCGCGACAGCGGGTTCCATGTCGCGCATAGCCGCATCGAACTGGCTGAACGAGCATTTCGTCGTCATCAGGGGCGCCAAGTCGGTGGCCAGATCGGCGGACGCCGCTCCTGATCCGAACAATGCAGTGGCGGCGGAGAATCCGCTGAAGGCAAGTGCGGCGATCGTGTATCGGGCTTTGCGCATCGTCATGTAGTCACCCTTCGTAGAGTTCATCTGACTGTCGGGTCGGTGACCCGGCGGTGATGGTACTCAACAAAGTCGGTGGTACGAGCGGGCAACGCGCGCATCGTGCCCGAAAGTTCTTGCGCCATGCGCGAACCGAAGGCGTCACCGTGACGAAAGAATGGTAGATCGGGGAAACGGCCGACTGTCGTATCCATGGACCGACCGGGCGCAGTCGTAATTAATCGGAAGAGCGTGCGGTATAAGCGGATGTGCTGTGCCGCCACGAGAAAACCGGCCTATTCGGTGTGTTATGCGGCGGGGCAGGTTGTTTCCTGGCATGGTGACGCCGTGCCGCTAGCGGCGTCCGCCTGCGGAACGGTGCGGCGAATCGAGCCGCCTCGTGGACGCGAAGACGATCGTGCGACGAGTGGAAGGTGCGAATTCTACGTGTTGGAAATTTCGAGCTTGGTCAAGCGCTACGGGGACGTTGTCGCGTTGTCCGACATGACGTTCGACGTGCGGCCCGGTGAGTTGTTCGGGTTCGTCGGATCCAATGGCGCGGGGAAGACGACAACGATGCGGATCATCATGGGCGTGATGGCCGCCGACGCCGGGGAAGTCCGATGGAACGGCAGGCGGGTGGATCTGGCGACGCGGCGGCGCATCGGCTACATGCCGGAGGAGCGCGGGCTGTATCCGCGGATGAAGGTGGGCGCGCAGCTGCAGTACTTCGCTCGGCTGCACGGGCTTTCGGATTTCGAGGCGTCCACCGCCGCGCAGCTGTGGATGTTGCGCCTCGGGATCGAGCAGCGCGCCGAGGACGACGTGTTGAAGCTCAGCCTCGGCAATCAGCAGCGGGTGCAGTTGGCGACCGCGCTGGTGCACAACCCCGATGTCCTGGTGTTGGACGAGCCGTTCTCCGGGCTGGATCCCGTTGCGGTCGAGGTGATGAGCTCCGTGCTGCGCGAACGTAGCGCGGAGAAGGGCAGCCCGGTGCTGTTCTCCTCGCACCAGCTCGACCTGGTCGAGCGACTGTGTGACCGTGTCGGAATCGTCCGGAACGGGACCATGGTGGCCTGTGGGACGGTTGATGAATTGCGCGGTCGCGCACCGGCGTTGGTCGCGATCGACGCGCCGGGCCTGGATGACGACTGGATCACCCGAATGCCGGGGGTATCGGTGAGCGGGCGCGAAGCGTCCCGATGGATCCTGCGCCTGGAGGACCACGTGGACGACCATCTGGTGCTGACCACCGCGCTGGCCGCCGGGCCGGTGCGCGAATTCGGCCGGGTGCAGCCCACTTTGACCGATTTGTTCCGGGACGCGACGGTCGACTCGGCCGAGGTGGCGGCATGACCGAGCGGATGAACGACCCGAAGCTTTCTCCGACACAGGCGATTCGCATCGTCGCGGGCCGCGAGATCAACGTGCGGGTGCGCTCGAAAGCCTTCGTCGCGATCACCGCCATCCTTGTGCTCGCCGTCGCGGGCACGGTGCTGCTGTTCCACTTCATCGATCGGGGCACCACCGCCGCCGTGGAAAAGGTTGGCCTGACGGCGGATACGGCTCAGTTCCAGCCGTTGCTGGTCGCCGCGGGCGCGGCGGCCGGGCAGTCGATCGAGACCACCGTGGTCGACCGGACCGCCGGTGAGGAGCAGATCCGTGCGGACGATCTCGCGGCCTTGCTGGTCGGCGCCGCGGACGGGCAACTGCAGGTAGTGGTGAAATCGACGCTGCCGGACGGGCTGCGCACGGCGTTCGGTCTGGTGGCCAGGCAGGCCGCGCTGCATCAGGAAATCAGTTGGCTCGGCGGGGATCCGGCCACCGTCGAGAGCGCGATCGCCGCGGCGAAGATCGCCGTGCAGCCGCTGCAACCGGCCGACGATCATCGTGGTGCGCGTATCGGCATGGCGGCGGTGATCGGTGTGCTCACCTACGTGATGCTGCTGATCAGTATTCAGCTGACCGGGCAGGGGGTCGTCGAGGAGAAGGCCAATCGCATTGTCGAGCTGCTCCTTGCGACGATCCGCCCGTGGGAGCTGTTGGCGGGCAAGGTGATCGGCATCGGCATCGTGACGATCATCCAGGTGGCGCTGATCGCCGCGGTCGGGATGGCCACTGCCTTCGCCACCGGGGTACTGGAGCTTTCGACGGCGATGGTCGGCAGCGTGGTCGGCTGGGCGGTGGTGTGGTACCTGCTCGGCTACTTCCTCTATGCCCTCGTCGTCGCGGCGGCCGCGTCGCTGGTGTCGCGGCAGGAGGATCTCGCCTCGGTGGCGGTTCCGGTGTCGGTGGTGTTGATCGCGGCGTATCTGATCGGGCAGTCCATCGTGCCCGCGGATCCGCACGGGACCTCCGCGACCGTGCTGTCGATGATCCCGCTGCTGTCGCCGGTGGTGATGCCCATGCGGGCGGCCTACGACGTGCCCGGCTGGCAGATGACCGGCGCGCTGGTGGCCATGGTGCTGACCATCGCGCTGGTGGCTCGATTGGCAGGCCGGATCTACGGCAACGCCGTCCTGCTCACCGGCAGCCGGGTGTCGCTGCGCACCGCGCTCCGCGCGCACGCATAGTGAAACAGCAATGACACGCGACTGGACCGGATAGTCCGTTTTGTGACTGGTGTGACTAATAGCATCGGGCGACACCCACTGTCAGTTCTGGTAGGAGGCTCATCGATGTCGTTCGGTCCCCGTCTACGCGACAAGGCGCTAGGTCGCGGCACAGCACTACGTCGTTGCCGACAGGCGGCGCTGATGTGCTGTGTCGCCCTGGCCGCGGGATCGGCGGCCGTCCCTGTCTCGGCCGCCCCGCCGTCCGGGGCAATCTCGTTGCCGCCGAGCCTGATCGACGCGTTGGGGCGCGACCTCGGCATCGACGCCGCGGAATACGCGCGCCGGGTCGCGCTGACGAATCGATTGTCCGAGTACGCCAGGTCGGCCCGGATCGCCCATCCGGCCGCCTTCGCCGGCGTCCGGATGGACGGCGGTCGCCCGATCGTCTCGCTCACCGACGGGGTGAGTTCCCGGCACGCACGGGCGGCCGCCGAGGCGGCGGGATTCACCGTGGAAACGGTGTCCGCCAGCGAGGCGACCCTGCGGGAGCGGCGCGCCGCGTTCGAACGCTGGCTCGCCGCGCAGACCGGCGCGGTCGCCGAGTCGATCTTCGGGTACGGAATCGACATGGCGGACAACAGTTTCGCGGTGCGCGTCGCCAAAGACACGCAGCTGCCCGCCGAGGCGGGGCCGGTGCGCGCGATCGCGGCGACGATGCCGGAGGCCTGGCCCGACAACACCGCCGACGAGGTGCGGCCCATCGCGGCCGAGGGGCCCGACGGCAGCATCGTCGGCGGCCAGTCCTACGCCTTCGAGGTCGACGGCGAGGTCCATCGGTGCTCGTTCGGCTTCCACGCCACCGACGCGAAAGGCCGCGCTGTCAATATCACCGCGGGCCACTGCGACCCCAACAACCTTGTCGCGCAGGCGAAACGCAAGCAGGGGCCCCAGCGGGTCTTCACGGTGCGCGGGACGTCGGACAAGGAGTACGTGCCCGGCGAGAAGCCGAAGCTGGGCACCGAACTCGGCTACTTCGACGTGTCCAGCTTCAGCCCGTACGACTACGGGATCCTGCGGATCAACGAGGCGGCCGCGCCCCGGTTCCGCAACAACCTGGTCTCGGCGGGCGAGCTGTCGCCGCCGACCCAGTCGGTGGTGCCGCCCACGCTGGATACCGGCAGCAACACCAGCCAGGTGCCGGACGCGTCGATCCGCGAGAGCGGGGTGGTGCCCATCGACGGCACGGCGGATCCGATCGACGGCGCCGTGGTGTGCAAGGCCGGATTCCGGTCCGGCTACTCCTGCGGCGTGGTGCTCGCCTCCGGCCAGGTCGCCCGGCTGAAAGGCGTGCCGGGCCACAGTGACCCGGTTCAGTTCGAGGACATGTTCATCACCACCCTGTGCGGTCATCAGGGTGACAGTGGCGGCCCGATCATGGCGGGTACCAAGGCGGTCGGCATCACCAGCTCCATCGTCACCACGGCCACACTGTTCGACGGCACCTGTGGGCACCTCCCGGTGCTGCTCGGTCAGCCGTTGAGCACGGTGCTGCGCGACCATCCCGGCTTGAAAGTCCGCACCAGCTGATCCGGCGGTGCCCCCTAAGATCGCGAGCATGCCCGTTTCCACGACCGCCGCTACGGCCACCGGATTGTGCGCGTTCATCGACGCGTCGCCCTCGCCCTTCCACGTCTGCGCGACGGTGGCCGCCGAGCTGGACGCCAACGGCTTCACCCGGCTGGACGAATCGGCGCCGTGGCCCGCGGACGGCCCGAGCAAGCATTACGTGGTGCGCGGCGGCTCGCTGGTCGCGTGGGCGACGGCGGACGCCGCGGGGGTGACACCGTTCCGGGTGGTCGGCGCGCACACCGACAGTCCGAACCTGCGGGTCAAGCAGCACCCCGATCTGACGTCGGCGGGCTGGCAGCTGGTCGGCCTGGAACCCTACGGCGGCGCCTGGCTCAATTCCTGGCTGGATCGCGAGCTCGGCCTGTCCGGGCGGCTCAGCGTGCGCGACGGAAACACCGTGCGCGAGCAGCTGGTTCGCATCGACGAGCCGATCCTGCGGGTGCCGCAGCTGGCCATCCATCTCTCCGACGACCGCAAGGGCGTCACGCTGGACCCGCAGCGGCACGTGAACGCGGTGTGGGGCGTCGGCCACGAACCGCGCTCCTTCCTGGGGTTCGTCGCGGAGCAGGCCGACCTCGACCCGGACGCGCTGCTCGGCTGGGAGCTGATGACCCACGACCTGGCGCCGAGCCGGCTCGTCGGCCGCGACCGGGATCTGGTCAGCGCGCCCCGGCTGGACAACCAGGGCACCTGCTACGCGGGCCTGCAGGCCTTCCTCGCTGCAGTTGCCGAGCCCGGCGCGGCCATTCCGGTGTTCGCCACCTTCGACCACGAGGAGGTCGGCAGCCAGTCCGATCGCGGCGCGCAGTCCGATCTGCTGCCGACGGTGCTGGAGCGGATCGTGCTGTCGCGCGGCGGCGATCGCGGCGAATTCTTTGCCGCCCTGGCGGGTTCGATCTGCGCCTCCGGGGACATGGCGCACGCGACGCACCCCAATTACCCGGAGCGGCACGAGCCCGCGCACCGCATCCAGGTGAACGGCGGACCGGTGCTCAAGGTCAACCAGAACCTGCGCTACGCCACCGACGCGGCGGGCGCGGGTGCGTTCGCGCTGGCCTGCGAACAGGCGGGAGTTCCGTTGCAGCGCTACGTGCATCGCGCTGATCTGCCGTGCGGATCGACCATCGGCCCGATGACAGCCGCGGGCACCGGCATGACAACGGTCGACGTCGGCGCGGCCCAACTGGCCATGCATTCGGCGCGCGAAATAATGGGCGCCGCCGATGTTCCGGCCTACGCCGCGGCGCTGGCCGCCTTCCTGACACCCGCCGTCACCGGGTGATAGGTCGCCACCGCGACGACGAACACCGCGAGGGTGGCGAGCACATAACTGCTGCCGATGAGCTGCTGCCACCAGGCCCAGCCGAGTTCCTTGTCCTCGGAGTGCGGCAGCAGCCACTGCGGTCCGATGAGGAACATGACGCTCATCGCGCCGACGGAGCCGAGGAACAGCGGGCTGCGCGTGTTCCAGGTGCCGCGCTCGGATCCGTCACTCTTGCCGCGCGCGATCGCGTCCGCCGTGACTACCAGCGCGGGCGCGATCCACACCCAGTGGTGCGACCAGGAGACCGGCGAAACCAGCAGCACCACCGCGGCATTCACCATCAGCGCGGCCACGGTCGCACCTGTGTCGATCAGCCTGCGCATCCAGATGGCAGCCAGTACGACCGCCACCAGTGACAGCGTGATCCACAGCATCGTGGCCACCGAGTCGGCGATGCCGAGCCGGAACACCATGCCCTTGATCGACTGGTTACCAGCGAAATACGGCGGCCCGATCCGGCCGGTGTCGGCGAGCGTGTGGAACCAGTACTCGGCCGAATCACTCGGGAACAGCAGGAAACCCAGCCCGACCGCACCGATCGCGGAGACGACCAGCGTGCCCGCCGCCTTCCAGTCCTTGCGCAGCAGGAAGTACAGCAGGTACCCGCCGGGGATCAGCTTCACCGACACCGCGATGCCGATCAGCATGCCGCGCGGCCAGAACGGCTTGCGTACCAGGCAGTCCAGCGTGATCGCGGCCATCAGCACCAGGTTGATCTGGCCGAAGCCGAAGGTCTGGCGCAGCGGTTCGAAGGTCTGCAGCAGGGCGACCGCGCCGATGACGATCGTCCAGGCGGTGACCCGGGACAGTTCGGGGCGGATCCGCGCGAGCACCACCCGCAGCGTGACGGCCAGGCTGGCCAGCGAGGTCACCAGGACCAGCACCTCGGCCACCGGCAGCGGCATCAGTGCGAGCGGGGCGAAGAACAGCGCGGCCAGCGGGGGATAGGTGAACGGCAAGCCGATTCCGGCGACCGGCGGCATCGGCCCGTACAGTTCGCCGTCGTCGAGCCAGACCCGGGCGCCGTTGCGGTACACCTGTAGATCGATGTAACCGGACCACCAGTGCACCAGTAGCGACAGCGCCGCGGACGCGGCGAACAGGCCGACCGCGATCAGCAGCCAGCGCAGCTGCTCACGCGACAACGGGACGCGCGCCGTCGAGGTGGCGTTCGGGTTTTTCGAGGCAACCGGCTCAGCGGAATCCGCAACCCCCGATCGTTCGTTCACGGGGCCCAGCGTATCCGTGGCCGGTGTGTGACCCTCGTCGGCGCGCACGGTGGCTGGTTCGGCCTGTGACCTGGCGCACAGGATTCCGGCGAACCGGGCGCGGGGCCGATGCGGCCCGTTGCCTGTCAACGGTCACGGCTAAACTTCCAGGCGAATCCCCAGCTTCGCGCTCCTGGCCCGAAAGGACCCTGGTACCCCGTGACTTCGCAGGTCGACACCGTCAGCGCAGCCGCAGCAACTCCTGACGTGCCGCAACCCTATAAAGAGCTGGGTTTGAAGGACGACGAGTACGCGCGCATCAAGGAAATCCTCGGCCGTCGGCCGACCGACGCCGAACTGGCGATGTACTCGGTGATGTGGAGCGAGCACTGCTCCTACAAGTCGTCGAAGGTGCATCTGCGCTACTTCGGCGAGACCACCACCGAGCAGATGCGCGCCTCGATGCTCGCCGGCATCGGTGAGAACGCCGGCGTCGTCGATGTCGGCGACGGCTGGGCGGTCACCTTCAAGGTCGAGAGCCACAACCACCCGTCCTATGTCGAGCCGTATCAGGGCGCGGCGACCGGTGTCGGCGGCATCGTGCGCGACATCATGGCGATGGGCGCGCGCCCGATCGCGGTGATGGATCAGCTGCGTTTCGGCGCGGCGGACGCGGCCGACACCCGGCGCGTGGTCGACGGTGTGGTGCGCGGTGTCGGTGGTTACGGCAACTCGCTCGGCCTGCCCAATGTCGGCGGCGAGACCGTGTTCGACCCGTCCTACCAAGGCAATCCGCTGGTGAACGCGCTGTGTGCGGGCGTGATGCGGGTCGAGGACCTGCACCTGGCCTTCGCTTCCGGTACCGGCAACAAGATCATTCTGTTCGGCGCGCGCACCGGCCTCGACGGCATCGGCGGTGTCTCCGTGCTCGCCTCGGACACCTTCTCCGGTGACGAGTCGGGCACCGGCCGCAAGAAGCTGCCCAGCGTGCAGGTCGGCGATCCGTTCACCGAGAAGGTGCTCATCGAGTGCTGTCTCGAGCTCTACGCGGCCAAGCTGGTGGTCGGCATCCAGGACCTCGGCGGCGCCGGACTGTCCTGTGCCACTTCCGAACTGGCCGCCGCAGGCGACGGCGGCATGCGCATCGAGCTGGACCAGGTGCCGATGCGGGCCACCGGAATGACCCCGGCCGAGGTGCTCTCCAGCGAATCGCAGGAGCGCATGTGCGCGGTGGTCACCCCCGAGAACGTGGACGCGTTCATGGCGGTGTGCCGCAAGTGGGACACCCTGGCCACGGTGATCGGCGAGGTCACCGACGGTGACCGGCTGATCGTCACCTGGCACGGCGAGACCGTGGTCGACGTGCCGCCGCGCACCGTCGCGCACGAGGGCCCGGTCTACGAGCGCCCGGTGCGGCGCCCGGACGAGCAGGACGCGCTGATCGCCGACAGCACCGACAAGCTGACCCGCCCGAAGACCGGCGACGAACTGCGCGCGACGCTGCTGCAGATGCTGGCCAGCCCGCAGCTGTGCAGCCGCAAGTGGATCACCGAGCAGTACGACCGGTACGTGCGCGGCAACACCGTGCTCGCCGAGCACGCCGACGCCGGTGTCATCCGGATCGACGAGCAGACCGGTCGCGGTATCGCGCTGGCCACCGACGCGTCCGGCCGCTACACCAAGCTGGACCCGTACACCGGCGCGCAGCTCGCGCTGGCCGAGGCCTACCGCAATGTCGCCACCACCGGCGCCACCCCGAAGGCCGTCACCAACTGCCTCAACTTCGGTTCGCCCGAGGATCCCGGCGTGATGTGGCAGTTCCAGCAGGCGGTCCGCGGTCTCGCGGACGGCTGTGTGGCGCTGGGCATTCCGGTCACCGGCGGCAACGTGAGCTTCTACAACCAGACCGGGCAGACCGCCATCCTGCCGACCCCGGTGGTCGGCGTGCTCGGCGTCATCGACGACGTGCACCGGCGCATCCCGACCGGGCTCGGCCTGGAGCCGGGGGAGACGTTGATCCTGCTCGGCGACACCCGCGACGAATTCGGCGGCTCCATCTGGTCCCAGGTCGTGCACGACCACCTCGGCGGCGTGCCGCCCACGGTCGACTTCGCCCGCGAGCAGTTGCTGGCCGAGGTGCTCACCGCGGGTTCGCGCGACGGCATGATCAGTGCCGCGCACGACCTTTCGGAGGGCGGGCTCATCCAGACAGTCGTCGAGGCCGCGCTGGCCGGCGAAACCGGTTGCCGCATCCTGCTTCCCGAAGGTGCCGATCCGTTCGTGACGCTGTTCTCCGAGTCGGCGGGCCGCGTGCTCGTCGCGGTGCCGCGCTCGGAGGAGACCCGGTTCACCAAGATGTGCACCGCCCGCGAACTGCCGTGGGTGCGCATCGGTGTGGTCGATCAGGGTACGGACTCGGTTGAGGTGCAAGGACAGTTCACCGTCCCCATGGACGAGCTGCGGGCCGCGCACGAGGGCACGCTGCCGAAGTTGTTCGGAGCAAGCGCCATCTGATGACGACTGAGACTGGAGCGGTCTCAGTAAGTCAGCGCAACGGCGCCGGCCGAGTTGCCGGCGCCGTCGAGCTCCCCCGCCTCTCCGCGTATTCAGGCCAGGCCTAGTTGCGGGGCGAGGAGCGTCGGCGTCCGGCGGTTGGGATCCGGCCGGGTCAGCTGGTACCCGGCGAGTTACCCATGTTCGTGCGAAATCAGTTGTCCTTTTCGCTGTTCGGGGTCGTCGTCGCCACGCTGTTCTTCGCTCTTTCGCTGACACCGTCGCTGCTGCCGCGGGATTGGCTGTTCGAAGGGCTGATCGGCGGCGTCAACGCGGCCATCGGGTATGGCGTCGGGTGTCTGCTGGAGTGGGCCTACCGCAGGTGGATTCGGCCGCGGGTGCAGCTACCCGCGTCGGTGACAAAGGTATTGGCCGATCTGCCCACCTGGTTGCCCGGTGTGATCAAGGTGGCGGTGCTGCTCGGCTGCGTGGTCGTCGCGATCGTGATGCTGGTGCAGTCGGCCCGGTGGCAGCGCGAGATCACCGCGCTGATGGGCATGGACGACATCACCACCACGGGCTTCCTGCGCACCGGCGCGCTGAGTGCCGCCGTGATCGCGCTGGTGATCGGGGTGTTCCGCGCCGTCCGGTGGCTGATCCGGTGGGTAGCGGGCGAATTGACCGCACGAGTGCACATCCCACGCCAGTTCGCATTGCCGATCGGCGCGCTGATCGTCACCATCCTCGCCGTCACGCTGTTCAACGGAGTGCTGGCCAAAGCCTTTTTCGCGGCGGCGAATTCGGCGTTCAGCGTGCGCAACGGCCACACCTCGCCCAATGCCACCCAGCCGCAGCTGCCGGAACGCTCCGGCAGTCCGAGCTCGCTGGCCAAGTGGGAGACCCTCGGCTCGGAGGGCCGCTGGTTCGTCTCCTACGTGCCGAGCGCCGACGATATCGCCAGGGTCACCGGCAAACCCGCGCGCGAACCCATCCGGGTGTACACCGGCCTGGAATCGGCGGACGGGCCGGAGGCACAGGCCGAGCTGGCGGCCGCCGAACTGGAGCGCACCGGCGCCTTCGACCGCAAAGCGCTGGTCGTGGTGACCACGACGGGCACCGGCTGGGTCGACTCGACCAGCGCCGAATCCGTCGAGCTGATGTACGGCGGCGACACCGCGATCGTCGCCACCCAGTACTCGTACCTGCCCAGCGTGTTGTCGTTCCTCTCGGACAAGGAGAAGGCGACGCGGATGGGAAAGCTGGTGTTCGACAAGGTGTATGAGCACTGGTCGGCACGGCCGGCGCAGGCGCGTCCGAAACTGCTCGTCTACGGAGAGAGTCTCGGCTCGCAGGGCTCGGAGGGCGCGTTCACCGGCCTGTCCGACCTGCGGACCAAATCCGACGGGGTGCTGTGGGTCGGGCCGCCCAACTCGAACCGGCTGTGGGGCGAATTCGTGGCCCGCCGCGATCCTGGCTCACCCGAGGTGTTGCCGACCTACGCCGACGGTCTGGTGGTGCGGTTCGCCGACGGCCGCGGCGACCTGTGGCGGCCGTCGAGCACCTGGCTCACCCCGCGCATCGCCTATCTGCAACACGCCTCGGACCCGGTGGTCTGGTGGTCGCCGGATCTGCTGTTCACCGAACCGGATTGGCTGCGCGAACCGCGCGGCGCGGACGTGTCGCCGACCATGGCGTGGTATCCGATCGTCACCTTCTGGCAGGTGGCCGCGGATCTGCCGAACGCGCAAGGTGTCAACGACGGGCACGGGCATCGCTACGGCACGCTGGTGCTCGATGCCTGGGCCGCGCTCGCCGAGCCGCCGGACTGGTCGGCGGAGCTCTCGGATCGGATCCGAAACTACTTGGAAGCGTCGGCGGTTCGCGAACGCTCGCTGAAATAGGACGCGGTCCTGGGCGGGCCGGGACCCCTCGTGCACAAGGCCCGCCCAGGCGCGTCGTCAGGTCACGGTGTTGAACGGATCGTGCTCTGCGAGCAGCTTTTCCAACCGTGCCTGATCGATGCGACCGTGAACGGTCGCGGCCTCGTGCTGGTCACGCACCACCTTCGCCAAGGTGAAGGTGCTGGTCACCAGGAACAGCAGCGACATCGCGAGGAAGCCGCGCTGCCACATGTCCAGTGGGAGATAACAGATTCCGATGCCCGCCCCGAGAAAGCTGACACCGAACGCGATCGCGGCCTGCGCGATGAAGGCCGACGTGGTCTTCGACTGTGCGTTGGGAGTGCTCATGGATACGAAGTCTGCCGACACGCGCACGCGCGCAACCGCGTACAACTACTCGAGCGGTCTGGGTAGTTGCCGATCGCGGTAGGTGACACCGTGCCGGCGTCGCGTTGCGTCCGCGATCTTCGTCGACGGTCGGCCGGGCCGCCCGCCGTCGACACCGCGTCGGCCTACCGTGTCAGAAATATCCGTGGGTCGCCCGCCATACTGTTGCGGTGATGATCGCAACGGACCCGTCCGCGCCCGAGCTCGGCGCGCGCTGAGTCTCGTGCTCGTGCCCGCCTCCACCATGACGAAGCTGCGTGCGCGCGGCGTCGTCATCGTGCGGCGCGCGGAAGACATCATCGATCTGAACTATGCCGGGCTGGTCGTCGCGACGGTGTTCTTCGCCCTGTCGGTGACACCGTCGCTGCTGCCGCGTGACTGGCTGTTCCAGGGGCTGATCAGCGGGATCAACGCAGCGCTCGGGTATGGCGTCGGCTGTGTGCTGGAGTGGCTGTTCCGGCTGTGGGTGCGGCCGCGGCTGACCAGGATTCCGCCGCCGCCGACCTGGGTGCGCTACGCGGTGAAGTCCGCGATCCTGTTCACCGCCGCGCTGAGCGCGGCGCTGATGCTGGTGCAGTCGGCGCGCTGGCAGCGCGAGATCACCGCGTTGATGGGCATGGAAGGCACCACGACGCCCGCCTACCTGCGCACGGGTCTGCTGAGTCTGGCGGTCGGCGTGGCGGTGGTCTCGGTGTATCGGACGGTGCGCGAGATCATCCGGTTCTTCGCCCGCCTGCTCAACCAGTGGGTGCGGGTGCCGCGTGAGCTCGCACCCGCCGCCGGGTTTCTCGTGCTCGTCCTGTTAGCCGTGACCATTTTCAACGGTGTGGCCTCGCGCGCGTTCTTCGCCGTGGCCAACTCCGCGTTCAGTGTGCGCAACGATCACACCTCGGCGAACGCGATCCAGCCGGTGCAGCCCGAACGCTCGGGCAGCCCTGCCTCGCTGGCGAAATGGGAGACCCTCGGGTACGAGGGGCGGTGGTTCGTCTCGCACGGGCCGACCGCGAGCAAGATCGGCGAGGTGACCGGCAAGCCGGCCCGCGAGCCGATCCGCGCCTACGTGGGGCTGGAATCGGCCAAGCGAGACGAGGATCCGGCGGAACTGGCCGCCGCGGAGCTCGAGCGCACCGGCGCGTTCGATCGGAAGGTGCTCGTGGTGATGACGACCACCGGCACCGGCTGGGTGAACGCCATGGCGGCGGGCGCGATCGAGTACATGTACGGCGGGGACAGCGCGATCGTCGCCTCGCAGTATTCGTACCTGCCCAGCGTGCTGTCGTTCCTGGCGGACCGGGGCAAGGCGATGACCGCGGGCCGGGCCATGTTCGACGCGATCTACCGGCACTGGAGCGCGCGGCCACGAGAGCAGCGCCCCAAGCTGCTGGTGTACGGGGAGAGCCTGGGCTCGCAGGGCTCCGAGGCGGCGTTCGACGGGCTGGCCGATCTGCGGACGAAGGTGGACGGCGCGCTGTGGGTGGGCCCGCCGAACTCGAATCGACTATGGCAGCAGTTCGTTTCGCGGCGCGATCCCGGCTCGCGGGAGGTCCAGCCGGTGTACGCCGACGGGCTGGTGGTGCGATTCGCCTCCGACAGTGCCGATCTCGCGCGACCGTCCACCGAGTGGCGGCCGCCGCGGATCGCCTACTTGCAGCACGCCTCGGATCCGATCGTCTGGTGGTCCACGGATCTGATCTTCTCCCAACCGGATTGGCTGTCCGAGCCGCGCGGCGCCGACGTCTCCTCGCAGATGCGCTGGTGGCCGTTCGTCACCTTCTGGCAGGTCGCCGCCGACCTCACCAACGCCCAGGGTGTCACCGACGGGCATGGGCATCGCTACGGCAGCCTGGTGCTCGACGGCTGGGCGGCCATCGCCGCGCCGCCGGATTGGAACGCGGGCATGTCCGACCGGATCAGGGCCGAGATCGAGGCCACCGAGGACTTCGAGCGGAAGATCAAGTGAGTAGAGTTCCGGAAACCGTTGTTGCCGTGGCAATTCCGCTGGCCTGGAGCAACTGGGTGCTGCCCGGGCTCGGGCTCGGTGTGCGCGGCAGGACCGCCGCCAATGCCGGATTCGCTACCGCGTATGCCGTCGCCCTTCGTGGTGAGCCGAAGTGGTGGTCTGCGAAGGGCTTTCGGTACGGAGCTGTGTCCACAGCGCTGGTCGCCGCCGGTTACGGGGTGGCACTGGCGATTCCATCGGTGCGGAAAGGGCTGCGTGAGTTCATCGATCGCGGGCCGGAGGTCGATGCCACCGAGTGGATCATGGTGCATATCCCGATCGGCACCGTGTATGGCGAAGAGATGATTTTTCGGGCCACCTTGGAACCGTTGCTGGACAACGTCTTCGGCGCTCGTGCCGGATCGGCGCTCGGTGCGTTGACCTTCGGGCTCTGGCATGTGCATCCGGCCCGTGCCGCGGGTGACAGTGTTCCGGTCACCGTGGCCGCTACGGCGGCGGGTGGTTTCGCGCTCGGCTGGTTGCGCCGCCGCACCGGAAGCATCACGGCACCGGCCATGCTGCACCTGGCCACCAATGCGGGTGGCGCTGTCGCGCCTCGCCTGGCCCGGCTGATCGGAACTGCCGAAAAGTAAACCGGCTCAACGCCATTCGGGCGGCGGCGGGAATTCGGTCGGCAGGCTGGCTCCTTTCGCACCATGCTGCGACTTCTGCATGGCCCCCTTGCTGCTGGAGTGGGCGCAATAGCGCGAACATCATGCGCACTTGCGTACAACGTTCCGTCGTGCGTACAGTGTTCGCAACAGGAGAACGGCGTACACGCCGACTGGATTCAGAGCAGGAGAGCACAATGTCGAACACCGTGAGCTGGGGCGCCGAGGGTGACTGGAAGGCGCAGGGGGACTGGGGCAGCACCGATTCGACCGGGCGGGATTTCTCGGTTGCGCGCTGGCAGCGGCGGCTCGACGAACTGCGGGCCACCCACCACGTGCCGGGTGCGGCGCTGGCGATCCTGGTCGACGGCAAGGTTTACGAGCTCGCCAGTGGCGTCCTGCATCGCGGTACCGGCGTGGAGGTCACCCCCGACTCGGTGTTCCTCTGCGGCTCGGTCGCCAAGGTCTACACCGCCACAATGATCATGCGACTGGTCGACCAAGGCAAGCTCGACCTCGACGCACCTGTCGTCGACGTGCTGCCCGAGTTCGCCACGCCGGACGAGGAAGCCACCGAGACCATCACCGTCCGGCAGTTGCTCAGCCACACCGGCGGCGTGACCAACGACTTCAACTACGACGGCGGCCGCGGTGACAACTGCCTCGCCGAATACGTCCGGGCTGCAAGGGAAGTCGCGCTCGACTGCAAGCCGGGTTCCGGGACGTCCTACGGCGGACTCGGTTTCGTGGTGCTCGGCCGGGTCATCGAGGTACTGACCGGCAAGACCTTCGACGAGGCCGTGCAGGACCTGCTCGCCACCCCGCTGGGTCTCGACCATCTGATGACGCTGCCGGAGCAGGCCCTGCGGTTCCGTGTCGCGATGAGCCACCTGGGCGAGCCGGGGCAATACCCGGATCCCGCGCCGCAGTGGGACATCATGCCGCGCTCGGTCGCGCCCGCGGCCCGGGTCATCAGCTCCGCGGGTGACATGGTGCGGTTCGCCCGGATGCACCTGGAGGGTGGTCGCGCCGCCGACGGCACCGTGGTGATGTCGCCGGAAATCGTTGCGGCGATGCAGCAGCGGGAGGTCGACGTGCCGGACAAGTGGACCGTCAGCGCGGACGGCTGGGGCCTGGGCTGGACCCTGTACGACTGGGACGGCATCAAGGGCTTCGGTCACGACGGCGCCGCGATCGGCCAGTACGCCTACCTGCGAGCCGTCCCCGAGGCGGGTGTCGCCGTCGCTCTGCTCACCAATGGTGGTGGCGCACGCCAGCTCTACGCCGCGCTGTTCCGGGAACTGCTCGCCGAACTGGCCGGAGTGCAGATGCCGGAGCCCTTCGCTCCTGCAGATCCGCCGGTCCAGGTGGACATCGCACCGTTCGTCGGCACCTACCGCCGCGCGGGCGTCGTCGTCACGGTCAGCAAGCGCGACGACGGCTCCGCGCACATGCTCTACGAGTTCGTGGACGAGATGAAGGACATGTCCCCGCCGCTGAGTATGGAGCTCACCCCGGTCGCCGAGACGGTGTTCGCCGCCTCCGGTGCGGGCCCGTCGTTCAGTGAGGACTACATGCCCGTCGTGTTCGCCACCCTCGCCGACGGCACCGAGGTCTGCTACGTCGGTATGCGCGCCACCCCGAAGCAATCTGTCTGATCAATCCGAAACCGAAGGGCCGGGCCATAACCCGGCCTTTTCGGCATGCCCCGAGTGGTCAAGCCCCGGCCTTCGTGGCCGATATCGCCGCTCGGTGGGCCGCTTGCAGCGCGCTGTTGATCGCGATTTCGCCACGCATCCCCGGGGCGGCGACTTGGTCGCCGATCAGGTAGACGTCGTTGCCGCGGTCGATGGCGGGCCGATCGCGCCAGGTCTGACCGGGGAGGTCGAGTGCGCCGGTGCGGCCCTTCGCGGCCCCGGTGCGGTGGAAGGTGGTGCGGTCACGCCAACCGGGCAGGACGGTGTCGGCGAACTTGCCGAGCCGCAGTCGCGTATCGCCGGGGGATTCACCGGCGCGGGTGGGCATTTGGAGTTGGAACAGCGATTCGCCCGGCGGCGCGATGGTGTCGTCCTGCATGGTGTAGCTCTCGTGGAACCCGCCCTCGTCCAGATCGAACACCAGGGTCCGGTCGGCGCGCGACGCGGTGACGGCGATGTCGAGCAGGGCGCACTGACCGCTGGTCCATCGGAGACTGTCGTCGCCGAGCAGCATTCTGGCGGAGCTCAATTCGGTGGCGACCAGCACCGGCCCGTCGGTCGGCAGCTGGTCGACCCGCACGCCGGTCTCGATGGTGACACCGAGTTCCGTTGCGCGCTCGGCCATTCGGCCGATGACGCGTTGCCAGCCGCCGCGTACCCAGCGCACCGCAGGAATATTCGGCCCGAAGACGCGTTGGCACAACTCCCACACGAAGGCCGCCGACAGGCGGCCGGTATCGGCGTCGTAGGTCGCCACGCTGATCGCGTTGGCCAGTTGCTCGGCGGTGACCTCGCCCCAGCGGGCCGAGGCCCAGCTGCGGAAGTCCTGGTCGACCGGGGCCCGCAGCCTGCCACGTGCCTGGGCGCGCAGCATCCCGATCGGCGGCAGCGCGCGCACCCGGCCGTCGACCCGGAAACCCGCCCGCGTCCAGTCCCCGAGGCGGGGCCAGCCCAGATCGCTGACGAAACCATGCTTCTTCAGCCACGTGTAGTGCGGGCCGTCGGCGTAGAAGACATGCGCACCATCGTGTGCGACATACGGCGGCGCGGTGGCCCGGCCGCGGCCGCCGAGGGTGTGGTGTGCCTCGTACAGGCGCACAGCCGCACCTGCCTCGGCCAGTGCGATGGCCGCGGTCAGGCCGGCCAGGCCGCCGCCGATCACCGTGACGTGTGTTTTCATGCTGTTCCCTCTCCCTGTGTGCCGGTCCACCCCAGTCGGGCGACGACCATCTCGGCGATGGAGCGCAGATAGCGGTCCGGGCCGACCGCGGTGGGGTGTTCGCCGCCGAAGGTGTCGCTGATCAGCCAGTAGTGCGCGACCGCGCCGACGACCACCGCTGCGGCGGCCTCCCAATCCTGTTCCTGCCGTTGCGGATCGGTGAGCTCCATCAGTCCGCGCAGTACCGCCGAGACGAACACCAGGTACTCCTCACGGCGGAACACCTCCAGCACGTCGGTCCCGATCGAGTTGTCGCGCACCAGGATTCGGTTCACGTCGCGGTCGTGCTCGAGCCTGGCCAGGCCCATCCGGCACAGCATGGTCAGCTTGTCGACCGTGGATCCCTGCGGCTCCAACGAATCGAGCCAGGCCAGCACGGAGAAATCCGGGTCGAGCAACGACGCCCATTCGCCCCGCTCGGTCAGCCTCCACCGCACTGCCTCGACCAGCAGCTCGTCCTTGGACCGGAAATGCCGGTACATCGCGCCGGACCCACCCGAGAGTCCCGCGGCCCGCTCGATCTGCGTCACGGTGGTCCGGGCGAAACCCTGCTCGCCGAACAGCCGCAGCGCCGCCGCCATGACCCGTTCCCGCGTCGAATCAGCCATCCGCACCCCTGTAAGTAATTACTTACTTACAGTAGGGGCGAGCAGCGCAGCCGCGCAAGCCTTTTGCGCGATTCGCGCACTGCGGCGGGTCGTCTCGAAACCGGTGGGTAGCGGCTCCGGCACTCCGAGTGCTATTCGGTCGGCAGCTCGCCGCGTGCCGCCAAAGCGGCAAGCACGTACGGGGCGGCGAGCTGCTGGAGTACGGCGAGTGGTCCCATCCCCTCGAAATGTGCTGCCGCCGCCGCGAAGTCGTCGTCGAGCGGTAGTCCCGCCGCGCGTAGTTCCGCAGGGAGACGGCGGACGGCGTCGAGGATGGCCGGTGCCGGCAGCCATGCGTCGTCGCCGACCGGTTCCGAGGTGCCCGCCTGGTACGCGGCGGCGAGTTCTGCTCCGGTCCGCTGCACGTCGGGATGTTCGGATAGACGCTCGAATCGCGCACCTTCGTCTTCGAGGTTCGCCCACTCCAGGGGATACCACGCGTCTTCCGGTGCAACGTCGGCTCGTTGCGCGGATCCGAGCGCATGGACGCCGAAGTTCAGCGGGTTGTCTTCCTCGAACCAGCGGATCACGACGCGCACGAGCGCACCCGCGGGCGGATGCACTCTCAGGTCTTCGGCGATAGCCCGAGCCAAGGCTGCGGCGAACTGGACTTCCTGCACAATCACCGTCGCAGCGTATTCGCCACATGCGGCATTGCCGAGACGTCGACGGTAGGGGCAGCGCGGCCGCGCAAGTATTTCCACGTTTCGCCTGGTCTCCGGGGTTTGGCTCACTAGGCCGGATGAAACTGCGGCGGGCGAAATTCGGTGGCGGTACCCGCCCTCGGTCGGCCATCGTTGGTGCGACGAAAGGACCCCATGCTCGACGACACGCAGATCGAATCCTTTATCACCGATGGCTTCGTCAAACTGGAGCAGGCGTTTCCGAGCGAGGTGGCGGCGGCGGGCCGGGCGATTCTGTGGCGGGCGACCGGCTGCGATCCTGACGACCGTTCGACCTGGACGCAGCCGGTGATCCGGCTCGGCGACTTCGCCGACGAACCTTTCGCGCGCGCCGCCACCGCGCCCGCCTCGACGGCGGCGTTCGATCAGCTCGTCGGCCGCGGCCGCTGGCTGCCGCGAAACAGCCTGGGCACCTTCCCGGTTCGCTTTCCGGTGGGCGGGCCGCCCGGTGACGACGGCTGGCATATCGACGTCAGTTTCCCCGGTGACGACCCCACCGACTACTTCACCTGGCGGGTGAATCTGTGGTCGCAAGGCCGCGCACTGCTGATGCTGTTCCTGTTCTCCGATATCGGCGTCGACGACGCACCGACCCGCATCCGGGTCGGGTCGCACCTGCGGGTGCCCGCACTGCTGGCACCGTTCGGTGAGGCGGGCGCGGAACTGGGGCAGATCCCGTACGTGCAGGCGACCGCCGACCTGCCCGAGGCGGTGGCCACCGGCCGGGCCGGCGACGTCTACCTCTGCCACCCCTTCCTGGTGCATGCCGCGCAACGACATCGGGGCACGTCGGCGCGTTTCCTGGCGCAGCCGCCGCTGCTGTCGCGCGGTCCCTGCGTACTGGATCGGCCGGACGGCGCGTACTCGCCGGTGGAGCGCGCCATCCGCCGCGGACTCGACCGGTAATCTCGGCTACGTGGCTCGACAATCGGTGAGTCCGGCCGAGCTGCGGTCGGCGGTGGATGCGGTGCGTGCGTGGCTGCGGGACGACTCGGTGGACGCGCCCGCGCGCACCGAACTCGCGGCGGCGGCCCGCACGACCGCGCGCACTTTGGCGGCTGCGGCTCCCGGGCATTCAGTGGAGGTGCGGGTCCCGCCGTTCGTCGCGGTGCAGTGCATCGAAGGTCCGCGGCACACCAGAGGCACCCCGCCGAACGTCGTCGAAACCGACCCGCGCACCTGGCTCCTGCTGGCCACCGGCCTGCTGGACTTCGCCACTGCCCTCGACTCCGGCGCCCTCACTGCCTCGGGCAGCCGCGCGACCGAAGTCGCACGCTGGCTCCCCATCGCCCGCCTGGCCGACGACTGATCGCCGCACTCCTTCGCGGGATCCGTACTCGCTCCATGGGACCGCAGCGAGTACGGATCCGACCTGATCAGGCGGCGACGCGATTGCTGCGGTGCAGTCCCTTGTGGTCGTAGAAACGAGTGATGATGGCGCCGAAGGCCAAGCCGATGGCCAGTCCGGCCACTGCCATCCAGACCCCGCGGGCCAGGCCCGATTCGAAGTTGGCGTCGAAGTAGAGGATGGCGCGGATGCCCAGGAACACCTGGTGCATCGGTTCGAAGGAGGCCAGCCAGCCGAAGTACTGCGGCGTCGCCTCGATCGGCACGGTGCCGCCGGAGGAGGGCAGGCCCAGAATGATGAACAGGATCAGGTTCACCAGCAGACCCGCCGAGCCGATCGCGGCCAGCGTGGACAGACCGGTGACGCCGACGGCGATCATGGCGAGCGCGCTGTAGAGGAACAGCGCCAGCGGATGATCGATCGGCATGTCCAGAATCTTGCCGACGATCAGGAAGACCGCCGAGACGATGTTCGCGGTCACCACCATCACGCCCCACTTGATCAGCAGGGTGCGGAAACGGGAGATGGGCGTCGGCGGATAGTGCACGTACCACGGCCCGTACTCGGTCGGGATGAAGCCGAGCTGGGCGTCGATCATGGTGTGGATGACCATCGCGCCGACCACCCCGGCGAGCAGCAACAGCAATGCGTAGAAGAACGCGCTCAATCCTTGGCCGGTGCCGTCGGGCAGCGGATGGTACTGCTGGACAACCACTTTCACCGGATCGGCGAGCGCGACCCGCGCCGCGCCGGACAGCTCGGGCCCGGGCGGCGCACCGGCCTGCGGCTTCAGCTGCTCGGTCACCTGATCGGTGAGCTGCTTGCCGACCTGCTTGTTCACCTCGGTCAGCGCCTGGTTGCCCACCCGCAGCACGATCTGGGTGCCGAACGCGCCGGTGCGCGGGTTGGTCTGCAGGGTGATGATCGGGCGTTCCATGTCACCGGGAATTACGCTGCCGACGCCGAGGATGCCGAGGCGCTTGCTGAAATCGCTCGGGATGACCAGCGCGCCGTAGACCTCGCCGGACTGCATCTGCCGCTCGGCCTCGCTGATGCTGATCACCCGCAGGTCGACCTTGTCGGCGGGCACGCCCTTTTCCAGCGCCTCGGTGATCTGGTTACCGAAATTCACCTGCTGCTGGCTGTCGGCCTTTTTGATGACATCGCCCACATCTTGATTCACCAGGGCGATGGGAAAATCGTGCAGATTCTTCTCCGGATCGACGACGTAATCCAGATACATGATGCCGAGCAACGCCGTCAGCAGCGTCAGCACGCCGATGGGAAACAGCACCAGCCGCGCCCATGGCCTGCGCTGCGGCGCGGTGCCCCCGGTGTTCGATCCCGCCCCGCTGCCTGAATCCGCGCTGTCGGTAGTCGTCACGGATCGCACCGTAACAGCTACCGTCGCCGGATTCCCCGGCCGCTGCGCCACGCCGGATTGCTACTGGTATGCGGTGGCGGTGATCGCGATCGAAGTTTCACCCGTAGAATGAAACGTGCCCCCAGCCCGCCCGAACAGGGAGCAAACGGTGACCAACGCCGAACTGCCGGTTGACGCTACTTCCGCCACCCCCGATCAGGACGAGAACGAGCCACGCGAAGAGTGTGGCGTGTTCGGAGTCTGGGCGCCGAGCGAGGACGTGGCGAAGCTCACGTACTACGGCTTGTACGCGCTGCAACACCGCGGGCAGGAGGCGGCGGGCATCGCGGTATCCGACGGTTCGCAGATCTTGGTCTTCAAGGATCTCGGCTTGGTCAGCCAGGTGTTCGACGAGCAGACGCTGGCCGCCATGCCGGGCCACATCGCCGTCGGGCACTGCCGCTACTCCACCACCGGCGGCGTGACCTGGGAAAATGCCCAGCCGATCTTCCGGACCACCTCGGTGGGTTCCGGACTTGCCTTGGGCCACAACGGCAATCTCGTCAACACCGCCGAATTGGCAGGCCGCGCAAGGGAACTCGGGCTCATCGGTGCGACGGTGGCCAACGGCCGCCCGCAGCCGATCGCCGCGACGTCGGACTCCGATGTGATCACCGCGCTGCTGGCGCACGCCTCCGCCGACTCCAGCATCGAGCAGGCGGCGATGGAGCTGCTGCCGACCCTGAAGGGCGCGTTCTGCCTGACCTTCATGGACGAGCACACGCTCTACGCCGCGCGTGACCCGCACGGCGTCCGCCCGCTGTGCCTCGGCAGGCTGGACCGTGGCTGGGTTGTTGCCAGCGAAACCGCAGCACTCGACATCGTCGGGGCGGCGTTCGTCCGGGAGATCGAGCCCGGCGAACTGCTGGCGATCGACGCCGACGGCGTGCGCTCGATGCGCTTCGCCAATCCCGAACCCAAGGGCTGCGTCTTCGAGTTCGTCTACCTGGCCAGGCCGGACAGCACCATCTCGGGCCGCTCGGTGCACGCCACCCGCGTCGAGATCGGGCGTCTGCTCGCCAAAGAGCATCCGGTCGACGCGGATCTGGTGATCCCGGTGCCCGAATCCGGCACCCCGGCCGCGGTCGGCTATGCCCAAGGTTCCGGCGTGCCCTACGGCCAAGGCCTGATGAAGAACGCTTACGTCGGGCGCACCTTCATCCAGCCGAGCCAGACCATCCGTCAGCTCGGCATCCGACTGAAGCTCAACCCGCTGCGCGAGGTCATCCGCGGTAAGCGGCTCATCGTGGTGGACGACTCGATCGTCCGCGGCAACACCCAGCGCGCGCTCATCCGCATGCTGCGCGAAGCGGGCGCGCTGGAGATCCACGTCCGGATCGCCTCGCCGCCGGTCAAGTGGCCGTGCTTCTACGGCATCGACTTCGCCTCGCCCGCCGAACTGATCGCCAACGGGTCGGGTGCCGAAGGCAGCTTCGACGAGATGGTGGAGGGCGTGCGCCGTTCCATCGGCGCCGACACCCTCGGCTACATCTCCACCGAGGGCATGATCGCCGCCACCGAGCAGCCCCGCTCCCGGCTGTGCTGCGCCTGCTTCGACGGCAACTACCCGATCGCACTGCCCACCGAGGCGGCCATCGGTAAGAACGTGCTCGAAGGCATGCTCACCGGGCAGCCGGAGGCGCTGCTGCTGGGCGAGAACGCGAATGCGAGTGCGCTGAGTCGTCCGTAGGTCTTGGGCGGTCCGGGGAAGTCCGGGCCTGCGCCCTTCGGGATGAAGGTCCACTTCATGCCGGTGATTCAGGCTATGCCGCCGTGGTCGGCCCTCCGGTCGTCCGGAACCGTGTCCATCGCCTGGCGGGACGGCTGTCCTCCCCTTCCTTCCTATGGCCCACCATTGCCGGCGAACATCGAAGCGTGGGCTCGTCCCGTACATGTCGCCTGTCATCAGGCATCCGTCGTCGGTCCGTGCGGCCCCGGATGACTCCTCCTGAAGCCCTCGGGCCGTCGCGTTGTCGGTATCTGCGACACCCAGCCGCCTATCTCGGCCCGGTCTCTTCCCCCTTGGTACGAACCACCATCCAGTGCATCGAAACGCGCCGATTTCGCCCCGCGCGCACGGCGAGTCGATTTCGCGCGTCGCGGTAAACGGCCGTATTTGTCCGGATGCGTGCCGTGGCGTCTTCGAGACGCACGCATCGGAGATCCAGTGCGTTCCTGGACATTCGTCCGGTGATCTGGCCCCCTCGGTGCACTATTTGCAACGCCTGCTAACGACCCGGTGATTTTTTCTGTGAAAACGCAACGTGCCGGAAATGGTTCGTGGGTACGGTGCCCGTCAGATCGGAAGTTCATTGCGTCCGCACCTGTCCTGCGATCCAGGACAGCGCGGTGCGGCGCTCGAGAAGTGGGGCCCTGATGTTGGTTTCTAGAACACCTGGGGGCCGGACCCGGACGCGAACTATCGCGGCCGTCGGCCTGGCGACGCTGGTTGCGTCGTCATTGGCAGGCTGCGGTTCCGGCCGGACCGGTGATGGTGGTGACGGTGGCGGCTTGCTGGCCGGCACCACGGACAAAATCTTCTCGCTCGACCCGGTAGCCGCCTACGACAACGGCTCGCTGGTCGCGGAGACGCAGTTCTACCAGTACGTGCTGAACTTCGCGCCCGGCGACGCGACGCCGAAGCCGGACGCCGCGGAGAAGTGCGAGTTCACCACCCCGACGGTGTACAGCTGCACCATGAAGCCGGGCCTGAAGTTCGCCAACGGAAACCCGTTGACCGCCAAGAGCGTCAAGTTCTCCTTCGACCGCATGGTCAAGATCAATGACCCGAACGGGCCCGCCTCGCTGCTCGGCAACCTCGAGAAGACCGAGGCCCCGGATGACCGCACCGTGAACTTCACGCTGAAGGTCGCCAACGACCAGACCTTCCCGGCGATCCTGCCGACCCAGGCCGGTCCGATCGTCGACGAGAAGGTGTACTCGCCGGACAAGGTGATGGCCGACGAGGACGTGGTGAAGAACAAGGGCTACTCCGGCCCGTACACCATCGCGAGCTACGACAAGAACAAGCTGGTCGAGTACAAGGCGAACCCGGATTACAACGGGATCCTCGGCACCCCGAAGACCAAGACCGTCTCGACGAAGTACTACGCCACCACCGACAACATGAAGCTCGACCTGCAGAACGGGTCGCTCGACGTTGCCTACCGGTCGCTGACGCCGACCGACATCGAGTCCCTGCGCGGCGACAGCAAGGTCACTGTGCACGAGGGCCCCGGTGGCGAGCTGCGCTACATCGTGTTCAACATGAACACCATGCCGGGCGGCACTCCGGAGCAGAAGTTGGCGGTGCGTAAGGCGCTCGCCTCCACGGTGGACCGGGCCGCGCTGGCCAAGAACATCTACAAGAACACCTACACCCCGGCGTATTCGTCGGTGCCGCAGGGTGTTCCGGGCGCGACGGAGCCGTTCAAGGACATCTACGGCGCCGATCCGAGCAAGGAGAAGGCCGCCAAGTTCCTCGCCGACGCGGGTGTCGCGACGCCGGTCGAGCTGAACCTGCAGTACAACCCGGACCACTACGGTTCGAGCAGCTCCGAGGAGTACGCCTCGATCAAGTCGCAGCTGGAGGCCAGCGGGCTGTTCCGGGTGAACCTGCAGTCCACCGAATGGGTGAGCTACCAGCGGGAACGGGCGCGCGATTCGTACCCGCTCTACCACTTCGGCTGGTTCCCGGACTTTCCGGACCCGGACAACTACCTGACCCCGTTCTTCGGTCCGAACAACTTCCTGCAGTCGCACTTCGAGAATCCCGGCGTGACCGCGCAGCTGATCGCCCAGATCACCGAACGCGACAAGACCAAGCGGATGGAGATCCTCAAGAACGTGCAGCAGGATCTGGCACAGAACCACCTGCCGATCGTTCCGCTGTTGTCCGGCAAGCAGATCGCCGTCTCGGGTAAGAACGTGCAGGGAGTGGAGCAGACTCTCGACGCGTCGTTCAAGTTCCGTTACACGGTGCTGAGCAAGTGACATCCGGCGAAGCCGGGCCCGGGACGACAGCTGCTCCAGAAACGAAGCCAGCGCCGGCCCGGGCCCGGCGCTTCGGCGTGCCACGAGCACGGAAGGGCGGCGGCGATTCGCGCCAGCTCGCCCTGCTGCGCTACTTGGGTGTGCGATTGATGCTGATCCCGGTGACCGCGTGGATCCTGGTCACCGTCGTGTTCTTCCTGATGCGCGTGGCCGGTGACCCGATCAGTGCGGCCATGGGTGGGCGGATGACCCAGGAGCAGATCGAGGTTCGCAAGGAGGCAGCCGGGTTGAACCGGCCCATCCTGTCGCAGTACTGGGAGTACATCACCGGCCTGCTGAGCGGGGATTTCGGTAAGTCGCAGGACAATCGGCAGATCAGCGAAGTGGTGATGACCTATGGCGCCGCCTCGCTGGAGTTGATGTTCTGGGCGCTGATCGTGGCCTTCGCGGTCGGTATTCCGCTCGGTAGATACGCGGCGACGCGGCGTGATTCGCCGACCGACACCGGTCTGCGGCTGTTCGCGATCCTGGCCTACGCGGCACCGGTGTTCTTCGTCGGTCTGCTGCTGAAGCTGGTCTTCGCGGTGCAGCTGGGCTGGTTGCCGGTGGCGGGCCGGGCCAGCACCAATGTCGAGCTGCAGCTGCAGCACGTCTCGCCCAAGACCAACATCATGTTGATCGACGGAATCCTGTACGGCGACACGGGTTACCTGCTCGACGTGCTGAAACACGCTGTGCTGCCTGCGATCGCGCTCGGGCTGCTCACCGCGGGCATCTTCCTGCGGCTGGTGCGGATCAACCTGATCCAGACGCTGCGGGCCGACTACGTGGACGCCGCGCGGGCGCGTGGTCTGTCGCAGCGGGTGGTCACCGGACGACATGCCTTCCGCAACGCGATGATTCCGATCGTCACGGTGATGGGCATGCAGATCGCCATGATGCTCGGCGGCGCCGTGCTGACCGAGACCACCTTCGAATGGAAGGGCCTGGGTTATCAGCTCGCGACGTATCTGTCTGCGCGTGACTTCATCGCCGTGCAGGGCATCGTCGCGTTCATCGCGCTGGTCGTCGCGGTGATGAGCTTCCTGGTGGATGCCCTTGTGGCACTGATTGATCCGAGGGTGAGGTTCTGATGACCGCACCGGAATTGCTGAACGAACCGGTGATCGCGCCGCCGGTGCCCGTGAAGGCGCGCCGGGGGATACCCGGTCTGCGCTTGTTCTCGATGACCGCGGGTTTGCAGCGGGTGACGCTGATCTTCGGGCTGAGCCTGGTCGGGTTCTTCGTGCTCGCGGCCATCTTCGCTCCGCTCATCGCGCCCTACGGCTTCGCCCAAAGCGCCGCCGACGGTGTCGATTTCGCGCGGCAGCAGGCGCCGTCGGCCGAGCACTGGTTCGGTACCTCGGTCCGCGGCGAGGACGTGTTCTCCCGGGTGATCTTCGGTGCCCGCACCGCACTGTTCGTCATCGCGATCTCGCTGGTGCTCTCGCTGTTCGTCGGGGTGCCGCTCGGCTTGCTGTCCGGCTATGTCGGGCGCTGGCTGGACCGTGTGCTGGTGCTGTTCATGGACGCGATGTACGCGTTCCCGACGCTGCTGCTGGCGATCGTGGTGTCCATCGTGGTCGCGGGTGGCCGGTCCACCAGTCTGGGCGGCGTGCTGTCCGCGGCGGTGGCCATCACGGCCGTCTTTGTGCCGCAATACTTTCGGGTGGTGCGCAACGCGACCATCGCGGTGAAGAACGAACCGTACGTGGACGCCGCCCGGGTGACCGGCGCGTCCACCACGCGAATCCTGTTCCGGCACATCTTCGCCAACGTCACGCAGTCGCTGCCGGTGATCGTCACCCTCAACGGGTCCGAGGCCATCCTCACGCTGGCCGGGCTGGGCTTCCTCGGGTTCGGTATCGAGCCGACCCAGGCCGCCGAGTGGGGTTACGACCTGAACAAGGCGCTGTCCGACGTCTCCAACGGCATCTGGTGGACCGGTATCTTCCCCGGTTTCGCCATCGTGCTCGTGGTGCTGGGCATGACCCTGGTCGGCGAGAGCCTCAACGAGGTGCTCAACCCGATCCTGCGTACCCGGCGCTCGGTCGCCTCGGCGCCGGGCGACGCCATCACCGTCGCGGGCATCGAAGTCGCCGACCCGGCCGAACTCGACCGTGCCGCCGACACCGAAATCGACGGTAAGAACGTCGATTTGGTCAAGGACGGTACGGCCGGGAAGGAGACATCATGACCACCCCAGCGGTGGCCGTCGATCGCGGGCAGCCTGCGCTGTCCATCGAATCGCTCTCGGTCACCTTCGCCACCGACGCCGGGCCCGTCTACGCGGTCTCCGACGTCTCCTACGAGGTGTTCCCCGGCGAGGTGCTCGCCATCGTCGGGGAGTCCGGTTCGGGCAAGTCGGTCAGTTCGCGTACCGCGATGGGTCTGCTACCGCAGACCGCACGGGTGCGCGGTCTGGTCACCCTCGGCACCCAGACCATCACCTCGATGAACGAGCGGCAGCTCACCGCGCTGCGCGGTGGTGCGATCTCGATGGTGTTCCAGGAGCCGGGCCTCGCGCTCGACCCGCTGTTCACCGTCGGCTTCCAGATCGGCGAGGCGCTGCGCGCGCACTCGCAGATGAGCAAGAAGGACGCGAAGGCCCGCGCCATCGAGCTGCTCCGCATGGTTGGGCTGCCCGACCCGGAGCATCGGGTCAACTTCTACCCGCACCAGCTCTCCGGCGGGCAGAAGCAGCGCGTGGTGATCGCCATCGCGATCGCCTGCGAGCCGAAGGTGATCATCGCCGACGAGCCGACCACGGCACTCGACGTGACGGTGCAGGCGGAGATCCTCGAGCTGCTGCGCGACCTGCGCGACCGGATCGGCAGCGCCATCGTGCTGATCACGCACAACATGGGTGTGGTGGCCGACCTGGCCGACCGCGTCGTGGTGATGCGCAACGGCCGGGTGGTCGAGCAGGCTCCGGTGGACGAGCTGTTCGCGAGTCCGAAAGAGGATTACACCCGGGCGCTGCTCGCGGCCGTCCCGCACCTGGGCACCGAGCAGTTGGCGCACGGTCCGGCCGAAGAGGTGGCCGCGACCGCCGAGCCGGTGCTCGAGGTGTGCGATCTGGTCGTCGAGTTCCCCGGCTCGTTCGGGCGGCCGCCGTTCCGCGCGGTCGACGAGGTGAATCTGTGCATCGGACCCGGCGAAACCCTGGGCCTGGTGGGCGAATCCGGCTCGGGCAAGTCGACCATCGGCCGCTGTGTCGCCGCCTTGCAACGCCCGACCTCGGGCGTGGTGAAGGTGCGCGGGCAGGACATCGCGGGCCTGTCCGGGCGCAAGCTGCGGCCGATCCGGCGGCGCTTCGGCTTCGTCTTCCAGGATCCGGCCAGCTCGCTGAACCCGCGGCTCACCGTCGGCGAGTGCGTCGCCGAGCCGCTGCTCGTGCACAAGATGGGCAGCGCCGCGGAGATCAAGGCGCGGGTGCGCAAACTGCTCGACGATGTGCAGCTGCCCGCGGGCACCGAGCGCCGGTACCCGCACGAGCTGTCCGGCGGTCAGCGCCAGCGCGCCAGCCTGGCCAGGGCGCTGGTCCTGGATCCGGATCTGCTGGTCGCCGACGAGCCGACCAGTGCGCTCGACGTCTCGGTGCAGGCCGCGGTGCTGGAGCTGTTCGGTCAGCTGCAGCGCGAATGCGGGTGGGCCTGCCTGTTCATCAGCCACGATCTCGCGGTGGTCGATCAGCTGGCCGACCGAATCGTGGTGCTGCGCAACGGCGCGGTGGTGGAGCAGGGCGATCGCGATCGCATCCTGCGCGCACCGACCGAGGAGTACACCCAGCGCCTGGTCGCCGCGGTGCCGGTCCCCGATCCGGTGGAGCAGCGCAGACGCCGGGCGGAGAGCGCGGCATTGTTCGCGACAGAGATTACGTGACGCGACAAGTGGTCTCGTAGGTAAAGGGGTAGCTCGTCGGGTACGTCCAGGGCCCGACGAGCAACCTCCCGCCGGTGCGGTTGTCAAGTCCCGCGACGCTGTCGACCGGCGAAATACGCGCCAGAGGCGGATCAGCGGCGGGACAGCTGCGAGGTCGTTATCCGGTTCCGGTAGCGTGAGCAGGCATCTATCCGCCGATTCGGTTTGGAGCTTTCCCCGAAAATGACTGAACAGACCCCCAGTGGTGGTGCCTCTTACGCCGCGGCAGGCGTGGATATCGAGGCAGGTGACCGCGCAGTCGAGTTGTTCGGGCCATTGGCGAAGAAGGCGAGCCGACCCGAGGTGCAGGGTGGCCTCGGCGGGTTCGCCGGGCTGTTCGCGCTGAAGGGCGGCTACCGCGAACCGCTGCTCGCCGCGTCCACCGACGGGGTCGGCACCAAGATCGCGGTGGCGCAGGCGATGGACAAGCACGACACCGTCGGCCTCGACCTGGTCGCGATGGTCGTCGACGACCTCGTCGTATGCGGTGCCGAGCCGCTGTTCCTGCAGGACTACATCGCCATCGGCAAGGTCGTGCCGGAGAAGGTCGCCGAACTGGTCTCCGGCATCGCCGAGGGCTGTGTACGGGCCGGCTGCGCGCTGCTGGGCGGCGAGACCGCCGAGCATCCGGGTCTGATGGACCCCGACGACTACGACCTGTCCGCGACCGGCGTCGGCGTGGTCGAGGCCGACGCGGTGCTCGGCCCGGACCGGGTGCGCCCCGGTGACGTGGTGATCGCGATGGGCTCCTCCGGCCTGCACTCCAACGGCTACAGCCTGGCCCGCAAGGTGCTGCTCGACATCGACCGGATGTCGCTCACCGGGCACGTCGAGGAGTTCGGCCGCACGCTCGGCGAGGAACTGCTCGAGCCGACCCGGATCTACGCCAAGGACTGCCTCGCGCTGATCGCCGAGACCGACGTGCGCACCTTCGCCCACGTCACCGGCGGCGGCCTGGCCGCCAACCTGGGCCGGGTGCTGCCCGCGGGCATGGTGGCCGAGCTCGACCGCGGCACCTGGAACCCGGCGCCGGTGTTCAAGATGATCGCGCAGCGCGGCCGGGTCGAGCGGGTCGAGATGGAGAAGACCTTCAACATGGGGGTCGGCATGGTCGCCATCGTTGCCCCCGAGGACGTCGACCGCGCCCTGGCCGTGCTGACCGCCCGGCACATCGAGTGCTGGACCCTGGGCACCGTCAAGAAGGCCAAGGACTCCGACGCCCTGCGCGCCGTCCTGGTCGGCGAACACCCGCGCTTCTGACGCCTTCACGCAAACACAAACCAGCGTCCCGCATCGCTCAGATGCGGGACGCTGGTGTGTTGTAAGCCTTTTCGGCGGTATCCCGTCAACGCGCGGCAACGCCTGAAGGGGGAGGAACGCTGTCCTCCCCCTTCAGACGTTGCTCCGAGTCAGCGGCGCCAGTCGTCGTAGTCGTCCTCTTCCCACTTGGATGAGGACTTGTCCGCGTCGTGCTCATCGGACAGCACACCACTCCGTTGGGAGTTGGGGCTTCCCGAAAGCTCGCGCTGAAGGCTCGCGAAGTCGCTCGGCGGGCTGCTGTACTTCAGCTCGCGTGCGACTTTGGTCTGCTTTGCCTTAGCCCGGCCACGGCCCATGGCTGACCCCCTCGCGTCACTGCGGGGCGGCCTGGGGTTTGGTTGGCGGCCCCGTTCGAATTAATACTCTTCCTGACAGACACTTTAGCGTGTGTCCGGCCGTCCCGCTTCCAGGAGTGGCTGAAGAGCCTCCGAAGTGGTGCCGTTTGCCCGGTTGTCGCCCTCGGTCCGTCCGGCTAGAGCACCCCGGGGATCGCCCGGATCACGCCGACCCTGGCCCCGCCGCCGAGCACCGGGGGTGCCGCGAGCTCGGCGTGCGCGTCGGTCCAGTCGATCCCGATCCGGTGCAAAATGGCCAGCGTCAGGGGTATTCGAGCACGGTCGCTACCGTCGTCGATCTTGTATGCGAACGCGGTGCCGTCGGGCAGCGCGCCCGCGTGCACACCGTCCGCGCCGATCTTGCAGACCAGTCCGGGGGTGGCCTGCATGGTCAACAAATCGGGTGCGTTGGTGCCGGAAATCACTCGCGGATGGGCGCGGATGGCGTCGGCGACGCGGCGCTCCGGCGCGTCGGGCGCGGCGGTCGCCATGGTCGCGAACACCCGGGCCAGGTTCACCAGCGACACCGGAATGATCGGCAGGCCACAGCCATCGATGCCGAGATCGGTCTCGGGTTCGCCGGTGAGATCGGCGACGGTGGCGATCACCGCCTGCTGCAGCGGATGGCCCTCGTCGAGATAACCCTCGGTCGGCCAGCCGTTGATCGCACAGGTCGCCAGCATCGCGGCGTGCTTGCCCGAGCAGTTCATGTAGATGCGCCGAGATCCCTGCGAACCCGAAAGCACGGCCGCGCGCGCCTTGTCGTCGACCGGCAGATCCGGCGGGCACTCCAGCGACTTCTCGTCGAAGCCGAAGCGGTCGAGCAGCCTGCGCACCAGCGCGACATGATCGGGTTCGCCGTAGTGCGAGGCGGTCGCGATGGCGAGCTCGGCATCGTCGACGGGCTCGAACCCGTGGCGCAGCAAGGTGATCGCCTGCATGGGCTTGTTGGTGGAGCGCGGGAAGATCGGCAGGTGCACCTCGCCGAGGGTGAGCGTCGGCTCGCCGTCGGGATCGAGGACGACCGCCGAGCCGCGGTGTACGCACTCGCGGAATCCGGAGCGGACTACTTCGACCAGTTCCACACTCACAGTTGTGCTCCCGTGTCGAGTTCGGCGCCACGTGGGGTGGCCGGATCTGCTGGTTGGTCGGCGCGCTGCCGGGCCGCGCGGTCGGCGTTGGCCTGCCTGCGGGCATGGCGTTCGATCTGCATGCGGATGTCGTCGGAGAGGGTCGGCTCCGCGGTCGCGAGGAACGCGAGCCGGTCCGGGTCGGCGCCGGTGAAGACGTCGCGGACGGTGATGCCGTGGTCCGGCACGTGCACCACCGACACGGTGTCGCCCGCGCCGATCGTGCCCTCGGTCAGCACCCGCAGGTAGGTGCCGGTGTCGCTGCGCAGCGCGAATCGCTTGACCCACTTGGCTTCCCCGGCCCAGTGCTGGAAGGTGGCGCACGGCACCCGCGGCGCGCTCACCTCGAGCAGTGTGTCGCCGATGGTCCAGCGGGCGCCGACCACCGCGTCGCTGACCGCGAGTCCCTCGATGCGCAGGTTCTCGCCGAACCAACCCGCGGGCAAGTCCCGATCCAGCTCGCCGGCCCAGCGTCGGGCGTCTTCGTCGGCATAGGCGTAGACGGCCTGATGTACACCGCCATGATCCTCGACGTTGCAGACGTGATCTCCGTCGAGCCCGAGCGCGCGCACCGGTACCCGGCCCGGCCTCGGCCGCTTGTCGATCGCGGATCTGCCGACGCGGCCCGGTACGTCGAGGTCGGCGTGCACCACGCAGACGGCCAGTACCTGACCGGTATCACCTGGTCGCACAGTCACTTCCTCTCGTCACGTGGTCGGGTGTCGACGATATGCCGGAATGGCGGATGCGGTCGCTCGGCTGGTGCCCAGCGGGCGACGCGGGGCCGGTGCCCCTGCGGTATTCGATGGCCATGGCGGTCAGCGGCCGCGGAGCCGATCGACGGCGAGCCTGCCCGCCTGCGGTTCGTCGTCCCTGGGGACGGAGTCGGGCTCGATGGCCGCGGCGGTCGTTCCGGCCGTCAGCGCGGTGTCCGCCGGGACGGTGCGTTTGACCAGTGCAAGCGCGATGGGGCCGAGTTCGAAGTGGTCGATGACGGTGCCGAGGCGACCGACGGTGCGGCCGCCCGCGGTGATGTCGTCGCCGGTCGCGGGGCGCTCGTCGGCCGAACCGTCCAGGTGCAGCAGCACCAGGTGCCGCGGCGGCTTGCCGAGATTGTGTACCCGCGCCACTGTCTCCTGGCCGCGGTAGCAGCCCTTCTCCAGGTGCACGGCACCGTACTCGGCGACCCCGCCGATCCAGCGGGCCTCGTGCGGGATGGTCCGCTCATCGGTGTCCAGGCCGATGCGGGGTCGCACGGCGGCGACTCGCAGCGCCTCGAACGCCCACATGCCCGCCGGTTCGGCGCCGGCCTCGGTCAGCCGGGTCCACCACTCGGCGAGCCGGTCGCGAGGGATCAGCAGATCGAAGGAGTCGGCGGTCGGCCACGGCATGCGCCGCAGGAAACCGCCGTCGGGCAGTGGCACGGCCTCGTAGGTGCCGGGCAGGCTCGCGACGCCGAAGGCCGCGATCACCTCGGCGGCCTTCGGTCCGAGCAGGCTCAGCACCGTGTACTCGGACTCGGCCGGCTTGGCGTCGGCCCAGAAGACCATCTTCCGCAGGAACTCCAGCAGCGCGGGGCCGCGGTCGCCCTCGGTATCGATCCAGACCGTGTCGTCCAGCTCGGTGAGCACGAAATGGTTCAGCACCCGGCCGTTGAGATCGAGGTCCAGATTCTCCGCCGACTGCCCGTCGCTCAGGGCGGCGATGTGCTGGCTGCTGATGGTATGCAGCCAGGTCAGCCGCTCAGCGCCGGTGATGGTCAGGACGAAACGGTGCGAGCGATCGACGACCGCCGCGCGTTGGATCGCGGCGCGTTGTTCACCGAGCGGGTCACCGTAGTGCCACGCGACGGCGGCGTCGGGCGAACCCGGCGCTCCCGCGACGGCTCCCGAAACAGCGAGGATGGGGCTGGGCGCAACGACCACGGACACGTTTCCACTGTAGGCGGGGCCGGAGTCGGGTGCCCGAACCGGGGCTGCGGGGGAGTGCGCGCGAGGCCGTTCGGAGACGTTCCTGACGTCGCGTGCGCGGCGTCCGGGTGAACCTCGGGCGGCAGCTTGTAAAAGATGCCGCGAAGTCTGCCGTGACATAGGCGAGACATAGCAACACCGCCTACTCTCGACGCATGGTAGATCGGGTTCTTGTCTCACTCGACGGCGCTGTCCGGGATCCGGACGCGCCGTTGTTGTATGCGGACGATATCGGCGTATTGCGGGGCGACGGTATTTTCGAAACAGTTCTGGTGCGCGCGGGCAACGCGTGTGCGATCGAGTTTCATCTAGGCAGGCTGCGCCGGTCGGCGCAGGCGCTGGATCTGCCCGAGCCCGAACTGGGGCGGTGGCGGGAGGCGGTCGAGCGGGCCGCGAAGGAGTGGGGTGCAGACCGCGAAGGAGTCATGCGGCTGGTGCTCACGCGGGGGCGGGACTCCGAGCTATCGGGCGTGACCGAGAAGGTGACGACCGGCGATCTCGCGGCCGCCGTTCCGGTGCCCACCGCGTACGTGCTCGTGCTACCCGTGCCGGATCGCGTGCAGAAGGCGCGGACCGACGGTGTCGCGGTGGTGACGCTGTCCCGCGGCATCTCGATCGACCTGGCGCAGGCCGCGCCGTGGCAGCTGCTCGGCGCCAAGACGCTGTCCTACGCGTCCAATATGGCGGCGCTGCGGTTCGCGGGCAGGATGGGCGCCGACGACGTGATCTTCACCAGCACGGAGAACCGGGTGCTGGAGGGTCCGCGCTCGTCCGTGGTGATCGCGCGGGACAAGCAGCTGATCACCCCGCCCGCCAAGAACGGTGTGCTGCCGGGGGTCACCCAGCGCGCGCTGTTCGCCGAGGCGGAGAAGGCGGGGTGGGAATGTATCTACAAGTCGCTGTTCACCGCTGATCTGCTCACCTGCGACAGCGTGTGGATGATGTCGAGCATCTCGCTGGCCGCGCGGGTGAACTCGCTGGACGGCTTGCGGATGTCGGCGCCCGATAACGCGCAGGAAATCATCGACCTGGTCGACCGTGGCGTCGAACGGGCCGGAGCCATCGGCGACTGGTAGAGGTGGCGGCGACCGGTGACTGCCCGCACCGGCCGCCGACGGGCAACAGTCGACGTGATGTGTGTCCTACTCGCACAGCCGCAGGACGGTGCGAGCTCGCAAAAGCGCTGTTGAAGGCCGAAAGTCCCCGTGTGTCGTGTCCTACGACTCACTTGTTCCGACCCTCCTCCGACGTAGTATTACTACGTCATGTCGTAGACGACGAGGAGGTCGTGGCACCGTGAGCGAGCGCAGCGAGCGAACCGATGACGGAGCCGCCCCGGCGGTCATGACGGAGCCCAGCGCGGGCGAGGCGCGGTTATGAACGCGCTGGATATCTCGCGGTGGCAGTTCGGGATCACCACGGTCTACCACTTTCTGCTGGTGCCGCTGACCATTGGACTCGCACCCCTGGTCGCCGCCATGCAGACCGCGTGGGTGATCACCGGTAAGGAGCACTGGCTTCGGCTGACCAAGTTCTTCGGCAAGCTGTTCCTGATCAACTTCGCCCTCGGTGTCGCCACCGGCATCGTGCAGGAGTTCCAGTTCGGGATGAACTGGAGCGAGTACTCGCGCTTCGTCGGTGACGTGTTCGGCGCGCCCCTCGCGCTGGAGGGGCTGGTCGCCTTCTTCATGGAGTCGACCTTCCTCGGACTGTGGATCTTCGGCTGGTCCCGATTGCCGAAACTCGCGCACCTGGCCGCGATTTGGATGGTGGCCATCGGGGTGAACGCCTCGGCGTACTTCATCGTCGCCGCGAACTCGTTCATGCAGCACCCGGTCGGCGCGCGGTTCAATCCGGAGACGGGCCGGGCCGAATTGGAGAGCATCGTCGCGGTGCTCACGAACAACACACTGCTGGCGGCCTTTCCGCACGTGGTCGCCGGATCCTTCGTCACCGCAGGCACTTTCGTGGCGGGTATCGCGGGCTGGTGGATGGTGCGCAAGGCGCGCAGCGGGGACAGCGCCCAGTTGGCGGAGGCGCGCACCATGTGGCGGCCCGCGGCGCTGGTCGGCACCTGGGTGATGCTGGTGTCGCTGGTGGCGTTGTTCTTCACCGGCGACACCCAGGGCAAGCTGATGTTCGAGCAGCAGCCGATGAAGATGGCCTCGGCGGAGTCGTTGTGCCACACCGAAACCGACCCGGACTTCTCCATTCTCACCGTCGGCACGCACAACAACTGCGACAGCGTCACGCACGTGCTCGAGGTGCCGTTCGTGCTGCCGTTCCTGGCCAAGGGCGAGTTCAGCGGCGTCACCCTGCCCGGCGTGGTGGACCTGCAGCAGGAATACAACCAGAAGTACGGCGTCGGCGACTACCGGCCGAACTTGTTCGTCACCTACTGGTCGTTCCGAGCGATGATCGGCCTCGCGGCGGGGTCGGCTTTGCTGGCGCTGGCCGGGCTGTGGCTCACCCGGCGCGGCCGGGTGCCGAACCAGCGCTGGTTCTCCTGGCTCAGCCTGCTGATGATTCCGACACCGTTCCTGGCCAACAGCGCGGGCTGGGTGTTCACCGAAATGGGCCGCCAGCCTTGGGTTGTCGTGCCGAACCCGACGGGTGACCCGAACGTGCGGCTGATGGTGCAGCAGGGTGTCTCGAACCATTCGGCCGGGGTGGTGCTGTTCTCGCTGATCGTCTTCACGCTGCTGTATGGCGCGCTGGCGGTGGTCTGGTTCTACCTGATGCGGCGCTACGTGGTGCACGGGCCCGATCCGGCGCCGGTGGTCGCCGGCGACGACAAGCCCGGCGATACCGGCGGCCCGGGCGGGCCGCGGACCGAAGAGCCTGCCGTCGAACAACTTTCGTTCGCCTACTAGGAGCCGACGATGAGTCTGCAAGAGTTCTGGTTCGTGCTGATCGGAGTGCTGTTCACCGGTTACTTTGTGCTGGAGGGCTTCGACTTCGGGGTCGGCATGCTGATGCCGATCCTCGGCCGCGGCTCCGACACGCGAAGGCGGGTGGTGCTCAACACGATCGGGCCGGTGTGGGACGGCAACGAGGTCTGGGTGATCACCGCGGGCGGCGCCATGTTCGCCGCCTTCCCGGAGTGGTACGCCAGTATGTTCTCCGGTTTCTACCTGGCGCTGCTGTTGCTGCTCGTCGCGCTGATCCTGCGCATCTGCGCGATCGAATATCGCGGCAAGATCAACGATCCGCGCTGGCGGGCGCGCTGCGATCTCGGGATCGGCATCGGTTCCTGGATTCCGGCGCTCGCGTGGGGCTGGGTCTTCGCCAATATCGTGCGCGGGGTGCCGCTGAACGAGAACAAGCAGTTCGCCGGCTCGGTGTGGGATCTGCTGGGCCCCTACGCTTTACTCGGCGGCTTGACCACCGCGCTGTTGTTCGCGCTGCACGGCGCGGTGTTCCTCGGGCTGAAGACCGGTGGCGAGGTGCGCGACGACGCCCAGCGCACGGCCAGGTTGCTGCTCGCGCCGACCGCCCTGATCGTCGGCGCGTTCGGACTCTGGACTCAGCTGGCCTACGGCACCGGGTGGACGTGGATTCCGTTGGGGCTCGCGGTACTCGGGCTGGTCGCCGCCTGCGCCGCGGTGCTCGCCGATCGCGACGGCTGGGCCTTCACCGGCACCACCGTCACAGTGGCGGCGGCGACCACGCTGCTGTTCGGTTCGTTGTTCCCGAATGTGTTGCCCTCCACCATCGATGCGGCGTTCGACCTGACCATCCACAACGCGTCGTCCACGCCGTACACGCTGAAGGTGATGAGCTGGGCGGCGGTGATCGTCACGCCGGTGGTGCTGCTCTACCAAGGCTGGACGTACTGGGTGTTCCGCAAGCGGATCACCGTCGACCAGATCCCGGCCCCGGTCGGGCTCCCGTTGAAGGACTGAGCCATGGCCCGCCCGCCCGTCGACCCGCGCCTGTGGCGGTATGCCCGCTCGGCTCGCCGCTACCTGGTGCTGAGTGTCGCACTGTCCGTGGTGATCACCGGATCGATCGTGGTCGCGGCGGTCATGCTGGCCCGGGTGCTGTCCGGGGTCGTCACCGATCCCGGACAGCGCAGCCTCGGCGCGTGGACGACCGAGCTGCTGGTGCTCGTACTTGCCATCGCCTGCCGGGTGCTGGCCACCTGGCTGCAATCGCGGCTGGCGCACCGGGCGGGCGCGGGCGTGGTGGCCGAGCTGGAAACCGCGGTGCTCACCGCCGGGGCTCGGTTGCCACCGCGGGAACTCGAAACCCGCAGAACCGACCTCGCGGTCGTGGTCGGCACCGGGCTGTCCGGGTTGCGCGGCTATCTCATCGGTTACGTTCCCGCCCTGCTGCTCGCGGTTCTGGTGCCGCCGATCGTGTTGGCGGTCATCGCGATCCACGATCCGCTCTCGGGCCTCATCGTGGTGATCACGTTGCCGCTGATTCCGATCTTCATGATCCTGATCGGGCTGCTGACGCAGGGCCGTGCCGAGGCAACCCTCGCCGCGACCACCCGGCTGTCGGATCAACTGCTCGACCTGTTCGCGGGTATGCCGACATTGCAGGCGCTCGGGCGGGAGCGCGGTGGCGTGGTTGCCGCGGAACAGGACCACGGCGCGGCCCATTCGTCGGCGGTCCGCCCGGGCACGATGGCCGACCGTGTGCGTGCCCTCGGAGATGCGCTGCGGCAGCGGACGATGCGCGCGCTGCGGATCGCGTTCCTGTCCTCGATGGTGCTCGAGCTGCTCGCGACGTTGAGCGTCGCGCTGATCGCGGTGTCCATCGGACTGCGGCTGGTGTTCGGTGAGATGAGCCTGTACGCGGGCCTGGTTGCCCTGGTGCTGGCCCCGGAGGTGTATCTGCCACTGCGGATGGTGGGGGAGCGGTTTCATGCCGCACAGGACGGAATGGCGGCCGCGGACAAGGCCTTCGCGGTGCTCGAGTCGGTACCCGGTGCGCCGGAATCCGACGGGCCGGACGGGGGCGGCGCGGCGGGTGCCGGCGGCGTAGCGCCGGTACGGGTAGGTGGGGTAGTCGAACTGCACGAGCTGTCCGTCCGGGCGCGTGGTGGTTTCGCGCCCGACGGGCTATCTGCGCTGCTGCGCCCAGGTGTCGTCACGGTCCTGGCCGGGCCCAACGGCAGCGGGAAATCGACAGCGGTGCAGGCGATTCTGGGATTGATCGAGCCGGACCAGGGCGCGGTGACCATCGACGGCGTCGACGTGCGCGAGCTGGATCAGGATGCATGGTGGGCCCGCGTCGCGTGGCTGCCGCAGCGTCCCGTCCTGGTGCCCGGCACGTTGCTCGAAAACCTCGAACTGTTCGGCGCGCAGGCCGAGCCGTCACCTGCGCATGGACCGGCCCGCGTGGTCGACGACCTCGAAGCCGCTTGTGTGGCTACCGGATTCGACACGGTGCTGGATGAACTGCCCGATCGATGGGACACCGTGGTCGGTCCGGGCGGCGTCGGGCTGTCCCTCGGCCAGCGCCAGCGACTGGCGTTGACCAGGGTGCTCGCCGCGGACCGGCCGATCCTGTTACTGGACGAGCCGACGGCCCACCTCGACGCCGACAGCGAGACCGCCGTCCTCGCGGCGCTGAAGCAGCGCGCTCGGGACGGCGCGACGGTCATCGTGATCGGCCATCGTCCAACGGTTCTCGCAGCTGCCGATCAGGTGATTCGAGTACGTGCCTCGATCGATGAGCGGGCGGAGGTGGGGGTCTGATGAGTGCGAGGGCGGACAGCGTCGCAGTGAAGACGCCCGGTGCGCCGGCGGTCGGCGCGGCAACGGAAAGCGTGACGTTGCTCGGCGACCTGCGGCGCATGTGGGCATTGCTCGAACTGTCCCGGTGGCGGGTCGTGGTGGCCGTCGCCTGGGGTGTGCTCGCACTCGGCAGCGGGCTCGGGCTGGCGGCGCTGGCCGCATGGCTGATCGCCCGTGCGTGGCAGATGCCACCAGTGCTGGATCTGAGCATCGCCGTGGTGACCGTGCGGGCGCTCGGTATTTCACGAGGGCTGTGCCGATACCTGGAAAGGCTTGCCACCCATGACGTCGCGCTGCGTGCGATGGCGACGGCACGCACCACGGTCTATCGCACGCTGGCCGGATCCGACTTCTGGCTGCGCAGGCCGTCGAGTGGCCGACGATCGGCTGTCATCGGTGCCGGCCGGTCGGGCGGGCAGCTGCGCCGGGGCGACCTGCTCGTGCGAATCGGTAGCGACATAGACGATCTCGGCGCTGTCGTGGTGCGGGTGTTCGTCCCCGTCGCGGTCGCCGTCGTGCTGTCCGCGGTCGCGATCGGCCTGCTCGCCACGATTTCGGTGGCCGCCGCCGCGATTCTGGCCGGGGCACTGGCCCTTTCGGGGATCGTCGCCCCGTGGCTGTCGGCCAAGGCCGCGCGGGAAGCGGAACGGGCCGTGCGCGCAGATCGGGCCGAGTTCACCGCGCAGGCATTGACGGTGCTGGACCACGCGGCCGAACTGCGCGTCGCGGGTCGGCTGGACGCGGCCCTCACCGCCGCCACCACGGCCTCGCACCGGGCGGTCGCGGCGGAGGATGCGGCGGCCGCACGCAGCGCGTGGTCGGCGGCGGCGACCCCGCTCTCGATCGGCGTGAGTGTGCTGGGGGCCTTGCTGATCGGCATCAGCCTCTACGGTCCGTCGGGCGGTGCGCCGGGTGCGATGACACCGATGGTGCTCACCGTGCTCGTCCTGCTTCCGCTGTCGGCCTTCGAGGCGGTCGGGCCGCTGCCCGCTGCCGCACAGGCGTTGACGACGGCACGCGCGGCCTTGCGTCGGCTGACCGAGCTCGATGCGGCCGAACCCGCGGCTACCGACCGCGTCCTCGAAGACGTTTTGTTGCAACAACTTCCGGAGCTGCCCGAAGGCCGCCGGATCGCCGTCGTCGGGCCGAGCGGGGCCGGAAAGACCACGCTGCTGATGGCGTGGGCGGGACTCTTCGACACTCCCCGGCCCGGCGTCACCTTCTTCGCCGAAGACGCGCATCTCTTCGGCACGTCCGTACTGGAGAACCTGCGCGTTGCCCGCGGCGATCTCACCGAGGCCGAAGCGGAGAAGGCCTTGGCGAGAGTAGGTCTCGGCGACTGGCTCGACTCCCTGCCGGAGGGCGTGCACACCGATCTGGTCGGTGGCGCGGCTGCGGTCTCGGGCGGTCAGCGCCGCCGCATCCTGTTGGCCCGAGCACTCGTATCGCCGGCCCGGGTATTGCTGCTCGACGAACCGACCGAACACCTCGAGGCGGACGCGGGTGCCGAGCTGCTGCGCGAGTTGTTGGACGTGGACAGTGGTTTGGTGGAACCCGATCGGACCGTGGCGGTCGTCACACATCAGTTGCCGCCGCACCACTGCGCCGACGTCGTCGTCCGAGTCGGAGCATCAGCCCAGGTGAAAGCCGATTTCGTAGATCGTGCGATGCCCACTTCCGCCCTCGGAGAAATTCCGTTGCCGACCCGCTGATCCGTGGCTAAATTCGTCAGTACACAGGAAGGAGGTGGTTCGAAGAATGGTTATTCAAAGGACGCGTGAGGTGGCTGCGCGCTAGCGCCACCGCTGCAGTGTTTTCGCCGCGCGAGCGCTAGCGAATACCACGCAGTCACCCGGCCCCCGAGCCCCTGGTTGAGTCCGACCAGGACCCGAGCGACTAACCCCGCTTGGGTAGGGCTCGGGGGCTGTTCTGTTCCGTCTCTCCGCGAATTCAGGCCAGCTTCAGGTGCGTGCTCGGTAGCGTTGGCGACCGGCGGTGAGGTGTCGGTGGAAGTCAGCCGGTACCCGGTGAGTTACCCATGTACCCGCGAAATCAGCAGTCGCGTTCGCAATCAGCCGATGTAGCGCTGGAGCCGGGCCGAGAGGCGGGGCTCGAGGGGGCCGTCGGCTACGACGCGTTCCTCGACGTAGGCGAGGTCGCCGCCTTCGACGATGCCGTAGAGGCGCTTCGCGCCGCCGACCACGATGCCGGACTGGCTGCGGATGACCACGTCGGTGGCGAGCTCCCAGGAGGACTGGGTGAGCGCCTGGCCATAGAAGAGTTCGACGATGCCGGTGCTGTGCGTGAGCAGCAGCTCGATGACCTCGTCGTTACCGTCGATGCCGACCCGCCAGAAACCGCTCTCGCGCAGATCGGGACCCGAGTAGTTGCCCTCGGTGTCCAGCGCCCAGGACCGCGACTCCCAGGACAGGTAGTCGCCGCCGTCGTGCGCGACGATGATCTGCTGACCGAAGCGGTAATCGCCACGCTCCGGGTTGTTGCCCTCACCCTCGCCGCGCCACACGCCGACCATCGGCAGCAGCGCGAGCATGGAGGAGCTCAGGTCCGGCCCGAGCCGCAGGTTCGCGGTGTCCTCGGGCACCGGCAGATCGGGCAGCACCGGAATGTTGCGGGCACCGGTCGTCTTGGCCCGCTCGACGGCCTCGGACACGGCTTGATCGCCGCTGCGGCGACCAGCCGATTCGGGGGAGCCGTTGCCGTTCAGTTGTTCACTCGCTTGCTCGGCCGGATTGGAACCTTCGCTCGCGAGATCGCTCATGCCCGCGCCTCGCTGGCGCTCACCCCAGGCATGCGCGATGCACACTGGCACATGATTCGCTCGCTCCGCTCGCTCATGACTCGGTGAACAGCCGGTAGAAGACGTACAGGCCGAACCAGCCGATGAGGATGGCGACGGCCACCAGCAGAATCTCGAAGAAGAGGACCACGTCTGGAGTCTATCGACAACCACCGCCGCATATGCAGACGACCCCGGTGCTTCCCGTCACGGTGCGGGAAGTCCGGGGTCGTTAGCTGCGTACGGTCTCTTACTTGGCGACCGCGACGTCCACGGGATGGATTCCCGCGCCTTCCGGACGAACCTCGGCGGAACCGTTACCGGCCGAGGAGAGCGCCCGCAAGGTCCACGCGCCGGGCGCCGCGAAGAAGCGGAAGTCGCCGGTGCCGGAGGCGACGACCTCGGCGGTGAAATCACCGTTGCCGTCGAGCAGGCGCACGAACGCGCCGCCGACCGGCTGGCCGTCGGTGCTCAGGACGCGGCCGGTGATGACCGTTTCCTTCTCCACGTCGACGCCTGCCGGGATGGCCTGACCCTGGGTAGGTGCTGCACACATGTTGATTACGCTCCCAACTCGATCGGTGCACCGACGAGGGAGCCGTACTCGGTCCAGCTCCCGTCGTAGTTCTTGACATTGCTGTGGCCGAGCAGCTCCTGCAGCACGAACCAGGTGTGCGAGGAACGCTCGCCGATCCGGCAGTAGGCGATGGTCTCCTTCTCGCCGTCCAGGCCCGCTTCCTTGTAGATCTCGGCGAGCTCGGCGTCGGACTTGAAGGTGCCGTCCTCGTTCGCGGCCTTGCTCCACGGCACGTTGATGGCGCCGGGGATGTGGCCGGGACGCTGGCTCTGTTCCTGCGGCAGGTGCGCCGGGGCCAGGATCTTGCCGGAGAACTCGTCGGGCGAGCGGACATCGACCAGGTTCTTGGTGCCGATGGCGGCGATGACCTCGTCGCGGAACGCGCGGATGGTCACGTCGGGGGCGGCGGCCTTGTACTGGGTGGCGGGGCGGTTGACGCCGTCGGTGGACAGCGGGCGGCCGTCGAGCTCCCACTTCTTGCGGCCACCGTCGAGCAGCTTGACGTTGGTGTGGCCGTACAGCTTGAAGTACCAGTAGGCGTACGCGGCGAACCAGTTGTTGTTGCCGCCGTACAGGATTACCTCGTCGTCGTTCGAGATGCCGCGCGCCGAGAGCAGGTCGGAGAACTGCTCCTGGTTCACGAAGTCACGACGAACCTGATCCTGCAGGTCCTTCTTCCAGTCGAGCCGGACGGCGCCCTCGATGTGGCCGTTGTCGTAGGCGGAGGTGTCCTCGTCGACCTCGACGAAGACGACGCCGGGGGCGTTGAGGTTCTCTTCGGCCCAGTCCACGGAGACCAGGACATCGGAGCGAGCCATGTTGTTCCTTTCAGAGATGAAACAGCGGATCAGTTCGGTGCCGGGGACCCGGCGGTGTGATCGTCGGGCCCGGAGGCGGTAGCTTGCGTAACCACGGAGGGCCCGTGAACACCGCCCGTGGAGGCAGCATTCCGGCGGAAGCGGGCGACCAGGGGATAGATCTGGCAACCCAGGCAAATCCCGAACGCCGCGTTCAAGAACGCGGCGAACAGGGCAAAGCCGGCGAAGACCGCGCCGACAACTGTGGAGCCGAGCGCGAAGCCCAGCAGGCTGACCACCGCGAAGACCAGGCCGAGCAGCTGCGCGAACTTCAGCGGCGGCACGGGCTCGGTCTCGGTGGTCGGGGCTACCCGCGGCGCGACGACCTTCGCGTAGACGCGGCCGTACGGATGCTTGCGCGGACCGTAGGCGGCGCCGATCGCGAAGACGACGGCTTGCGCGGCGATGAGCACCGCGGCGGCGACGGGGGAGAAGATGGCGGCGATCAGCACCAGGGCCAGGACGGCGGTGGTGACCCACGCGGCGAACCGAGGTCCGCGAACGTCTACCTGTCCCTGGGGAATTGGCTGATTCTGCGAAGTGTTACCGATTTCGGTGGACATTGTGCGTACTCCTGCGCTGGATGCGACTGATGGCTGGAAAATTGCCAGTTCGCCGGGGGATCAACGAGATCACTCGCACGGCGGACAAAGGTCGGCGTCAGGAAATCTGAGGAGAGCCGACCGCTCAGCGGCACAGGCAGCAACAACCACCGAGGCGGCACAGGTCAACTGTGCGGCGTCGGGTGAGCATCAGCTCGTGGTTGTAAAGCACGAATGCAGTTTACCTAATCAGGCGGGAGAATTGGACCCCGGGTTGATCACAGCCGTCCGGGGACCTTGTCAAGGCCGCTAGGCCCTGTGTCGAAGTCCCATCCGGCGCCTCCGGGGGCTGGATCGCCGCCTGGCCGCGTTGTCGTCGTCGCCGATACAAACCCGGTATCGGCAACTCCTCCGCCTTGCCAGGCGACGATCCAGCCCCCGGATGCATCCGGCCGGACTTCGACACAGGGCCTAGGCGGCAACAGTCAGCGGCTCCAGCGCGGAGCGCAGATCGGTCACCTTCGGCACGCCGGAGATCCGAAAGCGTTCGCGGCCTTCGCTATCGAAGACGAACGTGGTCGGCAAGGAGAGCACGTTCAGTTCCTTGGCGAGCACGGGGTCGGCGTCGATATCGATCTCGATGTCCAGCGGCGGCTGCGCCGACTCGGCCAGCTGGCCGGTGACATCGGCGACGACGCGGCGCACCGCGACACAGGGGCCACACCAGTCGGCGGAGAAGTGCAGCACGGCGGGGCCGGTGCCGGTCACGCCGACGGCGGCCAGCAGATCGGCACGCGCCGACCCGATTTCGACTACATCGGCCGAGCGGATCTTGCCGTCGCGGCGACGCAGGAAAATGCCCACCGCCAACGCGGCGAGCAACACCGCTGCCAGAATTGTGATTTCAATCATGATTGCTGCAATCGGTCGAGGTCGATCGTCACATTCACACCCTTGCCCTCCGCCACGATCCACCCACCGTCTGCACGCACCTTGGCGGGTTGGACACCGAACGGCAATTCTTTGATGTCGATAGTACGGGTGAACCGCGCGAGCACCGCGGGCTGATCGGGCTGCGGGAGCAGCGCCAGCGGGATGGTGTCGGTCTCGGCCGGGCAGGAACCGGTCGCGGTGATCTTCACCTCGCCGCCGTCGACCACGAGCTCGGCCCGCACGGCGACCTTCTTGCCTGCGAACTGCTTGTCCGTCCCCTCCGGCAGGCTGCCGGTGAGGCACAGCACCCCGTCGGTCGCGGTCATCCCGGAGCCGCCCGATCCGCCCGTGCCGTCGGATTTGTCCGCGGGCGGGCCCTTCACCTGCAGGTCAGGGATGTTGAACAGCCTGCCGAGCTCGGTCGGCCCGATGCGCAAGGAACTCTCGACCCGCTCCACCGGCACGTTGCGCAGGCTGCCGTCGACCAGCTCGCGCAGCGGCAGCCGCACGCCGGTCAGCGTCGCTTCGAACTCGTATTCGCCCGGTGTGTGCGGCTGGTTTCCGCCCGCTCTGATCCAGACGTTGTCGTAGCGGCCGTCGAGCGCCTGCACGAGGAAGGAGACGCCGCGGATGGCCACCGCCGGATCAGCGGGCAGATCGGCGCCCTTACGAAGCGCGCGCGAGACGCGGTATTCCGAATAGGCCGCGACGCTGAAATCAGTGACTACTGCGAGTCCCGCGAGAATCAGCAGCCCGATGATGAGCTTGCGCATTGGTGCACCTTAGCCATCCCCGGCGCGACGGTGCATTTCTGGTATCAGACATATCACGCGCGATGACTCGGCCACCCGGATGACGAGGTCATCGGGGTCGACACGCTAATCTTGCATCGAATTACCTGTGATCAGCGACGTGGCCCCCGGCAGTGCGGCTGTTGTCCTCGGAGCTACGAGATGGGAGGAGAGCTTGTGGAGCTACTCCTGCTGACCTCCGACCCCAACCCCGAAGCGGTGCTGCCCTCACTGGCGTTGCTGGCGCATCACGTGCGTCCGGCGCCCACCGAGGTCTCCTCGCTGCTGGAGGCGGGGAGTGCGGATGTCGCGCTGGTCGACGCACGGACCGACCTGGCCGCCGCACGCGGCCTGTGCCGCCTGCTCGGCAGCACCGGATCGTCGGTGCCGGTGGTCGCCGTGCTCACCGAAGGTGGCCTGGTCGCGGTCAACGCCGACTGGGGACTCGACGACATCCTGTTGCCCGGCACCGGCCCGGCCGAGCTGGACGCCAGGCTGCGGTTGCTGGTCGGCCGCAACGGCGGCGTGGCGAGCCCGGAGAACTCCGGCAAGATCACCCTCGGCGAGTTGGTGATCGACGAGGGCACCTACACCGCCCGCCTGCGCGGACGCCCGCTCGATCTCACCTACAAGGAATTCGAGCTGCTCAAATACCTTGCGCAGCACGCGGGCCGGGTGTTCACCAGGGCCCAGCTGCTGCAAGAGGTGTGGGGCTACGACTTCTTCGGCGGCACCCGCACGGTCGACGTGCACGTCCGGCGGCTGCGCGCGAAGCTCGGCAGCGAGTACGAATCGCTGATCGGTACCGTGCGCAACGTCGGCTATAAGGCGGTGCGGCCGTCCAGGACGGCGAGCAAGAACGACCAGCCCCCCGCTGCGGAGGACGAGTCGGAGGGCACGGACGACGCGCCGCTCGCTCCGGTCAACGGCTCTGTGCAGTGAGCTCGGTGGGCACGGCCGCCCAATCCGAAACACCGTCGCGTCATTATGTGTTCGCGCTGTGTTCAGCCCGGTATTCGCCGCGTCACAAGGCCGCCGCGCACCGGTCCGGACGGAGGCGAAATGCCGCGCCGCGCAATGACGTTGTCCGAGTGGGCAGCCCGGTCGGGCTGCCGCGGAAAACGAGGAATGGAGCCCGATGAACGGCGTGGCAGCACAGTGGACCGAGCGGCTGGATTCGGCCGCCGCAGCCGCCGTCCGGCAACTGCTCGAACGCGCGACCGCCACCGACGGTGTCGCCCCCGTTTCCGAGCAGGCGGTGCTGTCGCTGAGCGCGGGCGATGATCCCTCGGTGCGGCACCTGCTGGCGGTACGCGACGAGGTCGTCGCCGGTTACGCGAATCTCGTACCGGCGCATGGCGAACATCCGGCGATGGCCGAGGTCGCGGTCGATCCGCCGGCGCGTGGCCACGGTATCGGCACCGATCTGGTCGCGGCCGCGCTGGCCGAGGGCGGTCCAGGCACCCGGGTCTGGGCGCACGGAGATCTGCCCGCCGCGAAGGCTGTTTCGGCCCGGCTCGGTCTGGTCACCGCACGCGAGCTGTGGCAGATGCGCCGGCCGCTGGCAACACCGGAGCTACCGCAGGTTGCCGCGCGCGGCGGAGTGACGATCCGGACCTATGCGGGTGCCGCCGACGATGCCGAATTGTTGCGGGTGAACAACGCCGCCTTCGCCTGGCATCCGGAGCAGGGTGGCTGGACCCGACGCGACATCGAGGCCCGCCGCGCCGAGCCGTGGTTCGACCCGAAGGGCCTGTTCCTCGCGACCGACACCGCCCACCCCGACCGGGTGCTCGGATTCCATTGGACCAAGGTGCATTACGACGAGACGCCGGCCGTCGGCGAGGTCTACGTCGTCGGCATCGATCCGGCCGCGCAGGGGCGCGGACTCGGCCGCCTGTTGACCCTGGTCGGCCTGCACTATCTGCGCGATCGCGGCCTCGCCGAGGTGTTGCTTTACACCGAGGCCGACAACACTTCGGCGGTGCATACCTACACCCGGCTGGGGTTCACGCCTGCGCACATCGATGTCGCCTATTCGGCGGGCTCGACTGAATAGCAGGGGCCGCGCCGGGGGCTGCCGAGTAAAACTGCGGCTAATGTCACACATAACGCCCTAATCGCGCTTGCCTGTTCACTCGCCGTTCACTCAGTTCGGTCCAACTGTAAACCACGTGACTTTACGTTGAGTGGTGGGCAGCCCACGGCTGCCTGGTGCGCAAGTTCCCCGCGAACAGCACCACATCACCCGTCCGGGCCGGTGAGGGACCGGACGAGTAGGACGCCTTTCCGGAGGAATCAGTGAATTTCAAGCGCAGCAGCGCCCTCGTTGGTGTGCTGGCCGTTGGTGCCATGACCCTCGTCGGGTGTGGCAGTGACGACAACACGGCCGGCACCGAAGGCAACAACGCCAATTCGGAGATTGCCTGTGGTGGCAAGAAGGCGCTGAAGTCCAGCGGTTCGTCGGCGCAGAAGAACGCGATGGACCGCTTCGTCGCCGCCTACGAAACCAACTGCGACGGCAACACGCTGAACTACACCTCTAGCGGCTCGGGCGCAGGCGTCAACGAGTTCCTCGGCGGCCAGACCGATTTCGCCGGCTCCGACTCGCCGCTCAGCTCCAAGAAGGACGAGCCGGCCAAGGCTCAAGAGCGTTGCGGTTCCCCCGCCTGGAACCTGCCGACCGTGTTCGGCCCCATCGCCATCACCTACAACATCGACGGCGTCACCGACCTGGTGCTCGACGGCCCGACCGCCGCCAAGGTGTTCAACGGCACCGTCACCACCTGGGACGCCCCGGAGATCAAGGCGCTCAACCCGAACGCCAAGCTCCCCTCCGACAAGATCGCGGTGATCTTCCGCAGCGACGAGTCGGGCACCACCGACAACTTCCAGCTCTACCTCGACGCCGCCTCCGAAGGCGCCTGGGGCAAGGGTGCGGGCAAGGCGTTCACCGGCGGAGTCGGTGAGGGCGCGAAGGGCAACGAAGGCTCCTCGGCCGCAGTGAAGAGCACCAAGAACGCGATCACCTACAACGAGTGGTCGTTCGCCAAGGCGCAGAACCTGTCCATCGCGCAGATCATCACCTCGGCCTCCAAGACCCCGGTGAAGCTGGACACCGCGTCCGCGGGCAAGGCCATCGACAGCGCGAAGATCAAGGGCGAGGGCAACGACCTGGTGCTCGACACCAGCTCGTTCTACAAGCCGACCGAAGCGGGTGCCTACCCGATCATCCTGCCCACCTACGAGATCGTGTGCTCGAAGTACAAGGACGCCGACACCGCCACAGCCGTCAAGGCGTTCCTGAACTCGGCGATCAGCAACGGCCAGAAGGGTCTCGACGAGGCCGGGTACGTCCCGATCCCGGAGAAGTTCAAGACCCGCCTGACCACCGCGATCAACGCCATCTCCTGATCGCACGCCGAAAGCCATGACCGTGCACCCTGAGGTGACCGCCGCCGGCTCGTCGGATTCGACGGGCCGGCGGGCGGCCGGAGACATCGACCCCATGTCCAGTGAACCGAGCACCGAGCCGGCCAAAAAGGCTCGCCCCGCCCATAACCACCGGGCCGAGATCATTTTCCGGTCTCTGGCCACGGCATCGGGCGCGACCATCGTCGCCGTTATCGCGCTGATCGCGCTGTTCCTGCTGATCCGCGCGGTGCCCTCGGTCATGGCGAACGACGCGAACTTCTTCACCAGCAGCGAGTTCAACACCTCGAACGCGGACAATCTCCGGTTCGGTATCCGTGATCTGTTCATGGTGACGGTGCTGAGCTCGATCTTCGCGCTGGTGATCGCGGTGCCGATCGGGGTTGGCATCGCCCTGTTCTTGACGCACTACTCGCCGAAGCCATTGGCGCGGCCCTTCGCGATGCTCGTCGATCTGCTTGCCGCGGTGCCGTCGATCGTGTTCGGCCTGTGGGGCTTTCTGGTCCTCGCGCCACACCTGAAGCCGGTGCAGGAGTTCCTGAACGACAATCTCGGCTGGTTCTTTCTCTTCTCCGACGGCAACGTGACGATCTCCGGTGGCGGCACGATCTTCACTGCGGGTGTGGTGCTCGCGGTCATGATTCTGCCGATCATCACCTCCGTGTCGCGTGAGGTCTTCGCGCTGACGCCGCCCGCGCACGTCGAGGCGGCGCACGCCCTCGGCGCGACGAAGTGGGAGATGGTGCGGATGACCGTGCTGCCCTACGGCCGTAGCGGTGTCATCGCAGGCTCCATGCTCGGACTCGGGCGCGCGCTCGGCGAAACCATCGCGGTACTGGTCGTGTTGAAGACCTCCGCGCAGGTCGGCGGCTGGTCGCTGTTCGACGGTGGGTACACCTTCGCCTCCAGGATCGCGGCCTCGGCCTCGGAATTCAGTTCGCCGCTGCCGACCGGCGCCTACATCGCGGCCGGCTTCGTGTTGTTCGCGCTGACCTTCGTCGTCAACGCGCTGGCCCGGCTCGCTGCGGGCGGAAGGGTGAACGGGTAATGACCACGACAACGCTCGACAAGCCGATCAAGGCGCCGACCTTCCGTGACGTCAGCACGAGTCGCCGGATTCGCAATCACCTTGCGACCGGCCTGGTCTGGCTGTGCTTCGCCATCGCGCTGATCCCGCTGGCCTGGGTGCTCATCATGGTGGTGAGCAAGGGCTTCGAATCGGTCATCTCCATCGACTGGTGGCAGAAGTCGCAGAAGGGCATCCTGCCCGACCAGTCCGGTGGCGGTGTCTACCACGCCATCTACGGCACCATCGTGCAGTCCGCGATCGCCGCGGTGATCGCGGTGCCGATCGGCATCATGGCCGCCGTCTATCTGGTCGAATACGGTCGCGGCTGGCTGGCTAAGACCACCACGTTCATGGTGGACATCCTCGCGGGCGTGCCGTCCATCGTCGCGGCGCTGTTCATCTTCGCGCTGTGGATCGCTACCTTCGGCGCACCGCAGAGCGCCTTCGCGGTCGCGCTGGCGATGGTGCTGCTGATGCTGCCGGTGGTGGTGCGCAGCACCGAGGAAATGCTGAAGCTGGTTCCGGACGAACTGCGCGAGGCCGCGTACGCGCTCGGCGTTCCGAAATGGAAGACCATCGCGCGGATCGTGATACCGACCGCGCTGCCCGGCATGATCAGCGGCATCCTGCTCGCGCTCGCCCGAGTCATGGGCGAGACCGCGCCGGTGCTGGTGCTCGTCGGCTACAGCAAGTCGATCAACAGCAACGTCTTCGACGGCAACATGGCCTCGCTGCCGCTGATGATCTACCAGGAGCTGGCGAACCCGGAACCCGAGGGCCGGGCCAGGGTCTGGGGCGCGGCGCTGACGCTGATCCTGCTCATCGCGCTGCTGTACGCGGCGGCCGCGGTCGTCAACAAGCTGCTCACGCGGAATCGATAGGAAACTCAGATGGCCAAGCGGATCGACGTCAAAGACCTGAACATCTTCTATGGGAAGTTCCACGCGGTCGCCGACGTGGACCTGACCGTGCTGCCCCGCAGCGTCACCGCCTTCATCGGCCCGTCCGGTTGCGGTAAGTCCACCGTGCTGCGCTCGCTCAACCGCATGCACGAGGTGACGCCGAACGCCCGCGTCGAGGGTGCGGTGCTGCTGGACGGCGAGGACATCTACGGCTCGCAGATCGACCCGGTGGGCGTGCGCCGCACCATCGGCATGGTGTTCCAGCGCCCGAACCCGTTCCCCACCATGTCGATTCGCGACAACGTGGTGGCCGGGCTGAAGCTGCAGGGCGTGCGGAGCAAGAAGGAACTCGACGAGGTCGCCGAGCGCTCGCTGCGCGGCGCGAACCTCTGGAACGAGGTCAAGGACCGCCTCGACAAGCCGGGCGGCGGCCTGTCCGGTGGTCAGCAGCAGCGCCTGTGCATCGCCCGCGCGATCGCGGTCTCCCCGGACGTGCTGCTGATGGACGAGCCCTGTTCGGCGCTCGACCCGATCTCCACGCTCGCGATCGAGGACCTGATCACCGAGCTGAAGAAGGAATTCACCATCGTCATCGTCACCCACAACATGCAGCAGGCTGCCCGTGTGAGTGACCAGACCGGGTTCTTCAACCTGGAAGCCCAGGGCAAGCCGGGTCGGCTGGTCGAGATCGACGACACCGAGAAGATCTTCTCCAACCCCGGCAAGAAGGCGACGGAAGACTACATCTCCGGCCGCTTCGGGTAATACTCGCGACGGTCTCGTCGAAAAAGCCCCTGTGCCGGACCACGCGGTCCGGCACAGGGGCTTCGGCGATGTCTACTTGTTCCAGGTGCTGTTCTGGATGTTCCAGGCGCTGCACCCCTGGCCCTCGGCGCACACCTTCAGGCCGACACTCCAGACCCGTGCCGCACCTTTCGCGAATGCTTGGTCGTGGGCCGGTCGGCCGCTGCCGTACTGCACGGTTTCGATTTGGCCCGACTGCAGTTTGAATTTGGCCTGTACCTCGAAACTGCATTTGGCATTGGTGTTGTCGTTCCGGCCTGTCTTGATATACCAGGACGTTCCGTAACCATCACGCGGAAGTCCGCCGATGTGGACGACATCGGCCGACCATACGCAGCTGCCGTGCGATTGGCTGACGACCGGGCTCGCGCTGGCAAATCCGGTGCCGCCCACCATCATCGCGAATGCCGCCGTCCCCACGGTGGCTGCGGTGAGCAGGCTCTTCTTGGTGCGTGACATGGTTCCCCTCCATTTGTTCAAAGCACTTTCCGGCGGGATATCTGCTGTCTTCCCCCGTGCTGATAATTGTGCTGTGCCACGCTTAATATTGTCTTGGGATGATCTTGTAAGCGCGTGGCGTTGGAAGGCTTTGCTTCGCGGCGTCCTATTCTTCGGGCGTCACCGCGTCGACGGTCGGCGCCACGTAATTGTTCGGGCGATGCTCGCTATCGGATTCGGAACCACGGGTGGGTGATGGCAGTCCGAAGAGACTGCTGCTCGCGGGTGCTGTGGCAGCGGGACTCGCGGTGGACGCGGGGACGCTGGTGGCGGCGGGGGTCTGCTCCGCGAGTGAGCTCTGCGGTTGGGTGTAGGTAGCGGCAGGGGGTGTTGCTGGTGTGCCCGACTGTGGTGTTGCGGGCGTGCCGGACTGTGGTGTTGCTGGGGTGCCGGGCTGTGGTGTTGCTGGGGTGCCGGGCTGTGGTGTTGCGGGCGTGCCGGACTGGGGCGTTGCGGGGGTGCCGGACTCCGGTGTGCCGGGCTGCGGTGTGCCGGGCTGCGGCGCGGCAGCGGGCTCGTCCTTCTTCGGCGCCTCGCCAGGCACGCTGTCGACCGCCTTGTCGACGCTGTCGATCACCTTCTCGGCCGCGGTGCCCGCGGAGTCGAGGAGACCCTTACCCGCCTCGCCTCCCGCCTTGATGAGGTCATCCCAATCGTCGTCGAATTTGGCGACCGACTCGATCAAGGTGGGCACGTTGCCGGTGATGGTGCCGATCGTGCTGATCAGGTTGATGACGTTCTCCGGCTTCCAGGAGTCCGGATTACTGGCAGGGCCGGATGTCGCAGGGGCCGCGGTGGCTGGAGTGACCGGAGTGGTCGGTTCGCTGACGGGCTTGGCCACCGGGTTGTCTTTGGATTGCTCGGTGACCTTGGGCTGTTCCGTGTTGGGCTTGGCCTCTTCCGCAATGTTTTTCGGAGTCCCCGCCGCCGGCGTCTGGGGGTTCTCCTTGGACTTCTCCTCGGTCGAGGCGGGAACCGTGGCCGGCTGTTCGGCGCTGATCTGCTGTGCGGTCAGCGTCGACTTCGGCTGTCCGGTCAGGGTATCGAGCGGATCGCCGGTGCCGAGCGCCGTGCTCTGTGTCTGCACCGCGGTGTTCGCCTGCTCGATGGCGGTGGTGATGCCGGATTGGGTGCCGACCATCTCGTTGAGGGCGGTGGTGATCGCCGTCTGATAGGTGTGCAGGTCGTCGCCCGAGCTCTCGCCCGAGGCGGTGACCTGCCAGTCCTCGGAGACTTGGTATCCGGCGGCGGTGGCTTCGGTGACCTTGTCCAGCAACGCTTGCCGGTAACCGGTGAGCGTGTTGCCGCCGTTGATCAGCGCGTTGGCGAGCTCGGTCGTCTCCTGCGCCATCTTGTTGGCGGTGTCCCGGTCGCCGGCGATGCGGTCGTAGGCGGCGTAGTAAGCGTCGCCGCTCCAGTGCGAGCCCGCCTCCCTGATCTGGGTGACGGTCTTGTCGATCATCGTGACGAAATCGGTGTTGCGTGCCTTGATTTCCTCGCCGGCCTCATTCAGTTTCCAAGGCTGCCACTGTGTTTGCACCTGGCTGAGCGTCGGAATCGCGGCGGCGGTCTGGTCGCCGCTCCTCATTGTCCGCCGCCGAGTGCTTTGAGGCTGTCGCGGAAATCCTGGTCCGTCACTTCATAATTGGACGCACCACCTTTGGCGATATTGGCTATCGCCTTGCAGCGCTCCGCCATTCGCAGCCAGCCTGCTTCGATCTGGTCACCGGCGGTGGTGCACGCCGCGGTGATCGTGGAGCCGGGCAGCGCCGCACTCAGCGCATCCGTCTTGGCACGCGCTTTCAGCGCGGCGATTTCGCCACTGATGGTGTCCATCGATGTGGCCAACGCGCGCAACTCTGTTGGATCGACCTTCATTTCCGCCCCTTCGTGCCGTAACTCCCATAACGGCATCCGCGCAGCGAGTCATGCATCGCTCTACTGCGCGGTCAATCTTTCATCTCTCGACTATGAGACGTCAAGCCCCCCGGCGGAAAACTGCCTGCCATCCTGCGTCGGCTGGCAGGCAGTCGTGGCTCACGACTCGACGTCGGTGTCCGGCGGCAACACGCCGGTGACGAGGAAGATGACGCGGCGGCCGATTTCGACGGCGTGGTCGGCGAAGCGCTCGTAGTAGCGGCCGAGCAGGGTGACGTCCACGGCGGCGGCGACGCCGTACTTCCAGTCGCGATCCATCAGCAGCGTGAAGAGGTGACGGTGCAGGTCGTCCATCGCCTCGTCGTCCTCGTTGAGCTGTGCGGCGCGCTCCGGGTCACGGGTCTCCAGCACCTCTTTGGCGCCCGCGCCCATGTTGACCGCGATGCGGCCCATCTCAGCGAAGTAGCCGTTGACCGCCTCGGGCAGCGCATGGTTGGGGTGGCGCCGCCGGGCCACCTTGGCCACGTGCAGCGCGAGCGCGCCCATCCGGTTCACGTCGGCCACGATCTGGATCGCGCTCACCACCTGCCGCAGGTCGCCCGCGACCGGCGCCTGCAGCGCGAGCAGCGCGAACGCACGCTCCTCGGCGTCCTGGATCAGCTCGGCGATCCGGTCCGACTCGGTGATCACCTGCTCTGCCAGAGCGAGGTCGGCCTGGAGCAATGACTGGGTCGCCCGGTCCATGGCCGATCCGGCCAGCCCGGCCATCTCACCCAGCAGGTGGGCGAGATCGGCCATTTGCTCGTTGTAGATGACACGCATGAAACCAGACATTAGTTGCCGGCGCTGACCAAGTCACGAACGGAGGGTGAATGACCGGTGCCGAACGTTAGCGCTGGAGTTGCCGCAGGTCGCGGCTCCGCTCACTTGCAGGTCTCGTCTGCGGCGTTGACGTGCTCCAGATCGGACGGCAAGGTGACCGGCGTCGCAGGCGCGGTCGTCGCGGGCACGTTCGAGATGACATCGCCGACCGGGGTCGGCGCGCGCACCGTGCCGGTGAAATCGCCGCCGATGACGACCTCGACGATGCCGCCGAGATCACTCGCCGATTCCATCAGCGCACCGGGTATGGAGCTGGCCACCGTCGCCGCGGCGGCCTCCTGCCCCGGGCCGTAGCGCACCTTGGAGGTGACCTCGCTGCCGCCCGAATAGTTGCCGATGTTGAAGATCTGGAAACCCTGGTTGCCGAGCTTGGTCGCCGCCCGCTGCGCCAGACCCGAGGTGCCCGAGGCGTTGGAGACCAGCAGCGACACCGTGCTCGGATCGACCGCATTCAGCTTGGGCGGGGCAGGCGGCGCCGACGGGATCGAGCCGGGGGCCGGGGTCACCTTCTTCTCGCCGGGCAGCGGCTGATCGTCGCGGATCGCCTTGAAGATCGCCTTGATGTCCTGCTCGCGCGGGATCTCGTTGCCGTAGGAGGTGGTGCCCGCGGTCGGGATGGTCAGGAAGGTGACGGTGCCCGCGTCCAGCTTCTGCAGCGAACGCCCTAGCGTCAGCAGATCCGACGGCTGCACCTTGTCGACCCAGGTGTGCTTGGTGAACTCACCGATGAAGCCGTTCAGCTTGCCGGGATCGAAGAGCACCTTGCTGGAGAGCGCGCCGCGCAGCAGAGAGGCCATGAAGCGTTGCTGCCGGTTGATCCGGTCGTAGTCGCTGCGCTCCTCGCCGTAGACGTGCCGGGCCCGCACGTAGTTCAGCGCGGTCGAGCCGTCCACCTTCTGCTTGCCGGGGTGCTCGAGCACGGTGCCGAGCACCTCGTCGGTGATCGGCTTCGGCGCGCACACCTCGACGCCGCCGATCTGATCGACCATGGCCTCGAAGCCGGCGAAGTCGACCGCGATGAAGTGGTTGATCGCGCTACCGGTCATGCGCTGGATGGTGGTGAACAGGCACTTGGGCCCGCCGAGCGCGTAGACGGCGTTGAGCTTGTCGCCGATGGCCGAGGGGAAGGTCTCGGCGGTGTACTGGACCTTCTCGTTGTCCCAGCCGTTGCACTGCGGCCGGGTGACGTCGAGGTCGCGGGGGAAGGAGACGACGACCACCCGCGAACGGTTCTTCGGGATGTTCACCAGCATCACGGTGTCCGCGCGGGAACCTTCGGCATCGTCGAGGGTGCCGGCGCCGACCTGACTGTTCACGCCCGCGCGGGTGTCGGTGCCGACGAGCAGATAGTTCTCGTCGCCCAGCTGGGCATTGGAGTCGACGACGTCGTCGGTGTTGTTGTCGATCGCCGAGATCTGGGTGAAGTTGTTGCCGGTGGAGCGTAGGTAACTCCAGCCGCCGCCGGTGGTGAGCAGGCAGAGCACCGCGAACATGGCCAGTGCGCTGCGGCCCGCGAGGCGTAGCCGCTTGTTGCGCCGCTGCTTGCTGGCGGCCAGACGGGACAGCGGCGCTGCGCCGACGGACTTGGGTTGTGCGGCACCGGATTCGTCGTCGGTCTTCTTGCGCTTGGCGCGGGTGGTCTCGGCGAGCGGTGGCAGGATGTCGGTGACCTCTTCGGCCGTCTCCGGTTTCCCGCGGGTCGGTGCGGGGGCTTTCCTGCCGTCGTCGGCGCTCGGGCCGCGACGATTCGGGGTGCGTGCGGCGGGGG
>NZ_BJXA01000016.1 GCF_007990755.1 Nocardia ninae NBRC 108245 | reverse complement strand
TTGAACGACGACGGCCCCACATGCATGTTCCACCAGCTGGCTAGACAGGTGAATTTCGGGACCGGTTCCAGGCGAATGTGAGCATCACTTGCCGCGTCGAGTGGCGTTCTGTGCAGACGAAAAATGACGTCAGTCTGGATCGCTTGTAGTGAATTGCGACCGCGACTGCGGGCTCTGGGCCAGGATGGGTCAATGACCGAACCGCGCACTGGGCAGCTGAACGTCTTCCTTCCGAAGGCGATGGCGCCAGCCGCACTTGATGCGGTGATCCGTTTGAATGTCGAATCGGCCCTTGCTCGCACCGGGCAGCGGCCGGTCACCATCGAACGCGGTGCCGGGCATGAGCATTCACCCGGTGTCTGGTGCTGGCCGGTGACCTATACCGCCGACACGAATCAGCGACTGGACTGACTACTGCTCTGGTCGGGATGTCGCTGGCGGGCCCGGGGATTGCTTGCTTGACCAGGTGATTCCAGACGAATTTCGACGTCACCTGGACTGTGTCGGTGGGCTGCTGAGCGGTCAGGACCGGAGTGCGGACATCAGTTGGTGTGCAGCGTCTTTGAGGTCGCGTTCTGTGTTGCGGCTTGCGCGGTTCGCGCCAGTCGGTAGCTTTGAGTGCCGGTCTCGATGATCTGTCCGCCGAAGGTCAATCGATCGACGATGGCCGAACACAGCCGAGGATCGGTGAAGGTCTTGGTCCACCCGCCGAACGACTCGTTGGAGGCGATAGCGACGCTGTTCTTCTCTTCCCGCTCGGTCAGGACCTGGAACAGCAGCTCGGCGCCGCGGCGGTCCAGCGCCATATGTTGGGTCGGCGGCGGGACGCCGTGCACCGTTTCCGGTGTCGGTTTTCCCGCCGCCGCCCGCCGAACCGGACGTGCCCGTTGGCCGAGCATCCGGCTCTCCATGCGATCCGATGGGTCAGGCGAGGTGTTCGCTGACCTGGCCGACGAAACCCATGTCGTCGTGGTCGGTCCGGCGGAAACGTGCTCCGTTCGGGTTGACCTCGTCGATGTTGTAGGGCGTGGAGATCTGCTGACCGCGGAAGCGGTAGCGTTCGACCTTCATCTTTGCCGGGTTGTAGAGAACCAGCCCGTCGTCTCGGATGCGGTCGGCCCCGAAGTAGCGGCGCCGCAACTGTTTCCAGGTCAGATGCCGGTGTTTGTAGCGTATCCAGGTCAACATCCGCCACCACGCATACCAGCCGAGGTAGGCGAATGTCTTCTTCGACGCGCCGTAACGGAAGTAGGCCGCCCAGCCCCGCAGGACCGGGTTGACCGTCCGCAATACCTGCCCCAACGACAGCGAGGTGGTGCCCCGCTTCGTCAGTGTCTTGATCTTGTGCATCACCGACGCCAACGCGTTCTTGGACGGGATGGTGAGCACAACACGACGGCCGCCGCCTCGGTTCTTCGCCTGGATGTGGAAGCCGAGGAACACGAATCCGTCGTTGATGTGGGTGATGTGGGTCTTCTCGACCGAGAGGGTCATCTTCAACCGGTCGGCCAACAGGACCGCGATCTCCGACTTCAGTTCTTCTGCTTCGGGTTTCGTGCCGTGCACCAGCACGACGAAATCATCGGCATAGCGAATCAGCCGGTAGTTCGGTCGGCCCGTCCGGCGGCGATACTGCCGCCGCCAAGGCGGGCTCATCTGTTCGTCCCAGATCCGCGCAAAGTGCCGATCCAGCACGGACAGATAGACATTGGCCAACAACGGCGAGGCGACCCCGCCCTGCGGAGTGCCCGTCAGGGTCTCCGCGAACCCACCTTGCAGCTCGACAACCCCGGCCCGCAGAAATCCCGAGATCAGGCGCAGCACCTTGCGATCGGTGATGCGTTCGCCCACCAAGTCCATCAGGACGTGATGGTCGACGTTGTCGAAGCAAGCCTTGATGTCTCCCTCGATGACCCATTCATAGGTCGACGGCTTGCGGGTGAAGTGGTGGATTTCGGCGATGGCGTCCTGAGCCCGACGACCAGGCCGATATCCGTAACTGGACGGATAGAAATCGACCTCGAAGATCGGTTCCAGGATCAGCTTGAGAGCCATCTGCGCCACCCGATCACGCAGAGTCGGGATCCCGAGATAACGGACTTTGCCGTTCTTCTTCGGAATCACCGCCTGCTTGACCGGCAACGCGCGAAAGGTCCCGTCCCGCGACGAGGAACGCAGTTCCTCCAGGAACGGGATCACTCCCATCCGGTCCTCGACGTGGTAGCGGGTGACCGCGTCCACGCCTGCTGTCCGGGCACCCCGGTTGCCGGACACCCGCTCCCAGGCCACCAACAGCGTGGCCCGATCGCTAATCAAGTTGAACACGTCCCCGAACCGGCGATCCGGATCGGCCCGTGCCCATCGGTGCAGCTTGCGCTGATGATCGAGTACCCGCCGCTCGGCCATGAAACTCTCCGGCCAAACGGTCGGCGCGTCGTTATTCAACAACGATCCTTCCCGACAGCAGCCCCGCTGCCATCACACTGTCGCCCTTCCCCATGTGACCGGCTTTCCCGGCCTCGGAGTACTACGGCGACTCCGCCACGTTCTGGGCCCATCAGCGGGCGTCACGCCTGCCCGTCGCCCGGCCGGTTGCCGGGTCGAGAAGGGCGTTCCCAGAACGCTTCCCACGTTCACTGATGATCTCTTTGACGGCTTCGGCGCCCAGCTATATCCCGGTGGCATCGCCCGGACCGCACATCGCAGTCTTGGTTCCGGGCCTCTCGCCGCCCATCGGATAAAGACGACAAGAGAGGAAAGCCCATAGGCTCAAGGCTTTCCAGCACCACAGCGCGGCCCATCCACCAGATTCGGCAGGCCGCTGACGACTCACGGGACGTCAACCACTGGCTCAGTTTCCTTGCACCCATTCCGTCTTCGCTTGCGGGCACGAACCGCCTGGTGGTGTCGGTCCGCCCCTACGTTGTCGAGGCTGCTCCCGGTCTCACCCCTGACCCGGGGTTCGACCTGCCTCCAGCTTCAACCGGCCACTGCGATGGCCGGCGTCGAGTACCTCCTCTCGCGAGATTCATCAGCGCCTCGTGGCGCACAGCCGAGTTCATCGATGCAGAGCAGGTCGACGCGTCCGTAGCGGGCGTGGTTTTGGTCAGGACTTTGTCGTCGGCGGCCTCGACCAGCTCGTTGACCAGTTTCGTGGCCAAGGTGTATTTCACGCGGTAGCCCTTCATCGCGGCTTCGGTGCCCAGTGAGATCAGCAGGTGGCTCTTGCCGGTGCCGGAGTCCCCGATCAGACACAGCGGCAGACCTTTCTCGACCCATTGACAGGTAGCGAGGGTGTGGATGAGCGCGGAGTCGATGCTGGGGTTGGCGTCGAAGTCGAACGCGCGCAATGATTTATCACGGGGGAATCCGGCCGCGCGGATGCGCCGCTCGGACCGGCGCCGCGCGCGGTCGTCGCACTCGGCCAGCAGCAGCTCGGCGATGAACGCCCGATACGACATCTGCTCGCGTTCGGCGGTGTCGGCGATCTCGCCGAACTGCTGACGGATCGTGGGCAACCGCAACATCCGGCATGCCTGGTCGATGGAGGCATCAGCCGGCTTTCGACCAGTCCTGTCCCGCGCGCGATCCGTGCCTCCTTTCCATCTCTGTTACACATTTTTGTGCCACAATCGGTATATGACCGCCATCCCAATCCGCGAACTCTCACACCACACCGCGCGGACCTTGGCTCTGGTCAAGGCGGGAGAGACCGTAGACATCACCGAGCGGGGCACGATCGTCGGCCGAATCGTCCCGGTCGATCCGACGCGTGATGCGCGGGCCCGATTGACGGCCGAAGGCAGAATGCGTCCGGCCTCGAGGGGACGCGCAGACCTACTCGCTGATATTCGTCGCCGGCTCGATCGGGCACCCGCCGATAACGCGAACCGAGTGGGCGCCGCCCTGCAGGATCTGCGCGATGACGAGCGGTACTGATGCTCTATCTCGATACCAGCGCCCTGGTCAAGTTGGTCCATCCGGAAGCCGAGACGGCAGCGCTCGTCCGGTGGCTCGATGAACGACCCGACTTGCCCTGGGTCGCATCCTCTCTCGTCGAGGTCGAACTGGTCCGTGCCGTGCGGGCCGCCGAACCAGCTGATCTCGTCCACATACCCGGAGTGCTCGCCCGGATAGACATGCTCGAAATCGATGGCATCGTCCGGGCGAACGCAGCCGCTGTATCACCAGCATCAGTGCGCAGCCTGGATGCGATCCATCTCGCCACAGCCCTTGAGATGGCCGCGGACCTCACCGCGGTGGTCGCATACGACAAACGCCTCGGCGAGGCGGCGGAAGCCGCTGGACTGACCTGGGAAGCACCTCACTGACGGTGTCGGAGAAGTTCTTCCACACCAACCCCATCAGGGCGATTGCCGTTCCACTCTTCGGCGATCCCGTTCGTTCCCGGGTGATCGCCTGGCCGTGATGGCGAAATCTGGCCCGGCTAGCTTATTGGGCAGGTTTCGAGGCGGGCCCGCGTATTTGACGAGGCCGAGCGCTGAGAGCTAACCTCCCTCACATGGACACTTTCACAGTGTCCAGAGGTACCGAAAGTGCGTCCAAGTCCCTGATGGCGCACCATATGACCGTTACTAGAAACATGGCCCGAATGAACGGCGCAAGCCAGGGCTGTGACACGCTTCACACATTCGCCACCCGACCGGGTGGCGAACTGCATTTCTGGCAGATGTTGCCGTAGTACCCTCTCCGCCATGTCGGCGGCCGTCGCCTCATCGTGGCCCCGTTCCAACGCCAAGAATCCTGCTTGTACCGCATGGAGCTCGGCGATCACGGGCTGGAACTCGTGTCCGGTCACCTTGTCTTCGAAGACGTAGAGCCGCTTGAAAATCGCCTGGTTCAGCCGCCGCCTGACCTTGTCGCTGGCACCCTTGTACAGGCGGTATGGATCGCGCAGCAGCTCCAGGCAGTTAGTCAAGAACTCGGCGCATGCGGACAGATCCAACTGCACCTTGCCCAGCTCCGCCTGAACCACTTCTCGTTCCCGGGCGATCTCGGTCAGCTTGGAGCGAATCTTGGCCTGCGGCAGCTCGCCATCGGCAGCCAGTTCGATCAGGTTGGTTTCCCTGGTCTCCAGATCCTTGAGCCTGTCCTGAAGTTGCTTCCGGTAGAGCCGCTGCGTCACTTCTGTCTCGTTCAGCATGGCTTCAAGCGCGGCCTGCATGGCAGCGATGAACTCTGGCGAGAAGGCGATCTTCTTGTAGTACTCCACCACCGCTTCCTCGACTCGGTCGACGTTCAGATATGGCGAGTGACACCCGGCGTTCTTCTGGTTGCCGATACAGAAGAAGTACCAGTACTCCCCGCCATGCCGACCTGGTGCCCGTTGGATGATCATGCGCCGCACGACCCCCTCCAACCGATCCTTCCCACAGAACAAGCTGCCCTTGAGATAGTGGTGGTGGACTCGCCGTCGTTCGCCGGCTACGCCATGCTCGTCGAGCACTTGCTGCACCCGGTTGAATGTCTCCTCATCGACCAGCGCCTGATGACGTCCAGGAACTTCCTCGCCCTTGTACGTCACGATGCCGACGTAGTAGTTGTTGCGAAAGAACCGTGCCCACTCCTTGGCCGTGACTGGCTTCGGAGTTCGCTTCGGCGTACGACGAGTACGCAACCCGCGGTCCCGCATGATCTGTTCGATCTCGATCAGGCTGTAGTCGCCAGTGGCGTAGAGCTTCCAAGCCTGTTCGACGAGCGGACCACGTTCGGTATCCGTCTCCACAGTCCTGATCTTGCGACCATCCTCGGTCTGCACGAGCACGTTCAGATACCCGATCGGCGCTTGCCCGAGAGTGCCGCCCTTCCGTGCCTTCTCCCCCATCTTGAACGAAACGTCTGCGCCGTCTTTGCGCGAGCGGTACTCGTTGAACGCGGCCAGGATGCCGTGCATGAGCTGCCCGACCGGGGTGTCGTCAATGGACTCGGTTGCGCTGATCAGCGTCACGCCGCGTTTCTTGAGGTCGGCCATGACGATGGCATCGTCCAGCCGGTTGCGGGCAAATCGCGCCAGCTCGTACACGACGACATAGTCAACATCGCGCTCGCGGCGTATGCGTTCGAGCATCTGCTGGAAAGCAACGCGCTTGGTCATCTCGGTGGCGGACTTGCCCGGCTCAACGTACTCGGCAACGACGTTGAGGCCGAGCTGCTCGGCTTTGCGAAGACAGGAGGCGCGCTGTGCTGGGAGCGAGATGCCTTCCGGGTCGTAGTCGGTGTTGACCTGACCTGGAGTGGACACGCGCAGGTACAGCAGCGCTCTGGTACCCGGCGGCGCGTCATCGTGGCTGATAAATCCGACTTCCTCGTCCTCCTCGTCGGTAACGATCTCCATGGTGCTAGTCGGCGTCAGCAAGTTATCGCCGGTGTCCAGGAAGGCACTGCGGTACGGAGCCGAGAGCTGGTTCCGATCGTCGTTCATCGTGCGCTCCCTGCGGCTGCCTCTTCACTCGCTGAATGCCCGAGAAAGAGCGCGATCTTCCGATGCCCCGCAGCGTCACTACTCGGTACGACCTGGCCATCGAAGGTGACGACGCATACATTCCGAGCTTCGAACTCGGCCATGATGGCTTGCAGGTTCCGCCAACTCCTTGAGACCCGTCCGATGCTGGGAACCATGACGTGGCGGACTTCAGGGTGATCATCCAAGTAGTTGAGGAGCGCCTTGAAAGCGAGCCGATTCTTGAATTTCGTCGCCGACACCCCCATTTCTACCACCTCATGAACAATGCGAAGCTGTAGTTCATCGGCTTGATGTTGCGCCCTTTCATGCTGGCGGGCCGTTGCGTCATCAACGTTGCTCGGCATCGCCGCAAATGAAATCAGTAGTACGGCTGGTCGCGGAATAGTGTGACGAGCCCTGGGTTCATCTCGTTTATCCATTTTTGCATCTCCCTCCCTCTCCATTTCTCTATTTTGGTTGGCTTTTCGGGCCACTGTCCGAACGATAGCTCTCTTTCCCGCTTTTGTGGATAGGCATATTGAAGCGGAATTTACATCTCCTGAACATCAACGAACGAAAAGGTGATAACGGCCAAACAACGGAGCAACGTCGTGTCGTTGCAGCTCGGGGTCATTCGACACGTTGGCGTATAGCTCGGCCTCGCTCGCGAAACTCCCGAGGTACACACCCGCGAAGCGGCGATGGAGGCCGTGGGGTGCAGGCGCAGGTTGGAGCGACAAGAACGCGCAGAAGGCATCCCCATCAGCGCTGGGCCGCCGCAGCGAGGCGACGTACGCGGACAACCAGCAGGCCCACCGTTGGAGGTCGTCTGCGTTCTGGCAAGTGCGAAAATCGAGGCGAAGAAGCTCGTCCTCCATAGCGTCCACGATTCGGCCATCGTGAACGAAATCTGACACCGCAGATCCCTGCGTGCGTACGCGGTCGAGTTCGACGGCGATCAGTCGCGCTGTAATGACATCGATCGGTCGCCGCTCGCTTATCGCTCGCGCGATGCCGAAATTGATAATATCTCTAATTGCATCCATCGGCTGCCCCGTCGCTCTCATTTATGGATGCAAGCTCAGTCGTCGGCGCCGATAGGCGGTCCGGGTTCAGAAGAGCGTTCGGCGGCTCCCGTTCTTCTGAGAGCGTTTTCCTCACAACATGCTCAATAAATCCGTCGCGGGTGCATACCTGAAAGATTTCGGCTTGGATTGATGGTGTGGCTTCGATGAGTCGAGCCAATTGCCGACCACGGCCGACATCCGGAACTACCCATAGCACCGAAGGGAATAGGCCATGCTCCGCCTGGTAGCGACCAGTATTGAAATACTGACTGTAGGCGGTTAGCTTGCGGAGGAGATGTGGCCCTCGTTCCGTCCCTCGGTCCGCTTCGATAAACCAATGGTGCTCAAATTCTGGTCCTGCGGTAATAGCGTGAAGATCCGGCTTCAACGCCGACTTCGCTCCGTGGCGGCCGACGTAGTACTGGTGCGCCGCACCCTCGACTGCGAGCTTGATCAACTCGATCTCGCCACGCGCGGCGGCTTCGTGGAGGACGACGCCGAGTTCACTGACCATCAGGGTGTGGTGGACGAACTCCGAGGAGGGTGCGGTGTAGCGCTTGCGGTAGCCGCCAGCGCGGGTGTGGCGCAGCAACAGATCTCCACGAGCAGCCAGTTGCCACACCAACTGGTCCGAGCCTCGGCGGGCGCCGCCTCTGCGGCGCTTCTGATCGTTCAGTGCTGCAATAAGATTGTCCGCACTCAGCCGACTGAGGACCCGTGTGCATGCTCTGGTTGCTGCTCCGATGGAAGCGTGGCCGGTTGCGAAGTGCAGCCGTTGAATCTGGCGAGTCGTGAGCAAGCGGAAGCGTTCGATGTCTCGAAGGATTGCGATGTCACGAGCGGATAGCCGCTCGTGGAGCGCTGCGAGCTGGCGCGCGCCAGTGCGGCGACGTGTGCTGGCGTTCCTGTCATGAGCCATCATGTCGGCCCCCTGGCAGGCAGAGCGTGAGCCGGGCTGGTACGCCTTCCGAGACCGCTGAACCAGCGGTCAGTCACATCCCTATAGGGGAGATGAAGGCCGAATGACCCCGTTGAACGAGAAACTGAGAGCCATGCGGCTGGAAGGTCGGCAGGACGGGTCTTCTTCATCACCGAGCTCCCTCTTGTCCGCGTCTTGAAGTACGTCGCCTGCGGCCAACTGGTGCGTCAGTCGCCGGGTCCTGGGTGCCTGACGGCGCGGCGGATCGGTCACCAGAAGGGCCGCTGTTGCCGTAACGCTCGCGGCTGAGGCTGCGGATCTGGGCGGCGAGTCCTGTCTTCGGCGGCGGTGGCAGCGTTCTTACGGCAGCCCAGCCGCTGGACTCACCGCCGGTAACCACGCGGGTGTAGGCGTGATGCATGGGTAGCTTCTGGAAGTCGACGGCGTCGAGTTCCGGTGCGAGCTTGGCGATGTCGGCGGCGTCCTTGGCGCTCTCCAGTCGATAGATCACTTTGTTCCGGGCGTTCGAATCGATCGATTCGAGGAGATCGGCCGGCATCTGTTTCCGGCTCTGATGGCTGAGGACCCAGCCGACGCCGTACGAGCGGCTCTGGCTGAGCGCATCGCCGAACGAGGTTGGCAGGTTGACGAACTTCTGACACTCATCGACAACAACGAACCCGGGACGCAGCATCGGCTGGTTCTCACCGGCGCGTTCCAGCGTTGCCATCCATGCCTCGTTGACAACCAGGGAGCCGATGAGCGCTGCGGTGATTGGGCCGATCAAACCGTCGTTGAGCGCCAGCAGCACAATTTTGTTGTCGCGGAAGATATCTCGCAGACGGAACCGTGGCCGCGGTTGGCCAAGCATCCGCGCGACCGATGGTCGGAGCAGATAGCGGCGCAATTTGTTCATGGGCGCGGCGATCATGGCGGCTTGAGCGTTTGGCGTGAGTTCGTTGTATGTCGCCCAAAAGCCCTCCAGCACTGGGTCATCCGAAACCTGACCGATGACCGATCGTCGGAATCGGTCATCAGCCAGCAGCGGTGGCAGATCGAGAAGAGTAAAGGGCGCACCGCGGCGGTGCCCTGCTCTCGCCAGAGTGAGCAATCCAGCAAGGAAGATGTCTTCAGTGCGCGGCCCCCATCCCTCGGAAAACACCGCTTTGAACACGGCCAGCAGCCCGTCGACCACGACGTCAGGATCACGGTCGCCCACATCGAGCGGATTGAACCCTGGCGCGAACGGGTCAGCTGGATCGATGATCACCACGTCGCCGATGCGGTCAGCCGGAATGCAGCGCGCCACGATGTCATCGATCAATTGCTTCTTGGGGTCGATGACCAGCAACGGATACCCCGCGCGGGCATCGGCCTCGCACTGGACCAGGACGGTCGTGCTCTTTCCGGATCCGGTGGGACCGAGAATTACTTGGTGCATCAAGGCGTCGGCAGCGCTGATCCCGATAGGCACGCCGGTGCCGGGAAGTGCCGTGTGCCCAATCAGGCGCTGGGCCTCCCTCGGAACACGTTTTGGCAGTATCAGTTTCGGATGGATTGGTGCGACGCCGGGCAATTCGCCATCACCGAGTGGCCAACCAAGCACACATGGCAGTTCAGAAGGTGTCAGCCGGAGCGACCATCGTCCAGTCGGCTTCGCCTTGTTGATGTGTGCGGAGCGGCTACGGCGGGCGACCACCCGGGAACCGGGCGGCTTCGCGTTGGACAGCGCCCCGATCAGGCCGCTACCGAGTCGCTTCGTGCGTTGTCGCGACGAGGCGTTCATGCCAATGCGGATTTCTGCCCGAAAGCCGTTGAGCGCCAGACGCTGTTCGATCTGCCGCGCCACCGCAGACGGGGCCGGATGTTGGCCTTGTGACAGTGCCCGCCACAACGAAATACCAGGATCCGGAATATGGCCGCGAACGGTTCGGCCCGGAGACGATGGGCCGAGGAGGAGCTGCACGACAAGGTGCTCACCCGCCAGCAGCCGTGCGTTGAGGGCTGACAGCAGTGCTGCCGTGGTGCTCTCCGCTGTTGCGTCGAGCAGGCCCAGCGGTGCCGGCTGAAACGTGATCGTGGCGGCGGTAGCAACGTCGATTCGTCGGTGGTCTGCAGTGAGAGGAAGGAGCCCGAGCCCAGGCAATAGGTCACTCAAGGTGCGGTGCACCCAGACGACGTGTTCAGGTGCCACACCGAGCAGTTGCCGGGTGCCCTCCTGATCGGCGCGGCTTTCCAGAACGAGCAGCGGTGTGGACGGATCAGCGGCCAACCGTGCGAATGGCTGCACGATGTCGTTCAGGCTGAGTGGCCGAGGAAGATAGAGCTGCGAAAACACCAGTGGGCCAGTCATGTTCGCTCCTCCGATTGACGAGCCTGCCGCTCTGCGGTGGTATCGGTGTCGTCGGCAGTGGCCTGGTTGTCTTGCTTCGCCGCCCCCAACTCCCCGGCGAGATCGAGCAACGCTCGGGCCAGCAGGTAGGTGTCGGGTGGGTCGTGGCGTTCGCCGCGGACGTAGATCCGACGTTCGGAGTTCTTGCGGTATCGACGTTTGGAATTACTCATCACTACCTCCTTTCTGGCGTGGCGCATGGCGTTTGCCACCCGTCACACACTCCGGAGCCGGAGGAAGTGAATACTTATGTATGACGGAAACTCGGCGCTGTTTCAACACGGATTGTGTATTGCACAACACTTTCCGATTTGCAGTTAATGAACTGTTCATCACCACGGTTGCCTCCGCTCTCGCCACAGCTGGGCGCCGACAACGACCGTGCCGACAACAATGCCGACACCCACGACCCACGGCCATATTTGGATCAGCAGATCGACAGCGATCGACAAGGCGACGATGCCGAACAGAATCATCAGGCAGGCTTTGAAGAACCACTGAACAGGATCCTTATGCTCCGAGCCGCTCATCGCGAACCTCCGCCGCGCAGATGCTTGCTGTCGGACGGCACCGGATAACCCGGGATCCTGATTGAGGAATCGATCTCGTTTCCCCAGGCCTGCCACCCTGGGTGTGAGCGGCGGGCGAACAGCTCCAAATATGGTCCGCTGCTGACCCTTTCGATGATTGCGTACTGCTCTTCGGGCTTGTGCGAGTGATCTTGCACTGGCGCGAAGGTCCAGGTCGGTTGCCCCCGGAAGTTGACCGGCGCGTTGCCACGCGTGCCGAGGATCAGGTGCTCGGTCATGTTGCGCAGGTACTGGCCGAGGCCCAGCCGGGTCTTTACCCAGGTGAGCGGCGACCGTGGCTCGAAGCCCCAGGATTCGAGTACGTCGTAGCCGTCGCGCAGCGTGGCGTTGGTGACCCAGATCCAGCAATGACTATCGTCCTCAACCAGATCGGCAACCGGCATGGACTTGATCTCGCGAAGAGTCATCAGGTTGTAATGCTGAATCGCGCCTCGTTGGCCCTTTTGGTGCGTATCCCACGGTGGGTCGGCGAGCACGCATCTGTAGCGCGGAGGTGCGGGTGGGAGAGGATATTTGGTACTCATTTTGTTGATCTCCTTCTTTCTGATTTTGGGCGCACGAATCCAGCAGTGGTTATCTGCTGCTGCGCTTTTCGCTATTGCGATGCGCGGGAATGTCCCTAGTTAATTACGGCGACGCTGCGGGGCTCAATCATCCGATCGGGCGACGCGTCGCGCGGAGCGACCGTGTGCGTCTGCGCCCTATACGTAGTGCTCGTCGGTAGTTCTGATTTAAATGTGGTAGCTGTTTGCGCGTTGTGCAATGAGCAACGGGCAGAGCGAATTTGCGCGTCAACTACTCCGGCCACCGATGCATCCACTCGATGGTGGAATCCGCGAGCGTGCCGGCGAGTTGCAGCACGTAGCAGGCCGAACTCGGGGCCATGTCCTGATGGACGTCGACGACATCCACAATCTCGGACAACGCTCCGGAGATGAGCGCGATGGCCTTGTTGGCCATGTGCTCGGCGGTGATCGGATGGTCACCCGGCGGAACATTGACGATGAAGTCGCTTGGCTTGCTGGTCGGTTCGTTGTGGTCGTACGGGTCGTTCATGACTGTGTCCTAGGAATCTTGATGGGAAGGGTTGATGAGGGTGAATCGGGGCTTGCGGCCGATCTCGCTTGGGGCCGGACCGTGACCGACAACCGTTGGACTCTGTTGCAGCGCGAGGTATTTCGCGGCCATCACCTGGGCGTGCGCGGCTTCGCCTTCGAACTTGTGGTGCAGGCGGATAAGGCGAGCTTGTTCCAAGAAGCGCTCGGCCAGCGCCAGCGGGAGTGACCGGGCCAGCCGGGCGTGGGCACGTAGTTCCCGCCGGTAGTCCTGCCGTGCCGCTTCGATCTTGTCGGCGACGGCATCGGCGTAGCGGAAGCTGTTGATCCAACTGCCAAGTGCGATACCGATAGCCAAGGCGCCGAAGACGTATCCCGACGTCTGGCCTTCGATGGCAGCGCGCAGGGCGAAGATGCCGACCGCGACGAACAGCGCGATGAGGGCGGCGACGATAGACGCCGCCATCACGTACTTCCGCCCGGCCAGCGGCCCGAGCAGCAGCGCCCGATACGGCTCAAGTTCCGCAGGCAGTGTGCCGTTGTCGTTCCGACGTTCTTGAGCCTGCTTCAGATACTTGAACTCAGTGCCCACCATCCCGGCCAGAACGGTTGCCACACTGGCTGACGTCGCCTGCATCAAGGCCAAGGCGGGTACTTCGCCGTACGAGATGGCTGCACCGCCCAGGCCCGCAATGTCACCGAGGAGCAGCAACAGGAGGCATACGAAGTACCCCCAGCGAGATCCCCTTCGGCGCTTCGCAAATGGCCCTAGCACCGCCTCCAACCTGGAGGATCGATCCCGAGCTGCGGTCACGATTGGCCAGTTCGCACCGATCAGGCTGTGACCCGTCTGACGGGCGGGATCCAGTCCTGCGGCGGTGGCCGCTGGCTTGGCGGCTGCTGCTTCTCCGGTGGCGGTGTGGCCGCGGAGCTGCTCGATCCCAAGATCGTCAAACTCCTTCTCCACGTAGAACTCCGACACGGTGGTCGGTCGCGGGACCGCGGTGGCCTCCTGCACCGGAGTGATTCGGGCCTGCTTCGCTTTCGCTTCCAGCAAGGCCGAACTGTCCACCCCGACGAAGCGCTTCATGCGCTCGACGAATGAGATGTGTCGCATCGCTAACGCCCCGCCCCATCAGTCACGACCACACAGCCTGCTGCCTTGGTCTGGGCACAAAGCGCGGTATAGAACGCCTTCAGCGCGTCGATGTACTGGGTCGACGGCGGTGAGCCCGCCACCTTCCCGATATCCGTCAGCCGCACATCGGCTCCCGAAAGGTCGGGCGCCGAAACCTGTTTCGCCAACTGCGCAGCCCGGTCCGGCGTGAGCGCCGGATCGGTGAGCGATACTCCTTCGGTCTGAACGCCGTCCGTGGTGATGACCAGGTGCAAGTCGTAGCGCGAACCGTTCGGATCGAGCTGTCGTTTGTATTCGCCGCTCAGGCCAAGTTGCGCACTAATATCCGTGCCGCCCGCCGGCAGCTTCGCGCTCACGACCGGCAGGTTCTTCTTGACCTCGGCCATCACCGAGTCTGTCACGGCGGGTTCGCGCCGAAACCGTGCATTGTCCGTTGCACCGTGCAGGCGCGGCTCGCCGTCGTAAACCGCCGCGGTCGAGGCGGACGATCCGGAGAACGCATCGACTCGAAGGTCTCCGCCGCAGATCGCGACCATGCGAACGAGATCGCGGACCGGATCGAGGCGACCGTCTTCGTCTGCGACGGCGCGGCGGCTGCCGCTCACGTCGATTGCTGCTCGCCCGGCAATTTGTCGTCCTTCCGGGCAGCTGGCCGCGATCTGCTTGGCCTCGGTCAGGTTGCGCGGTGCGCTACCGGATGAACAACCAGCCGCGGTCGCGGCCAGCAGCGCAGCAACTAGCCCGAGCTGTGCATGACGTGTGACGAGCGACAGCCTGGACCGGCCTGTCGCGAGTAGGGTTGTGGATCCCACTGGGTGCTCCTTGTCTGAATGTGGAAGTTCTGGATGTGGGAGAGATTTCGAGTGGTAGGGCGTGGTGCCGAGCTGCTACCTGGCACCGCGCCTGTTGGTGAGATCACCGTTCGCAGTACTTGAGCCACTGCCGAAACTCGTGATCGAGGAGGCCGTTCAGCACGCGAGCCTGAAGAACGGTCGTGGGCGCGGCTTCCTCGCGCAGTTCCACGAACTCATTGAGTTCGTCCCGGAACTGCTCCATCCGCCTGCGGACGAAGTAGATGATCTCGCTGGCGACGTCCGGGTAGTCCCCTTCGGGGACGTCGAGGACACGGTCGGTGGCCGGAGGAAGCTTGCGGGTGATCTTGAGGGCCATGAGGGCTCCTTGTGAGTGGTTTGGGTGGAATTGAATTCCAAAGTTATGCATCGCGCCCCGGACGGGAAGCGATGAACCAAATCTCTCAAAAGTGCCGAATGATTCCTATACGTTGACCGCCATACTTGACCGCTGACTAGTCCCCGCAGATGGCGGTCAAGTATGACGGTGAAGCCGGAATGGTCCCTGACCCGACAGCATTTGACCCAATATATAAATGATCCGCGATAGCACTTCGCCAAACGTAGGTATTGCAAATCTGCGTAAAGTATGTTTATCTATATACAAAACACTTACCTATATATGTCAGAGCAGCGCCTACCAAATCAGTCGGGAATAGATCTAGAGCATCGTGAACAACTGCCCCACTCGCTTGATTTTGGTCAATTCCAGCTAAAAGAAATCGTCGGCCTTACTGAAGCAGTCGTGGCACAGATGGGCGCTGTGGGAAATAATTACATGAGAGCGCAACGCGTAGCTCGCCTGAATGAAATCATCGAGTTTAGTTTGCTGCGAGCCGTCAACGAGGATGCTTATCAAGCAAGAGAATTACTCAGTGCAATGTCTGTTAACCCTGCGACCCGCCGAACCGCTGCAACGCTATTATTGCCAATGCTCCTCGAACATGATCGGCAGACACCAGGAGACGACGGGCTGACCGTCGCCCATTTGGCTTTGCCTCCAGTCCCACCTGAGCCGGAACGCGGCAACGACGACAAACTCGTGATAGACCTCGGCGCGCTCGACATCGCAGATATCGCTGCGCTAGACGAAATACTGTTGGATCAGTATTGGGCGGTCGACGAGCGTCAGAACTCCGAGCACTTTGCAATTGTGGGCGAGCTTGATACGGCAATGCAGAAAAGTATTGAACGGCTTATTCATGAAGATACTGCGAAGGCACAGGCGCTCTTCGAGGCAATGGCATCAAGCGATTCAGTCACCCAACAAGGACTTGCGGGCGACTACCTTAAGAAGTTATTGACATATGAGATCGAGACAAATGATCCTCATATGCGAATGTCAGCTGAACATCTCGAACGGCTATTCCGCGTTGAAGTAGAGGAAGAATTCAGGTACTCATACCACGAGATTCCTCCCGCAACGGAAGCCATAAGCAACCTTCTACATGAGGGACAGCTACCGGCAGATATTGAACAGCTCTTCTGCCGCGCGATCGATTGGGCCCACGAAGACACCGAGTAGATGGCATACTCTACGTGTGTCAGAGCACACAGACGGCGAAGCTGCGCACCCGAATCCCACAGACGATCAAGCACGCCTTGAAGAGGAATTGCGGAAGCTTGCCCGGCGGACGATCGATAAGACCTTTGAGTCGGGCAACAAAACGGAGCCATTGTTTCTCAACACTCTTTTCCGAATTGTTGAGACGCTTCATCCCGCTGACTGGACCACGGATAGTCGAAAAACTCACGCCATCAAGGCTAGGATGATTAAAGCAATCGGGATGCTGCCGAAGCGTCGAAAGATTCCCGATACTGATGTCTCATGGCACGACGCAGCCTCGATCATTTTCGGATTCACCGCGCTAGGGCCAACTGTCGAACGTCAGCTAGAAGGCATAGGCGGTGACTACAACAAACGGATTCGCCATCTTCAAAATATCGCGGCGTACACCAAGAGTGAACGCCAATTTGAGCGAGTTACAGCGTCAATCCGCACAGAAATTGCTCTGCGCCTGCGTGAGATGGAGGAATTTCATCTCACCCCTGCCGAAGAACTACCTGATCCTGGCTACGTGTCACGGCCCAGCCCGCAGAAAGAAATACTCAACGCTGTCCGGCGTGGCGACAAAATCGTATTTCTTCATGGAGACGCAGGCACAGGCAAATCGTCTCTCGCAGTAGCCATCGGGAAGCAGTTGGTGCGAGGTGCGCCAGATGTCAATACGTTGATAATTGACGGACAGTCAGAAGAAGCGCTTATCGATACCGTCGAGAGATTCATCGAAGAGCATGCGCGATCGGTTGACCTGCCAACGAGCATCCGCCCTTGGGCTGCACTTCGAACATTATTGGCCAGCGACGACGCTCCCCAGGTTACAATCCTTGACAACATCCAAGACTCAAACACACTTCGACGGGTCCTCCCCGTAGAACCTCGACATCGGGTCATTGTCACAAGCCGGCGCAAGCTTATAGCTGATCCGACTGCCGCCTCCGTCTTTGTTGGCAATATGGAAGACGAGGAGGCTCAGGAACTCGTAGCAGCACATGCACCCACGCTTGACAGTCAACAAGTCGCGGAAGTCGCGGAAATGCTGGACAATCGACCGCTTGCTATCGTCCATGGATGCGCATGCTTGTCGAGACGCCCATTCAACAACAACATTTCCGAGTTCAAGGCTGAGCTGCTGCGCGCACCCGAGATACTGGGCGGATATGGAAATGAAGACGATACAACTCTTCATCGCATTTATTCCGTAACCGTCGATCAACTTAGCCAACACCAGGACAGTTATTCACTGCTGTCGGTAATCGATATACTACTAGTGTTTGGTGGTCGTTTCCATGAATTCGACATTGTCGGCTCGTTACTGTATCCGCCCTCGCGCGCCGGTGATCCGACAAAAATAATTCCATATGACCAAGTGAAGTTTGATAAAGCAGTACGGATTCTTCAAGACCGGAGCCTGATTCAGCCGGGCGAGTTTGTCGTCATGCATGACCTAACAGTCCAGATGCTTCGGTCAATACGCAAGGCGGATTTGCAGGCCACTATTGCCACTCATATTCAGACACTCCTGTTCCGCCTGGACGTGTCGCTGGACGATTCCAGTGTGCCGCGATGGCTGGGGGGCTGGCCAGCTCCAACACAGTGGCGTCGCTTTGTAGCGCCGATTGCCGTGATCAGAAGGGTGATCAATTGGTTGGATAGAGCAGCATCTGCGAGTGATGGCGAGGCTGTTAATCTGCGCCACGTCCACCGATATTTGACTGCCGTCCACATTCGTCAGCTCAGGGAAATCGGTCAATTGTCGATTGGGCTGAAGGTAGAGCTGATAAAGAGTCTGGCTGACATTATTCACGAGCGGGACCCAGAAGTAGTTACGTCAACCACGCTAGTCCTGATGCGCGAACTAATCGACCTCGGCTACTTCGAGGATGTCAATATCATGCCTCAAAGTCCAGAAAAGAGCATTCTCGCCGACGAATTAATGATCGCCACTGGGCACCAGCCGGAATTAATGGCACTCCGGGCCGTCATGATCAGTGAATTTCGACCAATCGGTGAGTTAATCACTGCTCTGGGAAGCAGAGCACCCAATATTGAGCAAGTGGTCGCGATCTCTCGTCTCGCGCATGCCACAGGCCCCGGAATGAGATTGCACGCAGCATTCTACGCTGGCGTCTACAATCTCGAACAGGCTCATTGGCAGTACGCCGAAGACTGGTTTAGGAAATGCTTGGCCATGTGTCATGACCTAGAGAATGAATGGCCGGAGGCTATTAGCCTCCGACTGGCCTGCCATGAGAGGCTCATCGAACTCGGTATCTATTCAGGCAACTATCAGCTATGTCGTGATTTCATCGTAAGTGGCATGAAGCTAGTTGATGATCCCGATCTGAATGAAGACGTCTTTTTCGATCGAGTGCTACTCCATAGGTTCGAGCGAGTAGGAATGCTTGCGACTTTGGAGCTGGATTATCACCCGACAGCAACAGATCCAGCAGACAGAGCAGATTTGCAAACTGTGATCGATGACTTTTCTGACACGGTGTCCACATTTGAGGAACTGGGCATGGGTTTACAAACCCTGGAGACTAAGTTCATGAGGATCAAGGCTGGCGCATATGGGGGTATACCGCAGGAGCAGATTTGTAACGCGATAATGAATATCCATCAGGATCTCGTAGATATGCAAGTTCAGGTTGGCGCAGCAATATGTAGACTTTCGGTGATAAAGATGAAGCTTGCCGTCGCGGATAGCCGTGATTTACTGGTCTGCATCGAAGAGTTGATTCAGCTAGTATCTCTCTTCAAACAATTCAGTTCTAACTATTGGCATGCAGACGCTCTGAATACAATTTACGCGGCGTCACTAATTGCCAACGTTCCCGAGGAGACCATCCATGAAGCTCGTTCGACCGCGCGCTCGGCGCTAATGCAGATCGGCCGTACAGATAGATTCGAGTTGGCTAATGCAGTGGCCGCGAGTCGCGAGAAATCTCCGATGTTGTTGTGGATCTAATCGACCTCTGAGTCCATCACTCCCACAACCCGCCGCACGGCAGCACCTGAAGATCCGCCCGTACGTCATCGTCGATGGTAACCGTGAACTCCGGAACCCCCTGCGCCAGTTCATCAGCCACGTTCTGTGCCTGTTCAGCACTCGCCTTGTAGTCCAGACAAAGCGCACCCGACTCGATGTGGATGTGCCGGATACGCCGAGGCGGTTCCATCCTGCATCACCGCGGTTTGCTCAGGGAGGGCCTCACCCGGCCGGCGGCGATCAGAACTTGGAGTGCGGCAGCCTTTCTCGGGCAATGTTTTGCTCGGCAGTCCACATGGATCTGCATAGCATCGTGGGCCTGGGCAACGGTGAGGGGCGCAGTCGGTGCCTGGTGGGCTTCCTCACCGCACAGTGCGAGGAGCCGGTATATGGCGAGAGAATCCATGTCGGAGCACACCTTTCGTGGCGGTCGTTCGTGAGCGGCATTCGATACCGATGCGCGGTGCATAGTCGTGCGGTACGGCGTTATCCGGTACCGGTGCCCAAGTCCAGCTTTGGCCAGGTGGGCGGAAGGGGGTATACCGCGTTCACCCGCGCCGCTATGCGTTCGGCGTATAGCCCACCCCACACACGCGCAGTAGGCTCGGTTCGTTTCATCCGTTCTTCGGAAAAGCCCTGGTAAACGATATAATTGAGGTGAAAGGAACATTCGCTCCATGAGCGTGACCGTCGAGTCCCCACAGCAATCCAAGCCCCAACGCCACAAAGTCACTGGCGACGTTCACCTGCTGCTCCGCCGCGGCAACGAGGTGCTCTTTGGTCAGCGCAAAAACACCGGCTTTGAGGATGGAGCCTGGCACCTGCCGAGCGGTCATCTGGAAGCTGACGAGTCCGTCATCGACGCCCTGGTCCGCGAGGCAGAGGAAGAGATCGGCGTTGTGATCGCGCCCGCCGACGTGGCCTTTAGCCACATCATGCACAACGCGTCATCGGGCGGCCGGATGGCGTTCTTCTTCACCGTGCGCACCTGGCAGGATGAACCAACCAATATGGAGCCGGACAAGTGTGGCGGCCTGGAGTGGTTCGCTCCAGATGCCTTGCCAGAACACATGATCGGCTACTGCCGCGAGGCCATGCAGCACATCACCGAGAGCAAGCCCTTTTCGATTTACGGCTGGTAATCATGAACAATCCGCCCGGCCCGGTGGTGTGCGTCAGCTACTTGGCCTATGCGGAACTCTGGACGGTGCCTCAGTTTCCGCGCGTGAACCATGGGGCACCGATCAGAAGCATTGAGCAGTCCGTCGCGGCTGACGGACCGATGACTGCGGCGGCGCTTGCCTCGATGGGAGCGCCAACGCGCCTCATTGCCAACAACATCGGTGATGACGAGCGTGGCCAGTTTGTCCGCCGCTGGCTGAGCGGGCGTCACGTGACGCTCGATTCCGTGAGTCCCGATGTCGTCACACCGCGGATCGTCGTGGCCGCTGATGACGATCACACCCGCACCTGGTTCGCGCATCTGCCCGGCGTGGTTGCCAGCCTGGAGGAGGCGGATCTGGCGCCGGTCGTTGAGGCTTCGGTCCTTTACGTCGACTGCTACGAGATCATCGAGCAGGCAGCGCTTCGCGTGATCGACGCCGGCCGAACTGCCGAAGTGCCCATGCTGCTCAACCTGGGTGGCTCCGATCTCTCGGAAGCCGTCACTGTGGCCGTCGCCGGCTACCCGCACCTCCTGATCCAGACCAACGTGGACGATGCCGATCACCTCGAAGCACCCGGCATAGCCAAATCCCTACTGGCAGCGACAGATGCGCGGTGGGTGATCGTGACGGCCGGGTCCTTCGGTGCCGTGGCGGTCAGTTCCTCCGAAGAGGTTGCCATGCCAGCCTTTCCGGTCAACGTGCTTCATACCCACTGCGCGGGTGCGGCCTTCTCGGCCGGATTGCTCTACGGCCTGCGAGCTGGTTGGCCGATGGAGCGCAGCATGACGCTGGGATCAGCGAGCGGGGCGCTACGGTGCGCACGGCGGCAGGCCGAGCCGCTGCCCAACCTGGCAGATCTCCAGGTGGCAATTGCTTCGACCTCGTCAGATCAGCATCGAATTGGAGCATGAGCTGCTATGGAAGAGCGTGTATTGAAGCTCGATGTAAAGAGGCCATTTGGAAACCTGTTTCGCAGGAAGTGCGTCCTTATCGCGGCACAGGACAGCGAAGGGCACATCCTCATTGGCGCAAAGCCGCGCTTCTACCCGCCGACCATTTCTCGCCTGCTTGGCGGTGGCGTCGATGGCGGCGAGTCGTTTGTGCAAGCGGCTCTACGCGAGCTGGAGGAAGAACTTGGCGTGAAGCTGGAAGCAGGCAGCTTGACTCCGCTCGTCCTCTTTGAAACCTCGGCAACGGATGAGGACGGCAATGAGTACTACAACGAAACTGTCGTCTTTGGAGCTACTATCGGCGACCAGGCATACCAGCCCGGTGACGATGTCACACACATCATTCGGATGACACCCGACGAAGTCTATGAGCTCGGCGAACGCTACGAGCAACTACCTGATGCCCTGTGGCACAACGGCGAAGAAGGTCTCTACGCATGGTCGGATTATGCGAAGCTTTACGGCCCAATACACAAAGTGACTGCCGATAAGATCAAGGCAGCCCGGACTTTAGAAGGGTAAGCACATTTAGCGAATTTAGGATCGCGGTCAGAACTCGCCATTGACCGCGCGATCAAACATCATGCTCTCGTGCTCAATGTACTCGGCGACGGTTCCCTTTCGCAGATGCTCCAGCGCCAGCTCGACAGACTTCTTGCTGAAGTTGACCGGCAATCCCTCTTCGAGCCAGGGGTAGTAGGGAAGCGAGCGGAACCACTCTTCGATGCGATCTATCCTTGACAAGGCGTCCCGCGCATCCGCCCGTGTGAGAGCAGGCAGCCATGCTATGAGCTGGCCATTGAATTTACCGCGTTCCGTCACCATCGAATGGCGACCGTCTGCCCACTCGACCATCATGCCGTCAGCCAATCGTCCGCCACCTCCATGGAGGAGCGTGTTTCGGTACTCGCGGGCCAAGTAGCGTAGGTCGCTCTTCGCGACAGCATCCTCACTCGATTGCCGTCCCGCCGTTGCGGACGCAAACTGGTTGGCCCACTCATCGCGGAAGAGAGCGTTGACCGAGAATCCGGGCTCCAGCGCAGCCGGCGAGAAGGCGGTCAACAGGATGAGGCGATGGTGGACGAGAGAGAAGTATCCAGCCAGCAGCGCGGTCGTCAGGTAGGCAACCTCGTTGTCTCCATGAATCGGCTGGAAGAGGTCGAGCAATGCAGCTTCGAGGTCATCGCCACCGGCTGCGGATTTGCCTGCCGGAGCAGCATCTTTCGGCCCTTCGCGATCGTCCAGTGCTTGGTCAAGCTTCTCCCGGAAGTAGGACACGAACCCGGCGTAGCGGCCGTGCTGGTTCACGACGCGTACATCGTTCATCTGCCGCTTCCGTTCGATCCGCGGTTCGACCACTTGAGTCTGAATATTTTTGACAGCACTACCGAGCTTCGCCGCGATGTCAGTCGCCACGGTGTCGGCCTCGCCAGAATCCTCCGGTAGCCATATCGCAAGCTTGATGCCCGACTGCGCGAGTCTGATGGCGCACGGAACCGAAGCGCACGAGAATTCGAGCTCCCAATTAACCTTCTCCCCGACTGGTACCTGCACTGCTCCCCGGGTGAGCAGCGAGAGGTGTAGCAGCTCGCTCATCACCGCGAAATTGAAGTCCAAGGAATGGTCAGTCTTGCGGAGCCCGGTCTTGTCCAAGCCCGCCTGAGGCGGGCCAAAGTCGCGAAGCTGCCGGGTACTGAGGTAGAGCAGTGCGTTGGCCAGCTCGTCGGCGTGCGACATGGCACTATCCCTTCTCCCCCGGCCCGTAGCCCGGGCTGGAGCGCGGCGTTGAAGCAGGTCCGGCGCGATACCGCCTACAACGTATGTACGGTCCGCCTGCCGAGCCGTTACATCATTTCCGCTTGAAAATTGAGCTGCTGCATATAAGGCTTCCAATTCTGCTCATGCTTGCAATTTATGCAACCTTGTCTCATAATCCACCGCTGGCGTGAGCGGCAATAAATTTTCGCCGTAATATCCTTTCCGTTTCGGCCCAATGTCGAAGCAATGAGAAAGCTATGCATCTCGCCAGCAATCCACGGCATCGCTCTTTGCGCTCTGCCAAAACCCGAAAGGGAAAGCAATGGCTTGCAAGAACCCCCGCTGTGACTCCGGCAACTACCTCTGCGGCAAATGCCGCCGGCAGTTCCCGGACGCAGCCCGAGCGCTCGATGCTCGGATGAAGGAGGCCCGGCGTTCCACGAATCGCCAGCCCAACACCTTCCAGAAGAAGCGGCCGGACGGCACCACGCTCTACGGACCGGAGGGCATGGACAAACGGCCGGGCAACAAGCACGGCCACCGCGGCGACAACTTCGATCGTTCGCCGCACAGCACCATCGGCTCCGCGGCCATCGATGATGCTCACACCTACGACGAGCATCGCGACGACCGTACCCACCGCTGGTGAAAACCGCTGGCCCGACCGTAACTGGTCGGGCCACGCGGCCACTACATTTGTAATAATAGTTTGTATCAAGGAATTATTTATCATGACCGTACACATCAACCCAAAACATTTAGATATGTCTGAGCTTCGCCAAAAGGTATGGGCCAAGCCGTCAACCCCGGATGTGCGCCCATACCTCATCGAATATATGCGTCGAGAAATGGATCGTGCACGAGCTCTTACGAACCGGGAGTTGCTGTCCGGGAAGGGTGGCGATGTATCCGCGAATATATGCGGTGCTCTTATATGGCCATCTGTTGTAGCGGATGATGAGATAGGCTGGCTTACTGAGAAATCAGAACCAGAGCTATCACGTGCTCTCGACCTCGCATGCAAACTTGACGTTGACGACGACCAAGCTGCCTGGGATGAGCTGTTTCAGATTGTAGAGAAACTGCAATAATTTGAGGCTTGCTCATGGGCGCTGGCGTTCTTCTACGAGGTCATCGTTCATCACCCAAACGAAGGCAACTCCGCTGCGCGGCATCGCCCACCCGTCGAAGTGCAAGCCCACCACTCTGCCGGGCACCGTATCCGGTGTCCTTGTAACGATGCCCTTTTGGCTGCTCGCGATGAAGTCGACCATATTGACGTAGGCGACGTCCGCGTCGGTGTAGTCGAGCTCGATGTCGATGCCGCGGGACGGTTGCTCCACGTCGAGGTGCAGTAGGCGGTTCTGCGGCGCTGGTTGGAGACGGTAGGTGTAAGAGATCGTTCGCGGTTGCCGTCGCTCATCCTCAGGGATATCGAGGTTGACCGTGTACGTCTGAGATCCCTTGCGTGCGCTGCGGCGAATCGGCCGTTCTTCACCGTCGACCGTGAACTGCACCAGTTCGAACGCCTCCTTCGAGCCAGCGTCCAGCGTGCTCGTTGGACGGTAGTACCACGCGAAGGTGGAAGCGGGATCCTGCGCCAGCTCCCGGTATTCATCAATGTCCGACACGGATACGAATCGCCTGACCCGACTTGAGGGCACGGTGGTGTACTCGTGGCGCACAGTGATGACCATCGGCGATGGAGCAGCAGTCGACTGCTTCCCGACCGCGGGCCCGTCAGGTGATGGCCCAAAGGTGCTCAACCGGATCGAAATCTTGACATCGTGCCAGCGCTCCACAGACTTCACTGCTTGGTCGCGAATGTCGGCGTAGAGCTCGCGCGCAAAGTCCTTGTCCTGGAGGCGCATTGCCAAGCTATTGCCGATGATGCTGTCGAGCAGTTCGGGCGTTGCGACGCGGCGCAAGTCCTCATCTTCGAAGGCGAACCCCTTGATCACGGCCGCCTTCATCGCGGGCGCTTGCTCCACGAATAACCGCCGGAGGCGTTCGTCGTCGGCTTCCCGTTTTTCACGTTCGAAGTACGCATCGAGCCAGATGGAGAAGACTCCGGCGCCGATCAGTACGGCGCCCAGTTCACTCCACGGGATGACGCCAAGCCATGCCAACTCTCGCATTGTCGGGATGGACTTGCCGACCGCTATGAACGAGGCTCCAGCGACCACCAGCACCAGACCGGCGAGGATCTTCTTGGTTCGTTGGAAGCGGTGCAGAGTGTCGTTCATATATGTCGCAACTATTGTATCAAGTCGCGGCGCGCGGGCATAGAGCGAAGAAATGGCGAGGACCCGAGTGGGTCCTCGCCATTTCTACGATCACTCACGTCGCACTAGCCGTTTCCGCCAGTGAAGCCGTTGCCGCCCATAGTGTCACCTCCCTTCATGTCGGCCCTGACCAAGTGGCAGGGCAGTGTCAGGCTGGTGAGCGCCGCGCGCTGTCAGCAGCCGCTGCGCATCGAGATTGGTGGCGCTAGAACAACTTCCACTCGGTGAGCTGGTCGCTCACCTCCCGTAGCCGTTCCGCTCCCATTCGCTTGCGCGCCGTCTCCTCCGCCGACTCGTCCTTCTGGCCGTACTGCCACCACGCCTCGCCGGTCTTTCGGTCCATCACCAAGAAGCGGTCCTTCACGGCGGGGCCGCGGATCACCAGGCTCACGGTGTAGGGCTCGGCCACTACCGCGTGGACCATCGAGTGGTGCAGGGCGTAGGCGGTGCCGACCGGTTCCTCCCGGACATGCAGTACTGGCAGCTTGTTCGGCTCCACCTGCTCATCCACCTCGGCATTCCCGAACAGAAAGTGCCGGTACTGGCCGCGCAGGATGCGGCTGGCGTACGACCAGCGGTGGTTGTGTGGCCGGTCGAAGTAGCCGGGCAAGAAGATGTGCAGCCGGATGCGGATGTCGGGATTGTCGCCGCTGTGCAGCACGATCTTGTCCAGGATGTCGTAGTGCTCGCACATAGCCATCAGGTCCGGCCGGTTGGGCAGATCGTCCAGCCGTGCACGGACGATTCCGGGCTCGGCAGCGAGTTCATTCAAGGCTTCGCGGCAGTTGAGTTCAACATCGTCGATGTCGTTCCAGTCGATCCAACACAGGTTCTCCGCGATGCGGTCCATCTCGTCCACGTCGGTTCCTCATTCCTCGGGCTTGGCGCTGGATTTCCACAACCGGCAGATCGGCACGATGTCGTCGTAGGCCGTGCACGAGGCGCTGCCCATCACCAGTTCCTCGGCCGGGCAGCCGCCCTGGCATGCACTGGCTTTGCAACCGCCGCAGGAACTTTCGGCCAAGGCGCTCGTAAACAAATCGAACTCATTGGTGCCGTGGTTCAGCTGCACCTGGCCGTCGACCATCTGGGCGAAGTGCAGCTCGGTGTCGAACAGGAACGAGCAGACATAGCAGCGGCCGTCCGGAAAGATTGAAATCCGATCCAGCGTCCGGCCGATGCATCCTTGGTAGCCTTCGGCCGCGTAACGCTCCATCTGATCGCGCCGGGCGTAGGTCGGCTGGTACCACACGCGCGTCTTGTATTGCGGCGCAACCTCATTCAGGCGGTCGCAGAATGTGACCCACTCCAGCGGATTCATCGCCATATCCGCGTTGCCGTGCCCCGTGCCGATGGTCGAAAAGACATGGAACTTCACCAGACTGACGCCCAGGTGATCGGCGATGTCGAGCAGTTGCAGCACGTCTCGCTCATTCGCCTTGCTGACTGTGCAGATGATGCGGGCGTCGAAGCCGCGCCGGGTGACTTCGGCTGTGGTTTCCAGCGCCTGAGTAAAGGTGCCCGCACCGCGAATCGCGTCATGGCTCTCGCCGCTGCCGCCGTCCAGACTGACCTGGATGTAGGCGAAGTCGTCAGGTTCGAGTTGGCGGAACCGTCGCAGGGCCGGCTTCTGGGCATTGGTGGTGGTGATGACGTGCCCGTAGCCGAGCTTGCGACTCAGGCGGATCACCTCGCAGTAGTGCGGGTGCAGGGTCGGTTCACCACCGAGGATGGTCAATTTGTCGCCGCCCATCCGCCGCCAGGTGGTGAGCGTGTCCACGATCTGCGGCAGCGGCATCTTGAGCGCACGGTCCAGCCGTTCCCCCATGTAGCAGTGCTCGCAGCGCAGTTGGCAGGCTTCGGTGATGTAGAGGTAGACGTTGCGGAACCGGCCATAGGCCACACGGTCGATGCGATCCGGTTCGGGGAGATTGCCGCCGCGTGGCATTCGGCCATGGCCGTAGCCGTCGCTATTCGTTCTCAAGCTGGGGGCGGGCAGATCAACAGTGGTCATAGCGAGACACTCCGGGAGATAAGCAGCGGAGCAAGCAGATTCGCCGCCCCGTCAATGGTGTTGGTGGTGTCGAGTTGGGTGACGGCGACACCGGAATCGGTAAATCCGGCGCGGATACCGGCTGCCGCCTGGTGATAGCGCTGCATCCGCGCCTTGAACAGGCGAGGCGAATCCCCGCGTCTCGGATGCAGCACTCCGCGGCAATGCGCGCACTGCCAGGGGTCGTCGTCGCTCGGAATAGCCGGCAACCGAGGATCGGAGATCGGATCGCGCTCACAGCGATGGCAGACCTTCCGGCTCCGTGATCGCTGCTTCAGGGTTTTGGCGTCGGTCAGGAGTTCGATCGCCTCGACGTGGCAGGCCGGTGCCGCCGCTCTGACGGCGGCCAGCAGCTGGTCGACCTGGTTCGCCGAACCGGGGAAGTTGTCCAGCAGCACGGTGTGGATACCGGGGTTGGACGCGGCGCCTGCGAAGTACGAGCGCACCGCTTCGCTCACCGTGAACTCATCGATCCAGCCCAGCCGCTCGCTGCTGGCGGCCGTCGCGGCGAGCGCTTCTTTGGATATGTGCTCCCGCAACCGAAAGATCCGGCGTCCGGGATCGCATCCGAGTCGCAGCGTCAGGGTTGTTTTGCCAGCGGCTGGCGGGCCAAATATGGGGACTACTAGGGACAATGCCACGGCCTACCCCTTTCCTAGCGGCCATTTTTCGAGACTGGCCAAGGGTGGCCCGGAGGGCCGAAAACGGCCACGACAGGGGCGAATAGGGGGTATGTATGAAACGTATAGTTGGCGGTGTCAAGCCCTGGTAGGGTCACGCGACCAAAGGCAGAAGGCGACAATCCCCAGGCAACCGGGAGCGGCCATCATGACGCGGGTACCCCATATGCAGCGCTACTGCGCACGCTGTGGGACCAGGTTGAACAACTACAACCTTGAATCGCTTTGTGCTCCTTGCGAATCCGCTTCCCGCGATCAGCTACAGCAACCGCCGCTCCTGCCGCCGACCTTCTGGCAAACCGACCAGATGCGGGATGCGCTCGCCACCTGGCACATGGGTCGGGTGATCTTTGCCTACCGAACCCATCCGTTTCACAGTCGACCGCTGCCGCAGGAACTTGTCGCCAACTGGCTCGGGTTGACGCAGGCTCAGCTCAGCCGCATTGAAAAAGGTCCAGCACCGGAACAACTTTCGAAACTCATCCGCTGGGCCGAGACGTTGGCCATCCCGCCGGAGCTGCTGTGGTTCAAGCTGCCAGCAGGTTCCGGCGCTACGCTCGATATTGTGAAACGCCAGGAATTCATGCGGGCGGCACTCGGCGTCATGGCGGCGGCTACTAAGCAGCCACTGCTCGATCTGCTGGGCAAGATCGAACCGACCCCGATTCCGTCGATGGTCGGCCTGACCGAGATCGAACAGGTACGGACGGCTGCCCGGGAGTTCAGCTCATGGGATCACACCTACGGCGGCGGATTGGTCCGCGAAGCCGTGGCAGCGCAACTGCGCTACGCCGTGAACCTCCTTGGCGCTAGTTGCGCGGACAAGCACCGGATGGACCTTCATAGCGCCGTCGGGTTTCTTGGCCACACGGCCGGGTTCATGGCCTTCGACGCCTATGCCCACAACGATGCCCGCAGCATGTTCCAACTGGGCCTTACCTGCGCGGAAGAGGTTGGCGACTGGCACCTCCGCGGCAAGGTGCTGTCGTCAATGGCCCGGCAAGCCATCTGGTGCGGCCAACCTGATGATGGTTTGACGTTCATCGAGCTTGCGATGGTGCGCGCCGATCGGCTGACCGCCACCGAACGCGCCATGCTGCACGCGGCCAGAGCGCGGGCGCTCGCCAAATTGCATCGGACCGAAGAGGCAGTTCGATCGGTCGGGCAAGCGGATGAGGAGTTCGCGGGCGCCTCGCCCGCTAACGATCCACCGTGGATGGCCTATTACGACGCGGCCCAACACTCGGGCGACACCGGCCACGCCCTGTTTGACGTCGCGCTCGACGGGCGATTCGTCGGCGAAGCAAGGCACCGATTGGAAGCAGCTGTCGCTGGGCACACAGCCAATTTCGTTCGCTCGCGGGCGATTTCAGGAATTAAGCTAGCGTCGCTCACCATGACCACCGGCGATCCGGTCGAGGCGGCATCGTTTGGCCAAGCGGCCCTGGTTGATGCTGGACATCTGCGTTCCCGCCGGGCCGCCGATGACCTCCGCGAGCTTCGAATGTTCGCGGAACCGCATATCCGTTCCACCGAGGTCGAGGAGCTGCGCGTCCAGATCGACCGCACGCTGGTTCCCGCATGAGCGAGGCGGCCGAGACGGACTGGCTCGCGATCGTCCGCAGGGCTGCCGCCGCGGTTGGCCTCGACGCCGACCAGGCCGAGCCAATTCAGTTGAGCGAGAACGCCATCTACCGGCTGCCGGGATGCGTTGTCGCTCGGGCGAGCCGACAAGGCCAACTGGCCGCAGCCCGGCGTGAAGTGAACGTCGCTCGCTGGCTTGAAGCGTCCGGTGTCCCAGCCGTTCAGGTTGTTCCGGATGTCGACCAGCCGGTAGATATCGATGGCCGTGCAGTCACCTTTTGGCGCGAGCTCCCGCCGCATCACCACGGCACGCCGACGCAGGTGGCCGCGGTCCTGAAGCAGCTGCACCGCCTGCCGCCGCCGGCCGATTTCGATCTCGGCGAAGTGGCGCCGTTCGTGCGACTGGAGGAGCGAATCGGGGCGGCCCATGGCTGGAGTGACGAGGATCGGCAGTGGCTGCGTACACGCCTCGTCGAGTTGCAGCAGCGGTGGAAAGAACTACCGAAAGGCTTGCTGTGGTGCGTGATTCACGGTGACGCCTGGGTCGGCAATGTGGCTGCCACGGATGACGGACACGTCGTGCTACTCGACCTGGAGCGCACTTCGATCGGGCCGCCCGAATGGGATCTGGTGCACACAGCAATCAAGCACAGTTCGTTCGACTGGATCACCGCCGAGCAGTACGGCGAGTTCTGCCAGGTGTACGGCCACGACGTCACAAACTGGGCCGGGTTCGAACTGCTGCGCGACATTCGGGAGTTCCGGATGACGACGATGGCGGTGCAGGCAGCATCGACCAAGCCGGCGCTCCGGGAACAGGCCGAGCACCGGCTGGCATGTATCCGAGGCGAGCGCGGGGCACGCCCGTGGTCGGGATGGCAGGCACTGGAATGAGCGATCAGTTGGCGGTCGATCATTACCTCTGCCGAGATATCCACGGCGAGGCGCATATCGTTCACCAAGATGAGCTGGTCAGGCGGACGTCGGTATACGCCTTGCTTCAGGATGACAGCGGCATCGTGCTGGTCCGCGGCGGCTCTCGACCCGACGAACTCTGGGACCTGCCTGGCGGCGGTGTCGAACCAGGCGAGGAGCTGACCGAGGCGCTCGGGCGTGAGGTACACGAGGAGACGGGGCTCCAGCTTGTCGGCAAACCGGTCAAAGTCTGTGAGTTCATCGAGTACTACTTCGACATTTGGTCAGAAACAGGGTGGGAGTCGAAGCGCCATTACTTTCGGGCAGCAGCGAGCGGGACGCCCGTCTGGAACGGCAATGACGATGACGTGGCGGGTGTTCGCTGCTTCGCGCCACCAATCCCAGTCGAGGTGCTGACGCCGGTAGCGCGAAAGATTGTTGCGATGGCCGACGAGACGATGATTTCGAGTAAGTGATGCGAGGCCCGCTACTTCACCGTTCGGAAGCTCCCGCGCGGATTCGGTGAGCGGGCGCCGCGTCTCGAATTGTGCGGCGGTCCTACGAGTTCGCCTTCTCATATGCCTCAACAACTTCGGCAGAAATCCGTCCCCGGCTCGACACCTCATGGCCCTTCTTGCGCGCCCACTCACGGATGGCGGCACTCCGATCCCGGTCGGTCGCCGGCCGGGTGTTGATCTGCTTGCCCCGCGGTACACGACCGACCTTGCGGGCGTGGGGCGTCCACTGCTCAAAGATGCCCCGCAGGGTGCTGGCGTTGAGCAAAGACAGGTCGATCTCGTAGGACACACCATCCAGCCCGAAGATCACCGTCTCTACGGCTGGCGACTTGCCGTCGTAGTCATCGACAAGGGTGACAACAACTTGGCGTGCCATATGAAATTTCCTCCGTGGTGGATGAGTGGTACGTATGGGTGGTTATCGTAGCCGAATCGGCCAGGAAGCCAGGACACCCGAGGTTGGCGTCCTTGGGGTTACAACCGCGATGACGTCAAGCACCTTCGTTAGCCCGCGTAGGCAGCTAAAATAGTTTCGTCACCTTCTTCGTTGATGCAATCTGGTAGGCACCCGCACGTTGCATGACACTGTCGAAAATATTTCCGGCGTCCTCTACCGCCTTAACCCTGCACGCTTCTGCCATACCGTGCAGCTGCGCGTGGCCCTGCGCTTGCAGTTCTGTCTCGAAATCGACCCATACATCTAATATGCCCTTGGCGAAGTCACCTGGCATCTGGTTCAAATCCTTCAAAGTCCCGTCATGGCCGACTAGCTGAACGGGGCGACCCCTATCCTTGAGATGTATTGAGCCGACGTGTAGCACATCCGCCCAGTCAGTGGTAGTGCTGACGACGCCTTGGGCGGGTTGATACTTGGCGTATCCGAATTGGTTCGTTAGGCCGAAAAGGCAGTGAGCATGGCAATAATTCATAGCGCCTCGGCCAATGAAGAATTCAAACAGAGACCGAGCGCGCAGGAATACCGAATCCATCGCGTAAGTTTGTGCCGGATAACCCACAACTTCCAGCTTAAGATCTGTCTGCAACTGCCACTCCTGGGCGGCCTGCAACAGATAGGAGAGGCCATCAAACAGATGACCGACCTGCCCGGTACATGCCAGCCATTTATCCGGCGTAAAACTTGCGATGGCGTCATCGCAAGTGTTCAGGTTTCTGCCTCTACGATAGTGACACTGTGAAGTTGTTGGATTCATACCCCAAGAATAACAGGTGGCCGCGTCCAGTTGCTATTTCACGTACTACATAATAATCGACATCGAAGTGCTTGACTCAATCACCAAATCGAGCCAAAATCAGAGATACATGGAAGAGCAATACAATAAATTCGAACTACTTGCAATCCATCTCGCTCCCCGCTTTGGGAATATCTATGAGTACAACATCCCCGAGGGTGGCATCGTCGGTTATGACGTGCAGGGGTGGACCGATGAGCTCCGTAAGGTCGTGCGCAACTACCTGTTGCATGAGCTTCCGGCCGACGTCGGCGACCGGTTGCTGAATATTGGCAATGGTGAGTCGCTCACGGCTACCGGCATGGAATCGCTGGTAAACAAACTGGTTGAGTTCGAACCCTGGGAAGTGGCCTTGGCTGTCCACAATGCCGCTGTCGCCGCTGTTCCTACTCTGCACGAACTCATCGGCCACCTCGACGATTGGCCATCCGAAGACGAACGTTCTGACACCGAAACTTGGTTGCTCGTCCACGGCGAAGACGTCAGCTGGCACGAGATCCTCTCCAGTAAGTACTTCGAGCGAATTCCAGCTTGGACAACCACCTGGCCACAGCGTCCGCTCGAACCCTACGACCTGGTCCACATACTGAAACCAGGTGAATTACTGGATGCCTGGGAAGTTTTCTTCGGGCCGTCCGAATCCGATTTGACCGACGAAGAGTGGCGACTGATCCTGCCGCACTTCGGATTACGACGAAGCCGCAGAGGCGAGTTTCAGCGGTCACAGGCCGAACTCGACGCCAAACGGCGCACGCTCAACGGTATCCGGTTCAAGATGTCCCATGATGTTCAATGGACGCAGGTGCCAGCCCGCTACGGCCATGTCTTTTCGATCTATCAAAGCTATCGTTACTACCAACGTTCCGGAATGTTTTACCGTCTGTATCAAGGGCTCCGCACCAACCACCAGCCCCGCCGGATCGTGGCTTGGCTGGAGCAGGTGGTGAACAGCGACCAAGTTGGATCGGCCACCTCGACGGAGGCTACGACGTGATCTTGCTGTTCCATCCGCATCCGCGGTCGTGGTACGTCGAAGACGTCGAACTTGTTGCCGCCGTGCCTGTCCTGGGGTATGGGTTCAGAGCAACGCTTCATTGTCGACACTGCGACCGGGTTCGGACTGGCGTATACCTGTGGCCGCTCCTGATCCTCCGGCTGGGCCTCATGGGAATCCGTGATCCGGCCTACCAAGGCAAAGCACTGGAGCTGTCCGAGCAGATGGCGGACGATATCAACGCCAGTCTGATCTGATCACGCATACTTCGCCGCCTAGCCGCCAATTTGGCGGCTTTTCTTGTTGGGCGGCTGATCCCCCGCTGCTGTGCGTTCCACAACGTGAGAAACGTTGCCATCGGCGGCTATCAACGGGACCTACGCACCGCTAGCAAGCGGTGTCAGACCGAGCGTCCTAGCGTTCGACTCGTCGCCCGATCGGACGATTGAGACCAGCGGTCCACCGTCATTAACTGGGAACGGGTCCGCTTTCGGAGCCAAACGCCTCCGCAGTTTGGCCAGCTCGACTTCACCCATCGGCTGGTCAGCGCGGAGTGCCGCTCGTCGATGCCCTGCGGTCCGCAAACCGTAAGCGCACCAAGCGCTTACCGGCCGCTCGCACCGAGGAGGAGCGAACATGTCCACACCCGAAGGCAAGGAAATCACCCTTGCCATCCGTATCGACACTGCCAGGCACGCCCAGCTCACCTGGATCGCCGAACTGCGGCGCACCAGTCTCAAGGCTGAATGCTTCAAGGCTGTCGACGCCTACATCGAAGCCGCTAAGCAGGATCCCGAGCTGATGGCCAGGGCTAACGCCGCACGCGCCGCCATCGAAGAAGAGGCACGCGCCCGGCAGGCCGCCATCGACAACCTGTTCACAGCCACCCCGCCGCCTCCGCCCGAACAGGAGGATGCATCCGAGACCCCCGAAATCGAGGTGATGGCCGACGATGCGGGCGGTGCGGAAAGCGACCCACCGCAAGGCAACCCGCGGTCCCGAACCCGTCGTGGTGGGTCGAAGGCAGGAGGTGAGCAGGCGGACAGCTGAGCCTCGCTCAGGTCCCGGTGTAAGAGGCCGGCGGACAGCGAATCGAGGAGCGATCCTCTTCGCTATCCGACCGGCCAACATCCAACTATTACGAAAGAGAGGTAACCATGAACGAGAAATATCCAGGCCCACAACACAATCCAGATGAACAGTCGCCGCTAGAACAACCGAATCCGGCGCCGCACGAAGCGGAAACCATTTCTGCTGCGACCGCAGAAGCTGACAGTGATCAAGACTGGGAACTGAGATGGGCGATCAGTGACGCCATCCTGACGGCGGTGTACGACCTGGCCCAGCACCCCGGCCCTCCAGCCCTCGCGGCAACCGCCACGCTCGCACGCAACCTCGTCGAGCACGTCTACGGCGTCGCGACCAGCGACCAACAGCAGCGGGCACTGGCGGTGCTGATAACGACCGTCAACGATCGGATCGTCGAGCTCGCCGATGCCCACGATGACCTGACCACCAGCGATTTGCAAAGCGGCGCCGAGGCACTCGCGCTCCAGCTGGTTCGCCATCAACTCATCATCGGGACGGCCGAACCACGCGAGCTCGAAGGGGGTGATCATGAATGAACGCTTCCCAAAACCTCAGGCACCCAACGAATACCGCAAAGACTGCGAGCCGGAAGCGTTCGCAGACGAACCCACGCCCACGGAGCAAGAAGCTAGCCACGAGCAGGACAAGAAGCTCAATCCGCGTATCTACGTCACCCGCGGACTACCGCTACGAGCCGAACTAACTGACGGTACGTGGGTGGATATGGCCCGCGACCCACAAACTATCCGCGCCGAGATCTATGCCGTCCTCACCACAGACGAGGCCACCGAAGGTGCCCCGCTGTACATCTGGGACTACGACGGTTTTGGCGCGTTCGAAGTGACGACCGGCGCGATCGACCTAGAGGGCGTCGACAGCATTGAGTTGCTGGCGCAGGTGGCGCGCGGGATCGAGAAACACGGTCCGGCATACGCGGCATGGGCAGATGCTCACGAGGACGATCCACTCCTATTCGACCACTTCACCAGCGCATACAAGGGCCACTACGAGAGCATGACCGCCTATGTTCGACAGCTGTTCGAACCGCTCAATATCGAGGACATGCTGAAACGTGTAGTTCCGGCAGTGCTTGAGGAGTTCGTTTCTGTCGACTATGCGGCGATCGGGGAGGAAATGCTGCACGAAGGCGACATTGCCGCGGTCCCGGCCGAGGGCGGTGGGGTATGGGTGTTTGAGGAGCGTCCTGAATCTGCACCAGGCCACCGCTGAGGTAATAACTACATCTCATTATTCGCCGAAACGGTTGATCGGAGTACCTGAAGAGAGTTAGAACAGTAATATAAGTAAACGGAGAACATCGAATGAATAGCCTGCAAAAGCGAGAACAGAGTACCGTAACCTTCCACCCACTCGAATACGTAAGGGACCAGTACGCCGACGCGCTCCAGCTACTCGCCGCGCACGGCTACGACGCATGCATCACCGACACCGGTGGTGGCTGCCTGGCCATTGAAGTGGGCCCTATCGCTAACAGCCAGCTCCTCATTACCGACCCCGAAGGACCGCTCTGCGATATGCGAAAGGATCAAACCGGCTGGGCTATCGGCTTCTATGGCGAGGATAACGGGCTGATCTTATACGTGATTACCGACAAGAAGACAGCCAAGAGCCTGCTTGAACTCCTCGCCGCAGCCATACGCACGGCGCAACTGGCCGTTGATTGAGGCGCGCGGCCTTCTCCGAAGCTTTAAGACAGAGGCTGCCACACGCAGGTTGGTAGCACAAATAAATCATCGAAGTTCGAATCCAGCGACGAGGTGCGGCCGTTGGGCGAGTATTAGCTCAAGATGGCTGTCCGGCCACATGTCAATATGTGGACGCCCGCCGTCGATATTGTGTTTCTCAATCCATGCGACCGCGTCCGTCGTGAAACGCCCGCTTGTTGCAACTATCAGAATGTTCACGAGCGGCGGCTCCCATAGCTTCATCAGATTCATCGCCTCTGCAACATCGTGCGGTCCAACTGACTTAGATTGCCAGTGCTTCGCCTGGATGATAACCCGCTGGTTCTTTGTGCCGCTCAAACTATCTTGGCTTACCCGCTCAACCGAGATATCCCGACCACGATCCGGCGCATTGGTTTTCATCAGCCAAAGCGGGTTCACATAGTCTTGGGCATCAGCTACGATATTGAACAGCAGGCGCTCGAAATCATCGGCAGAGATTGCCGACCAATTAAGTTTCGTTGTCACCGCGCCGGTCGGTTTCGCTCGCACAAGCTCTGATAGGTCTTCCAGTTCCATTGGAAGAGGCTCAAGTTCGGAGTACAGCCCCGCCTGAATGTCTTCGCGGACCGACGGCCAGTCCATATTCGCGATATCGTGCAGATCGTGGCCCTGAGCGAATCGCATGTGCCGGTAAAGCTCTGACCATCGACCGGTGCGGGGAATCTGGCTACCACCTAGGCGTTCAATCTGAGCAATAAGCTCACAGAAGTTGACCCATAATTCGTCCGCGATGGGCGTCTTATTCGCTTCAATCCGCGCTGTCATCTGAGCTAGGAGGCTGTCAACCTCTGTCGTCATACGAATAAGGTGATCACGCACGAGTTCACGGCGCATTGCAGCCAGTCGCGATCGGTACTCATCGATCTCGCGACCCGGAGCCTCGATACCCTCTTCGACCCCGAAGATTACGTGCGCTTCGCCGACTTCCTGAGCGTCGAGCCGGTTCTGCGCAATCTCATTTAGCTCCCATGGCTCTTCGGTCAATCTAAATCCTCCGATGGCCGGGAGCCCTTTCATTATTGCAGCATAGGCCCGGCAGAGCTCGGTATAACGTTCTTCACCTCCGAAGACTATCCCCTGCGGAATCAAGCTAGCGATTTCCGACCATACCTTTTCGAGCCGCCTGAGGTTGGCCTCGGTGACGTCAAAATGTTCCAGAGCCTTCTCTAAATCCATCTTTCGACCTACGCATCCGCCACAATAAACTTTGCCCGCGCCAGCAGTTCGTCAAACGTAATTATCTCAACATCGTTCACCGACCGCCGATAGTGTTCGAATGACGAGACCATCTCTGGATTTAACCCCTGCTCGGTTTGAAATTCCGTCGTCGAGCCAATAACTACTACTTGCCGAGGTCGGATAGTGGCTACTTCGAATCCTTCCGGTGTTCCATCGCGTCCATACTGGCGGTGAAGGTAGTCACCCATTGCACGGATCGCCTTATCGGCAGTCTTCTGAACCTGACTTACAGCGCCAACGACCTCTATATCCGGTCGGTAGACATCGGTACGGTATGGAACGAGCAAACGCTGACCATGCTGCTTAATTTCACAGAACACCAAGCTACTAACCGCACCGCGAGTCCGCAGCAGCGCATCGACACGCTTGCCGGCCCCGCCAAAGATACTCCTACCCGTCGTCGCCCTCTCAAGCTTCTCTTTGTCGTAGGATTCGCATGAAATGAGAGTAAGGCCATAGCCGAAGATCCATGGGTTCTCCTCAAAGAAGTCTTGCCATACGCCCTCGATCTTTTTGTTTCGAAGTTCCATCTGCTCGGCGAAGTATGCTTCGTCCGTTAGCAAACGCTCAAAGACATCGAGCTGAGTCTTCCGACCAGCGATGAGATCCAGGTCTGCCTGTGTAACGCTGCCGCCGAACAACTGGCGCATCGCCCCAAGAACCGTCGCCTTGTCCTTGCCCTTCAGTACTTCAACAAGCTCAGCGCTGTCATCGCTGATCGCACGAAACCGATCGTGCGGCACATCGAGATCTCGGCAGGCTTGGAGATAGTTGACGAGCTTCCAAAGATTCTCGTGTCCATCATCCGTATCGACTGCCGCCTTGATCATGCGATACTGCGGCAAGTCCTCCAGCGGCAATTCCAGTATTTCTTTGCCCGCCTTCGTTTTGTCTTTCTTCCAGAACCGCAGCCGGGGAGTGTACTTGCCGTCGGTGTAGATGATTTTCACCGAGCAGATAGTCGCGACGCGTAGGCCGTTGTTAAGTACGAAATCTCGTACGACACGCCCTGTCGGCTTCTCTATGAAGTAAGTGTAACCATCCATCGACCAGCTGCGCCGTATCTCCAGTTTTGAGAGATCGCCGGTTGCGACGTCAAATTCTTTCTCATCACTTGATATGAGAAGATCATCGAACTCTGGTTTATCGAAATCTTCGGACATTAATGTTTATACCCCTCTGGGCAGTATAACATTCAGCGACAGGGACGTGCGTCATGGAACGTACTTGAAGTATAAATCCGCCGCAGCATCGCTGTCGTTACAGCTACTTGGCGGTAACTTGCAGAGCGAGCGGGCCAGTTCTGACTATTAGCCGAATCGTGAGCCCCCGCCGGGTCAACGACATCAGCAGTGTCAGCGATCGGCCAGCGCTGGGCGAGCCTGAAGCTGGAGTTGGGCGTGCTCGATCCAGACCATCTTCGTCTCGCCATCGACGCGTATGTGGCGGCCCCGGCCGTTGCAGCGCCAACCGCACTGTGCCGGGCGCACCGCGCTTCGGCGGTCGAGCCCTCTACGTGCAGCCACAGCTCGGTCTATAAGTTTCTCTGCCGGATCGACATCATCAACTTTAACTACGATTACTCAATCAGTTCTATCAGGACGTCCGAACGTACTGCAGTTGTTAGGACTCCGGCGCTGTCACCACCGAGATTGAAGTGACCCGTATTGATACCGATGATCTTGGGTTCTGGGGCCAATGGACACAACACAGGTGCTCCTGACGAGCCACCCCAGCTGAATGCTTGGCAAACGATAGTTCGGTCCTGGTCCCCGTTATCGATATGCGCGGGCTGGGCTGGATCTGTCACGATGGTGCCAGAGAAGAGAAAGGGCCTGGCCGGTGGAGTATTCGCCGCTGCACCTGGGTATCCCGGGATGAGTACGTCCTGACCAGGCCAGATACGGCCGCTTTCGAAATCTGCGCCAGTTGCAAGGATGGAGGTTTCCAGCCAGTTGATTTTCCCGTTGCCAGTAATCACGGCCATTTCGGTTGCTAGGCGCATGACAGCAACATCATGTGATGGTGCGTACTTGACTTGTGGTGAGGTAAAGCGAGATTCGTTTAGGACAAGCGGCGCATCGGTTTCATCCATACGCTTGAACCACTGCCGAACGTAGACGGAGTCGAGTTTGAACCCGATGTAACGGCTGTTTGATCGTGCGGGATCGAAAACGTGGGCGGCGGTCATCAAGTATGCACAGTTTGGATCAGTACCGTCGCCTACGAAAAATCCTGTGCCCCAACCGAATGTCTTCGTCGACGCATCCGGTAACACAAATGACGGACAAATATGCGCGACGGCGTAGATGAACGGCAACGTTGTCCGGGAGAGGTGTGGCACAGATCAAGATACCGCGATCGGCTTCGCTGGCGCACCACGCTGGGATCAGCGTGTACCTCCGCGTCTCGCCACAGGTTCCCGCATCCGCACCCCTCGCCGCAGGAGCGCCAAGCGCACTGTGCCGGCGTCCACTCCGAGCTTCAATCCAACCTGCTTCAGGGTCAGCCCCTCGGCGTATAGCTCGGTGGCCTGGTCCACCTGCTCGTCGCTCAATCCCTGCTGCCGCATCGGCACACCCATACGCTTCAGGTGAGCGCTGACCGTCTGCCGCTGGATAGAGAACTTCTCGGCCACTTCGTACACCGTCATGCCACCCAGGTAGTCCCGCGCTAGCTCCGCTTTCTCCTGGTTCGTCAGCCGTCGAGCTCGGGCTGGCAAAGTCACTGATGGGCGATCTACACCACCATCTGCCTCGGCCCGCGCCTCCGCCAACAGGGCTAAAAGCGCCTCACCAGCGCTGTTCAGATTGGAGTGAGACCTCAGGAAGCGCACATATCCAAAGCCCTGGCAGATCGATTACCAGGGCTTTCCTCATGTCAGGTGTCCTTCGCTTGTTCCGACGCAGCCGTAGTCTCGGCGGCATCCCGCAGTTCGGCGCTCACCGGCGACGCGCTCCGACGCCGCCGACGAGTCAGGCATCAGCAATCCACGCTCCACGCCATGCTCCTCGGTCGGCTTCTAACCGCGCCGGTGCCCCAGCTGCAAGCCCTGCCTGGCCGATGCCGTACTCGCGGGTGATCACCGACGCCACCGTCTTGCGGAACGTCTTCGGTGTCACCCCGGCGAAGTGCTCCCCGCGCGCATCCCGTCCACGAGGCGGGGCATACCGCTCGAGCAGCTCACCGAGATAGCTCGGGTGGCCGCGACCACCGGCTACGAATGCATACTCGCCATGATTCGACGCAACCACACGGTCGGCGCGGCGAACGGTCTGGTGTCACGCAACACCGAGCATGATCGACGCTGCCTCCGCACAGGACCACATCGGTTGCCAGCCGGTGCGCCGCTCCAGCCGTTCCGATGTCACAGTTGCCTCGCCGATCGTCACCCACTCGGAGGAATAGGTCGAGATCCTGAATCGGTACAGCAGATCAGCTGCTCGTTCGGCGAACGGTAGTGGTACGGACACACAGAGGTGCCCGCCGCGCTCGGCGATATCGCGGACCGTCATGTATCCCCGAGGCCCGAGGTTGAATATGCCGCAGCACCTCTGTTCGATGATGCTCATGATCGCGGAAGCAAAGTCATCCTGATGGAGAAATTGATACGCCGCCGTTGCGGCTTCGGGATAGACGATCACCCGCTGCCGGAACATTCGAATACCTGAATTGTCGATATCCGGTCCCACGACATACGTGGGCCGCACCACACAGAGCCGCTCCGCTATCGCTTCGTCGCGGCGCGATCTGTCCGCGAGCCGGAGCTCCATCTCTGCTTTGTGGTCAAAATAGAACTTGCCGGGTGTCCGCTGCACGGGAACCGACTCGTCCAGACACTGCCCCGCACGGTAGGTGTCACCATAGGCGTTGATACTCGAGAGCACGATGACGTGACCGACACCTGCTTCGACCGCGAGCTCGACGATCGATTCGACTGCCTCGACATTTATCTTTCGAGCCTGCCGCTTATCGCGCGGCTCCTCGACGACATAGGCGGTATGAACAAGGCATTCGACTCCGCGAAGTTGCTCGACCGACAATTCCGAGATCGCCCCGTACGGCACGAAGGTCACTTTCTTGTGCCGGACTCGGAGCGGGTGCCGCGAAAACGCTTTCACCGAATCGACCGCAGCGGATCCTGCCAGCGCTCGGACGAGTACCGTCGCCAAGTCGCCGGAGGCGCCGGTCACGGCAACTGTGGTCATAGCGCCGGCACGCCGACCGCAGCGGCACTGATGACCTCGGCCGCGCGTGCCAAGTCGTCGGGACCGTGGTCCGCTGTTACACACACACGCAACAGCGCGCGCCCCCGGGGGACGGCCGGATGCAAGGCCACACCGACGTATACCCCGCCGGCCAAGATCTTGTTCCAGATCTCGATGGCCATCACGTCGGAGCCGATCAGCACCGGGAGGATGGGAGACCAGCTCTCGCCGGACGGGTTGAGCGGGACGCCGGCATCCCGGAGCAGGCCGGCCAGTCGTACAGACGACGCTCGCACACGTTCGGCGATATCTCGGCCCTCGGGGCTCCCGACGATCCGAAGCGATTCGATAGCGGCATTCAGACTGGCCGGCGTAGCTGACGTAGTGAACAAATTACTCCGAGCCATACCTTTCAATCCCGCGATCAACTCGGCCGATCCGGCGATGAAACCGCCGGTGCTGCCGAGCCCCTTGGACATCGAACCCATCAATACGTCGATATCGTCCAGAACGCCGCACTCCTCCGCCCATCCCCGCAGCGTGGCCCCGTAGAGACCGAGTGAGTGAGCTTCGTCCACCATCAACGCCGCGCCACGGTCCTTACACATCGTCGCGATGGAGCGCAGCGGTGCCAGGCTGCCCTCCATCGAGTACAAGCCGTCGACGATGACCAAGATCTCGCCAGTGGACGGTTCCACCGAAGCAAGCACGTTTTGGAGGCTGTGCACATCGTTGTGGCTGAACCGAAGCATTCGCGCGCCCGACAGCCGAGCCCCGTCGATGATCGACGCGTGCGCGTACTCATCGGCAACAATAGTGTCACCTGTTCCGACCAGGGCGGAGATCACGCCGATATTGGCGGTATAGCCGGAGGTGAAGACGAGAGCGTCGGCTGTTTGAAACCACGCCGCGATGCGGCTCTCGATCTCGACGTGCAGCTCGTTCGATCCGTTCAGCAGCCGGCTACCGGTCGACGCGCTGCCGTACCGACGAATCCCGGCGGTCGCCGCATTCTTGACCCGCTCATCACCTGCCAGGCCGAGATAGTTGTTCGAACCGAACATGAGCACATCCCGGCCCTCGAGATGGACCGACGAACCGATCGCCGACTCGGCCGTCCGATAAAATGGAGAGATACCTCGATTCCGGAGCTCGACGAACAGTCTGGGCCCGTCCTTCTCGGCAAGTCGTCTAATCAGGGTATGGACCATATCCGCCAATCACTTTCTCACGATCTCGGCTGTGCCAGCCGAGATTGAAATACCACAGCGGCCGCCGCCGCCCCGCCGAACACAGGACCTACCGCCGGCGTACCAGTCGGACTCGAAACTTCGCCGGCGCCACCGTCACGTTCCTTCTCGAATATCGGATCGCGGTGTCGGCGACCGAAGCCGGGCTCACCTCGAAGTGCGCGAGTATCGTGCCGAGCACTACCTTCATCTCTGCGAGCGCCAAGGACGCCCCGATACATCTCCGGTTCCCGCCGCCGAATGGAAAGTACTCGGAAGGCTTGAACTTTCGCTCCAAGAATCGCTCGGGCCGGAAACTATGCGGGTCGTCGAACACGTCGGGACGCCGGTGTACCAGATAAATCGCAGGTGACAACAAGGAACCCACCGGAACGTCGAACCCGCGGACCACCATCGGGACCGAAGTCTTTCGGGAGACGATATCCACGACGGGTGCAATTCTCAATGCCTCCATACAAACGGCATCCAGGAAACGCGATTCGGCAATATCGGCTCGGTTGGTATCCGGGAATACCGCATCGGCCCCGGACTGCAGCTTTCCAGCGACGCGCGGAGTCCGGGCCACCCAGAACAATGCCCACGACAGCGCGCTGGCCACGGTGTCGTCACCCGCGGCGACCAGCGTGATCAGATCGTCTCTGAGCGGACCGCTGTGTGCGGGGGGCCAGGGCTCCCCCCGCGCCGCAGACATTCGCTCGCCGACACACGACGTGCTCGGCTTCAGCGCCGCGGCCCTGACCGAATCCGCCAGTGCCGAATCCAGCGCCGCGATCCGGCGGTCGAGCCAGTAGCCCGGCGAGGCGATTCCGTAGTTGCGTTGCAGAATCGGGAAGAACGCCCCCAGGGAAATAAGTGGCCCGACCACCCAGTGCAGCTGCGTGCAGAAGGAACGCAGAATCGCTGGGTCGTCGGTGCCGAGAACGCGGTGGCCGATGAGCCGCATCGCGAGCCAACGGAAGAGTGCGGTCACTTCGACAACACCACCGTTGTCCGGCAATTCCTCGAGCGTGAGCCGTTCGACGATGCCCGGGTCGATCGGCGGTCGAGTATGGATTGCTGACCGCATCTCCGCCCGGCGACTTCGATGGCGCTCGCCGTCGAGCACGAACAGTGAATCCTCGCCGACAATCGGAGTCATCAACGCATTGGCTTCGCCGGTTCGTCCGTGATCGGGATTCATCCGGAATACCGCGTCGACATCTCGGGGGTCCGCCAGCATGACGACGTCGCCGAGAGCGTGCAGCCGAAGGGTGAATACATCACCGTACTTCTGGTGGCACTCGTGCAGATACGGATAAGGACGCAACATCCAATTCACCGTTTGGCGAGTGCGCGAGCAATGGGGGCCAGGCGGGTTGTTCCGGCGCCCGTCCACCTCGTCGGAGAGCTGGGTCGAGGACTCGAACTGCACAATATACCTACTCAATTAAGCGCATCGCTACCCGTCGGGTACTCACGCGGGGACACTCGTTCAACGTTTCGTCGGGCCAGGTCTAGCCGGAGTCAGGCTTGACCGCACAGGTGAACATCGCTTCCTCGTGCGTTACGCCGTTGATCAGTTGAGTCGAGACGATCGCACGTAGCACTTTGACGGGGTTGGTTCTGAACCGTTCCAGTGGGAAACTCCGCCAATGTCGCCGTATGGTTCCTCGGACCTCGGCGGCGGACATGACCGCTACCTGATCGAGTTGATCCAGTACCACGAATCCACCAGCCGCCAACTCATCGCGAAAACTCAGCTTGGAGTAGTCACGCAGATGGAAGCGGTAGAAGTCTCGAGTCGGGTAGACACACCCGGAAATCATCAGTAGCCCGTCGGGCTTCAACGCGGAGCGGATCACTCGCAGTAGCTCCGCAGGATCACCGACGTGCTCCAGCACTTCGAAACAGGTCACCAAGTCGTAATCCTGTGCCGCTGGCGCGAATTCCGTAGCATCCTGCTGGATGTACTCGACAACTGGATGCGCGTACGTCTCGGCCGCGTAGGAAAGCGCGGCCGAGTCGATGTCCACCGCTGTCACCTCGGCCGCCCCCGCCTCCGCCAGCAGGTGGGCCCCGTATCCGGCTCCACAACCGAGGTCGAGGACCTTCTTTCCGCGAACGTCCGCCGACGCGATGCCGTACCGCCGTCGATGCTGTTCCAACAACATCGACCCCATCTTGTCGGTCGGCCGGACCCATTCTGGGACAACGCGTTCGCCGCTGTCGTGCAGCACCATCATCTCTCCAATGCCATTCGAATCCTCACAGTTTCCTGATCAACGCCGCATCAGAGTGCCGAGGAAGCCCGGCTGCCCAAGGCGCGCAGCATGTCTGTCGAATTGGTCCTGATCGCCTGAATAACCAGCGGCTCCAGCATCGGATGCAACTCAGCCACGCCGATCTGGAACTCGACCTCGAGCGTGGCCTCGGCGGAATCGTCGTCGATCGCACGAACCTCCCAGTATCCTCGGTAGACCTCCAGGTCACCGGACACCTGTTCGAACGTCAGCCGATAAGCGTGGTCATACCGCAATTCCCGTTCGGTCCATCTCAGTATTGATCCTTTTACCGTCGCCTCCCAAGACACTACTGTCTCTATAGAATTGTCCGGTAGAGTTTTTCTGGAAACGATCTTTATGTCGACGATCGACTCCATGTATTCCGGATAGGATTCGACATCGCAAAGCTGTTTCCATATCGCGGCCTGCGACGAGTTCAGTCGCTCGCAGACGGTGACCACTGGCATACGGAGCTACCTTTCGTTGGGGGTCGATTTGTATTCGGCCTGCTGTTCACCGGGCGGGCGGCTCGGCCAGTGCCGTCGCTGCCGTGACATCCAGTAGCGCCGCATCGCGTGCGACGGCGTTCTGCAGCAGTTCCCGTGCCCGTGCCACCTGCGCTGCGACATCGTCGCTACCCAGCTGCCGTCCGATCGCCGGGACGGCTCCCCGCGAAACAACCAGTTGCACCGCGTCCGGGGACTGCGCAACCGAGTGAATAGTTCCCGGATGGCCGGCGTAGATCTGTCCTGCCGAAAACTGCCGGACGTACCACGGCGTGTCCGCGGACACGTCACCCTCGTGTCGATATGCCTCCAGCTCCATGACGCCGGCGAGGGTGAGCACCACCGCCTTCTCCTCAGGGCTGCGAGGGGCCACCGTCCCATCTCCCGCCAACCTGAGATACACGGAGTAATCCCGTTCCAGGTCTGCGGCGATGAACAGATACGTCAAGCCGAGACCGGTTACCGAATTCTGTGCCTGAGTCTCCGGGTCGATGTCTCGCAGGAGGTCGAGGACTCGTGATCTCGTGGGCGTCAGCCAATCGCCATCGAAGATCGCCGGATCGGCAGGCACATCATAGGGCGACTGGGTCTGGCCCAGCAGTTTGACGACGGGATGAATAAAGAATTCAGGCAATGACATGTGATGACCTCTGATCGGCAATAATTCCACTACGTACCAAGCCACGCCGAATACGATGGAGATCTTCCAGGGTCATCGGCTGCGCTCCCTGGTGCTCGGCTCTGTCCGAACGCGGCGCTTCATAGCCTTCGAGAAGATGAAGCATGTCGCCCGCCGCATGCCAGCGATCCTGACGCTTCGGGCCACGCAGAAACAGCGAAACCGTACCGGGCATCACGATGGTCTGGTGCACGAGCGAATTTTGAAACGTATAGCAGGAACCCGGACGCTCCACCGAGACGATACCGGGTGAAATATCGGTCGATAGGAACTCGCCGGATTGACTTTCACCTACCCTTCGGTTCCACACGTGCAGATATCCTCCGGCCACTACGTAAACACTGAAGGGGTATTTGTGATCGTGCGGAACCAGGTCTCTTTCACGGCCGGAAAAGACGTGCAGGCGTAACTGACAGCGCCGCTGCGGGTCTTCGTACAGCGACAGTCTGTGTAGCAGCGGATGACTTTCCGATCGCGCGAGCCGCGCTGGATCCGCTTCGATTCCGAACACCGTTTCCGAGAAAAGTGCTCGATCGGATACCAGGCGACCAAGGATTGTCCGGGCTTGTCGGCACGCGCGGCGTGGATCCTCCCATTCGACAGCCGAACAGGCGGCACCCAGGTCGAACGGAGCATTGGGGGATTTTTCCGGTTTGCCAGAGATCATCGACCGAACCTCCGCTTCCTGTGTGAGTAGTCTTTCAAAGCTGCCGTGAAATCTCCGACAGAGAGGTCCGGTGCCGATACCCCGGTGACATAGAATTCTGCGTACGCTGATTTCCACGGCAAGAAGCCCAGAACATGTTTGTCCGCCGACGTCCTGATCACGAAATCTATGGGCGACAAGGTGCCGGTGGCAAGAAATCCGTCCAGATATTCGCTGTCCAATCGCGCAACCACCTCGGAGAGGCCGGCACCGGCCCGGTGCGCCGTCGCCAACATGGTTCGGACCCCGTCCACGATTTCCTGGCGCCCCTCGTAACCGAGAACCAGGTTTAGGACAATTCCGTCGCCGCTGCGAGAACTCGCACTCGCCGGCGCACCAAATTCAGAAGCCAGATTTTCGGGGACAATATCTGAATTACCGACAAGATTCAGTGCGGCGACCGGAACGGCCGGCCAACCCCGAAACAATCGGTCGAGTACATTGCCCCAGGCCTCCCGGGCCGTGCCGTCGCCATGAGCCGGCTCCGGTGATACGACCTGCAGCGTGAGTTCGGCAACGCCGGCAGCCCAGCACCATTCCACAATCTCCAGTTGCTTGGCGCAGGTCCGCTGGTAGGCCTCGACGACCGACCTTCCGGAGGACTCGGCCCACCGAGCACTCCCGCCGAGAACCACTCCGACATGTCCGGGAGTCACGGTGTTGCTCCGTGCGCAGCGGAAATGTCGTCGATCAAGCCCTCGGCCACGAGACGCGCACGCATCGCCTGATACTCGGCCATTGTCACGGGGCGTTGCCCGTTGGCATGTGTCGGCTTTCCCGCTTCGGCGGGCGGCGGCCATTGCTCGGCCTGTGGGAGCATGTCCAACGCCGCGTGCGACCGGCCCTTGACGCGCGGGCCTCGCATGAACAACGTCACTGTTCCCGGCACCATGATCGTTTGATGGATCAACGGGTGCCCGAACGTGTAACACGTGCCGGGACGTTCAATGGTCACGATGCCGGGCAAGATGTCCGCCCCGGTGAACTCACCCTCTCTCCGGTCGACGCGCCTCCGCCATACGTGCAGGTAGGCGCCGCGAAGCACGTACGCGGTGAACGAATACTTGTGGTCGTGCGGGACGAGCTCGCGCGAGCCGGGCGACATGTGTAAACGAATTTGAAACGCACGCGAATCGTCTTGGTACAAGATCAGCCGGTTGATCAGTGGATGGACTTCGCTCTTCGACAACCGCTCGTGATCGAACTCGATCTCGTGCACCAGCCTGGTGAGCAGGTCCTTGTCTTCGGCCAGCCGCGAGAGCACGAGGCGCGCTTGACGGTGGCCGGACCGCAGGTCGGACCAATCCAGCGGGGGCAAGTGATCGATCCAGTGCAGTTCGGAATCCAGTGCTCGACTTTTCGTCATGTGTGCTCACCACTTCCCGCGGTCGTGCAGAGCCGAGGAAATATGTTCCGCGGCAGTTGTCAGCGCGTATTCCCGATCGTCGGCAGAAAGATCGATCCGCACGCATGCCCAGCGATCCGCGATGTCCTCGAAGATCTGTTGACTACGGGTCTGGAGCTCGAGGTATGAATCAGCCCCGATCGCCCGGCCGACCGGACCATAGTGTTCCATCCCGCCCACTTGGCCGTGCTGCAGTAACCTTCGCCGATATGCGACTTCCGGATCGGTCCGGACGAAGACCGGTAAAAATGTCCTGTCCGCCGGCCGGAGGATATCGATCCCGGCTCGCAGGGCTGCGTCGAGCTCGCCTTGCAGTTGAGTTTCATCCCCACTCACCGACGATCCGAGCAGATAGAGCTTGATCACCATCTTGATAGCGTGGGTGTCTTCGATGACAACCCGACCTGCGGCAAGATGCGGTCGAATTATTGATTCACGGAACGCCAGAGATCCGGCGATCTCCGACAGCATCGATGCGACCAGTGCGGAAGGATTGTTCCCGACGATCTCCGACGTGTTCAAGAGTTTCTCGAATTCGTCTGACATGATCTCGCCTGCGAGCGGTGGAAAGTCCTCGCCCAGCACTCTGCCATCGGCGAGCCCGGCGAAGCCGTAGAGTGTCCGCAGAGCGCCTTCGTACAGCGCGGTGATCGTACTCCCGGCGAAATCCGGCGGACTGGATTTGAGATACCCACGGCGAGATACCCGTACCGCATCCACGCCCTGATCGGACAATCGCCGCTCGAGTTCTCCGGCGAGAGTTGTCTTGCCGGCACCATCGATGCCGATCAGCCCTACGGCGCATCCTCGCAACGGCTGCCCCGCGCTCACCGGACACTCACCTCGCACGGCTCGCCGCTGTCGGCATATCGGGTCTCCCGGTCTGCCTCCCGGTATGCGAGCAAAACCTCACGGAAGTCCGCGAAGCGGAAGTCGGGCCAGTAAGCGGGGACGATGCACATCGTGGAATACATGCCCGACCACAGCATGAAACCGGACGAACGCTGCTCACCGGACGTTCTGACGATCAACTCCGGTGCGATCGAGCCCGCCAGTATTTCTTGCGATATCGACGAAACGGTGACTCTGTCGATAGCCTCTGGGATCGACATCCCATCCGCAACGCATCGTGCCAAAATGCTCCGGCACGCATCGATTATTTCTTCTCGCCCGCCGTAACATACCCCCAAATTGATACGCATTCCCTGGGTCTCGGCAGTTTGCTCGACCGCCCGGTCGATGATATCGAGGAGTGGTTTGCGAACCGCCGAACGCGACCCGATATGACGAATTTGCCCGATTTCCGAGGCACTGACAGTCTTCACCGTTGCTTCGATGATCTTCACGAGAGAGTCGACCTCGACCGGGCTGCGCTTCAGATTGTCCGTAGACAGCATCCATAGGGTCACCGCTTGGATCCCCACGGCCCTGCACCAGGTCAAGACCTCCGGTATCCGGGAAAAGCCCGCCAAGTGACCGGCAGATGCCTTCATGCCGCGAGAGTGCGCCCACCGGCGATTCCCGTCGAGGATGAATCCCACGTGTGTCGGCACGATCGAGACATCGGCCGACTGTCCATCGACGGAATAGTCCGACACGGACCGATTTCCCGGATTCAAAGCGTCCGCTCCACACCCCAGATCGGCACCCTCTCGAAGAAGGTCACTGCGTCTGCCCGCCATCGATCCCGCCATTCGGAGGCTTCCTTCGAGGCCAGGCCCGCGTATCGGTGCATTTCCGCCCGGAGAGTGCGGTCCACACCGTGTCGGCAGGCAATTTCACGCAAGCTGTCCACATCCGCGGCGGTGCAGTCCGGCCGGCCCAGGATCGACTCGATGCGCGTTCGCTCCGTCCGCGTTGCCGCGGTCAATAGCGCCGAGATCAGGTAGGTACGCCGGCCGTCTCGGACGTCGGCGGTATTCGGCTTGCCCGTGACACGCTCATCCCCGAAGAGGCTCAGGTAGTCGTCGCACATCTGCCCGGAGATGCCGAACATCAGCGCGTAGCGACGGAGTGTCACCGCGTGCTCGGCAGGATCTTCTCCCGCTACCAAGAGCCCGAGCTGCATCGGCGCCAGCGCCGATGAGCGCGAGGCCTTGAAATCGGAGACCGAGTTCAACAGCTCGATGCTCGGTATCTCCGGAAAGTCGCGTTCGAGATCGAACATCTGTCCGACGAAAGTTGCTTCGGCGGCCCGTGTCTGAACATCGACAAGCGCGTGTTTGAGCGGAACCGGCAGGCCCGAATCGATGAGGACCCGAAGGGACAGGAATGCGGCGAGGTCGCCGGCCAGCAACGCCAGACCCAGCGCCGTCTGCGGATGTCCAGGAAACTCCGCCCGATACGCGAAGTACGTTGAGGGGCCACCACGTCGGGTCGGCGCATCATCGATGATGTCGTCGTGCACGAGGAGGTGGGTCTGCAACAGCTCGATGCTCAGGGCCGCTTCATCGAGGCCCGCGACAGGTTGGTCGGTCACCAGCCGCGCCGCCTCGTACATGAACGCCACTCGCTGGCGTTTGCCTCCTCTGAGCGATAGGTCGCCGAGGAGTTCGAGGGAGCGCGCGGTGAATCGGCTGTCAGCCGGGCCGTCGAAGTTTTCCCGGAGTTCTTCGAAATAGCGTTCGAATATTCGCGCGAAGCTATCCTGGTATCCCGAAATTCTGTCCTGCAGTTCACGGGTGATGCCATCGACATCGTTCAGTACTGACATTGTGGAGACCTATCTCGCGCGTTGATCCGGCCGAGGCGCCGGTCCCCGGCCCTGCGTGGACGTCAGGCCGGATCCCGCCCCCGGAGGCGCCGGACGGGACTTCGACACAGGGCCTAGAGCTCCCAGCGTCATCAGTCGATGCCGGAGTCGGCGATATTCGTTGAGTTCCAGAGGACGTTGTCCGTCGGTGTGCTTCCGCGCCGCCGTGGTGGCGGGTGCACTCTGATCGCCGTCCGCACGATTCCCCCCGTCGACCCGGTCCAACATGTCCTGGGCAGCGTATGAACTTCCTTGTTCCCCAGGGCCCCGCATGAATAGCGTGACAGTATCCGCTTCCATCATTGTCTGATGTACGAGCGAATACCCGAGCGTATAGCAGGATCCGACACGTTCACAGGTGACCAAGCCCAATGGCACGTGCTCCGAACTGAATTTCCCTCGATATGGGGCGGTACGGCGCCGCCAAACGTGCGTATAGGATCCGCGCAGAATGTAGGTGGTGAAAGAATACTTGTGATCATGCGGAATCAGTTCGTTGTTCCCGGGCGATACGTGCAGCCGCAGGTAGATTCCCCGTTCCATATCGCGCCAGAGGGTGAGCCGGTCCATGACCGGATGGTGGTCCGCATCCCGGAAAAGATCTTCGTCATCGGCGATACGATCGACCAGCAGGGTCAGCAGATCTCGATCCGCGGCCAGCCTCGTCAGCACCGACCTGCATTGCGCATGTGCAGACCGAAGATCAGTCCAATCAATGAATACTTCACTGCTGACCCAGTTCTGCACTTCGCTATCCCGGGTCATGTGATCTCCGCCTTTGCGTCACGCTGCAGACCATCCGATGCCAGAATTCGCCACGCATCCGCCACATCCAATCTTCCCAATACCGGCAACACCGCATCGAAGACATCGCCGAACCATCCGGAAAATTGATCTATTTCTCGCCTGCGGCGGAGTTCACCCGGATGCACCCGAGCGGTTTCGGCGACCTCCTCGGGGTCCGGTCGCAGCTCTGCGGTGAGAACGCCGGCGAAGAGGTGGTTGTACTCGTGCTCGACCAGGCCCGATTGCGGGTCACGATGGCGATAGGTCACTGTGCCCGCCTCCATCAGGAGCGCCGGGCAGGTGCCCAGCTCTTCTCGAACGCGTCGCGCGGCGGCGAGAAAAGGCTGTTCGCCGGGCCGCGGATGGCCGCAACAAGAATTCGACCATACTCCGGGGAAATGATATTTGGTCAATGCCCTGCGCTGCAGGATCAATCGCCCGTCGACATCGAGCAAGAATACCGAGAACGCACGATGAAGGCGGCCAGGAGGCTGATGTGCGGCGAGTTTCTCAGCGGTACCTACAGCATTCCCGACCGAGTCGACGAGCTCCAATTCAATATAATCTACAGAAGGTTCCGACTGGACCGCTCGCAAGCCCCCGGCGTCCCCGATATCGACGTCATTCAATATCCCACCTCGATTGTCCCCGAATGCGATTGCGGACAATAGACCGTAGCCGATTTCAACCGGCCGAATGCCGTCTCGTCAACGCTTTGCACATCCCCTGCAGCGAATATTGCGCTGCTGCCGCCACGCTACCGGACAGGCCTGGTTCGCGCAACAGACTTGCCCGATAGAACGGCTGATCTTCTTGTTGTCAGCACCCGCAGCCTCTGCTACTTTGGAGCGCAATCGTCAGGGGGTCTGCGGTGGCACGGTCGAGCTACCAAAATTAACTGCGATCCGGCACGACGGGGGTCGTGACTATCCAGTCGAGGTTGCCGTGATCAGCCGAGGAAGAATTGCCGATGTGCGCACGACCGACACAAACTCGCTGGTGAATATCACGCAAACTTTCCATTCGGCCCGACTACGAGGGGATTTCCAGGAATGACTGCTACGGCATCCGATACCGAGTTATCGGCCACACTGGATCGCCGCCTGGATGCACACCTGGCTGCACGGAGCTTGACCAGAAGCCAAGTCGTCCAGCAGGTCGATACCTCGTTCGGAGAGCCGCTGCTCACGGTGGCCACCGGCTCCGTCATGGCCGGGTTCGGGAATTCGGGTAGCGACCTCGACGTCTATTCAGTAGTACCCGAGACCGTGTCCAGCACCCTTCCCCTGACCGCGTACGTCAATGGCGCGCTGATCGAAGTCGTGCTGCACGGAGCCGATCCGGTCATGACTCGTCATCGCGAACTCACCGCAGACGAGTGGCCGCCCGCTGAAGTCGGCCCTGGCGACCTCGCGTCCAGACGTTTGCACCTGGATAGCCTCAGCAGGTTCGCGCTCGGCTTGGCCTTGGCGGGCACCCCCGAATGGCTGGCCTGGAAACAGCAGCTCGGTGGTGAGGTCGTTCAGTGGATAACCTCGTGGTACGCCGTCGAAGCTGTCCGAAAGCAGGTTTCCGCACGTACTTTCGCGCCGCGGAAGCCTATCGTCGCGGCGCTGCGCATGGGCGAAGCGCTCTGGGCGGCGCTCGAGCGACATGCCGCGCTCCACGGCGAGTGGTACTTCAAGCCCAAGTGGTTGGGTGAAAAGCTGCGAAGGCTCGACGATCGTGCGGGCCTCGACGCATTCCGGCTGGCTTCGTGCCCTCCCCTGTCACCCGATGGCGTGCCTGCGTACCTGGAAGAAGTCGGCGCACTGGTCGACCACTACCTCACCGGAGTCGACAGCGATCAGTGGCGTATCACAGTGAAGCCCGCGTACGGCACCGACCGGTATGCCTTCGGCGGCACCGAGCTCTTCAGCCGCTGGGGGCTACGCACGGTTTCCGTTCCCGCGGACGGGCCGACGAGCGGGAGAGCGGAATGGACCTACGGGATAACGGATACCTGGGACGACGAGATCGCTGGGTTGTTCGCTGAAGACGTCCTATGGATGGGAGTGGAGAAGTCATGAGTGTCCATTCGAGGCCCGACCTACGACGACATGTCACTCATGTCAGCCATGGTTCGGTGATGCTGGTGGTCGGCGCTCAATCGGCGCTCCAGGACGTGGCGGGCGGCGTGGACTGCGGCCAGTGGATGCTGGTATTGGCGCAGACTCGCTATCTGGTACTCATCTGTTGCCAGGCACGCGGATTGGAGTTCGGCGCCGAACCGTACGTCGCTGAAGACGGCGGGGCGCTCGACCCGTATACCCATGTGCCCCCGGACGTGTGGCAGGGCGGGCAGCACCTGCTGCACCAGGCCGAAGAATTTTCTCGCACCGCCCCCGAACCGGCGGAAGCACAGGCCTGGCTCGAGCAGGTGCGCACGTGGGTCTCCGGCGTCGAAAGCAGTTTCGGGCTGCCGGATTTCCTTCCGGAACTGCGTTCACCGGAAGGGATGTTCGGCGCGATCCGGCTGGTCCGCGCATGGGACGAACTCATCAATCCACTACAGCTTCCCGCATTACTGCCGTCCGACTGGACCAGGCCGCTGTAGGTCGTGCACGGCCGGTAGCAGGTGGCATCGGACGATCAGAGGATTACCTACGCGTGGGATTCGCACTCGAACTCGACAATCTGCGGAAGTCCTTCGACGGGAATGAGGTCCTTTCTCGGGTAGCGCTGACCGCTGATCGCGGCGAGGTGCTGACCATCCTCGGGCCGAATGGTGCGGGGAAGACGACACTCATGTCGATCATCGCCGGGCTGCTACCGCCCGATGGTGGCACCGCACGGGTTCTCGGCGTGGATTCGATCCGCCGGCACAAGATCCACCACGGACGAGTTGGGCTGGCCGGCCAAGATATCGCGGTCTATCCCGCCCATACCGCGGAGGAGAATCTTCGGTTCTTCGGCTCGCTCAACGGACTGCGGAGCCGGGAGCTCACACACTCTGTCGACGAGTTGCTCGGGCTCCTGGATCTCGGCGACCAACGCCGGACCCGCGCCGGAAAGCTCTCCGGTGGCCAGCGTCGACGCCTCCACGTCGGCTGCACCCTCGTGTACCGACCGGACGTCTTGCTGCTGGACGAGCCGACAGCCGGGGCAGATCCAGAGACTCGGCTGCAGTTGCTGCACATTGTGCGGCAGCAGGCGGCCCGTGGCGCCCTCGTCGTCTACACCACCCACTATCTTGCCGAGGTCGAGGAGTTGCGTGCTCGGGTGGCGGTTCTCGCCCGGGGTCGGATCGCTGTCGATGGACCCGTCGACAAGCTGATCACCGCTCATGCCAGAAGCGAACTCGCGCTTCGCTTCGATGGGGAGCTACCCCCGATCGACTGGCCGGGTGCTCGGATTCGCACCGACACCCTTCTCCTGCCCACGACGAATCCCGCCGTCGATCTTGTCAAAGCGCTCGAAGCTGTTGCCGAGCACCGAGATCGGCTTCGTGGACTGGAGATCATCCAGGCCGACCTGGAACGTGCCTATTTCAATATCCTCGCCGAGGAGAACACTCGTGATTCGCGCACTGCTCCTGTTTCGGCATGATGCCGTCTGGCTGAGCCGAGAGCCGGCACCGTTGATCACCATCTTGATCACGCCCGCAATGCTCGTTCTTTTCATCAAACCGATGTACGCCGACGCCGTGACCCGGCTCGGATACCACCAGGGCGACGGTGTACAGCTGGCCGTGCCGGGAATCGCGGCGATGTTCTCGTTCTTCCTGACCGGCTTGGTCACCGACTCGTATTTCCGTGAGCACGGCCTGCAGACCTGGCAACGCTTGCGGATGTCGCCGGTGCGTACCTGGGAGGTTCTCCTGGGCAAGTCGGCTTTGTGCGCGGTTCTCGCGCTGACCCAGACCTTGTTTCTGTTCGCGCTGGGCTGGGCAGTCCTCGACCTGCGGGTGGAGGGTTCAGGAGTCGCGCTTGTCGCGATGATGTGCGTCCTCTCCGCCTGTGTCTCATCGTTCGCACTGTTCCTTTGCGCGATATCAGCTTCCAGGCGGCAAGCATTCGCGATGGAACGAGTAACCACCTTGAGCTGGACATTGGTAGGCGGCGCTTTGGTGCCGACCGACTTCCTGCCAACATGGGTCGAATGGATCGCAAAATCGACCCCGGTCTACTGGGCCGTCAGCGGGTTCCGACGAGTCGTGCTGGACGGCTCCAGCCTCGTGGGTGTCCTCCCGCAGCTGGCGGCGCTCCTCGCCTTCACCGCGTTCTTCCTCGCCATGGCCTTGTGGCGCTTCCCCATGAACCGAGAGCGCGTTCATTGGACCTAGTGCGGCCCGCAACGAACTGGAGTACCTGGATTGGCTGAGTCCGGAAGTGCCATGCAAAGATTCGCTTCCTACGGACTCGTGCTGGATTCGGACCGCGTGCTCATGGTCCGACTCGGTTCCTCGTCGAAGGATGACCACGGACGGTGGATGCTGCCAGGTGGCCGGATAGAGCACGGCGAACACCCGCGGGAAACCGTGGTCCGGGAGTTCAAGGAAGAAACAGGGTTCGATGTAGCGGTAGTCCGACTGCTCGATATCGATGCCGAACATCGATTACTGAGTACCGGCATCGACCTCCACGCTGTCTTTGCTCTCTTCGAGGTGAAAGTCATCGGGGGCGAGCTCACCCACACCGGGGACGGCGGGGTAGACGCCTCGGCCTGGATAGCCACCTCGCAGCTGGCCGCCCTGCCTATGTTGTCACCCATCCGGGCCGCGCTGCAGCGGCACCTCGGCGGATTCTGACGCCGGCCTCAACCGAATCTCGCCGCCTGAGCGGGCGGCCCGATATACTGCCTCGGTTCCAGGTGCCGTGACGAACCCTCACCTAAGAAGAGTTGATGAGACTTCTGCCCTTGTTCTTGCGTCAGCCGCTGGAGGCCATCTACGAGCGTCGGCTGGCTACGACGCTGAGCGGACTGCCGAGACCGCAGCACATCGGCATCGTGCTCGACGGTAATCGCCGCTGGGCGAGAGAAGCCGGCCACGACGATGTCCGGGAGGGATATCGTGCCGGCGGCGCCAAGGTCACGGAGTTCCTCGAATGGAGCACCGCCGCCGGCATCGCGCACGTGACCCTCTTCATGCTGTCCGACGACAACCTCAGCCGCCCGGCAGCGGAGCTCGAGCCGCTGATCGAGATCATCGAAGCAACCATACGAGACATCACCGCCACCAACAGGGATTGGGACGTCCAGGTGATCGGATCACTCGACCTACTTCCCGGCGACACCGCTCGAGTGCTCAAGGAAGCGGTCGCCGAAACGGTCGGACGTGGCGGCCCCAGGGTCGACGTCGCGGTCGGGTACGGCGGCCGCCGCGAGATTGTGGACGCAGTGAAGCGCGCGTTCCGGCAACGCGTCGCGGACGGCGGCGACCTGCTCGAGCTGATCGAGCAATTCGATGTCGATGACATCTCACAGCACCTCTACTCACCCAATGGCGAGAACACCGACTTCATCATCCGCACCTCAGGGGAGCAGCGGCTATCAGGGTTTCTGCTGTGGCAGTCGGCCTATGCCGAGATGCACTGGCTGGACTGCTACTGGCCGGCCTTCCGCCGTATCGACTTTTTGCGTGCACTGCGATCGTATGCAAGTCGTCAGCGACGATTCGGCAAGTGAGCCGGGCTTTCCACCTGGACGAGTAAGTCCGAAGCCTGGTCCCGCGGTCCAGGCGATCAGCGACCGGGTGAACTGGCGCGCCGATCGCGTGGCTGTGCCATAGCGGCCGGCGACTACCCGTTGATCCCCCACCGCAGTCGACGGTCCGGGTCTGTGGTCTGGCGGACGAGCTGCAATCGGGGGAAGTTGTGGGCAAAGCAGCGCAGCATCGTGTCGGTGGGTTGCACGTGATTGAGGTACGCGCCGGAGGAGAAGGCAGCTACGGCGCGGTTTGCGCTGAGGATCCAGTCATGGGCTTCGTCGACCGGGTTGGGGGTCCGGACTACCCACTCCAATGCCGCGGCGTGCGCACGCCAGGGGAAAGCCGTGGCGTCGGGAGCGGTCTCCTGGATGGCGCCGTCGAGGGGTTCGGCCACAACCAGACCCGATCCGCCACTGTGCGAACGGGCGGTGATGACATCGACGATGGTGTCGACAGCGGCCGGTGAAAGCTGGGCGACGACGTCGGAGCCGGCGACCCTGATCGATCCCGGCCGCGGCCGCCCACTGTCGAGATCGTGTACGGCGGCCAAGTGGTCGAGCGTGCGATGGTCCGCGGCGGACGGCTCGACTCCAGCCGCGGCGCTCAGGTCGGCGGCGGCAGCCGCTCCGGTACCTGCCGGGCACACCATCCGGACCAGACATCGCAGGCCGTCGTCCGCCGAGATAAGGACGCTGGCATACACGCCACGATCGGCCGTAGGCATCCACTGCGCCCAGCCGTTGAGCACGCGGGCTGCCTTGTCACCCGGAAAGGTCAGTCGCACCATGTCTTTCGCCGTTGCACGGATGGTGCGGTAGGTCGAGGAGGTGAGGATGCCGGTCGTGCCGCCCGCACCGCGCAGTGCCCAGAACAGGTCCGGCGCGGTGGTCGCGTCGGCTCGTATCGTGTCGCCGTTCGGCAGCACGAGTTCGGCCGCGACCAGCCGGTCGCAGGTCATTCCGTAGCGGCGCGCATCGGCCCCGAGACCGCCGCCGACCGTCAGACCGGTGAGCCCGACGCTGGCGCAGACGCCGATCGGGAGTGCCAGGTCCGACTCGGCCAGCCGGGTCACCGCCGCGAGACTGGTCACCCCGGCACCGACGGTGACCTGGTCGGCGTCGACATTGATGTGGTCGAGTCCGCGTACATCGATCACCAGTGCTCCGGTGGAGGCGGACGCGCCGACAAACGAGTGGCCGCCCGATCTGGCGGCGATGGGCAGGCCGTGGTCGCGCGCGAAGGACACCGCCGCCTGTACATCCTGTGGCTGCGCCACCTCGACCACCCCGAGTGGTGCGTTGCCGTCGAACCGCCGGTCGAAAAGTGCTTTGACCTCGCCGTATTCGCTGTCCTCGGGCAGCACGAGCTTGCCACGCAATCGACTGCGCAAGTCGGTCCACGCGGTGGAGTCCACGGTTGCCGCCGCCGTCCCCGAGTACAGCGTTCCCGCGGCCGCGGCTGCCACGAGGCTGCCCGCCCCACGGATCAGCGAGCGACGCGAGAATCCGGGTGTAGTGAGACCTGTCGCTTCCGCGGAGTCAGCCATCGACGTCACGCTGCCCGGCCCTTCGTCCCCGCGTGCAGTCCAGCAATCAGCGGTGAGCGTGCACCTATCCACGCAGCGAGCACAGCTTGTCCTCCTAGTTGCGGCCGATCCCGAGACCCTCCGACGACAGCGAAGCCGACGCGCGGCCGGTGCCTCGTTGTTCGAACAGAGATGATTCGGTGCGGCGACCCCTGTGGATGGACCGCAACTGCCCGCAACTACCCGACCGGCGCCAAGCCGCTGGGCGGCACCTCGCCGACCTCGGCGCGGCCGCGGTGTTTCGCCGAGTACAAATGCCACTCCGCGCCATGAAAGCGCAGCCGACGGGAAGGGCGAATTGCCCGGTCCCCGCTATTCGGTGGTGAAGGTGGGGTCCGGGGGAATCCAGCGGCTGCTGCGTGCAGCCGATGACGCGAATCCGAAGTCGTGTTTGAGCTCTTCGGGGATGGCGTATTGCATGACACGACCTCGGGTGAGGGAGCTGAGTTCGAACCAGGTGGTGAGGTGGCCGAGGCGGTCGAGGGCCCATTCGCCCAAAGGGGAACTGTCTTCGATGGTTTCGAGGATGCCGAGTAATGCGGGGACGGTTTTGATGGCGGTGTCCCAGGCGGTGCGCGGCACCTCGAGCCAGTCGGCGCAGGTGTCGCCGATGAGGTAGCGGATGAGGGCGGAGACGACGGGGTCGAAGAGCGTGCCGGGGACGACCTCTTCGTAGAGGTCGATGAGCTGGCGGGTGAGGTTCACACCTTCCTGGCTAGGCCCCATGTGGCGAATCATGTAGAGGTCGAGGAATTCTCGGGCGGAGTCGATGTCTTTCGGCGCGTGTTCCTGGTCGACGCCGAGCATCGCGCCGACCACGCGCCAGGCGTAGAAGTAGGCTTCGGCGCCGTCGACGCTCATGTGGATGTTCAAGCGGTGCAGGCTGTCCAGGACCAGCATCGAGAACAGGAGCTGGCCGCCGATCATGTCCTCCTGGCAGATCGGTGTCCCCCATTTGGCTGTGTCCCAACGGTTTTCGCGGGAGAGGTGGTGGCGGATCGCGGCGTGCAGCAGCCGCACCTTCTGCACGGCGGGGATGAAACGACTACCGGCCTCGAAGGCGTCGGGCTGCATCAGGTAGACGGTGAACTGTCCGGTCTCGGCCATCCGCTTGGATGGGTACTCCAGGGAGTGGGTGGCCGACAACAGCTTTGCGACCTGTGGGATGACGTAACAGGCGGGCATGGCGGCGAAGGACAGCGCGGTGGAGATGTGCACGTTGTTGTCGATGAAGAACAGCCTGGCCTTCTCCATTTCGTCCCAGTCCACCCAGGCGGGCGGGGCTGCGGTCGTGTGCAGGTATTCGCGGGCGACCTCGGGCAGGTCGTCGGGCAGCGGCGAACCGGCGGTGGAGACGTAGCGCATGAGGGTGTTGAACTTGCCCACCTCCCCGCGCTCGAACAGGGTGGCCACGGTGGCATCGGCGAGTTCGTCACCGTGCAGGCGCAGCGCGTCCATCGACGTTTGTGTCCGGGTCATCGAGACTCCTTGTGTCGGTGGCGAAATGGCGTTGGTCAGTAGCGGCGCGCGGTAGCCGCGGTGGCCAGTTCGGTCAGCGCGCGGGCGGCGGGTGCGGGCACGTCGGCCAGGGCGTGCGTGGCCTCCTCGACTCGGTCGGTGATCATCTGCTCGATGCGTGCCGGTGCGCCGACCCTCGTCATCAGGTCGCGCACCTCGCACAGGACGGCCTCGTCGGGTTCGCCCTGCTCCAGTAGCCGGGTCAGCTGTTCGCGCTGCGGGCGGTCGACCGCCTGCCAGGTTTCGGCGAGCAGAGCGGTGGGGCGGCGGGCGCGCAGATCATCGAGATTCGCCTTTCCGGTACGGTCCTGGTCGCCGAAGAGTCCGAGCAGGTCGTCGCGCAGCTGAAAGGCTTCGCCCAGCGGTAAGCCATACGCGGAGAACGCTTTCCGCAGCGCGTCACTCGCGCCGCCGAGCGCGCCGCCGATGAGCAACGGTTGTTCGACGGTGTATTTGGCCGTCTTGTACCGAACCACCTTCAGCGACTCGGCCACATCCGGAACCGCACCGGTGCAAAGGATTTCGAGGCACTCACCGGCGATCAGTTCCCGGGCCAGCACCGCCCACAGCGGGCGTGCCCGCGACAGGTAGGCCGCGGGCAGACCACTGGTCACGAACAATTGCCCGGCCAACGCCATCAGCAGATCCCCGACCAGCATGGCGAGCGCCTTACCGGTCTGCGCGAACTCCGGTGCGCTGCGCAGTGGTTCGTGCAGGGCGATCTGCGCGGTGGGTAAGCCGTGCCGCAACGGACTGTCATCGATGATGTCGTCGTGCACACTCGCCGCCGCGTGCACCAATTCCAGTGCGGCCGCGGCCCGGACGAAGGCACTACTGTCCGGTTGCCCGGCCGCGCGCCAACCCCAGTAGCAGAACGCCGCCCGCAGCCGTTTCCCCTGCGCGCTAGCCGCTACCAGCTGATCGGCCACCGGACGTAGTCGCGGATCGATGGCGAGCAGCTGGTCGCGTTCCTGTCCGACGAACTCCTCCAGGATGTCGTCGACGCGTGCCTTGAAAGCGCAGGCGTCGTGTCGATCAGGGCGCACCGGAACCGGTTTCGCGCGCGACGACATGCTGCGCGAGGATCTCGAGGTGGGCGGGCGGCAGCAGCGAGGTCCGGTCCAGCGCTAACCGTCCACGCGCTTTCAGATCGCTCTCCGCCTCGCCGGCCATGCCGGGTAAGTCGGACCGCCGTAGAAATCCCAGTGCCCGGTTCACCACCGGGCCTACCCGGCTGAGCGCCAGATCCGCCAGCCCCGCCGCCAGGAGTACCGCGTCCTCACCCCGGGATCCGCGCTGATTCGACCTCTGCGACATGCGATCACGCTCCTGTCCACCCGAACGGCACCCACACCGCGACCCGGAAACGCTGAACAGGTCCGGCACCGCCAGTGTCGCAGCGGCGATCTGGTGACGTGCCGAGAATTCGCAGGACAACCAGTTGTCCTCTCGAATGTCGGCTTCGCACATGGTGTTCGGCGCAACACTTCAGCGCCGGGGATTTCAGCGGGGAGTTCGGCCCACACAGACCAGTCGCCGCTCGTCGTACCACCCGCCCTCCGCACAGCGGAACTGATACGTCGTCATGGGTTGAGTTCGGGAACTCACGCACCGATAGAACACGGCTCGGTCGGCCGGATCGACGTAATGTCCCGCACTCTTGCCGTCGCAGAAGTCCGAGCGCGCCTCGATCGGCACCACCGCGTACTGCCGGGCGGCGATATCGCGCCCGGTCCCCTCGGGCATATCCACCGCCGTCATGGTGCCGAGTGTCATGGCTGCGACGCCGAGGGGTGGCAGCACTGCGAGCACGGTCCCGGCGGCAAGGACGCCGGTGCGGCACGCCAGGCTGTTCGATTTCATGGACGGCGGTTCCCTGTCTCCCCGGTCGCGGGGGGTCGGCGGCTAGCGGCTCCCCTGTATTCGGTCCCGCAGACCGACCGGATCGGATCTTCCGACGGAAACGCCGTGATCGAGACGTTTTGGCCGCCGTCTCACCGGTCTCAATCCGGACGAACATCCCGGTCCGGCAGCAGAAGTCCGGTTTGTCAGCCGAAAATTTCTGTGACGTGTCGCACATTCGGTTTAGCAGCAAACTCCCTGCGTAGGTAACGGTTCGGCAACTACCAGGGAGGTGTTCCAAGATCGGTAGCCCCTTTCATTTGCTATTCGTTTACCGTGCGTTCACCTAGCGTGACCATTCTGCGATCAGGTCATAAAGCGACCTGGAGTTTGGTTACACCGAGGAGTTGTTCACACGCATTCGGAAAACGACCGCAACGGCAGGCCCCATGCCAGCCGCGGTCGGCGGATCGGGATCCGGCAATGGACCCGCTAACCCCAACCTTCCGCCGAATGGGCGCGCCGAGAGGCCGTCTTTCTCTCCGCATCGAGGATGCGGAGTCCCGCGCGACATCGCGGCCGGGCTCGCAGTGAGCGCCCCGGCACCGCACCACTGAACCGTCGCGTTCCGGGGACCACCGCGTCCCCCACAACAAAACCCGACAACAGCACACAGCCGTACCGGCGAGCGCCCACCGCGTGCCCGCCTTGGATCCGTGCTGCCTGCGCGCGCCCGGATCGAAACCAGTCCCCGACAAAGGAACCGATTTCGTCATGCCTGACAGACGCTTTTTCCCGCTCCGCCGCTCGACGCTTCGCGAGGGCATGACCTTTGCCATCGCCGCCGCAGGCGTCGTGGCCGTTGCCGCCTCGTCCGCGGTCTCGGTGGCCGACGACAGCGTCCCGTCTCGCATCGCGATGGTCGCCGAGCAGCACCCGGCCGCCGAGCCCGTCGCCGCCCCCGCACCCATGCCCGCGCCGCTGCCGATCCCGATCCCCGTGCCCGAGCCGATCCCGGCGCCGCTGCCCGCACCGGCCCCCAGCTACCCGGACAACCTCGACGGCTGGATCCGCCAGGCCCTCGACGTCATGGCGGCCAACAACATCCCCGGCAGCTACGACGGCATCTTCCGCAACGTGATGCGCGAGTCGACCGGTAACCCGCAGGCGATCAACCTGTGGGACTCCAACGCCGCCGCGGGCATCCCGTCCAAGGGCCTGCTCCAGGTGATCGACCCGACCTTCAGCGCGTACCACGTCGAGGGCACCTCCTGGGACATCTACGACCCGGTCGCCAACATCGTCGCCGCCTGCAACTACGCCGCGCGCACGTACGGCTCGATGGACAACGTCAACGGCGCGTACTGACCCACGCGGCCACGACGCCGCCCCGTCCGGCCACGCAACGACGCCTGGCCACGCAACGACGATGCCTCCCCGCCCGACCGCGGGGAGGCGTCGTCGCATCTCGCCCCGCCTCCGGGATAGGGTCGTGCACCACCGACCTTTGGAATTCCGCGATGACCGATTACGCGCACAGCGACACGGCGGCCAAGAGCCGCGCCGAGAAGGCCCGGCGCCTCGCGGGCTACGTCTGGCACCTGGGCATCACCGGACCCGAACTGCTGGCGATGCCCGCGACGACCCGGCGCAAGCTCGCCAGGGCGGCCGACACGAACCCACCGAGCACCGAGGAGACCTGGGCGACGGTGGCGCAGTTGCTGACCGAGAAGGACGACTGGGCCGCCCGGCATCCCGGCCATCCGGCGGCGCGGCGCGAGCACACCGACGACAAGCTGATGTGGGTGAAGCCGCCGATCACGCCCTGGTCGTGATCCCTTGCCGGACACCGGCTTCGGCGCCCACACGGGCCCATTCGGTAGCATGGTGGCAATGCACCCGCCGTCAAAGGTGACGCGATGACCGAGCGCAAACCAGCGAAACTGGACTTCGAATCGTGGATCGACAAGCAGATCCGCGAGGCAACAGCACGCGGTGAATTCGAGAATCTGCCCGGTGCGGGCAAACCGATTCCGCGCGGCAGCGACGACGAGAACTGGTGGCTGAAGGGCTACCTCCGGAAAGAAGGAGTGAGCGGTGACGCGCTCCTGCCACCGTCGCTGCTGCTGCGCCGGGATATCGAGCGACTGCCCGAGACTGTGCGCGAATTGACCTCCGAGCGCGCGGTCCGCGAGACCGTGCGCGAGCTCAACAAGCGGGTGGTCGACTGGCTGCGCCTGCCGCACGGGCCTTACGTCCGCATCGCCCCGGTCGATACCGAGGAGATCGTCGAGCAATGGCGTGCCGAGCGCAGGCCGAAGCGATCGCCGGACACATCTGTGGTCGCCCCCAAACCAGCCCCGGACACCACCTCATGGTGGCGGCGCCTATTCCGCAACCCCAACGCCGCGCCCAGCAACTGATCTCACAGCCGCTGTCCCGGGCCAGCCGAATATTCCACCCGGCTCAGCGGAGCAGCCGCCACTGAGCGACCGTTTCAAGATCAGGGGGAACTGAGGTAAGTCGCTTCCCGGGAAATGCCGACCTCAATTCCCCCGGATCCTGAAAGCACTCACGCACCCAGCGCGGAGTGGGTTGATTCCTCTACTGCGACAAGTACTTTGTCGGAGAGCGACTGAAGGGCGCGGGCTTCGTCGGGGGTGATGCAGTCGATGAAGACCTCGCGGACCAGCCGGACGTGGTTCGGGGCAGCGCGTTCGAGTAACCGGCGACCTTCGGCCGTGAGCTTGACCAGCACCCCGCGCGCGTCCTCCGCCACCGGCTGCCGGTCGACCAGCCCGCGCGCGTCCATCCGGGCGAGATGCTTGGACAACCTGCTCTTTTCCCAGCAGACCTCGGCCGCGAGATCCTTGGCTCGCAGACAGTCACCCGGTGCGGCCGAGAGCGCGACCATCAGTTCGTAGTCCGCCGCGGACAGCCCATCCCGGGTCAATCCCTCCGCCATCGCCGCGTCCAGCCGCTGGCGCAGGCGGATGTAGGCCGACCACGTCGCCTGCTCGTCGTCACTCAGCCACTCCATGGGAATGAAGTCTACTCACATTTGGTTGACATGGACACCAACTTTCCTCCCAGGAGGTTCCGATGCCCGCCATCACCGTCCCCGACCTCATGATCCTGCCGCGCCTGCCCCAGCCCACCGAGACCATGCGCGAACGCCCGGTGCGCACCGTGGTCAGCGCGCCGAAACAGCGCGAGGGCGCGGGGTTCGAGGTTCGCAGGCCGTTCCCGAGCGTGGACCTGCGCACCGCCGACCCGTTCATCCTGCTCGACCAGATGGGCCCGGTCGCCTACGAACCGCACGAGGCGAAGGGCGCGCCGTGGCATCCGCACCGCGGCTTCGAGACCGTCACCTACGTCATGGACGGCGCCATGGTGCACCACGACTCCAACGGCGGCGGTGGCGTGATCGGCGAGGGCGACACGCAGTGGATGACCGCGGGCTCCGGCATCCTGCACGACGAGCTGCCCACCGAGCAGCTGGTCATGGCGGGCGGCTGGTTCCACGGCATCCAACTGTGGGTGAACCTGCCGCGCGCGCTCAAGTTCGCCGCACCGCGCTACCAGGATCTGCGTGCCGGTGAACTGACCCTGGTCAGCTCGCACGACGGTGGCGCGCTGGTCCGGCTCATCGCGGGTTCGGTCGGCGGCTTCGACGGGCCAGGCTCGACCTACACCCCGATCGCCTACGCCCACGCCTCGATCAGCCCCGGCGGACAGCTGGAAACGCCGTGGCCGCAACACTTCACGGCGATGGCGTACGTGCTGTCCGGCAGCGGCACGGTCGGCGCCGAACGCAGGCCACTGCGCGAGGGACAGCTGGCCGTCTTCGGTCCCGGCGACGCGATCACGGTGAGTGCCGATGCACGCCAACACAATCGGACCGGCGACTTGGAGGTGTTGTTGCTCGGCGGCCAACCGATCAAGGAACCCGTCGTGCAATACGGGCCCTTCGTGATGAACACTCGCGCCGAAATCATCCAGGCCATGGACGACTACCAGGCAGGACGCATGGGAAACATCCCCGCCGAGCACGTGGCGGGCCATCGCCTGGGCGAGTGAACGTCCCGACTAGGGCATCCCCTAATGCCCTAGTTCTCGGCCGACGCGGTTGACAAGCGGGCGAGGCGTCACAACAGTGGATGCGGCGTCCGGTCGGACGCCTATCCATCGCAGCAACTATTTAGAGGAATACATGAACGTTCGCCGGCTTACCCTCAGCGCTGCCGTCGCGGGACTGACCCTCCTTGCGGCGCCGACCGCGCTGGCTCAGCCTCCCTCAGGTTCCTCCGGAACCGGATCGTCGGCCGTCGACACCGGCTCGGCCGCAACCGGTTCGGCTGGTCTGACGCAGACCGGTTCGGCCGGCGGCGCCTTTGCCAACTGTGAAGACGCCAAGCGCGCCAACCGGGCACCACTGTTTCGTGGTGAACCGGGCTACGGCCCGCACCTGGATCCGGACGGTGACGGGTTCGCCTGCCCCACGGTCTGATACCCGTGAAATAAGAACACCCGGTGTGCCAGGCACACCGGGTGTTCTGCTGTTCGGCGCCGATTCAGCGGAAGATCTTGACCAGCACCAGCCCGACCACCACGACGGCCGCGCCGATCAGGCTGTACTTCACCTTGGGCTCGTTCAGCTTCCGCAGCACGATCTGCTTGCTGTCGCTCGCGATCCGCTGCGGATCCGCGCGCACGGCGAGTTCGTCGAGCGTGCTCGCCAGCCGCGTGCGCGCGGCCTCGATCTCCTGCTCGATCCGCTCGGTATCCTTCGCCACGTTCAGGCCTCCTGTGTTTGATGTGCCGCGCCGGGGCTCGAATCGCGGTGCGTGTTCGGCCTTCGCGGGTCACCCTCAGCTCCCGGCCGAGTGTATCGGTCCGCGCGGCGCCGACCCGGGGCACGCGGCGTTCTATAGATCCGCACAGTGCTGCCGAGGTGTGCGCGGCACGGTTCTGTCGGTCCGCACAGTGTCGTTCCGTCCGTCGGCAGCGTGTCCGAGCCGTCGGTTACCGTGCAGGACGTGACCGACAACCAACGACTCTCCCCCGGCGATACCGCCCCCGATTTCACGCTGCCCGACGCCGACGGCAAGGACGTGTCGCTCGCCGACTACCGCGGCCGCAAGGTGATCGTGTACTTCTACCCCGCCGCCAGCACCCCCGGCTGCACCAAACAGGCCTGCGACTTCCGCGACAACCTGGCCGAGCTCGACGGCGCGGGCATCACCGTGCTCGGCGTCTCGCCCGACAAGCCCGCGAAGCTGGCCAAATTCCGCGACGCCGAGCAGCTCACCTTCCCGCTGCTGTCCGATCCGGACAAGGCCGTGCTCACCGCGTGGGGCGCGTTCGGCGAAAAGACCATGTACGGCAAGACCGTCACCGGGGTCATCCGCTCCACCTTCCTGGTGGACGAGGCAGGCAAGATCGAGGTCGCCCAGTACAACGTGAAGGCCACCGGTCACGTCGCCAAGCTGCGCCGCGATCTGTCGGTCTAGGGCTGCTGCTCGAAGGATCGGACGAACTGCTCGTATCCGTCCAGCAGTCGGGCCAGACCGAACCGCAGTCCCCCGTCGTCCCATTCCACGTCGTCATCGTCGAACACCTGGGCGGCGAGGGCGCGGGTCAGCGCCGGGTAGCGCTGCGGGTCGAGTACCCGGCTCAACATGGCCGGGTACTCGGCGTTGTCCCCGCTCGCCGCCAGCTCCTTGGCGACGCGCATCCGGCCGATCAGATACAACGAAACATTCATGACGAGTTGCAGTTTGATCGGCTCGGGCACGGCGGTTTCGGCGAACATCCCCAGGCCGGCGTCCAGCCAGGCCATATTGCACGGCCCCGTCGGCGGCGCGGCCAGCGGCAGATCGACGAACCACGGGTGCCGTCGCAGCGACTCGGATACGCCCGCGGCCCAGGCCTCGATGCCGGCCCGCCACCCGACGCCGACCGGCAGCTCCGGCGGTAACCCGAGCGCGCGATCCGAGATCAGGACGAGCAGGGTGTCCTTGCTGTCCACGTAGCGGTAGAGCGACATGGTGGTGAAGCCGAGCCGCTTGGCGACCCGGCTCATCGACAGTGCCGCGACCCCCTCGGCATCGGCCACCTCGATCGCCGCGTCGATCACCTGCTCGAGACTCAGTCCGCGCTTCGGCCCCCGCGTGCCCTGCTCGTCCAGACCCCACATCAAGGCGAAGGACTTGGCCCGCGCCGCCCCGCCGCTGTCCGCCTCCGGCGTGTTCACCACTGTCGACCCCTTTTTCTCGTCGCCTCTTCCCTCGGGCCAAAAACTGTGTACCGTCTAAACTAAGTTTAACCCATACACAGTTTTGACTCGAGGAACCACATGACAGTCCCATCTACACCCGCTGTCAGCATCAGCGGGTTGACCAAAACCTTCGGCGATCAAACGGTGCTCGCCGGGATCGACCTGGAAGTCGCGGCGGGCACGGTCTTTTCGCTGCTCGGCCCGAACGGGGCGGGCAAGACGACGATGGTGCGCATCCTGGCCACATTGACCGGCGCCGACAGTGGTGCGATCCGGGTCGGCGGCCACGATCTCGCGCACGAGGCCGACACCGTGCGCCGCCTCATCGGCGTCACCGGCCAGTACTCCGCGGTGGACGAGGTGCTGACCGGCGCCGAAAATCTCCGGCTGATGGGCAGGCTGCTGCATCTGGGCAAGCAGCAGATCGCCGATCGCACCGCCGCTCTACTCGACCGATTCGAGCTGACCGGCGCCGCCGATGTCCGCGTCGCGACCTACTCCGGCGGCATGCGCCGACGGCTCGATCTGGCCATGAGCCTGATGGGTGCGCCGCGGATCATCTTCCTCGACGAACCAACCACCGGGCTGGATCCGCGCAGCCGCCGTGAACTCTGGCAGGTGATCCGGAACCTGGTGGCCGACGGCGTGACGATCTTCCTCACCACGCAATACCTGGAGGAGGCCGATCAGCTGGCGGATCGAATCGCGGTGCTGCACAACGGAAAGATCGTGGCCGAGGGCACACCGGGCGACTTGAAGCGGCTCGCCCCCGGCGGGCACATCCAGCTGCGCTTCGCCGATCAGCACGGCCTGGCCGCCGCGTCCCGCGCCGTGCCCGGCGCTGAGATCGACGCCGAACAGTTGGCGCTGCAAGTGCCCTCGGACGGCAGCGTCGGCATGCTCAAACAGCTGCTCGACCAGTTCGAGGATCAGGCGATCACCATCGACGGGCTGACCATCCACACCCCCGACCTCGACGACGTGTTCTTCGCCCTCACCGGGCACCCCACCACGCAGAAAGCAGCAGTGCTGTGACGATCATGAATACCCGGCTGGCCGTGCAGGATTCGGCCACCATGCTGAGCCGCAACCTGCGCCACACGGTGCGCAGTCCCGACACGATGCTGATGACCGTCGCGGTGCCGATCGCGATCCTGCTGATGTTCGCCTACGTGTTCGGCGGAGCGATGAACGTCGGCGGCGCGTACATCGACTATGTGGTGCCCGGCATCATCCTGCTGTGTGCCGGCTTCGGTTCGGCCACGACCGCGGTGAGTGTGTCCACCGATCTGACCAACGGCATCATCGATCGGTTCCGCAGCATGGCCATCGCGCGGCCGTCGGTGCTGACCGGGCATGTGGTGGAGAGCGTGCTGCGCAATCTGATCACCACCACGCTGGTGATCCTGGTGGCCGTGGCGATCGGCTTCCGGCCGACCGGTGATCCGCTGCGCTGGCTCGCCGCCTACGGCATCATCGCGATGTTCGTCCTCGCGCTGTCCTGGGTCGCGGCCGCGCTCGGGTTGCTGGCGAAGAATCCGGAAGCCGCCAACGGGTCCACCTTCTTCTTCATGTTCCTGCCGTACGTGAGCAGCGCGTTCGTCCCGCCGCAGTCGATGCCGAGCGGGTTGCACTGGTTCGCCGAGCACCAGCCGGTCACGCCGGTGATCGAAACCCTGCGCGGTCTGCTGATGGGCACCCCGATCGGCAACAGCGCGCTGCTGGCCGTGCTGTGGTGCGCGGGCATCGGCCTGGCGGGCTACCTCGCTGCGGTCGCGCTGTTCCGGCGCAGGACCAAGAACTGACCGGCCGGCGTAAGGTCCGAATCGGGAGGGGACGGACCTTACGCCGCAGGTCATTTCGGCTCAGGTGGACATGATCTGCTGAGCCGCCCACTGCACCATCATCCGGAAGTGGTTGTCCCACCACGTATACGACTCCGCGGTGAACGCCGGCGGGGGCGGTGACTCGCCGGGGAAGAGCAGCGACCCGTTCGGGGCGCCGACCTTGTTGGTGGCCGCCGGGACGCCCGAGCCCGACGTCAGCGGCGTCGTGGCTTTCGCTTCGGAGTCGCGCGCGGGTTCGGCGGGGATCAGCGATTCCGTGCGATCCTGCGGCGTGCTCCCCCACAACTGGGCGGAGTACTGCGGCTCGGATTCGACGGGATCGAGAGTGACGACCGTAATTTCCGGCTCGGCCGCGACGACGGGTGCGCGCCGGTCCAGCACGGGCCCCTCGACCCGAGGCGTGTCGACCCGGATCCGGTCCGGCTTGTCCGCGTCCGACCCGCTGACGACCACCTTCGATTCGGCGGTGACGTGCGCGTCCTTCACCACCGCACCCGGCAACGTCCGCGACGAGCCGCCCGCGACGTACACGCCGCCGACCACCAGCCCGCCCGCGAGCACGCTGGCCGCGGCGAACACCGCGGCGCCGCCACGCACCCGGCGCACCCGTTCTTCCGTCTCGCCGACGCCGTCCACGTCGGCCATCGCGTACAGCGCGGCACCGGCGGCCGACGCGGCGGCCGAAGTCTTGCACGGGATCACCGGCGCACCGAAGGCGTCCACGGCCGCGATGACCGCGGGTTTGCCTGCGGCCGAACCGATCAGCACCACCGCATCCGGCCGCACCGCCGCCGCCTCGAACTGGTCCCAGGCGGCCGTCACGGCGGCGCCCATCGAGTCCGCCGTCGCGCCGCCCGCCTGGCTGATCGAGGCGAGCACCCGGCGGCGGCCGCGGTCGACGAGGGTGAAGGCCTGGTGGCCGGGCACCACCTCGCAGATCAGCAGATCATCGAATTCGTCGAGCCAGGTCATCATTCCGGCCACGCTGAGATGCGCGGACTTGGCCGACACCAGGGACGCCGTGTGCCACTGCCCGGACGCCAGCCTGGTGACGATGGCGCGCCGCTCGGCAGCGTCCCGGTAGGTGACGGCCGCGCCCACGATCTCGTGGTCCTGGCCGAGTTCGGCGGCGAGTTCGTCCAACGCCGTCTCGACCGCTTCCGCCAAGTCCGCTTTGCCGTCACCGAGCGTCCGTTTCACCCGATGCAGCAGCACGCGCTCGGGTAGCCGTGCGCCGGTGTCGGCGAAAGCTACCGCGTGCACGGCGCCACGTTCGGTGGAAACGCCGAGAGTTACCACTGATCGAGCTACCACAGGTCGCGCCCTCCTGGTCCGTTCGCGCGTCAGAAGCCACGCGCGCTCGGTATGTGTTCGGCGCCACATTCGATCTGGATGGGTAGTGAAATCGGACAGAAGATGAACACGCAGAAGCCGTGCGCGTGTCGTGGGTGTGTCCGTACCGTTAGCCTGGATACGTGGAAGTACGCGCAGAGACCAGGTCGAAGCACCAACGTCTGGACCCTGCGTTGGAGCTGCAGGACGACCCACAGGAGCTCATGCCGCGGCGACGGCCGACGCAGGAGCGCAGTAAACGCAAGTTCGACGCGCTGTTGCAGGCGTCGCGCGAACTGCTCGTCGAGGTCGGTTTCGAATCGTTCACCTGTGAAGAGGTGGCGGCGCGCGCCGAGGTGCCGATCGGCACGCTGTACCAATTCTTCGCCAACAAGTACGTCATCGTCTGCGAACTGAATCGGCAAGACCTGGTGGCCGTTTCGCAGGAGCTCGCCGATTTCCACGGCGAGATCCCGTCGCTGGACTGGCTGCGGCACATGAACCAGTTGGTCGACCATCTGGCGAACCTGTGGATGAACGACCCGTCCCGGCGCGAGGTGTGGCTCGCCATGCAATCCACGCCCTCGACGCGGGCGACGGGCGCGATCCACGAGAAGGAGTTCGCCGAGGTCGTCTCGCAGATGCTGCGGCCGCTGACGCCGCGCACCCCGCGGGCGCGGCGCACCATGATGGCCGAGGTGCTGGTGCACGTCGTCTACTCGATGCTGAACTTCTCGGTGCAGGACGAGCAGAGCCACGCCGAGGCGGTCTCCGAGCTCAAGCGCCTGATGGTGGCGTATCTGCTGGTCGCGGAGAAGGAATCCCGCTCGGCCAGCGGACGCTGAGCCCACATAGCCGCCTAGTTGCTGAATCCGAAACAGGGGCTATCCTCCAGGAGTATGTCCAGCCCAGGGCCGTCAACTAATCGCCGCGTGCTGTTTGCTCAGATGTCCGCGCGGTCCGCAGAACTGACCGCGCTGGCCATCAAGCGACTGCGCGCGGAAATCCCCGCCTATGCGCAGCTGGACCCGGAGACGCTGGCGCCGGCCACCCGCCGCACCATCGATCAGCTGATGCGAGTGCTCGCCGAGGGGCGTGACCTGACCGCCGACGAACTCGCCGTGTTCACCGCGCATGGCGAAACTCGGGGCCGCCAAGGGATTCCGGTGACCGAGATGTTCCGCGGCTGGCGGCTGGCCGTGCGGATCGCCATCGATCAGGTGGTCGCCACGGGCCGCAGGCTCGGCATCGGCGACAGTCAGCTGCTCGGCCTGACCAACGAGTTGCTCGCGCTCACCGATACCGCGATCCTCGCGGTGGCCCGCGGACATATCGACGCCGATTTCGAACGAACCCGCCACGACCAGCAGCGCCGCGCCGACCTGGTCCGCGGCATCTTGTTCGGCACCCTCGGCCCTGCCGAGATCCGCGTCCAGGTCGAGCGATACGGCTTGGATTCCGATCGCGAATACCGTGCGATCCGCGCCCGCCCGCACCCCGAACTGCCCGCGGACCAGGTGGCGCGGCAGCTCGAGCACACACCGTCCGGCGATCGTCCGCACGGCCTGCTCGCCCTCGTCGACGGCGACATCGCCGGCGTGGTGGACCACATGCCCGCCAGGGAGATCGAGACCGCGGTCGGCATCGGCCCGCCCGCCCGGCTGGATCGGATGGAGCCGTCGTTTCGCAGCGCCACCCGGGCCATGGCCACCGCCGAGGCCTTCGAACGCACCGGCGTCTACGAGCTGGCCGATCTCGGGCTGCTACCCGCGGTGCTCGCCGATACCGAGGTCGGCGACGAACTCGTCCGCCGCTACCTGACCCCGCTGGGCCGCAACGACAGTGCCGCGGCGCTGCTCGACACCGTCGCGCACTATCTGGGCAACGGCATGCGGGTGGACAACACCGCCAAGGAGATGGGCCTGCACACCAACACCGTGCGCTACCGCCTCCGCCGCTTCCAAGACCTGACCGGTATCGATCTCACCGACCCCGACCGCGCCCTCGAAGCATGGTGGGCTTTGCAGCGTCGCCGCCTCAGCCGGGAACGCTGAAAAGCCGCACACCTCCTGATGTCCTACACCGCAGGCGATTTCGGCTGCGGGACATCAGTTGGTGTGCGGCTGTACAGGTTTGACGCTCAGGCGGGGGTTTCCCGGCCTTCGATCAGGTCGACCAGTTCACCCGGATCTTCCAGCACCACCATCGCGGCGGCGGTGTCGCCGTCGTGCGTCAGCGACAGGTGAACCCTTGCACGAGGCAGGAATTCGGCGGCGAGGCCGTGCAGCTTGATGCTCGGCCTGCCCCACGCGTCGTTGACCACCTCGATCAGCGGGTACGGATTGTCGCCGATCTGTGGGCGGCGCGCGAAGCGGGATGAGGCCCAGGCCTTGATCACCGCTTCCTTCGCCGCCCAGCGCACCGCGTAACTACGCGCCGGATCGGTCCCCTTGCTCTGACAGTAGCGCCGCTCGCCCGCGGTGAAACTTTCCCGGAGCATGGTGGTTCCGGCGCGTTCGAGCTGTTCGGCGAACTCGGAGATGGTCACCAAGTCCAGGCCGATACCGAGGATCGTCATATGCCGGGAGCCTACGACCTGCTCTGGCGGTCCGTGCCCGAACCGGCCGCAGTGTGGCCGGTGCCGCACCCGAACCCGTCGGCCCGGTAGGCGCCGTCGGCGTTGAGGCGAGCCTCGGTGGACAGCAACACATCCGCCTCCAGCTGGCGCGACTGCTTGGCAGGCGTGCCGTCACCACCCATGCGACGGTCCGCCGGACGCTCGTACAACGGAGCGCCGCCGCACATGGCCTCGGTGAACCGCTGCCGCCCGGCCAGCTGACGCTGCTGCGCCTGCCGCTGGTAGGCCTCGCGCCGCTGCGGGTCGATCGCCTGGATGAACGCCTCCGGATGCACCACCGCGAGCAGACCGTTGACGTGCCCGAACCCGAGCGAGGTCAGCAGGCCTGCCTTGAGCGGGAACCGCTCGCCGAAGCGCAGCGGCTCGCGCGCCCACACCAGGTGCGGGTACGCCTGCATCTTCTCGTCGACACAGTCCAGGCTCCGGTTCGGCGGCACCACACCGGTTTCCAGCACCTGGCACAGGCCGATCAGCTGGAACGCGGCCGCGCCGCCCTTGGCGTGCCCGGTCAGGCTCTTCTGCGAGATGACGAACAGCGGTGCGCCCTCGGAACGCCCGATGGCGGTGGCCAGCCGGGTGTGCAGCTCGGACTCGTTCGGATCGTTGGCCGCGGTGGAGGTGTCGTGCTTGGACACCACCGCGATGTCGTCCGGCCCGACCCCGAGCTTGCGCAGCTCGGCGGCGAACCGGGACTCGCGCCCGCCACGCCCCGCACCGAGCGCACCGAGACCGGGCGCCGGGATGGAGGTGTGCACGCCGTCGGCGAAGGACTGCGCGAAGGCGACCACACCGAGCACCGGCAGGCCCATCTCCACCGCCACGTCACCGCGGGCCAGCAGCACGGTGCCGCCGCCCTGCGATTCCACGAATCCGCCGCGACGGCGGTCGTTGGCGCGGGAGAAGTACCGGTCGCTGATGCCCTTGGCGCTCATGGCCGCCGAGTCCGCGGTGGCCGACATGTCACCGAAGCCGACGATGCCCTCGATGCCCAGATCGTCGAAGCCGCCCGCCACCACCAGCTCGGCCTTGCCGAGACGGATCTTGTCGACGCCCTCTTCCACCGACACCGCGGCGGTGGCGCACGCCGCCACCGGGTGCACCATGGCGCCGTAGCTGCCCACGTAGGACTGCACCACGTGCGCGAGGGCCACGTTCGGCAGCGCCTCCTGCAGGATGTCGTTGGGCCGCGACTCGCCGAGCAGGTTGTCGACGTAGAGCGAGCGCATCGAGGACATGCCACCCATGCCGGTGCCCTGGGTGTTGGCGACCAGGCTCGGGTGCACCCAGCTCATCAGCTCGGCCGGACTGAAGCCGGAGCTGACGAACGCGTCCACCGTGCAGACGACGTTCCAGAGGGCAACGCGGTCAACCGAGTTCGCCATCTCCGCGGAGATGCCCCAGATGGTCGGATCCCAGCCGGTGGGGATCTGGCCGCCGACGGTGCGCGACAGCTTGGCCCGGCGCGGCACCCGAATCTCGGTGCCCGCCTTGCGCGTCACCGTCCAGTCCGCCGCGTCCGGCACCGGTGCGATGACCGTGTGCTCGGGATCGGCCTCGTGGAAGGCGCGGGCCTCGGCCTCGCCGCCGACGGTGAACGTCAGGTCCTGATCCAGGAACACCGAGGTCATCAGCGGCGCGCTGTTGTCGATCATGGCGCCGTCGTCGCCGTAGCGGCGCACGCCGCAGCGGGCGACGACCACGTCGTGGTACTTGTCGGCGATCTCGGATTCGGGGACGTAGTCACCGGATTCGGCGTCGTACCAGCCGGGCTTGGGGTCGTTCTCCCAGGTGACCAGGCCGGTGGTCCAGGCGAGTTCGAGCACGCCCGCGGCCGAGAGCTGATCCTCGACCTCCATCTCGAACCGGGTGCGCGCGGAGCCGTACGGGCCGAGCTCGCCCGCTCCGACGATCACCACCATGTCGGCGAGATCGGTGGTGACCGTGCCCCATTCGGGTACCGGCAGCACCGAGGACATGGTCGGCGGCGCGGGCAGTGCCGAAATCGTGGCTGCCGCATCGGCTTCCACGGTCTCCTCGGCTGCCTGCTCCGCGGCCTGCTTGGCCAGCGCGGGCAGATCGAGCTTGGCCTTGGCGAGTCCGCCGGTCAGGTCGATCTGCTGCGGCCCGGCCAGGGTCACCTGGCGAGCGCGCGAGGTGCACCACTTGAGCAGCTCGTCGGCCATCTCGGCGGTGGACCAGGTCTGCACGCCAGCCTGCTCCACGGCCTCGACCATCGGGTCGTTGTGGCCCATCAGCCCGGTGCCACGCACCCAGCCGATCATCGCGTGCACCAGGGTGACCCGGGTCGACCACGACTTCTCGGCGCGCCACTTGGCCACCACCGCGTCGAGCGCGGCCTTCGACTCGCCGTAGGCACCGTCACCACCGAAGAGGCCGCGGTTGGGCGAACCCGGCAGCACCACATGCAGTTTCGCGTCCACGTCGTGGTCGGCACCGAGGGTGGACAGGCCACCGATCAGCCGTTCCACCGACCAGAGCAGCACGCGCATTTCCATCTCCGCGCGGGCGCCCGCGTCGGCGAGGTCACCGGCCACCCGCGGCGCCGCGAACGGCAGCAGCATGGTCGGCGTCATCGCGTCCTTGGTCTTGACCTTCGCGCCGCCGGCGTTGTCGACCTGTTCGGTGCCGACCCACTCGATCAGCGCGTCGATGTCCTGGTAGGAGGCCATGTTCGCGGGCACCACCCAGAGGGCGGCACCGTGGCGGGCGTTGTCCCGGTACAGCTTCCGGTAGAAGCTCAGCCGGTCGTCGTTGAGGCTCGACGTGGTGACCACCACGGTCGCGCCACCGCCGAGCAGCTGCCCGGTGACGGCCGCCGCGATGGAACCCTTGCTGGCGCCGGTGATCACCGCGATGTCCGCGGACCAGATCCCGCGATCGTCGGCGGTCAGCGCCGCCGTGGCGATCCGCTCGTACACGCCGGCCAGCACCGAGCGGGCCTCGTGCTTGGCCCGTTCGCGCCACCAGTTCGCCTGCGTGGCAACGGCTTCACCCGCGCCGAGGTAGCCGTCGACCGGCAGCTGCGCGGACTCGGCGTCGTCGCCGAGCCACAGCTTGGCCAGGTCCTCACGGGCCGTGGCCCAGCGGTCGTCGAGCAGCACGGCCTTGCGGGCATCGAACGCGGGAGCGACCAAACGCGGCCAGTCCGAACCCAATTCGGCCGAGACCAGGTCGACCAGCGAGGTGTCGGTCGCCTCTGGCGCGGACACCTGCTCAGTCAGGCCGAGCTGTTCGAGCACCACCCGGGCGGCGGTAGCGAGCACGCCGTCGCGGCCGGTGATCTGCTCGGTGAATTCGCCGAGGGCGGCCGCGTCGACGGTGGCTCCGCCACCACCACCGGTGGACGGCAGCGAAACCGCGACACCGCGGCGGGCGGCGACCGCCTGCACGGCGGCGTCGATGGCCGCGTCGACCGAGGCGGCGTCGCCCAGCGAGCCGTTGACCAACCCGCCGAGGTCGCCACCGCGGACGCTGGCGCCTTCCCTGGTGCCGAGGGAGACCTCGGCGGTGACGTGGCTGGCCCAGCCGTCGCCGAGCTCCCAGACCTTCTTCACCCGCTCGCCGATCGCGGCCGGGCGCTTGCCGGACGGACCGAACACCTTGCGCAAGTGGTCACCGATCGAATCGGACAGCACCGAGCCGAAGGGCTTGTAGGTACGGGCGAGGCGCTCGACGGTGACCGAGAGCGCACCCATGTCCGCGTCGGCGGCACCGTCGATGGCGCCGAGCGAGAGCTCCGTGCCGAGGTCGACGAGCAGCTGGTTGCGACGGGAGGAGACGCCGTCGCACAGGCCCTCGATGGTGTCGACCGGGCCGATCTGGTCCAGCCGCAGCTTGGTCCACAGCGCGATGAGCACGCGGGTGGCGTCGGCCGCGGTGAACGCGATGTCGTCCGGGCGCGGTCCACCCGAGCTGGCCACCGGCGCGGCGGCCACCACCGGTGCGGCAGTTGTTGCGGCAGAGGCGGTTTCGACGGATTCCTCGATGGGCTCGTCGACGGGGGCGGGATCGGTGTCGGTCGAGTAGACGATGCCCGCCTCGCGCTCGATGTTGAGCACCTCGACCGTCGCGCCGCTGAACGCGGGCAGCTTCAGCGTCTGACTGGCCAGGTTCGCCACGGTCGGCGTTGCGCCCAAACCGATTTCGACGAACCGCTCCACCCCGAGGCCGCCGTGCGCGGTGTCGGTGAACAGCAGGTCCTGGGTCTCGATCCAGCGCACCGGGCTGGCGAACTGCCAAGCCAGCAGCTCGACCAGCACGACACGGCACAACTCGACGGGGCGCGCCGCCCAGCTGTCGAAGTCGGCGAGCACTGCGGCCAAGGGCTCGGACGGCACCAGATCCGCGATCTCCTGGATGAATTCGCGTTCCAGCGAGAACGGGCGCGACACCAGGTTCGGGATGTAGCGGCCGATCAGGATTTCCGGGTGCAGGTCGGCGGGCAGCAGCTGCTCGAGTTTGTGCCGGAACTCCGGCACACCCTTGCGCAGCACCGTGGAGTGGAACGGCACGTCGATGCCGGGCACCAGAATGAACGCCCGCTTGCCGCCGAATTCCGCACGGCGCCGGTCGATCTCGGTCTCCAACGCCTCCAGCCCGGCGACCGTGCCCGCGATGGCGTACTGCGAGCCGCGCAGGTTCAGGTTGACGACCTCGAGGAACTCCCCGTTCTGCGCGCCGATCCCGGTGACGAAGTCGATCACCTCGTCGTCGGGCAGACCGATCTGCGAGGGCCGGATCGCGGCCATCCGGTAGTCGCTGCGGCCCTGCGCATCCCGCGGCACCAGCTCGTGCATCGCGGAGCCGCGCTGGAACACGACCTCCAGCACCGCCTCCAACGGCAGCACCCCGGCCACCGCGGCGAGCGCGTTGTACTCACCGACCGAGTGCCCGGCCAGCATCGCGCCCTCGACGAACGCACCGGCCTCGCGCAGCTCGGCCACCTGGGCGACGCCGAGGACGGCCATCGCGACCTGGGTGAACTGGGTCAGGTGCAGCACGCCGTCGGGGTGCCGGTGTTCCACACCGCGTGCCTTGAGGTAGGTCGGGTTGTCCCGGACCACCGCGAGGATGGAGAAGCCGAGCGCGTCGCGGGTGTGCTTGTCGGCGCGGTCCCAGATCGCCTTGGCGGCCTTGGAACGGGTGCGCGCGTCCAGGCCCATGCCCTTGCGCTGAATACCCTGGCCGGGGAAGGCGTAGACCGTCCTGGGTGCCGCGGTCCGTCCGGTCGCGGTCATCACCAGATCGCCCGCGGTCCGGCAGGACACCTCGACGATCTCGCTGCCCGCGTCGACCGCGATCCGCTCGACGCGCACGTCGATCTCCGCGCCGGGGCGAACCATGCCGAGGAAACGGGTGGTCCATGCCGTCACGGTCCGGGCCGGAATCGCGCTTTCCGGATCGATCGCCGAGACCGCGTGCTGGGCCGCGGCCGAGAGCCACATGCCGTGCACGATCGGGCTGCCGAGACCGGCCAGCTTGGCGGCGGAATCGCTGGTGTGGATCGGGTTGTGGTCACCGGAGACAGCGGCGAACGCGTGCATGGTGCGCGGCGCGACGATCGTGACGTCGCGACGACGACGCCGCGGGGTGTCGCTGGCCGCGTCGGACACCGTGCCCGCCGCGCGCGGCGGATCGGTGAGCTCGCCCGCGCCGTTGCGGCCGCGGATGGCGAACCGTTCGGTGAGGGTGGCGACGGTCGGCATGGACAGCCCGGTCTCCGGACGGTCCAGCATGCCCGCGATGCGCACCCGCACCTCGACGACGCGGCCGAGGTCGGTGTCGAGCGTCTCGCCCGCCTCCGCCCGCACCGCGAGAACGCTTGGGCTGGTGGGCAGTTCGCCCGCCAGCTCGATCTGGTGGTCCAGGTGGACCAGGTCGAGCATGCCCTCGATGACGCTCGCGCCGTCGGCGGCCCTGGCCGCACCCAGCACGGCGAACACGGCGGGCCAGCAGGCGCCGACCAGCACGTCGGGGACGGTGCGGCCGAGCGTGCTCAGTGCCGAAGGCAGACCCGAGCCGGTCACGCCCGCGTGGTCGGCCACGAGATCCGGCGACCACGCGATGTTCAGGTGCGCGACCTTGCCCTTCACCTCGGGCAGCGCCTGCCCGGCGGCGACGGCGAGCATCGCGGTCATGGCGTCGTGCGCGTCGGCCTCGGTGACCACCGGAGCGCCACCGTTGTAGGTGGTGGTCGGCACGGTGATGCGGATGCGGACGACGTTGCTGCCCAACAGCGGAACGGTCAGCTCGACGTAGGAGTCGTCGGCGTCCGGGCCGGTGGTCTCGGTGAGTGTGGCACCACTGGGCGGGTGCACGGCGCCCTTGCCGTCCACCGTCCAGTCGGACACGTCGCCGAGCCGGTGTACCGGATTGACGGTGGTACGGCCGGACCATTCGATGTCCGGCGCGGCGAGCACCGTGTCGATCGGGCCGGTGGTCACGCCCGCCACCCGGCGCGCGTCGATCGCCACCGGCACGACGCCCGCACGCACCAGCGAGTACGCGGTGTCCTGCTCGAAGCGATCGAGCAGTTCGCCGACGGGCTCATCGACGCGGGTGATGCCCGCGACGGAGACGGTGCCGGGGATGACGCAGACCTGGTCGGCCGAGTAGCGCGGATCATGGGCCTGCCACAGCGAATCCGAGCGCCACCAGCGGCGCACGTCGCCGTCGACGACCGGCACGAAGTTCACCGGCTTGCCCGGGGTCTTGCACAGGGTCACGAAGAACGGGACGTCGGCCGGGTGCAGCAGGGTCTGCTCGGCGGCCGGGTACTGCGCCTTCAGCGCGCAGAGCGCGTTGACCGGGTTCTCGAAGTCCTCGTCCGAGGCGAACAGCGTCGGGATCTCGCCGCGGTCGGCCGGGTGCAGCCGAGATTCGGTGCGGCGCATCATTTCCGCGAAACGGTCGCGCCAGGTGATGTCGAGCCAGACCGAGCGGGTGGCGTCGGTGATCGCATCGCCGATGTCGCTGCCGCAGTCGAAGTCCTTGCGGCGGTCCAGGCCGACCGCGAGCTCGATGTAGCGCTCCAGCCAGTCCAGGTAGGTCATCGTCGCGACGTCACCGAAATACGGCTTGGCCGTGGCGTTCAGCGCCTCGATGATCTCCGCGCGCCGCGCGGCGACCGCCTCGGCGTCGCCGGCGACCTCGTCGAGCAGGCGGCCGGTGCGCGAGGCGGCGTTGTCGATCTCGTGGATATCGGCGCCCAATTGGCTACGGCCCGAGGCCATTCCGCCGGACGCGGTGCCCGCGCCGACCCAGTCGGGGGTGCCGGGGGTGTCCACCAGCAGCTGCTTGACCTCGGCCGCGGTGGTGGCCTCCAGCGTCGCCATGGCGGCCGTGCCGACCAGCACGCCGTCCAGCGGCATCACCGGGTAGCCGTGCGCGGTGGCCCACTCACCGGTCAGGTATTCCGTTGCGCGCTCGGGGGTTCCGATGCCGCCGCCGACGCAGACCACCACGTTCTCGTGGTTGCGCAGCTCGGCGTAGGTCTCCAGCAGCAGGTCGTCCAGGTCTTCCCAGGAGTGATGCCCGCCGGCCTTGCCGCCCTCGATGTGCATGATCACCGGGTAGTCCGGCACCTCGGTGGCGATCCGCAGCACCGCGCGGATCTGCGCGACGGTGCCCGGCTTGAACGCGACATGCGAGATGCCGACCTCGGTGAGTTCGTTGATGAGCGCGACGGACTCTTCGAGCTCCGGAATGCCCGCCGTGACAATGACTCCGTCGAACGGAGCGCCCGCGGTACGAGCCTTCTGCACCAGTCGCTTGCCGCCCAGCTGCAGCTTCCACAGGTAGGGGTCGAGGAACAGCGAGTTGAACTGGACCGCGCGGCCCGGCTGCAACAACGTCTTCAGCTCCGCGACGCGATCGGCGAAGATCTGCTCGGTCACCTGGCCGCCACCGGCCAGCTCGGCCCAGTGGCCCGCGTTCGCCGCTGCCGCAACGATTTTCGCGTCGACGGTGGTCGGCGTCATGCCCGCCAGCAGAATCGGCGAACGACCGGTCAGCCGGGTGAACGCGGTCTCCACCACGATCCGGCCGTTCGGCAGCCGGACCGGCTTGGGCGCGAACGCCGTCCACGGCGTGGAGCGCTCCGGCGCGGCACCCGGGGTGAGCAGGCTGCGCTGCCCGGCCCGGGTCGCGGCGGCGACCATGCCGACGCCGGTGCCCTTGAGCGAACCGCCGGTCAGCCTGGACAGCAGGTCGCCGGGGCCCAGATCCAGAATCCATTGCGCGCCAGCGGCAACCATGCCGTCGACGATCTCCACCCAGTCGATCGGGTCGACCAGAATCTCCTGCGCGAGCGAACCGGCCAGCGCGGCATCCAGGCCACACTGGTTGGCCCATCCGGTGACCAGGTCCACGGTGTCGGCCAGCGCCGGGTGGTGGAACGCGACATCGACGGACACGTCCTCGAAGACCGGCGCGAAGATGGCGCCACCGCGCACCTTGGCGTCGCGTTCGCGGGACTGCTCGTCGTGAATCTGCGCGCAGCGCTGGCGCACTCGCTCCAGCTGGGCGGGCGTGCCGGAGAGCACCGCGCGCCTGCGTCCATTACGAATGGACACCACCGCGGCCGCTGCCGGGTCGACGCCTTCGGACACCTCGGCCACGACGGCACGAAGCTGCTCGGGGTCTACGTTGGACACCGCGACCATCGGCGAGCGCTCGCCCACCGGCATCAGCCCGCGGCGGCGCGCCACCAAACCGGCTGCGGCGCCGATCAATTGCGCGATCGCGAGCAGCTCGGCATCCCGCCTGCCACCGGCCTCGACCGCGGTCGCCGCGAGGCGGCCCTGCGAGTGGCCCACGATCGCTACCGGCGCTTGCTCGGTCGGATCCAGTCCCTGCAGGCGCAGCGCGCGCATGGCCGCCACCTGAGAGAGCAGCACGCCGGGCATCGACACGGCGGCGGATCGCAGAATCTGCGGCGACGGGGCGGCGGAGACCTCGCCCTGGTCGGTGTCGACCAGTTCGTCCTCCAGCATCCACCCGATCGGATCGAAACCGACCGGACGGACCACCAGCAGCTGTGCCGCAACGGGTTCCAGCATCTCTTCCGCCTCGTTGACCAATGCGGTCAATTCGGGCTCCAGCGCGCTGTCGCGTCCGATCTCTTCCAGTTCATCGAGCCACTGGGCGCCCTGTCCCCCGAAAGCGAGCGCGTAGGGCGTCCCGCTCAGCAGCCGATCCAACAGCGGCGAGCGGTCCCCACCCCCGTGGGTGGCTCCAACCTTCGCGCTCTGTCCGGTACCGGTCTCGGTGCTCTCGTTGATCGTCAAGACGATTCGACTTCCTTTTCCTGGCGACGTGCCCTGCGAGACACGCCGCTCCCTCCGGTGCGCAGGTGTTCCTCAGCGTTGGGGCCTGATACGGGCGAGGATAGCCAAAATCATGAGGAAATCCTCACGTTTGCTCGGCGGCTACGGGGCATACCGCCGAGTATTCGTGCACATCCGTACCAGAATGATGTCAAACATGACCCTTCCTCATGTTTGAACACGCTGGTCTACCGGGTTACTAACCCGTACGAAACATGAGCTCTCCTCATGTTGACAGTTATCTAATCGTTATAATCCCTGGTAGGGTTACTGACCAGTACGCCACGCCCGCCCGGAGCTTCGCGAAGTCGGTCAAGCCCGGTAGAGTTTGCACGGTCGTACCATCACGCGCGAGTGGCGAAATTGGCAGACGCGCCAGATTTAGGTTCTGGTGTCCACGGACGTAGGGGTTCAAGTCCCCTCTCGCGCACAGCTTTGACACGTAGATGTGTCACGTATGTCGCTTTCGGGGGTTCGAGAGCTCTCGAGCACGTCGCAGATGCGCCAATCAGGCCTCTCCCAGCGCACTTTCCCGTCATCGGTGTCACCGATACGTGTCCGAGGCGATTCCCGCGCACCCTCGCACACGTGTCACGACGCAGTTGAGACACGCGAAAGGTTTGCTGGACGCAGACGGGAACCCGCTCGATACCCGACCGAGTGGCCTGTTCCCGATAACGGGGTGGTCGCTGGTCCGATGAGGACGAAGGCAGACGTGCCCGGCGTGTCCTGCCGAGCACGTTTGCTCGAATCGATGCGAGCCAGCAATCCACGGTGTAAAGGGCCGCAACGACCCTGTAGCTTCGCAACAAGGCCGGTCAGAAACGCTGCAAGTGAGGACCGCTACGCCGCAGCTAGCGCTCGCGCGGTCCCAGGATCGGGATCACGAACCGAGACTGCGGATCTCGCAATGGAGCCAGCACCGACGCCAGGGCCTGCTCCAGCATCCGCGGGCCCATCACCGCAACAAGGCCCTCCTCGGGCATCGCCACCAGGAGCACCGGATCCCCCGGCTCGATACCAGCCGCACGCCGTGTCGCCGCCGGCAACCGGGCATGCCCGCGACTGTCGATCACCGAACGACTCCGCACCACCGCACCGATCGTGACCACCCCATCGACCACCCCGAAACCGATCGCTGTGCCCGGCGGCCACCCCATCGACTCGAACACGCGCTGCCCACAGATCCGCGAGCGATCGTTGATGAGCGACACCGCGAACTCCGACAAGCGCAACGGATCTGACGGATCGGGACTTTCCGGCGGGAGCAGGGACTGCGCCTCGTCCAGATAGCGGTTCAGAAGGGTGTGGAACTGTTGACGATCGAATCTGGACATAGGGCATCAGGCTCCCGGACCCGTCCACCGATTCTCCCAACCCCATCAAAGCCGAAATTCCCCAAGCACGCCACCCAAAACTCGACCACACGCAGACCGAGGTCGACGAGAGGCCTGGGTTCAAATACCGTTCTCAAACTCTCGTCGAGGCCCGCTCGCGGCCCGACGCAGAACGTGCCAAGTGCTATGTGGTTGGCGCAGCACACATCTTGATGTCGCTGTTCGAAGGCTGATGCGCCGCGCCCTCCGTGCCGTGTGTGGTACAACGATTCTGGTTAACGCCTTCAGCGCAGTGCGTGGTGATCACGTGCGCATCGGAGTGCTACTGGCACCCTCACCGCCGCACTGCCGGCCACCGTGGTGCTGCGATTCCGTAACCGGGCCTACCGCGTCATCGCCGAACACGAAGCCCGCGACGAGGACAGCGATGGAATCCCCGACATGCGCCGAGAGCAACAGCTTCCGCCGTTCGGCGGGGACTGATTTCGAGCAGCTCCTCAGAGATCGAAGCGGGCCCGCAGGTCCTCGACTGGAACGTTGGCGTGCTGCCCTCCACAGCTGGCTGACAACCGCGAGGCCAGGCCGCGCGCCCAGCAGCTATTACAGCTCACTTGAGTTAACCCAAGTCAGACAGTAAGACACAGGGACGCCCGGGCGCTCTGGTGAAATGGTTTAGCCGAGAGGCGGTGAACTCAGCTGGTGTGCTCCGGAAGGGGTTCGGGGGTGCCGCAATAGGCCGCAGCGAGGCTGCCTGGGTTCTGCGGCAGACCTCCGCACGTCAAGGACCAAGTAGATAGCTGCTCTGCGAGCCGAGTGGACAGTTGGTCGAGGAAGCCGTCCGGATTGGCGTGCGCGCTGCTGCCTGCGGCAATGAGCTGTTCGAGCCGCACCTCGCGGTTGCCGTGCATGAAGTTGCTGTATCCGAGCAGTTCGAGCTGCGGCAACAGGGCTTTGAGCAGTTTCCCGACGCATCCACGGACTCGGTCGTCTCCAATCTCAGCGTCCCAGACCGCGTACAGTCGCACGGCGACCGCGCGTAGAGCGGCTTCGTTCGCTGGGGCAGTCAACATCATGTCCGCCAGCGCCTCGATAATCAGCAACTTGGTCCTGCCGCTGAAGTCCGGGTTCCATCTGCCTTCCAACGAGCTCGGCCAGTGCAGAGACTGGCAAGGATCGAGCCTGGTTGCGTTGCGGCACAGGATTTCCGCGGCGACCAGTTGTGTCGTCGGTGTCGTAGAACGCAGGGCGGCGTCAATGACGAGAATCGCTGCTTCCGAGGAAATCCGAGGGTTCTCCTCGGTCCACAGATCCACCAATAGTGTTACCGCCAGCCCGACCTGGTCCAGCCTGGTCAGGACAAGCAAGCCGGATGCCACCACGGCGGGAGCAGGAGGGTGGGTGGCGTCGGAGGCAAGCAACTGCCCGGCGCGCATGGCCGCGTCCAGCCGCAACCTGTTGCTTTCATCCTGATGCTCGCGTTCCAATCGTGCCTCGGCCAACTCACGCTCGCGCTCCAACCGTGCGTCGGCCAGTTTCTTGAGCACCAACCCGATCATCGACACCCACGCTGTGACGACAGCACCGCAAAACGTGAACGCCGCCGCCACGAGCGAGCTGTTCTTCGATGCCGGTGTTCCGAACAACAACAGCATGCCCACCAGCAGGATGAGCAGCGGCACGATGATCGCTGCCGCTACGAGCTTCCTATCCCCCGCCACCACACCACCTACTTCCGGCACTTCGACCATCAGAAGCCTCGACAGCTAATCCTGCACCTGCACGCCCCACTCTGTGATCTCTTCTTGGTTTTCAACGTAAGTGCCTCCTGAGATCTGCCGATCCCGCACAGCAGGCGGAGATCACATACGCCCGAGACTCGCGGCCAGTCGACTTGAGTCAGTCCGGGCAACCGTAAACGCGCAGCGCGTCGGCAATTTCCTGACCGCGTTCTCTCCAACTGCGCCGGGCTCAGATGCTTGCCGAGGGCAGCTGCGTCCAGTAGTTGGGCGCGAACCTGCCCCAGGGCCAGCGGGAATTCCTCGGCCCGTTGATCTTCCACGGGGCCCGGGCTGGCCGATTAGAAACGCGCGGATCGCGGCAAGAGCGGATGTTCAGCCGCCGATGGTTCAGGAACCAAACCGTCGCATCTAGCGGTCTTTCCGGCTATCTTTGGCGCATGGGGCCCCTGACGGCGATATTGATCGGTTCATTCACTCTCATTGGCGGTATTTCGGGTGTTTTGTTAACTGGATTCCTGAACCAGCGCTCAGTCCAACAGAAGCAAACCGATGAAGATAAACGTCGATGGTTAACCGATCTCAGGCAAATATACGCAAAGTATCTCTTGTTATGCGAATCGATGCTCCGTGAGGTGGATGCGATCGCCACCCTGATGCCATATGACGATACAAATAGCATTTCTATTGAGGATGCCGAGACTCTAAGGAGTGGCGTTCTTGAGTATGTTCACAAATGGGACACTGAACTTCAGGTGCTTTTGTTCGAAATTCAACTCATGGCGTCTCCACGGGTTGTCGACCTAGCTGACCGCATGTCAGGCGCTCTCTTGATGCTCTCTGACGAGGTCTCAGAAAGCCGTATGTTCGTAGGCTACTACCCGGCTTGGTTTCAGGCCCGCGACCTACTTCAAGTGCTCCGCAACGCGATGCGGGATGAACTCGATCTCCCCGCCCTGACCGAGTCTACTTTTCCTCGACCAGCGGAATGGCCATGGCTTCCCGGAAGACCGCCTCGTGAGTCTTACCGCCAGGGGCATACAATTCATGATGCAATCTCATCGGGAGATCGGGCTCCTGAACCCGATAGCACCCCACCCGCGGTGACTGCCGAGTCCGAATCGCCTCAGCCGGTGTGCGAAGAGCAAGGTAAGGCATCCGGTCAGCGATGATGAGAAACGGTGCGTTCTATGCGAAACAGAGTTAGGCACCTGAGATCACGGCCACCGTACATCGAGGTCTACACCCGTATTCGCGGCGATAACACTCGCGGTGTTAATTTGTCGAGTCTGAGGCGCAGGCTGCTGCATACCCAGCGCAGGCCTGGTTGGTATTGCGGTCGTTGTGGCAGGGCCACTCCCTGCATCAGAGGTCGGTGCCTATGTCCGGGTTCTGATGAATCGGCGAATTCATCGATTCGGCGGTGACTTCGGACACGACGGTGGCCAGGATCGGTTTGTCAACAATGGCCAGCGCCGACAGCGGAGCCTCCCACCGCCAAACTGCCCAGGCACGCGCGAGGAGACGTTTCGCCCTTATACCTGCCGGTTTCTCAGTGGCGACCGCTGACTGGTCTCTGCCGGAACTTGAGCCGGGGGTGGTGCGCCCTTGAAATCGGACGTTGGCACCTTCGACCACAGTTGCGAGGTAGATGAGTGCGGCGGACTGCCGCTTCGGATCGCCGATGTTGCGCGCTAGGGTTTCCGCTCGGTCTGGATCGGTTTCCACCACTGCCGCGGCTAGACGGGCCTGTGCTTCGGCCTTCCACCATGGGTCGGTGATATCGCGGATTAGGAGTTCGCCCTGATCGATGAGTCGATCCACTCGGTCGGGCTTGGTTCTTGCGACTGCCTCGGCGATGCCGGCCAGCGCGTCGGCTCGCCGAGATGTGTCGGTGATGTCGCCGACGAGGGCTTCGGCTCGATCAGCGAGTTGAGTTGCCCGGTCGGGATCGGCTTCTGCAATAATTCCAGCAAGACGGGCCATCGTATTGGCCTTCCACCATGGGTCGGTGAAATCGCGGATCAGGAGTTCGCCCTGATCGGCGAGTCGATCCACTCGGTCGGGGTTGGTTCTAGCGATTACTTCGGCGATGCGGGTCAGTGCTTCGGCCCGCCGCCACGCGTCGGTGATGTCGCCTACCAGAGCTTCGGCTCGGTCGGGGTCAGTTCTCGCGACAACCCCAGCGATGCGGGCCCGCGCGTCCGCTCGCCGGGATGTGTCGGTGATGTCGCCGACGAGGGCTTCGGCTCGATCGGCGAGTCGATCCATTCGGCAGCGGTCGGGGTTTGTTCTCGCGACTACCTCGGCGATGCGGGTCAATGCTTCGGCCCGCCGCCACGGTTCGTTTATGTCATGGATCAGGATTTCAGCCCGGTCGGGGTTTGTTCTCGCGACTACCTCGGCGATGCGGGTCAATGCTTCGGCCCGCCGCCACGGTTCGTTTATGTCGTGGACCAGGATTTCAGCCCGATCAGGATCGATCGCCGCGGTGAACTCGGCGAGACGGACCAGCGCGTCATCCCACTGTTTGGTATCGGTGATGTCGCGGGCGAGGGCTTCGTGCTGCCGCCCCGGTTCATTGTTGTCACCACTCTGAGCTTCCGTCCAATATCGTGCGACATGTTGGGCACTGCGGCCCCACAGGTTTGTCGGCCATCGAAAGGTGGTGTTGCTGCGATGGTACAGGCTGTCGCGATAGCGGGCGAGACGAACAGTGGTGAGCAGGTCGGGGTCGCGCTGTTCACAGATGTGCCGCTGTACGGTGCGTATCTCGGCGAGCGGGATCCAGCCGCTGCCGGTGCGTTTGGCGATCAGCCGGTGGCGGGTGGCATCGAGTGCCAGCGCGACCATCCGCGGCAGGTCGCCGTGGCGTTCGAGCACCGGGAAGTAGCGCTGCAGTAAGAAATCGGGGGTGTGCGATGGCCAACCCTGATCGCGGTAGTGTTCGGCCCACCTATGCAAATGTGTCAAGGCCCTATTGATGTGGTGGGGGCCGAGTCGGTGTTCGGCGGTGCGCTGCAAGGTTTCGTGCGCCAGCACATAAACCGGATTCGTCCCGTCGTCGCGGTCGGTCCTGCTTGCGCGGGCGCGGAAGCTACGTCCAGTGACCGCGCTCAGCAGTCCGTCGATCTCGTAGGGTGCCATCACAGTGAGGCCGACGAGTTCGCTCGTGGACAGGCCGTTTGCGGCGGTGATCAGGGCGAGCAGGTCGCGCTGACTGTTCGGGCCGCGCAGCAGGGTATCGAGTTCTGTGACCGCGCGCGAGCGGATGTCGGCAGCGAACGGTGAGGGCTTGAGCAGGTGTGACTTCGCATTGGTGAGGGGATGTCGTTGCGGGATCGGCAACTCCGGGCCGTGGCGACTAGCGACGATAACTCGCAGGTTCTGCGGGGGCTGGGCCGGAAGCAGGCCCGCGATCGGCGGTGTTCCAGTATCCTCGTCCAGCCCGTCGACCACCAGCACCAGCCGTCGCTTCGCTTTTTCCTCTTGATCGGCAGCGATCGAGAGAAGCTCGTTGCGCAGCCCGTCACGGTTAATCGCCGCTACCGAGATCACTTCCCTGTGTTCGGGTAGCAATGCCGCGAGTTGATCCAGGATTGCGGCGGTGAAGGCAGTGTGGGTGTTCTGGTCGGCAAGGCGGTCAGTAACGAAGAAACTCACCACGGTGAGATCGGCAGGCGGTTTCACCGCGAACGTCGACAGCATCGCCGACTTGCCAGCCCAAGGATCAGCACGCACCCATAGATACGGGCTCCTGCCTCGGCAGAACCGGGCCAGCATTTCCATCTCGGAGGCGCGGTCGCGCAGACCACCGATAGGGGCGATGAACTCTCGAACCTGCGTCACATATAGCGACCGCCCAGCCAGCGACGACGGCTCACCGTTCACGCCTGCATACACCGGCTTCACATCGGCATAGCGGCCCGATCCGTCATCTGCGGGAGTTGGAGCGCCCGCGTGGCCATCCTCAGTCTTGGGGCGTCCGTTCTCCGCGGCGCGGCGACGGAGCTCCCATGACTGCGGGACATCGCGATCGAATGGTCTATTGGCACATTCGTGCAGATAGGAGAGGACGAGAGCGAACTTTCGGCTCTGGTGTTCACGGGGGATCCGTCGTGGGCTGTTCCTCTCGCCTAGCCAGCCCTTGATCGTAGAGGCAGCGACCTTCTGTTTGTAGCTGATACTGATCGCCGACGAGATCCGGGCTGCGGTGGGGTATCCCGCGGCCGCATGCAAGCGGTCCAGGTCCGCGACGAACACGGAGTAGGCGTCTGGCGCTGTCAATGCTCGCTCGACCCGGCCGAGTCGACGGCAGTAGGACTCGTAGCGAGTCGCGGCGACTCGCACACCTGTTTCGCCTGCACAGAGGCACTGTAGCGCTGTGCGATATGGGTTGTGGGGCATTGGATTCGCTGCACTGGTATTCGTCCGGTTCACGACAACCCGAATGGAAACCCATGCCCACCATCACCAAGGCGCTGCTGTTTGCTGGCACCGCGCTACTCGCGATCATCACCGGCCTCTGCGCCGGCATCCTCGCTAAGGCCGACGGGGCCACCATGCTCGCTGCTGTCCGCACTGGCACGATCGGGTTTGGAGCCACCCTGACCTTGACCCTGGCCACCATCACCACCTACACCCTGCTTTGACGTTCCGCAGTGCCGCGCCCAGCCAGAACACGGAGGGTCGGCGCGACTACCACGCGGCCGAACGGCGCGGACCTGGCCGGGGCGACGAAGGTTCCTGTCGGCGGAACTGCGCGGATGAAACGCAAAGGCCCCCAACAGCTTGCACAGCCGGTGGGGCCTTTGCGTCTCGGAACTACAGGATAGCGGCGAGCGCTTCAAGGACGGCAGGCTTCTCCGCTGGCGGAACACCGTCCAATGCCTCGCGTACGAGTCTGACCTTGGTCCGAGTGTTGGCGACGTGAGCAGCAGCGGCGGAAGCCGTACCTGAGACGCCTGTGATTGCCCCGATGAGTATGAAGGGGTCCACTGAGTCCTTACCTCTCTGCAGTTTCTGGTCGAGAGGCAAACGGACGGCCTTAGCTCGACCAGTACGAAATGCTTCGTCTGGTGAACCAAGGTCCGGCCCCGGAGTCAGGATCTTGTGTGGTTCTCTCCCACAACTCGATTGGAAAATGACGGCATATCAGGGCCCACCGACAAGCTCCGGGTGCCAGCGGGCCAGGGGCCGCCCTCGGCCCCAACAAAGTCGTCGCCCTCGGGCAACGTTCAAGGACGTTACTCGCCGGAGTCAGATTAGGGTTGCACTAGATGGGCAGACCGTTAACCATACGGACGAACTAATTGACCTGCGCGGCATCCGGCCTCCAGCGGCGCGTCTTCTGGTCGACACCAGCGACATCTATTGCTTCGCCAACCGCGACCGGTTCCTGTCCTGGAACGACACCGTCACCTTGTACGCATCCTCAGTGCCTCAGGGTTGAACGACCGAATGAGCGAGCTCGGTGACTGGGTTCTGTCGGGTTCGAAGACGTTGTCGATCAGTGCATGTGGCTACCCACCGGCCCGCCCCAGAGCGGCGCATCCGACTACCCATCAACTGGCAGCTATGGCTGTCTCGACGCTGCGCACCATTGGCGGAGCCATGCATTCGAGCGAATTGGCGTTCAAAGCACTTTCGAACATGGTGGGCGTCGACGCCAGTCCGCCAGGCGTCGAGCATCAGTCGATCGACAGCACGAAATCGGCTTCAATAACCAGCTGCCCACCGAGAAGCTGCTGTCCGGGGCGGTCTCCATCTGAATGGATCCCGCCGACGTACCGAACCTGCCGCGTTCACGAGCACCTGGACTCCGCAGGCGTCCCCCGACCCGGCCCGGACGGACAGATGCCGCCGACTGAGTAGCTCCGCGACTACGATTCGCCGGATGGCAGCTCCGGAAGTGGTTCTGGCATACATCAACGCGCTGAAGTGGCCCGTCGTCGTCTGCGCTGCGGTGATCTATCTCCGCGATCTCCGTGACCCGATCGCAAAACTGGTGGACCGCATCAAATCCGGTTCGATCAGCGTGGCCGGCTTCACGGCGACGATCGAGGCAGAGAGCGAGAGGGTCGCTGAAGAAGCCCAGCAAGCGGCGGAGGCACCGCGCATGGCAGAAGCCGAGGATCACATCACAGCCACCGATGAGGCGACAGTGGTCAAGATACCTCCGCTCGCCATATCGACAGCCAAAACCCTCCGCCCGGAAAAGCTTCAGATCCTCAGGACCAGCGCCGAGAGGCTGAGAAGCTACTCAAACGAGCACGCCAGGGTCTCGTTCCCCTCAGCGGTTCAGAAGTATCCGGGAGCGGTAGTCCTCAGCCGGGGCTCCCGCCTCAACGAACTGATAGCCGAAATGCTGGAGGCTGCTCCCGTAGGGTTCGAGCTCTGGCCAGGCACACCCAGCGATCTTGCTGACGTGTTCCGTAAGCTCAAGGATCTGCATACCCGTGCTGAGATCGCCCCCGTGGCCGTTTCTCCATCCGCGGCGGCCAATTTCGTGAAGTCCGCCCGTACATTCGCGGGGCTTTATGCGACCTTCCTTGGAGGTGTCATCGACACCGTGGACTCCGAATCCGGGAACCGCACTGACCATGATGAACAAAGCTGACGGACACCTGAGCTGTCCGCCAGGCGGATGCCTGTCCGGTGTCAGTCTGTCCAGTGTCCGTCTGTCCGGTGTCCGCCGGCCGGACGGCTGTCCGGTCCGGTAGGTGAAGTGTCCGGGGTGTCAATTCCGGTTCGAACCTGACCCGGATCTTCCGGGACAATCGTGACCCAGCCGCCTAAGCGGACGTCCCACAGTGCCCGATGAACGTGCGCTCGCCTTGGTGCGAGGGCCTGAGTTTGCGTCGGAGTGGATGGTTGCGATGAAAGCTGCGAGTGCCAGCAGGGCGACCGACCGATTCTTGGCAGAGGCCTGGCTCTTGTTACGGGGTGGTGAGGGCTAGTGGGGCGATGGTGTCGCGGGCGAGTTGGCGGGCGGCGTCGGGGTCGGTGAGGTCGAGGGTGGTCGGGGGGATGAGGACCAGGGCGGTGAACAGGCGGGCGAGGATTTCGGCGGTCTGCAAAGGGTCGCGCGGGGGCGGGGTGAGGGTGGCGAGGTTGTCGGCGATCATGGCGCTGGCGGCGGCGAACATGAGTCCGTTGTCGGCCAGCAGGTAGTTCAGCAGGGCGCCGGGGTCGGTGCGCCGCCAGTGCTCCACAAGCGGGTGCGAGTAGGCCAAATGCAGACCGGTGGCGAAGGCTTCGCAGGTCTTGGCCGCAGGCTCGGTTTCGGCGTCGGCCACCTGTTGGACCGCGCCGAGGAATCGTGACACCTCGCGGGTAAGGGTGGCTTGGATCAGGCCCTCGCGGTCACCGAAGCGCCGGTACACGGTCATCCGGGTCAGCCCAGCCCTGCGGGCGACGTCTTCCAAGGTCAGCTTCCGAAGCGGCGTGACCAGCAATTCCTCGATCACGGCATCGAGGATGCGTTGTTCGGTGCGCTGCGCGCTTACCTCGGCCTCGCCGGTGAGCACGCGACCCAGCATCTCGATCAGTGAGGTCGCAGAGGTCAGCACCCCCTTGACGTTACATGAGTTACATGAGTAGCGTTCCATGTAACATTCAGTACTCGATGGGGCGTAGCGCCGCGGGCGCCGGTCCGGACGCCGAGGTGCGCACGCTGCTAGCAAACCCGCCATCGGGCCATCGACCGGCAAGACCGTCTCCCCGCAGCTCCGGCCGTGCCGGGCCGAACATCCCCAGCGACTGCCAAGAGATGAATCATCAAGGCCCACAAGAGAGTCCGCCATGACGCAAATACATCCCGACCACTCCTCGTCCAGCCCCGTCGAGCAGCCCGCCCATCGGTTCGACTACTACTACCGCGAGGGCATGGATCTGCGGCCGGCGCCTCGCGGGTACGCGGCCAGCGAGCTGTGGCAGCCGTTGCGCCGGTTCCTGCTCACCCCGTGGCGTCCCGTCGAGGATGGCCCCTCGCAGACACCGCTGGCCCGCCTGCATGCCGACCATCGCTGGCAAAGCGACGAACTGATGGACGACGTGGTCGCGATGTTTCACCGCGAAGGTCCCGCCCGAGGACGCCAACTGTTCGACACCGCACTCGAGGACGGGATCGCCACCCTCGACGATCCACCCCGCGAGCTGGTGCGGTTGTTCGACAAGCTGGACAATCCACCAGCCCGGTTCGCTCCCGAACGCATAGAAGCCGGTCGGCGGGTGTGGCTCTCACGATCCCCGCTGGGCCGCGCCACCGAACTGACCGTCAACCTCATCAACACGATCATGGCCCCGGACGTCTCGGCCGCGGTAGGCGCGACCGGCCGCTTCGCCCGCGACGGCATGCGCCGCAACCTGGAAACCTTCGCCTTCTTCGAAACCGTCACCCGCGCAGACGCACTCACACGACACGGAGACGGGTTCAAAGACGTGGTCCGGATCGGGCTCATGCACGCCCAAGTCAGCCGCGCGCTGCGCAAAACCTGGGGCCCCGACGCCTACGACCAATACGGTGCCCCCATCTCGGCGTCCGGACTCGCCGCGGGCTACCTCGCGTTCGGACTGGTACCACTGTTCTACGACCACGCCCTCGGCCACACATGCACCCCCGCCGATATGGAAGCCGTCACCGACTACTGGGGCTACATCGCCTACCTGCTCGGCGCCCCCGCCTACCTGATCCCCGACACCGCCACCGACATCATCGACTACGGCGACTACATCGTCACCCACATCGGTGAACCCTCGGCCTGGACACCCGAAGTCGCACGCGTGCTCGTCGACACCACCACCGACATCCCCCTGAGCCTAGCCCCAGATACCGCCTGGGCCCGCCAGATCCTCAGCCCTGTCTCCCGCCACCTGTTCACACCACTGCTACTGGGCCACCTCACCCACCTGTTCGGCCCCACCGTCGTATCCACCGCCATCGCCCACACCCGATACCGCACCCTGAACCTCAACAGCTGGGCCATCCTCGGCGGCGCCCTGTCCATGACCCTCGTGCGCGGCAGCAGTATCGGCCACCAACTACGCACCCTCGGCGGCCGCCGAACCCTGCCCACCCCACCGGTGGACCCACTCATCAAAGCCCTCCACACCCGCTACCACGCCTACACCCAACGCCACACCAACCTCACCACCGTCTACAACAGCCACGACCACACCACCACCAGCGACCTCGCACCGCTCGATCCCAACCCCGCACAGGCCACCAGTCCACGACCCACCGGACCGGAACAGCCATGAAAATCGCCGTCGACCCCACCGCCTGTCTCCACACCGGCATCTGCGTGTCCCTTGCACCACACCACTTCACCCTCGACCACACCGGCACCATGCACCTCAGCACCGACCACATCCCACCCCACCAACACGCCCAAGTCACCGCCGCCGTCCACGCCTGCCCAACCGCCGCACTCAGCCTCCAACAGCCATAACCCTGCACAGAACTCGTACGGCAGCCAAGAAACCAACGCGGAAAATGTCGCGTATAGCGCGTTGCTCAGTCGTTGGTTTTGGCCGCGGGAACGCGGCCGAGATCGCGGTCTTTGAGGCGGTAGCTATCGCCTTTGAGGGAGATGACCTCGGCGTGGTGGACGAGGCGGTCGATCATGGCCGCGGCAACGATGTCGTCTCCGAACACCTCGCCCCAGCGGCCGAAGGGTTTGTTGCTGGTCACGATCAAACTTGCCCGTTCGTATCGGGACGAGACCAGCTGGAAGAACAGGTTGGCCGCTTCGGATTCGAAGGGGATGTAGCCGACCTCGTCGACTACCAGGAGCGGAATCCGGCCGAGCTTGATCAGCTCTGCCTGCAGTTTTCCGGCCTGGTGGGACTCGGCTAGACGGGCAACCCATTCGGCGGCGGTCGCGAATGCCACACGATGTCCCGCTTGGCACGCGCGGATACTGAGCCCGATCGATAGATGTGTCTTGCCGGTTCCGGGTGGGCCGAGGAAGACGACGTTGTCGCGGGCGGTGATGAAATCCAGGGTTCCGAGGTGAGTGATGGTGTCACGTTTGAGTGAGCGTTGATGGTCGAAGTCGAACTCTTCCAGGGATTTCCGTGATGGGAACCGGGCGGCGCGGATGCGGCCTTCGCCGCCGTGAGCTTCGCGGGCAGCGACTTCGCGTTGCAGACACGCGGCAAGGAACTCCTCATGAGTCCAGCCTTCCGAGCGAGCACGCTCGGCGAGCCGGTCGACCGCGCCAGCCAGGGTGGGCGCTTTGAGAACTCTTGCCAGATAAGCGATTTCAGAACCTACATTGCGGGCGCCGCTGGTGGAGGACTTGGCGGTCATCAGGCGATCCCTTCACTGTCGAGGTCGAACATCCGGTCATAGTCGGTGAGATCGCGATGCTCGACCAACGTGTCGACCATCGGCACGGCCGCCAGACCGCGAGACCGCCTCATCTGGGCAGCCGCGGCGATGTGGACGCGATCGCTGATGGTCTGATGCCGCGCCCAGCACCGTTCGTGACGCCCGACTTCGGTGCCGCCGCAGAGGATCACCACCCGGTGCAGGTCGGCACGAATGTCGACGTTGCGGCCGATCACTGCTGGATGCACCGAGTAGTCATTGGAGTCCAAGCGCACGTAGTGGTCGCGCGGCAGCCGCGTCGTTAGCCGCCACCCGACGACCGGGTCGACCGGCGGCAGTTCGAGCATCGCGGCTCGATCGGCAGACCAACGATCGACCGGCCGACAACCCAATCGCCGATGGTGGCGCTGGTTCGCCCGCTCCAGCCACTCGGCGAGCTGAGCGTTGAAATCATCTGGGCCGATGAAGCTTCGGCCGGGAAGGAACGAGGTCTCGAGGTAGCCGTTGGCGCGTTCGACGAGTCCTTTCGCTTCAGGGTCAGCGGGACGACATTGGATTATCTTGATGCCGAGCGTTCCACGGAAGGCGTTCATCGCGTCGGTCAGCTGGGGTTTGCCGCCGCGCCATTGCCCGACTGCGGATTCGTTGTCCCACACCAGTGCGCGCGGCACCCGGCCCCAGTGTGAGATCAACGCCCAATGCCCGGCCAGCAGATCAGGGCTTTGCCGGGTAGCGAGCATCACCGCGGCGATGACCCGCGAATACCCGCTCACCATGACCAGCACCGGCGGTCGACCGACATGCCCGAACCCCAACGGGATATCGGCAGGCGGGAACCACAGGTCGCACTGAGCGAGCTCGCCAGTCTGATACTCGGTGCGCGAGGCCGGGTCCGGTGGCTTGAACAAGGGTCGCAGCTGCTGGACTCGCTCGAAGAACACGGTTTTGCCGCGCTGCCAACCGACTCGTTCCATGATCACCGTCGTCGGCATGTCCGGGAACTCCGATAGCAGCGCCCGGATCTGCGGTTCGAACGCATCGACGGCCGAACCCTTGGACGGCCGTTGGTATCTCGGGGGTTGGTGCGCAGCTAGGGCCTTCTTTACGGTGTTCTTCGAGACGTGTAGATGCCGGGCGATGGCCCGGATCGGCATGCCTTCGGCCCGATGCAATCGGCGGATCTCCGCCCAGTCCTCCACGTTGAGCACCTCATGATTCGTCACAGGGTGGGTCAGCGTTCGCCCGGAACTACTGGGTCAGGATCGCACCGGAATCGACACGGGGTGACCGGCGGACTGTCTGCCGCTTGTCCACCAGGAGCGCAGGCCGTAGTGGCTCCTGTACCGATGCTGTTCAGGGAACGTGTCGGGCGGGTTGTTCGAACGGTCGCAAGTTGCCAGATAACTACGGCTATCGGGCAACTATCGCTAGGACGGTGCGGCATGAGGTGGCCGGACCGGATCCAGTGGGCGCCCTCGACTCATGGTTATCGGGCAACTCGAGAGATGGTGATCACGGTCGAGGCGAGCCCAGGCGCCGACGTGGCTACGAGGCGCTGACGGTGCACATCGCCGACGTAGTGTGAGCGCTCATCGGCTTTATCCTGCGTTCGGCCCGCCGCAGCGTCGGCGCTTATGTCTGCGAAACTCGCATCCAAAGGAGTGACCTGTATCACCCGTGCTGCCAGCTCCGATATCCGAATATGGTCCAGTTCCGAAAGTCTAAGAAGCTTGGCCCTGTGCGGTTCACCGCATCAAAAAAGGGCATCGGCGTCAGCGCCGGCGCCGGTCCAGTCCGGGTCGGCATCGGTGCGGACGGCAAACTACGGCGCACGCTCCGCGTACCCGGGACTGGCATCTACGACACGAAAGTTGTCGGACATGCCGCCCAACCTGCAAACCAGGCCACATCGCAACCAGCGATGCGGGCGCATCTAACGTCGGCCGAACCCCGTGACGTCCAGCCATTGGCCCTGCCCGAACTGATTACGGCCAAAGGCCATGACGGCACCATTACCTTCGACGGGTGGTGGATCAACATCCAACGCACCGGTGTGGTCGCGAAGCTTTCAGCCAACGTAAACGGGTACGAGTCGAGGCGAATCCCACTCAACTACCTGGAGCATGTTGAGTGGAAGTCGCCGTCAATGCTGGTGAATGGGTACTTGAAATTCGTAGTAATCGGCGAAGACCCAGAAGCCAGCACCACAATCGATGCTGCGGCGAACCCAAACGCCGTCCTCGTAACCAAACAGCAGGTCAAACGCTTCGAACCGTTGCGCGAGGCACTGGCACAGGCGCTTGCCGGAGGCCACCTTCGCACCGTTGACCTGCCAGTCGACGGGCACCGACCACCGCATGCGGCCGTCGAGACCACTACAACAGACCCGGTAGTTCCACCGCGCCCACCTCCACCATCGGCGCCGGCCGGTTGGTACCCGGACAGCGCTCAGCCCACCGTCCTGCGCTGGTGGGACGGGACGAACTGGACTGAGCACACCGCACCATCCCGCTGATCCTCTGGATCCAACCGTCCGCTCGTGGACTCGGCGAGACATTCGCACGCCAATCTAAAGGTGTCGCTTCAGCACGTCCGAATCGCGACAACGCGGCATCGGCACGCCATGCTGCGGCAAAGCTTCGCCCACGTCCGCGGTGATGACTTCGCCCCGGGCGTGGACAGGCCCCTGGACGGACCCTATTCGGGTGCCTGAATCCATACCGCGAGCGGCGACAGCTCGTCCGCGTTGCTCCCGGGACGCCGAGTCGGCCGGTCCCCGATCTCGAAGTCGTGGGGCAATCCCAGTTCCGCGCGCGCGGCGAGCACAAACTCCCGTTCGGCGGACCACAATTGCTCGAAGGTGTGTGCCGGTATGGTTTCGACGGCATGCTCGGCGCGTTCGGCAGCAAGCTGACGGGCGCAGCGCACCATCAGATTGGACGAGCGCACGACGCGCGGCTGACCCGACACCAGCCGCAGGGTGGTCTTGGCGGCCTCCAGTCGCTCCTTATAGACGGCTCCGGCTTCGTCGAAAACCGGCATCGGGTCGTGCGGCCGCACCGGACGCGGCACCACCGTTACATTCGCTCCCGGCCGCTGCACGTAGGCGACGTACTCCCGAAACGCGGCCAGATAGCCGGTATAGGCCGCCAAACGGATATCTCGCCATTGGGTGCTGTGGTCGCGTCGCAACAACCGGTCCTGAGCTCGTAGCGTGACCCAGCCGCCGACCGCGACTCCGATCAATGTCATTGCCGCAGCGATGAGTACGGTCATCGGCACCCCCAAGAAGAACCACCGCAAGTATCGCATTCGAATGCCGAAGCCCGGAAGTGCGAAGACCGACTACCACGGCGAGCCATTGGCTACCATGGGCGGCGATCCCTCGCATACCAGCAGCGCATCGCCGGAGGTCCATGGGACGTCCACCCGGACCGTTGCAGACATCGTGACCCACTACCTCAGCTAGAGGCACCGGGCCACGAAGACAATCCAGCATCGACGCCGCCGGGGTTCCGGCGGTTCGTGGGCTCGCCGGAGCGCGTCGGCGTGCCGGCCTGCGAGTCAACGGTGTGGCTGGCGGCGCGGCCGTCTCGCCGCGGGCAGCATGGATTCCGGATCATCAAGTGTTCCAGCCGATCCGGCAGCGATACAGCCCAGCGCTTCCGGCAAACGCGACCTGGTCGCCGCCGGGCGAGATGGCGCAGGCGTTCAGGGCGGCGTCGACCCGCAGGCGCGACGCAGGTCTGTCCGGCACCCCACTTCGCAGGTATACGTAACCCTCGCTGCCGATCGCGACGACCACGTCGCCGTCGGCGCTCACGTCGGAGTCGTAGAACGTGTCCGTCGGAAGCAAGACGTACGGGCGGGGTCGCCAGGTTTCCCGGTCCCAGATATGCATCCGGCCTATCAGGTCGCAGGTGACGGGTCGCCCATCAACCATACGAACGGCGGTGATCGTCTCGTCACCGGCATCGTGGTGCGCGACGTGCATCGTAGCCAAGTCCACGACGGTCAACGCGGTGTCGGCGGTGCCAACGAAGGCATGTGTTCCGCCTGGCGCGCAGGCCATGGCGGAGACGAATTGACCGACATTCGCCTCGCCCGCGAGCCGTAGAGTCCGGTCGATCAGATGAATCAACGAGACCAAGCCGCCCGTGGCCACAACGATCCCCGCTGTCGTCCATACGACCGGACCGGGCCAGTCGTTCATCGCCGCATCCGGCCCTTGGTTCGGCGTGACCGACGCCAGCGGCTTCGGCTCGGGTTCGACCGACCAGATCAGCAGTCTTCCGTCCTCGCCGTACGTGGCGAGCATGGTGCCGTCTGGGCACCACGCGAGCCCGCGGATCTGGCCGCCGTGCGCCTCCCGGGTCCACGAATGGCCGTCGCCGACCCGCACGACGCGGAGTTCGCCGTCGAGGCTCCCTGCAGCGATGAGCGAGCCTGACGGCTGCCAGGCGACACAGTACAAACCGGTGTCGGTGGGCGCCGCCCGATCGGCGTGCAGGCCGCCCCACAGGCGGACAACAGGTGAGTGGGTCGCCACCGCCAATTGGTCGCCGCCAGGCTGCCAGGCCACATCCCGCACCTGCGCGCGGTGGTAATCGAGGGTGGTGACGAATCCAAGCCGGTCCTCCCAGGACTGCCGCAGCGGGTCGGCCGGGGCGAAATGCACCGCGCCGTCCTCAGGGTGGCCCCAGACGTCGACGTGACCGTCTCCAGTGCCAACCGCGAGTTGGATCCCGGTGTCGTTCCACGCGGCCGTGGACCGGGCCGACTCCTGATCGGCGGATCGCGCGACGACCTCCAGGCTGCCGGAGTCCACGAGTAGAAGCGCGGGGCCAGCCGCGAGGACCAGCACGGAATCGCCCGAAGGGTGCCCGGCCAAGCCGCGGATCACCTGAGCCGAGGTCACCACCTGCCGGAGCACCGACAGGGAATCGGTCGCGACGTCGAGAGTCGACAGCTGTCCGGGGCCGTCGAGCCCAGCGGCCAGTGCTCGACCGTCGGCCAGGAAGATCGCCGACTTGGCCGGGAGATCGAGCCGTGCTCCCTGGCGGAGACCGTCCAGGATGCGGGTTTCCAAGCCGTCGCCCGTCGCGACCAGCAGATAGTCGGAGCCGGGGGCGAACCGTACGCTGCCGACCGGACCCGACAGCGGTTCGAGCGCCAGCACGTCGCCGAGGACCGGGTCGATCAGCGCCACGAACCCGTCGCCGCCGGCAGCGATGTGGAGACCGTCCCGGCTCCATGCGAGCCGGCCGGGTTTGCGGTCCGCGGGGAGGCGGACGCTGAGCAGTTCGCGCCCCGACCGTGGCTCCCACACCCGGACCGTGCCGTCCTCGGACGCGGTCGCCAACTGGTTGCCGTCGTCGCGCCAGGCGAGAGCCGACACCGGGCCGGCGTGACCGTGGAGCACCTGCTGAAGGCGCTCATCGGGAAAGTCTGGGAACGGGTGCTCGGCGACCAGGGCTTCAGCCAGCAGGTCTGCCGCCGACTGCACCCCGGATCGGAGTTCGCGGTGCCCGACCAGGCGGCTATACCACGTCGAGGCGACATCTTCCATACGATCGAGACCGACAACCACGTGGCCTTCCAGCGACAAGCAGCGGGCGAGTGCGGCCAGGAACGGATCGCGCGCGAACGCGGTGGAGCAGATGAAGGTGTCGTTGGCCAGGCCGGCCGGGCCCGAGCCGACCATCCGCGCTGCGTGGTAACGCAGGTCGGACAAGGCCGATCGAAGTTCATCCTCCAGGTTGGCGTTGACGAGTTGGTACGCCAGCAGGTTGACGAGCGCCGGTAGCCGGTGTGGCAACTCGTGCCAGCCGTCGGTCACCATCATGCGGGCCGTCCTGACCAGCTCCGTATGCCCTGTGAAGACGTCCGGCCAGCGGGAGCGCCGCAGGTAGTCGTGGATCACTTCGTGAAGGTGCACCCCGTCGCGGGTGATCCCCTGCACGAGTGAGCGAGCGGCCAGAGCCGCGCAAGTCCGGCGGACGTCAAGGCGGTCGGCGCCCCACAGGATCTCCAGCAACGAGTAATCAATCAGCGTGCCTGCCGGGAAGCAGCACAATGACACCATTCGCCGCCCGGTGTCCGCCCCCGCCGTGGCGCCGAGCTCGTCCAGGCTGAGCTCGAGAGTGCCGGCGATGGTCCGATCCCGCTCGTCGGCGATCGCATCCAGCCCGGCGACACCACGGCGATCGAGTCGGGCGACAATGTCGTCGACGACGTCGGCGACAGGCAGCCCGAATTCGTCGACCATGCTCCGCAGTACGCCGTTGAGCAGGCTGAGCACGATCGGCCAGCGTCCGGAGCGCTCGTACAGGCGGAAGATCGTCGGCTGTGTCGCCGGGTCGAGCCCCGCCCCGAGAAGAGCCTGTGCCTGCGTCGGCGTCATCCGGTCGACCTCGATCCGGACGGCGTCTGGGGGGAGGCTTCGCGGCTGGCGTGTGGTCACCAGGAGCTTGCAGGTCGGGTCGGCGCGCAGGAAAGGGTCGAGATCGCGAGCGTTCCACACGTCGTCGACAACGATCAGAGCCCGCCGGCCTCGCGTGGCCCCGGCAAACGCGGCACCGGCGGCGAACACCGTCGAATAGCCCCGGGGCGGTTCACCGCTCAGCATGGCGGCCAGATCCGACAACGCGCCGACGATCGTCTCCGTCGATGGATCACGACCCAGTTCGACCCAGTGGATACCGTCCGGGAACGCCGCCTGGACATCCGGTGAACGGCAGGCCCAGGCGGCGAGGCTTGTCTTGCCGTATCCGCCGGTGCCGTGGACAGCCGCGGCCGATCCCAGACCGACCGTGGTCGCCGAGTCGGCGTCGATCAGGGCAGAGATCAACCGACCGCCCTCGGCCGGACGCGGGACGAAGTTCGGTGGAGGCGACGGCAGGGCCGTGCCGCCCGGCCGGAGCTTCTCGGCGAGGTCAGGACCGCGGCGCGGCGACGTAGCGTTCGCCTCGGCCAGGCTGCGTACCCGTTGCAGGATAGGAAGGAGTACAGCGCGCACCTCGTCGGAGGTCGGAAGTGCTTCAAGCCGACCGATGACGGTGAGGCCGTCCGAGCCCTCACGTACGGTGTCGGGCAGGCTCTTGCCGTTTCTCCAGTCCGATAGAGTGGCTCGGGCTGCACCAAGGACCTCCCCCAGTTCCTGGTTGAGGTGGCCGCGGCCGGCAAGCTTGTGCAGCGCGTCCGCGAGAGCGTTCTTGACCTCTTCCCTATCCATACCTACCGGCCGCATCCGTCCGTCCGAACCCTCTGGCCGGACCGATCCGGAGCGCCGAGGGTTGTGGCCATGACCACAAGCTATCGTCGTCGGGGTCTGGTCGCCGACGTGCTGCCAGCAGCCGAACGGGAGGCGGACTGGCGCCGGCTGCGGGCACTCTACCAGCAGCGGATACAGGTTCTCAGTGGCGGCACAGCAGGATACGTGCCCGACCCGCTCGCCGATGCCCTCGCTGACGCTGTCCTGCGGATCTCGTGGAGTTACGTCGGGCGGGAGGAGCTCATGTGTGAGCACTTGCTGGCCGTCCTGGCCGACGTCAACCAGCATGAGGTTGTCGACGTCGACCTGTACCGCACCCACTTCACCGACGACCGCGGGATTCTGGCTCTGGCGCCCTATCGAGGCTCCCGGCGCCGGCCGTCTCTCTACGAGGCGGTCGTCGAGACCTGCCGTCGACTGCGGGACACCCGCGCACTACGTGAGGCTCTCGGTGACACCAGCACTTCGGGCCTGTTGGTCGGCTCGACGAGCTACGCTCCGTTCAGCTACGTCCGGGGCAATCGATACGGGGCACCGGCTTCGGACCTAGACCTGCTAGTAGTCATCGACGACAGCCGTGCCCTCGACGCAATCGTCAGCCGATTGTCGCGCCTCTCCCGCGCCTCGGCGAGAGACGTCGATTATCTCGCTTACCGGGCCCAAATCTTCACCGACCGTCTTGATGACGGCCGGACCGTATTCAGTCACAAGATCGAGACGTGGCCAGAGGACACGCCGGACCCGTTGCTGCCATCATCGATCGCACCGGCCGACTACCTGCTCAGCCTTCACTTCATGACGACGTCCGCGCTGGACCACATACTTGTGGGCTCGACACCCCGGCTAGCGCCGGAGACGGCCGGCGCCAGCCGGACCGTCCACGACTACCGCGAAGTGCCGCGCGGAGAGCATGACCATGTCCGCACGTTCGCCGGGCGCAGCTACCATCTCCCGCTGGAGACCGTCGCCGTCGACGGCGGGTGTCTGCGATCGCCTCGCGTCTATCATCTCGATGAGTTCGACGCCTACTGTCCGGGCTTCTATCAGATGATGCTGATCCCTCAGCCGGACATGGTATGGGACCGCCTCGACGTGCGGCCCGCCTTGCACCGCTTTCGCGCCAAACTCGCCGACCGAGTGCGGTACGAGGCCGGAAGGCACCCGCATGCCTTGGTGCGCCCGAGTTTCGCCCACGTCCGGCGCGAGGTGTTCAACCCGTACATCATCCGGCTCCTGGACGAGGGCTACTGAACGAGGAGGGCACAGGGTCTGCCAATCCCGGATGCCGGGCGGATCCGTCTACGACGCCACGGAGACCCTGTCGGTGGCACACCGACGGCCCCGCCCACCTCACCGCCAACCACAACAGCGACTGGGGCCACATACTCGGCGCCTTCGCCTAACTCAGCTGGCAAGTACTGGACAGCAATAAGGGCACAACCAGAGGTCGATTCTCATAACGTGGCCCATACTCGCGGCGGGTGGCACGGCCCAAATCCAGATATATGTAGAAGGCGGAAAGTATCGCCGGTCCAGTCGTTTCGATCATCCCGCGTACTTCGCGTACATCGTTCGAGCTCCCGTGGACAGCTCAAGCAGACTATCGTCCGTGAACGGACCAGCGACTGACTACGACTCGTTCTAGATGCGCGCGCGTCCTCGAACGCGCGGTTCGCGGCTCAACCGCTCACTCGCCCTGGCTGGAGTCAGCTTGGGCCGGATGTTATCCAGAACGTCTAACGCTGATTTGCGGACGTTCGGGCGTGTGTGCCGGGTCAATGCTCTCCATCTGGAATCTCCAGATAGGCAGGAGATCGTCGTCGCGTTCCCAGTAGTCGTCTGGGATGAGATCACGCAAGAAGCCGGGTTCAGGTTCCGAGCTCAACGCGGTTATCTCACCGTCTTCGTCGACAGTGTCCATGTGGTAGAGGCGGGAGTAAACGGCGCTGAGCGGTCCGAGAAACGCGAAGCCTTGCTCGGCAATCTTGTCGATGTAGTCCTGATCTCCGAACGGTTCCTGTATGCATACGATCTTTGTTACCACGTCGGCATGGGTCAACTGGACCTCGACGTTCTCGGTCCAGTCGCTCCCCAACATGAAGGTGACGGCCATTCGTTTCTGGACCGGATTGGTCAGTACATGCCCCGCGGCAGCGATCTCGATGGCCGCTATCTGAAGTTCATAGTGTCCGTCGCCGAGCCGTTGCTGGCCTTCGGGTTCGACGTGGACGGTGAAGGTCAGTGGTGGCTTCGTCGCGATCCAGGCGTCGCCGAGTGCAGCCATCTGGCTGGCCCGCATGGCCTGGTTGATCTTGAGCCGGACCTTGTTGGCGTTGACGGTCATGATGTCAGCGTCGACAAGGGTCCAGATCTTCAACCCCGCCCAGTAGTGTGCGAACAGCAGTCGCGCACCAGCCATCGCGGCATATCGTTTGTGAGCGTCAAAGTCCTGGCGGCGCATCACGAAACCCTCGGACATATCCTTCGGCGCGACGTTCTTAACCTCGACCAGCACTCGTTGCCCGTCCGCGAGGACGAGCATGAAATCGGCGGGCAGGATCGCGCCGTCCGTATCGTCGCTGTAGTAAATGCCGAAGTCCTCCGGCTTGATGAACTTCACTGCCCCCAGTGCGACCACGACAGCTTGAAAGAGCGCTTGAACGCGCAGTCCATGGATCCGGCCTGCACTACCCAGGGACGCGGACAGCCCGGAGCGCAAGACTTCGACAACGGCGGCGATGCGAGCGGGATCGCGGAGAGGGCTCGGGCTGGCGCCCGGTGTGTCGCTGATGGCCATGAAGGCCATCGCTTCGAGTTCCGTGTTGACCGAGCGGCCGCGTCGGAGCCCCATGACCCCTACCTTTCAGCGTGCGGCAAGCAGGCGATCCGCCCCCGCAGCATGATGAAGCACATTACCCGCAGGCAAGCGACCGCTCTCCGGGTTTAAGTACTCCTGCCCTGGGCGGTGCCGGGCTAGGAGCGGTTGGTTCACACGACGTACCTGAGGCCGGGCCACGGCAGCGTGGCCGCTTCACTCAGCGCTCACAGCGGCGTGGGCTTACCGGATGTTCCTCTTTGAACTACTACGTCGAGCACCGACGCCTTCGTCCGCCGCGCATCGACGGAGTCGCGAGGCGAACAGACGGCTATGACCTCCGCCGACCTCCTCTGCCCGAGGTGATGGTCGAGGTGCCGAGTTCGATCCAGCAGCCTTTCGTCAGGTCGGGAAGAGCATCGAGAATATGCTGCAGAACGTCGTCGGCGGCATGAGCGGTCGCCACCAGACCCGTGCGGGCACGAACCACCGCCTGGTCGCCGAGACCGTCAGCGGCCGAGTACCGCACGTCGTTGTAACCCCCATACCGTTTACCTGTAACGATCTGGTTTGTGTGGTCATAGACGTCACGCGCGTTGCCTGAGACCTGATCGACACCGGCAACATACTCATGCTCAAGACGCCAGCGGTGAAAGTTCTCGGCACGGTGCTCAAACGCGTCGCCCCACTCCGGCGAGGCTTCCAGGTCTGCCAGCCGGTTCACAGCCGCTGCCACATCGCCTTGGCCCGCGGGAGCGACATCGCGCAGCGCGTTGAGGGTCACCTCGTTGAGCGAGAGCCATGCACCACGATCGGTGGAATTAAACGGCTTGTATCCCGGCCCAAGCCATTTTAGGACTTTCTTTCCGCCCACGCCGTGGGTTGCCATCCGCTGCTGTGTCGCAGCGTCGGTGCGCAGCACACGGGCAATCAAGTTGATCAGGCGGTGCCCGACGGCAATCGAGGTCTCACACACCGTGTCCGCGTAGTACCGCTGGCCCAATCCCATCCGCGGCGCGACTTTGCCTTGCTGCAGGCCCCGTTCGAGCCACGCGATCTCGATGAGCGCCGCCGTACCGAGCATCAGAGACTCGGCGGTCGAGCCTGAAAGCGCGCGGGTCTCACGCCACTGGCTCTCCGCGATCGGGACCGTAATGTCGGGCTCGAAATGATCGGCACTGCGATACATCCACAATCGGTGGCACACGTCGTGGATCCACTCGATGCCCAGCTCCTCCACGGTAGGCGCGGGCAATCCTGAGATGTGGGCGCCGAGAAATGGCAACCTTGTGTACCCGACCTGCCTCTGCACACGGTCGGGCCCGGCCGCGGATTGCGGTTGTGCCGCTTCCGCGTTCGTGTCAAATGCATTCGCATCGGCACCCACAGTTGCCTCCTTTTCGAAGAGCTGAGCGTACATCGGCATGCCCACGTCCGGCCTGCCAATTTCCGTGCCCCCGGGGCAGCACTGGACTCAGCCGCCATCCGCGACTGGGCAACCAAGAACGGACGCAAAGTATCGGCCCGAGGAACGAATCTCCCTGACGTCACCGAGGCATACAACAAGGCAAACGCATAGACCGCACGGGGGGCTGCTCTTCAAGTGTGCGCGCGCAGTCGCCAGATCAACTGTTGATCAACGTTTGTCGATTATCGAACGCCGTACCTACGGCGGAGGCTGCTGTGCGAGTTCTGCGAGGGTCCTTCTACGTGACCCATACACCCACCGACCCCACCACTGGACGATGACCCGCTATTCAATCGGCCACGGCCCGGTTTTCATGCTCACACCGCGACCGGACTGCGACACGCACACCCACCGTCGATAGCTGCCCACACTGGACCGAATCGGGTCGCTTCCGCCTGAACACGACGGTCGGCCTGGCCTGAACTTCGGCGGAATGTCGGGTACCGATCCCGCCCCGGTCGCGATCGACAATTGCGAGGCCAACCCTTCTGTCGATCCTCAGCGAGTACTGGTCGGAATTCTGCGTCCAGTTTGCCCGGAAATGCACGCGGAAATCGGCCAACGAGCACTGAACCGCTCAGTCGAGTGCAGCTATTCGACAACCCTGTGCGATTGACTCGCAGCTGTGAATTCGACTTTGCTGGAAAGGAATACAAATGGTCGGTAGGTTTCGGTCTGCACGCGCCGAGGCGCGGTGGCGAACCGCCGTCGCAGTATTGACCGTGGCGGTCCTGACCGGTCCGATGTCTGCATCTGTCGCGGAAGCGGCTCCGCTACCCGATACAGGCAGCGGAAGCTCCGGGAGCGGGAACGAGCCCCCGACACCGCCGCCGTTGACCACCACGGTCGGGCCGGAGGGATTCACTGCCGTGGTTGGTGCCGTGGAAGTCACCGGCGACTCGGGCGTGGCACCGGTCGGCACCGCCGTCACCGTGGCAATGGCTTCCACCCAGCTCAACGCGGCGCAGGCCGAACTCGCTGATGTGATCGCAGCACCGGTGTCGATCCGGCTCGGCGACGGCAACATGCAGCCCGCTACACCGATCACCCTGCGGTACAACCTATCCGGGTTGCCTGCGGATCGTCTTGGCGGCACAACGCACCGTTCGGTTCCGAAACTGCTGTCTCAGCACCAGGGCGACCAAACCGCGACATGGACCGATGCGACATGGGATCCGGGTACCAAGGTGCTCACCGCACGGCTGGGACAACTCAGCATTGTCTTTCCGTTCGAGATCAACTGGGACCAGACCAGCACGTGGCTCGGACAGAAGTGGGGCGAGCTGACCGGCACCCGGTACCCCAAGCCCGGGTGCGCGTTCACCGACTACATCGACGGTGCGACGAAATACTCACTGCCACGAGTCAATTCGCCTGGTGTCGGGCCAGTTCCCGGCACTGACGATGTGGTCTGGCCGTGCCTGGATCGTGGATCATCCGGTGCAGCCCGCCTGACGCTGCATTCGAACACCAGCTTGGTATGGGACGCAACGACCGATCCACCTATCGACGGCGTGATCAACACCGACACGATCGGCACCGTCGATGATGTCTTCAACTGGATGGCAGGGGAAATCGGTGCCGGACTGGACGGAGACGCGACCCAGATCTTGACCGGCGGATCGGCGTCGTTCGAAGCGAACCTCCCGCCGAGCTCCGCGACCTTGACGCCGAACGCCGGACTGACCACCTTCCAAATCCTGGTCACCACGATGAAGCTCGTCACCGATCGCCTGACACGAGGACAGCCGCTCGCCCAAATCAAACCGGCCGGCGAGTGCGTGCGCCAATCCATGGATCTGGCCGGGAAGAACCCGAGCAACGTCGACGACGTGTTGTCCTCAGCGCAGATCGTGACGCAGTGCTTGGTGAGCTATGCCGAACAGACCGGCGCGCTCACCGAAAAGGGCAGCAACGTCTTGGCGCTCGCGCACAGCTTGACGGAGTTGTTCGCTAGATTTGACGGGCAGGCACGTGGACTGGTCGCCACGATCAGCGGCCCCGCGAGTCTGACCATCACCCGCAGTTCTACCGGCGGATCCGGTGTGTTGCAGCAGGTCCCGCTGACCGGTTTCCCAGACCCGAGCCAGCTCGCGATCGGCCCGAATGGCGACCTCTACCTCGCAAGCCACACGCAGGGAGGCAAAGTCGTCAAGTACGCCCCCGGTTCGACGACTCCCGTTGAGCTGCCCTTCGCTCAGCTGTACTACGTCGTCGGAATCGCCACCGACACGGCAGGGGCGGTGTACGTAGCCGACACCCCAGGTGGTCCCGCCGGCGGACATCTCGTGCAAAAGCTGGCCCCGGGAGCAGCCTCAGCGGTCACCGTGCCGTACTCGCAGGTGCAGCGCCTCGTCGACGTGGCAGTGGACGGTCAATTCAATACGTACGTGCTGGGAAAAGATCCGACAGCACCCGAGAGTCACGCTCGCAATCGAGTTGAGAAGATCGAGGCAGGGACGAACACGTCGACGGTTCTGCCGTTTCTGCAGCCGAACTATCCTGGACGCACCGAGGTAGCAGCCGGATCGGGCTGCCTCGCCGCGTCGCCAGACGGGGTCATCTACGCCGGCGGCAACTACGACGGAGAAACCGGCGGTATCGCCGACCACGGCATTCTGCGACTCGACAACGGAACCACAATTACAGTGATCCCGCTGTTCAGCAACGAAATCGCGCAGAAATGCACCACAGCAAGCAACGGAGATCTCTTCGCTATCGTGTCGCGCCACGGGCCAGGCGGCGACTTCATCGATACAGCGCTCATGCGGTTTCCCACAGGATCGACTACAAGCTCCGTGATTCCCACAAACGGACTGATACTTTCCGATGTCGCAGTTGCCAATTCCGGTGATTTGTACCTGACCGGGAGGACCAGCCAAGATCCCTCAGCGGTGTATCGAATCGCCGCAGGGGCCTACTGACTGCAACATGGATCGGCTGACCGGTCGAGGACATCGGTAGGCCTCGACCGGTCAACACCACGCTTAGCAGTAACCGCATATAGCCGCGCGCTATATGCGGCAACACGGTCTCCGAGCTGGCGTAACTGCCCCGGTGCCACGGTCGACTCACGAAACTATGAGCGGTAGCGCCCAGGGTCGGCGCGACTCTCGGCCTCCTGGAAGGCCGATTGAGCGCTACCGGAAGATTTCACGCCGATGTTCCTCGACCCCCGTGCCCGGCTGAAGTGCCGGATTGGAGAGGCCCGCCAGCGCATCAGCTCAGCTGTCGAATTTCAGCAATTCCCACGACAGCAGATCTTCCAGTCGCGGGTCTTCTGCCCGCCACGCGCTATACACCGTGTACGCGAGGTACGCGAGATCCATTCCGTCGATGCGATACGCGCCGGCGACCCTGGCTCGGTAGTGCTTGTCCGGGCCACCGTCTCGGAACTCGACGTCATAGTCGATGTCGACCTCTTCGTCGGCATCCGGGTTCTGGTCACCGACGTAATCGAGGTGAATCTGGAAGTAGAACTGGCCCGTCGATTCGCGATCGAGCCTTTCCACGATCGCGAACGGCCAGCGTGCGTTCAGGCCCGCGAAGAGGTCGTGCACCTGGGTGTCGGTCGGATCCTCCAGTGTCTGTCCGCTCGCGTCGGATGCTCGAAGTTTCGGGACAGTCACGCGAACGAGCGTAGTCCGCGATTGGCGGGGCGTGGGGCCTGGTCGGCGCCGGAGTGCTGGTGGTGCTCACGCCGTGCGTGCTCCTGCCCGGGCTGACGATCTACTGCCTCGTGCGCGCGGCCGCGGCAGGCTGGGGCTGGCTGCCCTGGGCCGTGCTGTACACGATTTTCGCCGTCGTCCTCTGGCCCGCAGCCCTCGCCGGACGCTCTCGCCCGCTGGACCCGCAGCCCCCGACGAACACCCGGCCACGGCCGGGTCCCAAGCATCGCTGAATCCGGAAACGAAATTTCCCGGCCGGAAGCACGAATTCCGGTGCGGGTTGAACATCGCCCTGCACCGGAATTCATTGCCTACCAGGTCTATTGACCCATGCAGTCATGATCGCAAGGCATACCGACAAAGCGGACATCGAGAGTGCCACTCCTCGGCAGTACAGAGCGCTACTGATGATCGAGATCGTCTGTGTCCGTCGATCTTCAGGTGCTGCCGCGTGGCCGGTGGAACCGCGCGCCACGCGGAATAGAGTGTTCGCGTACGCAGCCTCTAACGCCCGACTCATCGTCATGCCGGAACTCAACCGCTCAGCTCGGTCCACGCAGTGACCAACGCGCAAAGTTTAAATATAGGAAGAGACCATCACGTCGTGAGCACCGAACTGGTCGGGAAGACCGGCAGCAAGGAGGAGAAATAGGCCAAGACGGGCCCGTCGGCAGCCGACCATACCCACCGTAGCGTGCCGTTGCCTCGCTTGAGCGCGCGCATCTTGCATACCGCAACAAACGCCAAAAGTCAAGCCATCACTCGAATGACTGTACCGAACCTCGCGCCGCCGTAAAATGAAAGCCAAATATTGGAAGGACACGCCTTCTGGGCGTCGTCAATATATCTGCAAGACCTGCAGTTGGATTCTTTATATTTGCCAAAACATAAGCCGAGGCAAATACCTACCTCAGCACGACAGGTAGCACACTAATCTTTACAAACGGGTCAAACAGGAACTGGAAATCCGAAATGGATAGCAAACGACGCAGTTTGATTCTTGGGCTGACACATGGTCCCCGCTTCCTGCTACTCGGCCAGAATTTGGGCCTCGATCGGTCGACGGCCCCGCCGCCGCTGCCATCGGAGGCAGAGCCGGGCACCGATCTCGCCGAAGAATTCGCCGCATACAGCGATAGGATGCTTTCCGACGCACCCAGCGAGCAGCTACTTCGCCTGGCCGGCTACAGCTGGAACGGAGTATTCACCAGCCGCATCGACGCTGCACTACCACACTTGTTCGAAGCACCATGGCGGCGAGTTGCCGCGACCGGCGGTGCTCAACTCGGACGCTTTCCGCGCAGTGCCACCGAGTTGATAGTACGAATGCTCTTCGGCGGCGTAGAGCTGGTTCCCGACGAACGTCCACCGACAAACGCCATACAAGAAAGTGACACTCGAACACGCGCGCGCGATACGCTGTTCACCTTTGCTACCAAGCTGATAACGCCTCGCGGTATAGTTCTAATTGAATGCTTTGGTCGGCAGGATTGGCTGAGTACCGAAGAGATGTACTCTCTCTTGACCCGCCTGCAACCCGGGCAAGCCCACCTGTTTTCAATGACACCAGAATTGGCGCGCGACCAGTTCATAGATGAAGCTGTTCGACGCGGGCAATTGATCACGCACTCATCCTCCGCCGCGGAGGCTCTCGACGAACTTTCACATAGTGGAGTCTTGAATTTTCGGTACGAATCAGCCGACAGTTCTGGAACACGCCTCATCCCGGTAAAGAACGGATTCGCCAAAATTGGGGTCGATATTTGGAACCAGGTCATCGGCTCGGTCCGACCGATCGACACCGAACTACTGGAGCCATCACCCATGGGACCCGATCCCACTGAGTACCAGCGCCTGCTCGAACTTCTCGGTTCCAGTGAGGGAATGCCACCTTGGAAGTCGATAGCAAGCGGGATGAAGATCACCAGAGACTTCGAGGAAGAACTCCTGAGGCGAGTTCGCAAAGGGCTCAGCGAGCCGAACCCGAAGCCGTTGATTCTCATGGGACAAACAGCCACGGGCAAATCAATGGCACTGTGTCAGCTGGCCATCGAAATCGCCAGAGCCGGTCAATTCGCCGTGTTGCACCAGTCTCGTCGAGGCGAACGCCCGAACCTCTCGGACATAGATCGATTCTGCGCATGGGCCGAAGAGAACAGCCTGCCCGCCGTTCTGCTCATCTGGGATGGCATGGAGTCTCCGGATGAATACTATGGCTTGAACAATGATCTCAGGGCAAGAGGACGCCGTGTCCAGATCGTCGGCAGCAGTTACAAGCTTCGACGGCGACCGAAATCAGAGATTATCAGTGCGTCGCCCGATTTGTCAGAGGCCGAGATAACCGAGATGAAAGCGTGGCTTCGGCGATTCAAAATCCCTACCCCGGAGCTGAGTGATCATGAGCTCGAATCATCCCTTCTCGCGTTGCTCTACCGAGCCCTGCCGCAGACGGAGCGAGGCTTACGCAGAGGCCTTTCAATGGAAATGCGGGCATCCGAATTCGGCCTTGAGAAACAAGCACGCAGTCTCGACAGAACCGAGGTCGGATGCTACGGCGCAGTAGCACACGCATTGCTTGTCGCCGGCTATGAAATCAAAGTATTTGTGCCCTCCGATCATCCCGACGAGGAGATGAAAAGCCTCCATTTCGACCAACGCTCGACGGCCGAGCAGCTGACTGCGGTGGTACTCGTGGCAGGTAGACGGGGCCTCCCGGTACCACTGGAACTGCTGCTCAGAATCATCGGCAGGGCAGGCGTCAACCAGATCGTGGATCTGGTCACCAGCTTCGATATTTTCCGATGGACCGAAGACGAGAACAGTGGCGAACAATACATAGGGAGTCGGACGCAACTCGAAGCCGAGTTGCTGGCGCGAGAGAATATCACTCTCGAATCCGAGGTCGAGATACTAGCACAATACATAACCGAAATTCATGCCGATTCCACACTCTGGGGCGGTCGCGAAGTTGAATTCATCGTCGATTTGATCGGACGCATCGGACCACAGGCAGCAGGTCTGAATAATTCGAGCGAATACAGCCGCTATTATGGAGCCCTCGCCGACTCGCTGCGCGATCGCCGGGAGCGCGGTGCGCCAGGCCATCCACGCCTGGTTCTGCTTGAGGCCAATCTTCGGCGTGAGTATGTCGTCAAAAATAAGCGAGATCTACCGAAGTTTGATGAACGACTTCGCATTCTGGAGTATTCTCGGTGTCTACTCGAAGCTACGGCGTATGAAGACAACGTTGGAAAAAGAACTCGATTGTTCTTGCTGGTCGAACTGGCGTCTACGGTCGGCGCTGAGATATACGAACTCACCGCCAACTCCGTCCAACCAGACCGGGTGATGAATTTGATGGAACGGGTGGTAGAAATATCACTCGAAGCCAGAGCACTCGATCCCGAGAACGTGTATCCGGTCGATGTTGTTGCCTGGGTGAGCGACAACCTCGTACGAAAGTCGAATCTGACGCCTGTCGACCGCGTACGGGTTTTGGCAGATGCCGATGCATCTTTGGACTCGTTCGACTCGGAGCTACTGAACCCAGGCCAGCGAGCAAACTATCTTCAACGACGCGCCAATATCGCCAGTCTGATGCAGGATCAGGCGCGAGAATCCAATTATCTGGATGTGCTCCGACAGAGCGGCGACCCGGCAGCGTACTATTGCTTGGCGCGCTATGAAGCAGATACCGGCGCAGCTGGCCTCGCCGCAGCAGTTGAGCGATTGATGACCGCTCCCGCCGCTGTTCGTGACGACTGGCGTTGCTCGCATCTGCTGTTCGATTTGTTCTGGAGATTGAAGGCCGGTACCCCCTTTTTGAGCAACGAGCGGATCGCACTTCCGTTCAGCCGCGCCGATTGGGAAGAGTGCCTGAAAATTACCGACTTGATCACACGCCCCGCCCGGTATGTTCGCTATAAAGTAGACTTCTTGCGCGGGATATCGCTGTTCCATCTCGGCAATTTTGCGATATCGGACGAGGTCTTCAAATCGGTCGAACGACAATCAACCGACATGTCGAGGCGCGTTCTGTCCTCATATGTGGTCTCGAATCCGGACGGAACTGCTCGTGAATTCACCGGCCGTGTTACCTGGGCGGCCGCAGATGGCAGACGCGGTGCCGTGTGGGTCGATCAGCTCTCGGTGGAAGTGAATTTCATACCGTTAAGGTTCTCGGTCAGCGAGCTGCGGAAGCGAGGCGATCTGCTACCGAAGTTTCATATCGCCTTCAATATGCGCGGCACCATCGCCGACCCGATCCGTGGGTCGTCGACTCGTCCCGAGACGAGGTCGGTGAAATGAAAACGGCTACGATCTTCGCAATGTCCAGCCTTCAGGAAATAGATCAGAAGAAGAGGTTGTGCGCTGGCGTCGGGCTACGCTCTGCAGCGGAAGACACCTGGCTGGTCGACAGCTCGACCGAGGCCGAGTTCCGCAAGGTGGTATCTTCGTATTATAAACTCTGGAAAGAAACCCTCGCCGATGATATCGCCTTCCTCAAAGATAAACATGACCGGCATCCTGCCGTGGATTTGTTCACAACACTCATCCTCAACATTCGCACTGCTAACGAGCATACGAATGCGATTTCTGCAATCGAGGTACGAGATAGGTGGGTCCGCTTGGTCACCGATGGTGTGGCTGAATCACAATGGGCAGTCTGCGGGGTAGCACTCGCCGAGAGTCTCGCCAAGGCTCTGGCTGAGCTGTCCGAAATCGCGTCCGATATCGTTACGTCTGCGGAATTGCGCGCAGAATGGCGGGCCCGCGAATCTGTCAGTGTTCCAGCCGTCGTAACCAATGTCGCATCGGATCTCGGACTGAAATTCCCCAAGAACGAGCTGGACCGTCGGATCAGAGTGGTGACAACGCTGTGGACACGCGAGGTTCGATCGGACGGGCGGCCACCGATCGAACGATTGGAGTCATTGGCCGAGCGTGAACTGGTCAACACCTTCGTATCGCTCCCATGTTCCTTCCGAGACATCCTCGAGGAGCTCAGTATCGGCGGCAGCTTGGACGCAGCACCGGCGTTGCGACTTGCGCATTCTGTCAACGAGATTGCCGAGTTGCCAGGCAATGCATTCGTCGGCCTCGTTGCGAAGGTGTGGACCGACCTGGTCGATGTCCGTGGCAGCACCCGATAACGCTCCCGGCTCACTCGGCGGCCGAGCCGTCATCACCGGATCAGACCGACTCGTTCCCACGTTCCGCATCCGCCAACCCGAAACCCTTGAACCGCGATACCCTGCTCGTCGAGAGAACCCGCACCCCCATGAGCTTCCACCCACGAGCCCCGCAGCTGACGATCCTGGGCACATCACCCCCGACCATCAGCCACGGGCACCAAGCCCTGCAGGACGGCACCATCGCCGCCACAGTGGGCGGCATCATCGCCGGCGGCTTCGGCGTCGAAGCCGCCAAATCGTTTGTCACCACCGATGAAGGCGGCCGCTGGTACTTCGTGGCCGCGACTTTGATCGGAATCGCCGTCATCAGCCTGGGCACACTCCTGCGCCAGCACACCGGCCGCCGCACTCGCGTTGCGATCGTAATCACCGCACCTGACGCCGCCCGCGGTCTAACCGGCGCCGCTCAACTCGACCAACAGGCCGAACGCTACGCCCAAAGAACCTGCACCGTCGCCCTCAAAACCGCAATCCCCACCACCGACGGCCAACGCCCCACTCGCCCACTCATCGAAGCACTCGCCGACGAAACCCTGTCCGCCATCACACTCGCCGAACGACTCACCCCCGACGCTACCCAATTCCATCTCATACCGACCATGCCCCTGCACGCCGGATTCTGGTTCGGCACCCGACTTGGCAGCGCCCACGCCCGCGACATCCGCATCCACCAAACCCTGCGCGGCAACGGCACCAACACCCACTTCGACGCAATCTCATTGCGCACCTCCACAACAGCCACCCGAACGCCACTAACAATCGAACAACTGCACCACTTCACCGCAGGCGAACCCACCCACGCAGCACTCGCACTCGACCTCGAAAACCGAGGCGCCACTTTCGATTCCGACGTCAACACCATCTGCGTCCAACAGCGGATCAGCATCGTGCTCACCCTGCGAAACTCCACACACCAACTCAACAACAACCCCGAAACCTTCGAAGCCGCCGTCGCCCAAATCAGCCACGCCTGGCGCAACGCAGGCCTCACACCAACCGCCCGCAGCGGCCGACACACGATCTTCCTCAGCGGCGCACTCTCCATCGCCATCGCACTCGGTGCCCGACTCGCCGCCGCGGAACACGGCCGATGGCAAGCCTTCACCTTCAACCGCGACACCGCCACCTACGAACAACTCCCCACCTGGCCTTAATCCCCCTGTGAGCCCGGACGTCCGGCCTCACAGGGGTGGTTCAGTGCGCTTCTGCGCGTGATGACTACTACTACGTGGCCGAATGCGCCGTCATTGTTCGTGCACCCGGCAGTGCGGCTGATCGCACCTGGGCCGCGCGGCCGAGTGCCTCACCCCGAGCAGCATTTAGCTCACCCCCGTCACGCCACAACGCCAGCACGCACCCGCAGCCCAACCAGCGCACTACATTCCACCTCAGCTGCACCACCGCAAGAAGGTACGCGCCGTGCTGATCCCACCAGCCATCCCCCCCTGACGTCGATCGACGAACTGATCGACAGCCTGCGCACCGCACCACCACCCGTCGCCGAACCGATCAACCGCAGCATTGTCTACCGCATGTGCACCGTCGGTGATGCTGGACGCTTCCACGACAAACACCTATTCCACACGTTGGCTGGCCCGCCGCCCGCTTGACCAGGCCCGTCCGGCCCGCCTCACATCGGCAAGCGATCCCCTCACCACGCCTGGCCGAGATCTGCCACGTCACCTCCATCACCGGCGACGACCGCGAACTCGACACCCTGCTGCTACGCCTGCACATCGAAACCGCCTGCCGCCGCGGCGGCGCCCTGAACCTGCGCCCGTGTGACCTCGACCCCCACAACAGTCTGATCCTGTTGCGCGAGAAGAACGGCATCGACCGCTGGCAACCGGTCTCCCCCACCCTCATGGCCCACCTACAACACCACGCAGTACAACGCCGCAGCCCACCAGAAGGTCAGCTCCTGCGCTACCGCAACGGCAAACCCATCACCCGCCGACGCTACGACCACCTCTGGACCCGCATCGGCACCCACCTCCCCTGGGTCGCCGCCCAACGCATCACCACCCACTGGCTACGCCACACCACCCTCACCTGGGTCGAACGCGCCTACGGCTACGCCACCGCCCGCGCCTACGCCGGCCACCGCACCCGAGCCCACGGCACCACCACCACCTACGTCAAAGCCGACCTCTACGAAATCACCACCGCCCTAGCAACACTCACCCAACAACCCCACCCCCTACTCACCCACCAAACCGACTAACAAAACACGGTGCCGGTCGCCCACCACAGCGACCGGCACCACCCACACCATCGAATCCGCCTCCGCAGCAAACCTTTCGACAACACAACTCCCGGCCGCAGCAAAACCCACACCGCCCACCCGAAACCACCCACCCACCCAGCAACAAACACACTCAGCACGAAAACTGCTACAACACAACAAGATAGAGAAGACTTTCAACACGCTAGACAGCTTGTGCTACGCTCCTGCAACGTAAAATAACAGCGCTCGAACACACGGCCGTTCCATCAGTGACGCGGCGAGGAGTTTAAGTCCCCTCTCGCGCACAGCTTTGCGTCACGCGTGACGCAGCCGCGGGTCGGGTGCCCGAGGGTTCTCGGACACCCGGGTACACCCGCTAATTACCAGCGTTTATCTGCGCAAACATGTCGGCCGCCGGTCGGAAACGGCACTCCCTCGCGATGCCCGCAAGCGCTTCCACACGGAGATACAGACCGCCCACGCTGGTTCCGCACAACTCCCCCCACCGGAACTGATCCACCGTCCAGTTCGCCGCGCCCAGATTGTCCGAGTAGCTGACGTGGCCCGCACGAACGGTGTGTCGCCGGTAAACGATGACCGCCGAATCGCTGACAAGCACATCATGGGAGCGCTATGGTGACCGACCGCCATTCGCCTGAAAGTAGCCACCAGGACGAACCCGACAGCTGACCGTCACTCTCGCCGCCGCGCGCGCTGCCCCCGCCTGCGACCCATCGGCCCGGCGTCGACGGTCGATCACCCGGGCACTTTGCGGCTGAGGTGTTCGTAGGCGCGATACTGAGCCGCACGGTCCTGAAGGTCCTGCTGGACCACGTCGAAGGATCCGGAGCCGACGATGAGGCGCCGCGGCGGGTCCGGAAGGTCCACCAGCTCCATGATCACCGGAGCTGCGGTGTCCGGGGCGGGTCCGGCGTCCTCGCCCCACATCGCGATCAGCTCGTCGCGCAGCTGCTGGTAGTGCGGGTCGGGCGTGGTCGCGGTGGTACCTGTGGTGAACAGGCCAGTGTCGTAGCCGCCCATCTGGACGATGGTGAGCTCCACTCCGAACTGTTCGGCCTCCATCGCCACGGCCTCGCTCACCGAGTCCAGCGCCGACTTGCCGGCCGCGTACATGCCGACCATGGGAAACCCGCCGCCGGTCCCCATCGTGGTGACCTGCAGGATGCGTCCACCACCCTGGGCGCGCAGGTGCGGCAGTACAGCCTGGGTGACCCATACCGCACCGAACAGGTTCACGTCGAAATGGGCCCTGATCTGCTCCTCGCTCGCCTCCTCCACCATGCCCAGAAGCATGGCGCCGGCATTGTTCACCACGATGTCGAGCCTTCCGAAGGCCGAGGCCGCCTGCTCCACGGCCACGAACACGGCCGGGCGGTCGGTGACATCGAGCGTCATCGGCACCAGGTGGTCGGGGTACTGCCGCGCGAGGTCGGCAAGGGGCTCGATATTGCGCGCGACTCCGATCACCCGGTCGCCAGCCTGTAACGCCGCCGCCGCGAACGCCCGGCCCAGTCCTCGTGACGCACCCGTGATGAGCCATACCCGGGTCATGGGCTCCACCTCCTCCTACTCGATCCACTGTGACGAGACAAGACGATACGTCTCGCCGCCGACCCTGACAAGACGGACCGACTCGTCTTGCGTCGCTGCTATGATCCGAGCATGGTCAAGCAGCCCGATCCCGCGCGCCGTAGTGAACGCTCCCGGCAGGCCATCCTCGCCGCGGCTCGCGAACTGGTCTCCGAGCTGGGGTATGCGAAGTTGTCGGTCGAGGCCATCGCGGCCCGGGCCGGTGTGGGCAAGCAGACCATCTACCGCTGGTGGCCTTCCAAGGGCGCGGTGGTCCTGGACGCGTTCCTGGCGCTCAGCGAAGAGGGGCCGGACCAGAGCATGGCACTGCCCGACACCGGCGACCTGAAGGCAGATCTCAAAACCGTGATGCGTGCGACGGTGGCCGAATTCGCCGATCCCGCGTTCGAGGGACCGATCCGCGCGCTCAATACCGAGATCATCAACGACCCAGTCCTCGCCGCCCAGTACCACGCCAAGCTGGCCGGCCCGTTGGACGAGGCCAAGAAGGACCGGCTCCGCAGCGCGCAACGGGCCGGGCAACTCGACGCAAACGCCGATCTCGACCTGGCGCTCGAATTGCTCTACGCGCCCGTCTATCAACGCTGGCTGCTCCGGTCCGGCCCGCTGACCACCGAATACGCCGACTCCCTCGTCGAGGTCTTCCTCAAAGCCATGCGGCCGGACGCTGCCGGGTAATTCCGCGGACACACCGGGTACCGGCACTGCTGTGGGGCCGGAGCGCAATTGCCCCGCATCCGGCCGTGTCGACCTATCGGACCGGCACAGCGGTCCACTGCTCGGCCGGAGGGCGGCCGGGCAGCGGCTGTCCGATGAGGGCGAGCGGAACGAAGAAGTTCACCTGGCCGATGGCCATGGCGAGGGTGGCCATGGCTTTGTCGTCGTAGTGTTCGGCAGCGTGGGCGTAGAGCTCCTCAGGTACCCGCTCACCGTGCGCGGACGGTTGCAGGACAGCCTCGACCAGCGCCAGCGCGGCGCGTTCGGCGTCGGTGAAATAGGGGGCGTCGCGCCAGGTCGCGACCGCGGCGATCCGCTCCTCGGACTCCCCGGCGGTGCGCAGGTTGCCCGCGTGCAGGATGGCGAGGTAGGTGCTTGCGACGATCTGGCCCGCGCGTAGCTGGATGAGACCGATCGTGGCCCGCGGAATCGCCCCGTTGCCGGTGGCCTTGAACAGCGCCGCGCCGACCTCACCGAGTTCGGGAACCAGTTGCTGGGGATTGGGCAGCCGGGAGCCGCTGCGCCGCTGGGTGGTGGTGTTCGCGTTCATCGTGTTCCTTCTCTGTTGTGGTGAATCGGCCGGGGTCAGGCGGGCTGGGGCCGGTTTCCGGAGATGCCGAGCGCGCGCAGGGTGGCGGTGCCCTGGGGCAGCCAGGCGCGGGCGGCGAAGGTGGCGGCGGCGAAGCACAGCGGCATCGCCCACTTGTCGGGGCCGTCCCCGGCGGCCATGTGGGAGGTGGCGGCGCCGCCGTAGACGAAGACCAGTCCGGCGTAGGCCCATTCCTTGGTTTGCGGGTGGCCGGGGGTCAGGATCGCGGCGAGGGCGGCGGTCTTGGCGACACCCAGGATGGTGGCGAAGTACATGGGGTAGCCGAGGTGATCGAAAGAGTCGCGGACGTAGGAGATCCGGGCGAGGTCCCAGTAGGCGCCGACCGCGGTTTCGGCGAGCACGGCGGTCACGGGAATCCAGCGGGCGAGTTTCAGGGTGCGGGAGATCATCGACGTGGTGCGAGTAGACATGTTCGTTGCTCCTGAATAGTTGGTCGGCCGGTAGCGGGTCAGGCGGCCGAGGCGATCGGGGTGCCGGTGGCGGCGCGGTATACGGCGGCGGCGAGCCGGGCGTTCTCGGGGGCGTTGAAGGCGAAGGCGGCGCGGCGGCGGGTGTAGCCGTAGGCCAGGCCGCTGTGTGGGTCGGCGAATCCGTCCGAGCCCGCGGAGCCGGTGTGTCCGAAGGCGTGGGTGCCGAGGAACGGATACAGCAGACTCTTGGCTTCGAAACCCAGTGCGTAGGGCGCCTGTGCACCGCGCACCAAATCCGCTCCACCGGAATGGATGGCGGAGACGATGGCGATGGTTTCCAGGGACAACAGCGGTTCCCGGCCAGCGATGCCGGTGGTGGCCGCGGCATACATCGCTGCGACGCCGTTCGCGCTGCCGACGCCACCGGCCGAGCCTTGGCCGCGGCGGCGCAGGGTGGTGTCGTTGGGCAGTGTCATGACGTCGGCGGCGGTGAAGCCGCGCGCGTTGAGGTTGTAGGCGATGCCCGCGATCCCATGGGGGTTGGGTGCGTTGGCGGCGAAGGCCGCTTCCATCTCCGGGGTCGCTCGCCACGGCAGGATCGGCAGGTAGCGGTGGTCGAGTTCGGCGGGCAGGCCGAGGTAGACATCCAGCCCGTAGGGGGCGCGTATCCGTTGTTCGAACAGTTCCTGGATGGTGCTGCCGGTCACTGCCCGCACCACTTCGCCGATGATGGCGTAAGTGACGAACCCGCCGTATCCGTGGACCGATCCCGGTTCGAAGAAGGGCCGCTGCCCGATCAGTCGTTCGGCGATGATCTTTTCGTCGGCGAGTTCGGCGATGGTGAGTCCGCCGTCGACCCCGACGATCCCGGACCGGTGGACGAGTACGTCGCGCACGGTAATGCGCTGTTTACCCGCGGCGGCGAATTGTGGCCAGTAGTGGGCGATCGTCTGGTCGACATCGAGGACACCGTCTTGGATGAGCAGCGCCACCACCAGGCCTGCGGCGCCCTTGCTGGTGGAATGCAAACCGGTCAGCGTATTGCAGGAAACGTCCCGGCCGGCCCACAGGTCCACCACTTTCCGGCCTCGCACGAACGCGGCCAGCTGCGCACTCGATTCCCCGTCCTCCTCGGTGACGACGGCGGCGAACTCGGCATGCACCTGCTCGTATCCGTCGGCAACGGTGCCGTGTACTTCGATCTCGTTCACAATGTTGTTCCTCTCGATAGCAGCCGAGATGGCGCGCGAGGCGGGAGCATTCGGCTCCGAAAAGCCGCCGCGATCGGCGTTCTGGTGCACTGACGGACGGCGGCGAGAAAACGTGACCGCAACACGGAAAAGGGCAGGTAGAGCCCGCTCCTACCCGGCTCGGGTCCACTTCCGGCGGCCGGTTCGGGGCGAAGCGCACACCGAACCGGTGATGGGAAAAGCCAGCGAAGACTTATAGGGTCACGTTTTCCGCCGCCCATTCGTCATCGGTACGGGACTAGATCGAGGAGGACCCCGTGCACGATGACCAGTTCCTGGCCGAGGAATTCGAAGGACACCGCACCCACCTGCGGGCGGTCGCCTACCGGATGCTCGGCTCGCTCACCGACGCCGACGACGCGGTCCAAGAGGCGTGGCTGCGCTTGGCACGTACCGACACCAGCGACGTCGGCAACCTCGGCGGTTGGCTGACCACCGTCGTCGGCCGCGTCTGCCTGGACATGCTGCGCTCCCGCAAAACCCGCAGCGAAGAACCACTGGAAGCCGACCACCTGCCCGATCCGGTGATCACCAGCGAGTCCACCCTCGATCCGGAACACGAAGCGCTACTTGCCGACTCGGTAAGCCTGGCATTGCTGGTCGTGCTGGAATCGCTGAGCCCCGCCGAACGACTCGCCTTCGTCCTGCACGACATGTTCGCGCTGCCGTACGAACAGATCGCACCCATCGTCGACCGCACTCCCCAGACCGCCAAGAAACTGGCCAGCCAGGCCCGCCGCCGAGTCCAGGGTTCGAGTCCGGGCCCGGATTCGAACCGGGCCGGTCATCGCCGCGTCGTCGACGCTTTCCTCACCGCCGCCCGCGGCGGCGACTTCGAGGAACTGCTGCGCCTCCTCGACCCCGACGTGGTGCTGCGCGCCGACTCCGGCGCAGCGATGCGCGTGATCCGTGGCGCGGCCGCCGTCGCCGGACAAGCCGAAACCTTTCAGCGCATGGCCACCCTCTGCACCATCCACCCCGCCTTGGTCAACGACTGTGCAGGATTGGTCAACACCGTCGAGGGCGCCCCCTTCTCCGTCCTCGCCTTCACCGTTGCCGGTGATCGCATCACCGCGATCGACATCCTGTCCGATCCCAACCGACTCGCCCATCTCGATCTAACCGCAGTCCTCGGATGAAGCCGACACAAGACGACGCCGCGACCAGACCCTGCCGGAGGAGAGCGGAAAGAACCCGGCGTCGGGCCCGAGGAGCTGGTGAACACTGAAACAGGCGGCCGCGCCTCGAGATTCGGCCTCAGGCGCGGCCGACGCCGTCGCCATGTGATCATGAGCGCGGGAACGGACGCGGGAAACGTCACGATGCGAGAAGGAGTACCGATGGTGTCCATCGAGATGGTGCCGACGGAGGCGGCGGACGATACCGCGCTACTCGCGGAGCTTGCCGACCTGGTGAATCGAGTGTACGAAGTGGCCGAAGCGGGTCTGTGGCGTGACGGCGCCAGCCGCACAACGACATCCGAGCTGGCCGGGTTGATCACCGACGGTCATGTCGCCGTGGCGCGCGATGAGGATGGCCGAATCGTTGGTGCCGTCCGCATTCAGCAATTGGCCGATGGCATCGGCGAATTCGGCATGCTGGTGTGCGCGCCCGAGCAGCGCGGCACCGGAATCGGCAGTGCTCTAGTCGATTTCGCCGAGCGCCACTGTGTCGATCAGGGTGCGCGGACGGTGCAGCTGGAGCTACTGGTGCCCCGCAGCTGGGCGCATCCGGTGAAGGAGTTTTTGCGCGGCTGGTATCTGCGGCTCGGGTACGCCCTCGAGCGTAAGGGTGCGCTGGACGAGAGCTACCCGCACCTGGTGCCGCTGCTCGCCACCCCGTGCGATTTCCTCATCTTCCACAAGCCGATGCGCTGATCCGCACGCCGTATTGTCCATCCGCACCACTGATCAGGAACCACTCATGGCCACACACTCGCCGAAGCAGATAGATCTACCCCGCGACGCCCTATCGGACGTTCTCCCTGACTCCACACTGTCCCTCTTCACTGCAGACGATCTCGCCGAACTCGTTGTCTTGCAGCGATGCTGCTGGGTCCCGGAGGCGGTGCTCAACAACATGCTCGACCTCCCCCCACTGCACGAGACTCACGACGAGGTACTGGCGTGGGCGACTACGTCGACGACTCTGGTCGTCCGGAAGCGCGGGCGTCTGGTCGCTGCGGTGCGCGGCCAGGTCGAAGGTAGCGACTGGCACGTCGGCCGGCTCATGGTCGCTCCCGACCTGGCCGGTCGAGGAGCCGGTTCCCACCTGCTGCGCCTGATCGAAAGTCTCGCTCCCCCGCACGTCGAGCAATTCATCCTGTTCACCGGCGCACGCAGCGAACGCAACATCCGCATGTATCAGAACGCGGGCTACCAACTCCTGCCCACGCCGGATCCCCTCCCACCCAACCACATCAGCGGTGCGGTCCACATGGTGAAGCCCAGGCTCTGATCAAGTCGACGGCACAAATGCACACCGACCAGATGCACCATGATCCCGCTGCGCGCATGATCCGGAACAGTCGAGGACATACCGGAGTCGAGTTTCATGTACGACGTCATCGTGGTCGGCACGCGCTGTGCTGGTTCACCATCGGCCCGGCGTCGAGCAGTCCAGTGCGTCGGAAGTGGCGGTCGACAGCCGCTATGGGTGTGCCCGAGGATGAGGCGTGATCGAAACGACGGCGGTGCTGGGAGTGGCCGCGATCGAGCTGGGAATGGTGCTTACGCCAGGGCCGAACATGGTGTATCTGGTATCGCGGACCGTATCGCAGGGACGGCGCGCGGGTCTGGTGTCGTTGTCGGGCGTGGCCATCGGGTTCATGGTGTATCTCGTGGCCGCCACCGTCGGGCTTACCGCGATCTTCGCGGTGGTGCCCGGGTTGTACTTGGCCCTGAAGCTGGCCGGCGCAGCGTATTTGGCGTACTTGGCGTGGAAGACGTTGCGCGGCGGCCTCTCGGTGTTCGAGCCGTCCGGTCTGCCCGCCGACTCCATGGGCAAACTCTTCACCATGGGTCTGGTCACGAACCTGCTCAATCCGAAGATCGCGATCATCTACATGGCACTGATTCCGCAGTTCGTGACTCCCGAACACGGGCGAATTTGGTTGCAGAGTCTGCTGCTCGGCTCGGTGCAGATCGGTATCGCGCTAACCATCAACGGCCTGATCGTGCTCGGTGCCGCCAGTCTCGCATCGTTCCTGTCCGGCCGGCCGCTGTGGCTGCGGGCGCAGCGCTGGGTCACCGGCACGCTGCTGGGCGCAGTCGCGGTCCTGCTGGCCACCGACCGCACCCGCCCCGTTACGGCCTAGGCAGACCGGCGCGTCGATCCCAGACCGACGCGCCCGCAGCCAGCTCAGTCAGCACGGTGATGCGCGTGCGACGAGGCGCGGTGGTCTGCTCGCCTGGGATGGACGGCCAGGTGCGCGTCGAGGGTCGCGATAGCAGTTTCGGCCGGCAACCCGACCGGGTCGGTCAGCATGCGCACCGATAGCCCTTCGACCAGTGCGGACAGCAGTCGCGCCTCGAGTGCGGGTTCGACCTCGGCCGCGTATTCGCCGGATTCGATAGCGGATTCGATGGCCTCGATCAGTTGTGCCTGGGTGCGTTGCTGATAGGCCGACTCGATCGCGGCGAGTTCGTCGGTGACGACGGCGCGCGCGAGGAACGCGATCCATACCTTCACCAACCGCGCTCGTGCCGCGTCGACCGGAAGCCAATCCACCAGGACAGCCCGCAGTGCCGCTGCCACGCCGTGCTCGTAGCTCACCTGCGCCGCGCGGTCGTCGAGGAGCTGTTCGACGTGTCTGAATGCGGCGATCAGCATTTCGTCCTTGGTGCGGAAGTAGTACTGCACCTTCGCTGGGGACACCCCGACTTGTGCGGCGACCTCACGCACGCTCACCGCTTCCATGCCTCGGGTCGCCGCAACGTCGAGGACGCCGTCCAACAGCTCGGCGCGCCGCAGGGCGTGCGCGTTGTCCGTCACCATCGCACCGCTCACTGCTTCTCGACCGGACTGATATAGACGGCGTCGCGGGTGATACCGACGAACTTGCTCATGGATTGACCTCCAGCACGGGAACTGTCGCGGTGGTCTGACGACTCGCCGGTCCATACGACTGTACAGTACAGTCGTATGGACTACTTGGAGAGGTAAGGGATGAATTCAGGATTCAAAGCCGTGATCATGGGCGGCATTACCCTCGTTATCGGTTTCGTGCTGTGGCGGTTCGCCGGCGATGTTGATACGCCGGTCGTCACGCTGACCAAGCTGGGCATCGTGTTGATGGTCCTGGGTGGGCTGGAGGTCCTCTACGGACTCTTCAAATCTGTCGTCGGCAAATCCGTCACGTAAGTTCTCGGCTTGCGGTGGCCGGACTTCGACTAGCGATCCACCGCGTATCGACGCGCACGACATCAGGACCGCCGCAGCGGAATTACTGCACCGTCGTCGATTCGTGGGTCCGGACGGCATGCGGCAAGATTGCCCGCATCATGACCGAGAACGGCAGCCCTTACCGCATCAGTCGGCGACTGGACATCGCCCGCCTCGTGCTGTTCGCCGCGTTCTTGTGTGTGATGTTCTATCTCGTCGCCGTCGCCCGCGTAATCGACATCGACGCCGTGCGCGAGCTGATCGAGTCGACCGGCCCGGTCGCACCGCTGGTCTATGTGGTGGCCTCGGCCGCCCTCGGCGCGATCTTCGTCCCCGGCACGATCCTGGCCGCGGGCAGCGGCCTGCTGTTCGGTCCACTCGTCGGCACCTTCGTCACGCTCGGCGCGACCGTGGGCACGGCAATCATCGCCAGCGTGCTCGGACGGCGTGCGGGCCGCGAGAGTGCACGCAGGCTGATCGGAGCCCGCCGCGCCGAGCAGATCGATACGCAGATCGAGCGGCGCGGCCTCTGGGCTGTCGTCGGGCAGCGCTTCGTCCCCGGGATCTCGGATGCGCTGGCGTCGTATGTCTTCGGTGCGTTCGGCATTCCGGTGTGGCAGATGGCGGTCGGCGCCTTCATCGGCTCGGCGCCGCGCGCCTTCGTCTACACCGCACTCGGCGCATCGATCGGCGACCTGTCGGCGCCCCTGGCCTACACCGCGATCGCGGTGTGGTGCGTCACCGCGATCCTCGGCGCCGTCGCACTACATCGCGGATACCGCGGCTGGCGTAGGCGCGGCGAGCATCGAGACGCCGTCTCGGACGCAGGTTCGCAGCGCGACCCCGCTGCATGAGCATCCACCGCTACCGTCTGTACGCGTGAGATCGACTCACGAGAGGCTGCCGCATGCGGAAACTGACCTTTGGCATGAATGTGACCCTGGACGGCTACATCGCCGCGCCCGGCGACGACCTCGGCTGGAGTGGGGGGCGAGGGACCGGACTCGTCACCGAGCGACGAGCTGTTCCAGTGGTGGTCCGACCGGGTGGCGGCGACGGGCCTGGCGCTGTATGGGCGCAAGCTGTGGGAGGCGATGAGTTCCCACTGGCCGACCGCCGACCAGCAGCCCGGCGCCACACCGGCGGCGATCGAGTACGCCCGTCGCTGGCGGGACATGCCGAAGGTGTTGTTCTCCGCGACGACCAGCACAGTCGACTGGAACACCCGCCTGTTCACCGGCGACGCGGTCACCGAGATCACGCGGCTCAAGGCCGAGGACGCCGGCCCGATGGACATCGGCGGCGCGACGCTCGCCGGTGCGGCTATGCGGGCGGGGCTGATCGACGAATACGTGCTGGTCACCGTGCCGGTCCTGGTCGGCGGCGGCACACCGTTCTTCACCGCGCTGGACAGCTGGGTGAACTTGAACCTGGTGGAGACCCGGATGTTTCCCGGCGGAGTGCTGCTGACCCGGTACGAGACGAGGCGATGAGCGCGGGCCAGACAGTCGGCGCGGTGTTGCGTGCGACCCACGACAGCGGGTCCGTGGCGACGATCGAACAAGTCCAGCAGCGACCCGTTCAGCGGAGAGGGCAGTCGCAACGCATTCGGCCTACTCGAAACCCCGCGCAACGTGTTCTAGCTCCATTACAGCTCAGGACGTAGAACGCAACCCGCGCGCGAGCCATGAACCGACGACCGTCAGCGCTCGGTGGTCCAACCTTGGTTGATCCGTTCGAAATACGCGTCGTCCGCCGCTTGCACCTGCTCCTCCGTCAACGTCCGACGCTGTTCCGCAGGCGGGTTCTCCGTCGTGCCGAGAATCTCCTGCAGCTGACTGCGCAATCGAGGATCGGCCGTCCGAGCGACCTCTTCGGTTTTGGCGCGAACGTCGGCTCGGGCACGGCGATGGCAGTCCAGCAGCGCATTGGTCAGCTGCGCGGTGGACCATCGCATCGCAGCCGGTGCAATATGCAGGGTCGTGATGTCTCCGCCGGCGTTGACCTCGATGGTGATGCCCCGCAGCTCACCCCGCCCGGTCACAGCTGCGGCCGACTTCGCGAGTGTTTCTGCGCTGCGGCGGATTTCGGCGAGTTCCTGCTGAAGCTGCTGCTCCCATCTCTGCAGGTCGGTCATGAGCGGCCCAGCTTCTTCCTGATCTGCTTCACGATGCTGGGCACTGGTCGGCGCTCGTCGTCACGTGCCTTCTCTTGTCCGGTGTAAACCCGGTAGTAGTGAGCGAGATTGGGTCCCAAGAGTTCGACGATGCCAGGATTGTCGAAGACGTTCTCTACAAATGACACCGCGATCAGATCGGATACCGGACCGCGTCCATCGCCCCAAGCCCGTTCGAGCTCGAGGAAGAACGGTGCCAATCGTGATCGCGGATCGTCACTGTTCTGAACAACCTGCGCCACCCATCGAGCGATGTCGCCCATCAACAGTGTCGGGAGAAGCTCGTCGTTATCGCGGATGTGTTCAGCGATCAGCGGGCGGATCTCCGGCTCGAGAGCCGCGAGTTCGTCGACGAACCGCGCTTGCTCGGGCACCAGGCTCCGAGTCCAGGTGTCGAGCATGTCCAGAATCTCTTTATCGGTCTGCTCATTCATAATCTCGCCTCACCCTCTACCGCCCCGCCAATGCGTCCATGAGGTTCTGCAGTTCCCGAATCGCCACCGCCCGATCGGCCGGATCGGTATTCGACTTGTCCATAAGCCATTTCGCGAGTCCTCGCTGTGTCTCCATCGCTTTCTGCAGATGCCATCTACCTTCAGTGGGCTCCAGAGTTCGATACTCGTTGCGAACAGCGTCCGCAGTTGTCCCGTCCCCAACTCGGGCTGGGTTTTCCGCGCCCTTGTAGAGGTCGTCCAGCATGTTCTGCAGTTTGGTGTTGTTCACCTTCGGCTTCACTGCAGGCGGCTTGGGTGGGAGCTCGGGCAGCCCACCACCGGAGTCGGACCGCCACCACTTGGTCTTGGCCTTCTCCAACCACTCCCCGAGCTTCGTCAGCAACGGCTTGAGCTTGCCGGTGACTATCGAGCCGAGCCTGCCGACGATTGCGGTGACTTTGACGACAAGCCGATCAATGATGCGGCCTATGCGCGCAGCGTAGATGCCGATTCGCGCGATGACCGCTCCATTGCCGAGCTCGGATAACCCGCCCGTGAACGGGATCAAGACAGCCAGGCCGGCTTCGATCGCGGCCGTCTCGATGAGCATTTGCTTCAGCTCGGCCAGGATCTCGTGATGTGCGTCGTCGAGGTGCTGGGCGTACTCGGAGCACGAATCCCCGATCTCCCGGAACGCGGTCTCCAACTCGAGAAAGTTGTCGGCTGTCTCGCTACAGGCCGCGACTGCGGCGGGGATTTCGGCCGACCGCTGGTTTTCGAGCAGACCAACGGTCGCTGGGAACCGGCTGGTGGCGGTACCCATCGACTCCGCGGCGGCGTACCAAACGTCTTTCGCGGCCCGCAACTGGTCCTGATGGCCATTCGGCCACACCAACCCCGATACCGACTTGATCAACGACCACCCGAATGGCTCCGGGCCACCGCCACCGCCCGCCGAGGGAACTCTGATCGCCAAACACGGATCCATCCCGGGTTTGGGCGCCGACGGCGGTTCGACGCCATTGGCACCGGCCTCGGCAACAGCATGGTTGTGCGCACCTGCGGCTATCAGATCGCTGGTGCGGGCACATGTCGATACCAGCTTCGACGAGGTTTGCAGTGCCGCATCTACAGCCTCGTCGTATGACTTCGCCCATTGCGCACCGGCGTTGTCGCTGCCACCCATTCCGGCGTATCCCGACAATGTCAGCAGCAGCGCGCCGTGCACCTCGCCGGCGTCATCGCGGATGAAACCGACTCCTTCACTGGCCGAGCGATAGTCATCGCCTCGGCAAACGATGACCGGAAAGGGCGTCGGCGGACTCACGGCCACATCTCGGTGTTGGTCTGGACAGCCCCGGTGTAGTTCGTGTGTGCACGTCGCGCAACCTCACGCAGCTCATCGAGGTTCTCCCGCATCTCCGCCGCGCCCGCCATCCATCGGTCGTGGGCAGCGCGCTGAGCTTCGGCCGCATTGCTCGACCAGGACAGATGCAGATCAGCAATATGCTGATCGACTTCCCGCAACCATCCTTCGACCTCAGTTCCGAATTTCGCCATAGTGGCGATCGCGTCGTCGAGTTGCTGGAGGTTCACGCGGTAGCTGTAATCGTCCGCCATCCCTTACACCTACTCTCCGGCTTGTGCGATCGCGTCCCGATTTACTTGATCTCGCATCTCATACCGATGTGCCGCATCAACAAGATTCGACGCTGACTCCTCCAGCGCAGCGGCGATATCATCCGCCCCTTGCTTCCACTCGATCCAGGATTCGTCGTAGGCCGAGGCAGCATTTCCCTGCCACCCGTCGGCCAGCAGCTCCTGGCCGACCGTCTTATCGAGCTGGACTATCCCGTCCTTGATGATTTGCGCCTTGTCGGCAATGAAGCGTGCGGCATCCCGGAGCCGATCCGGCTCGACCTGAAGTTCGTCCGACATGCAGTCTCCCCTCGCAGCGCAGTCCGTGGACGCCTGAACAACTATAGGACGCAGCAATGATGCTCCCGGTTCTACAGAGCGTTCGACCTTGCCGGTGTCGGACGCGCGGCAGCCGGTGACCAGTGCCGACGACCCCGCCCTCCTCGTCAGGCGGGGTATCGGACGGCGACTACCACAAAACGGGTAGGCGCTCTGGGATTCGTTTCATGAAGCGGGTGCGCCAGACGAGTTGGTCGATGGGTACGGCTAGGTCGAGGGTGGGGATGCGGCTCAGTAGGACTTCCAGGCCGATTTGGGCGTGCTTGCGACTCAGGGCGGTGGCGGGGCAGAAGTGTTGACCGCCGCCGAAGGATAGGTGGGCGCTGGCGTTGGGGCGGTTCAGGTCGACGGTCTCAGGTGCGGGGAAGGCGGCGGGGTCGAAGTTGGCGCCTTCCACCAGTACGAGGACCAGCTCACCCTTGCTGACCAGGACATCTCCGAGTTGGACGTCTTCGGTGGCCAGTCGTGGCAGACCGTCGCCGATGGACAGGTTGATGCGCAGTAGCTCCTCTACTCCGGCGGGGATCAGCGCCGGGTCTGCGAGCAGTTGCGCCTTCAGTTCCGGATGCTGGATGAGCGACACCAGTGCCATGGTGAGGAAGCCGCCGGTGGAGATCACGCCGGCGCCGAACAAGGTGACTCCGACGGTGGCCAGCATCTGTTCGGAAACCTGCGCGTAGTCTGGATCGTCGCGCAGGGCGGCGAGTTCGGCCATCAGGCCGAAGGTTTCCGGGTCGTCGAGGCGCTCGACCATGTAGGCGATATCCCGATTCCAGTTGAGCTCGGCGGCTGGGATGGGCTCGGCGGAGTTCATGAACGCGATGTGCAGGCTGCGCATCAGCTTGGGTGCGTCCTGCTGCGGAATGCCGAGGAGGTGGCAGTGCAGTGCGGCCGCGAACGGGTCGGCGAAATCGTTGCGCAGATCGGCGGGCGCACCCTCGGCGACGAGGGCATCGATCAGATTTGTGGCCGTGGTTCGCATAAACTCTTCGAGGCCAGGCGATTTAGGGCTCAGGGCCTTCATTACTGCCTTACGTAAACCCGCACCCGTGATGTTGCCCATGTTGTTCACCACCTCCGGCGGGATGGTGAGGGCGTACTGGCGGGGCACTCCCGGCGCGGAGGTCTCCTTCAGCGAGAACCGGCGATCTTCCAGAACCTGTTTGCACAGGGCGTAGGAGCTCACCAGCCAGGCCTCGTCACCGGCGATGGTGCGTACCTTGCGGACAGGCGTTGCTTCGCGAAGTGCGTTGACCTCCTCGGGAATTCGGTCGCCACGGGCGGAGAACGGGAAAGCGAGCAAGGTGTCGAGAGTAGTCATGCGCCCGCTCCTTCGACAGGAGTGACGATGGCGTGGCCTTGGTTACGCGAGGCGCGAAGACCGGACCCACGCGCATACAGCAGTTCCGCCATCGGTAGTAGTTGGTGATAGCAGTTCAGTGACGAGGGCACCCCGAGGATCGCGGGCGTGTCCAGGAACAGTGGGGCCTCGGCACGGATGTAGTCGAGGCACACTTCGTGCTGACGGGGCGTAGGTGCGCGCCCATCCAGCACCTTCGAGGACAGGAACCGCGCCACCAGCTGATGACACACGGCGCGGAATTCCGCATCGTCGGCCGATCGTCTGACGAGATCCGCATGTAGGTCCCGGTACGCTTCGTTGGCCCGGAACTCCGACATCGCCTTCGCGAACAGTCGCCTCCCCTGCGGGTCGGCATCACCAACTGCCGCAACAATTTTGGCACGAACACCACGAATGTTCTTGTCCGCCTTACGGCGAGCGTCGAGCGCGGAGTACCCTACGGCTTCGAACATTTCGGCCACATACACATCTGTGTAGACGATGTCGACCCGATCGAAGTGCGCGAGTCCCCACTTGGCGAGATCGCGGATTCGCTGACCGGAGAAGTAACTGTTGCCTGGTGACACACCGATGACCGCGTGATCACCATCGCGCTGGACCACCTGGCAGTGCCGAGTGAACGGCTGAACCAGAAAGCCCTGCTGGACAATGGGTTTCAGAGATTCTGCTGCAGATCTGGAGAGCGTTGCCGACGTCACGATTGCGCGCCTTTCGCCGAAGGGGATCTACCGAATTACCCGCTCTGCCGAGGCAGTGGTGCACGCCGTTGTCCCCGAGCCCCTGCATCGCTCGCGAGTGCTTTAGATCCTCGCGGTGCTCACCGGGCCTCGGCAACGGTGAGAGATCCAAGGCCCGCAGCGCACCCGCGGGCCGAATTCTCATGATCGCACAATTCCGTGCCCGGTCGCCAGGCTCGCCCGTGGGAGCCGGATCCCGGCGGAACTGATCCACTGTCCAGTTCGGGTCGCCCAGGTCAGCTCAGTAGCTGGGGGGCGACCTCGTTTACGGTGTTTCGCCGGTGCACGATGCCAATAAACGCACTGACAAGCACATCGATGGCGCACTAGGTAGTCAGCCCAGCCTTCGCCCGAAAGTAGCCCATTACTCCGGCCCGGCATTCCGCTGGTCCGTCCCTGCGGCCACAGCAAGGCTGGGTCATCCCCGCCGAGGCGACGGACCGACCGATCAGCTCCGACACTGACGGAACGGCGCAGCGCTCACGGGAGATCACCATCGTGACGCGTTCGCCGCTGCCAGATCCGCCAGACCGGATCCGATGAAACAGGCTGCGCCGCAGACCGATACGCCCGCACCATCCCCACCAAAGCTTCGGCGACTTTCCCCATGAGCATGCCGACCAGCACCGACACCATGACTACCCATACCCCGTCGAACCCGAGTACGAACATCAGCACCGACGCTACGGCCAATACGAATGGAGTCGCATATGCGGTTTCTACGAGAAACCTTCGCAGTTGCGGCATTTCACTTACCTCCCCCAGCGCGCCGAGCACACTTCAGGGTAACGGCTTCGACGCCGAACTCGACGCGATCACCTAAAACGGCCACGGCGTCAGGCCAACGTGGCCAGCACGATATCCAGCGCCTTCCGCATATCGTCCGCCTCGATCCGCATCAGAGTGTCCTCATCGAGGGTCCGTAGATCAAGGGATTCGTCCATGGCCAAACGGTATTCGCGTTCTTCCTCCGCGCTCTCGATCACATTGCGGATGAACCGCCCGTTACCCGCGATGTCGACACCGCGCCGCGGCAGACCACTCTGGTCGGTGCGTTCCGCCGCGTACAGCTGCACACACGCTTCACGCAAGATCTCGACCGCCTCGTCCGAAAGTGCGGAATCACGTTTGCTGGCAATGAATTTGCCGATGTCACGCAGTTCATCGGGCGAGTAGGAGTCGAACTTCACCCGTTTGGCGAACCGGGAGGCGAGCCCGTCGTTGCTGGCCAGGAAGCGATCGATCTCGCCGTCGTAACCCGCGATGATCACCACCAACCGGTCTCGGTCGTTCTCCATCCGCGCGAGCAAAGTATCCACTGCCTCGCGTCCGAACGCGTCCCCACCGGAGAGCCCCTGCTGGATCAGCGTGTATGCCTCATCGACGAAAAGCACACCGTCCATGGCGGAGTCGATCAGCGCATTGGATTTGATCGCGGTGGAACCCAGATGCTGGCCGACGAAATCGGAGCGCTTGGTCTCCACCACCTTGTCGGTCTTGAGCAGCCCGAGCCCACAGTAGATCTTGGCGACCACACGGGCGATGGTGGTCTTGCCGGTACCGGGTGGACCGGTGAACGCCAGGTGCTGCCCGCGCGGCATGCTGCTGAGCCCCTTCTCCGCACGAATCTTGGCCATGGTGGCCGAGGACTGCAACTTGGCGACCTGCACCTTCACCGCCGCCAATCCGATCTGGGCCTGCAATTCCGCGCGGGCGGTAGCAAGAATCGTCTCGGCCCGGTCCTGGTGTTCCTGTTCGGCGGCCTCGTCCAGGGACGGCGCGGTCGCGGGATCCCAACGGTTGGTGCGTGATTCGATCTGCTCGCGGGTGGTGACCATGATCCGGAACGTCGGATCGCTCATGGCGCGAGCGTTCGAGGCGAAGCCGGGCACCTGGCTGTACACCGTCTCGAACAGCGACCGCGCCTCGTCCTCGTTGCCTTGCTCGCGCAGCGCGAGGCCGCGGCAGTACATGGCAGCGGTGCGGGCAGCCGGGATCGGACCGTGCTCGGCTTGTTCGAGGCGGCGCGTCGCCTCGCCGAACAGCCCGAGGTGCGCGCACGCGGTGCCGACCATGACGTGTGCGCCGACAGCCATGTACTGGTCCTGCCATTCGGCTGACCCGGCGAGCACCGCCATCACGTCGGGCCAGAGTTGGGCGGTGAAGTACAGGACACCGCGGGCGTAGGCGCAGAGCCGGTCGTCCAGCGCGCCATCAGGGTCGTCGGTGATTTTCTTGCGGCGCTCGTCCAGCTCGTCGAGCACATGCTGCGCCTCGTCGAACTGCTTGTCGTCCAGCAGCCGCATGGCGTGCGCGATCCAGATCTCGGTGAAGCCGGCGACCGGATAGTCGATGTACTGGCCGATCTGGAAGCGGCCCGCCAGCTGGCGCGGCGGCAACCCGAGCCGGCGCTGTTCGCGCATCAGCGAGGTGGTCGAGGTGCGGTGCAGCTGCCCGAACACCTCGTTGGACGCGTCCCCTGCGGCGAGGCGGCCCAGCCACGCGTCGCACATGTCCGGGTCGAGCTCGGTGGCCCGGCGGAAGGCCACCTTGGCGTATTCGAGGTTCTTGGCGGCCTGCTGGCCGTCGACCATCAGACCCAACGACAGCACGCCCGCGTCGAAGACCTGTTGGGCTGAACGAATCGCTGACATGCGGCGCAACGTAGCCGGAATACGTTGCCGCGTCACTCCTTACCCTGCTCGCGAGCATGCGGCATTCACCGGGGATTAACCGCGCGCGACCACCGCCGCCACAGAACCGCATGTCAGCGCCCGACCAGGGTTACGACTGAGGAAACTCACTGCTCAGCCCGCGCGAGCGAGCGACTCCGTTGTTAATTTCCCGAACGTGATGGAGTCCACGGCGATCGAGCCGCAACTGTGCCGGGTCTCGGTGATCGGTGGCAACACCCAGGTGGATGTGGTGCTGCCCGCGACCGTCGCGATCGCGAATTTCATCCCGGATGTGGTGGCGCTCATCGCTTCTCGCAATCCCGACCTATCCGAACTGGAGGACAACGGGCCGCTCGCCGCCCAGCACTGGACCCTGGCCCAGCCCGGTCAGACCGCGATCGATCCAGGGCGCACGCTCACCGAGGCCGAGGTGTTCGACGGCGACCTGCTGGTGCTGCGCGCGGTGGATTCGGTCGAGTCGCCGCCGCTGTTCGATGATGTGATCGACGCGGTCGCCCGGCTGACCGACGACTCCTTCAGCGGCTGGTCGGGTGAGTCGGCGGGCCGAGCTGGGATGGGTGGCGCGATCACGGCAGTGGTCGGCACGTGTTTCCTGCTGCTGTTCGCGGCGGCGCGTGGCTGGTCGGTGCTGGCCGGCTCGGCGGGCCTCGGCGTCGGCCTGGTTATCCTGATCGGCGCCGCCCTGGTCGCCAAGAAGTATGCGGCGACCGCTCCCGCCACCGCGCTGGCCCTGTGCGGGTTGCTCCTGATGGGCAGTGGCACAGCGGCATTGGTGCCCGGCCGCCCCGGCGCGCCACACCTGTTGTTCGGTGCGGCGGCCACCCTGCTGCTCGCGGTGATCGCGATGCGGGCGATCCCGGTGCGCACGACGATGTTCACCGGTGTCATCACGGTCGCGACGTTCGGCGTCGGCGCCGCGGGCACGGTGACGATCTGGGATGTCGCACCGCTCAAGGTTGCAGCCGGGATCATCGTCTTCGCGTTGCTCGGCATCACCCTCGCCTCACGGATCGCGGTGGCGGCCGCTCGGCTTCCGGTGCCTCCGGTACCGACCGCAGGCGGGGCCATCGACCCGCGCGACCACGAACCACGGCCGACCATCGAAGGCATCGGCGCAGTCGGCGCAACCGCCATCCCCTCGGCGGCCGGCCTCGGCGAACGATCGCGGCGCGCCAACGACTTTCAGTCCGGCATGATCTTCGGCATCGTCGCGATCACCGTGCTCGCGACGATCGTGATCGTCGCCTCGGCCACCGAACACCGCTGGCAGTGCGCGGTGCTGGCCGCTGCGGCCGGTGTCGTACTCGCCAGGCGCGGAAGGGCTTTCGCGGATCTGACCCAGGCCGCGGTACTGGTGGCCGGTGGCTGCGCGGCCTTGATCGTGCCTGCGGTGCTGTGGGGTGTGCGGATGCCGGAACTCGCCTTGCCCGCCGCGGGCGCGCTGCTGTTGGTGGCGGGGCTCGGCATGCTGATCGGGGTCGCCGGGCCGAACATGGAAGTCTCGCCGGTGGTGCAGCGGGCGGGCGAGATCTTCGAATACCTGCTGATCTGCATTATCGGTCCGCTCGTTTTCTGGATCCTCGACGTCTACGCCATGGCCCGGAATGCGTGAGCTCGTCCGATCTGCCGTCGTCGTCACCTTGACGCTCACGCTGGCGGTAGGTCCGGTCGGTGCGGCACTCGGCGTGGCACCGCCCGTGGTCGATCCGGGGGCGCTGATCACGAATGCCCCAGTGGCCCCGCCTGTTCCGTCCGAGCAGCGGCTGCTGTGCTCCCAACCGATCTGGACCGGACCCGCGCCCGTCGGAGTACCCGTGGCGCAGAAGGCGCTCGGGCTCCAAGCCGCCTGGCAGTTCAGCCGCGGCGAGGGACAGACCGTCGCGGTGATCGACACCGGCGTCAACCCGCATCCGCGACTGTCGGTGCGGCCGGGCGGTGATTACGTCTCCGATTCCGACGGCACCGCCGACTGCGACGGGCACGGCACCCTGGTGGCGGGTCTCATCGCCGGTCGGCCCGCACCCGAGGGCGGCGACGGCTTCTCCGGTGTCGCGCCCGCCGCCGCGATCCTCTCCATTCGCCAGACCAGCCTGGCCTACCAGGCCAAGAACAGCTACCGCTCCGACGATCCCGGCGCGATGTCGGCGGGTGGCTACGGCACCGTCGACACCCTCGCCAGCGCGGTGGTGCACGCGGTCGACAGCGGCGCCACGGTCATCAATAT
>NZ_BJXA01000015.1 GCF_007990755.1 Nocardia ninae NBRC 108245 | reverse complement strand
CCGACTGCCTGTGGGCGGGCACCGGCCATGCGCAGGGCACGACCGTCGTGGCCGGTGGCCGCGCTTTCACCTGTGCGACAGATCAACTCGGCGCACCGCGCTGGGTTCGCGGGGCGGCCCGTGGTACACCGAGCACCGTGGCCAACCCCGGCGCTCGCACCGATCCGGCAGGGACGTTCAGCGCCGGAGCGCAGCAACCGGGCACCGAATACAACGACTACTGCGTGGGCACCCAACTCGTCGGTGGTAGCGAGTCGGTGTACGAGGTGGTTTCCGACGGGGGTGCGCTGCATTGGAAAGCGGCGGGTCCGATCGCCCAGTGGGCCTTCCCCGCCGGCACCGGACCGGTGCCGACCACTCGCTCGGCGAGCCTGTGCCTGCCGGAGCCGGTGACCTGGCCGCGTAACTGAGCGGGCCGCCTGCTCGGTGAATCAGTAAGCGATGAACAAGATCTCGTCGCGCGAGTACTCGTGCCCGGGATGATTCTCGGCCAGATGAGCCTGCGTCTTGGCCACCAGGTCGTCCTCGTCGGTCCCGACGATGGCTTCTCCGCAGGGGCAGTTCAGGTTTCGCTTCATCGACTGTCCTTTCCTCTCGATCGACAAGTCTAGGGTCTGTCGCAAAGTCCAGCCCCCGGAGGCGCCGGATGGGACTTTGCAACAGGCCCTAGGCTGGCGAGTACGTAGACCCGACGCGGCATCGGGTCGCGCTCGCGACGGCGCCGGTGGTCCTCGGCGCTAGAAATAGACCGTTCGGGGTATACCCCTACACATCTCGGGGTACGCCGACTCGGCCGTCGGGCTGACGCGCGCGCAACGGAACCTTTGCCATCATGACGTCGAGCCGACCGTCGAGGAGGACCCACAAAGTGTTCACATTGCGCGGTTGCGCGCTGGCACTGGCAGCGGCGCTCGCCGCAACCATCGCGCTGGCCGCCTGCGAGCAGTCCGCACCCGAGTCGACCGGTACGGCGGCGAAGATCACCCTGCCGCCGCTCAGCGGCCGCTACCCGGTCGGCACGGTCGACCTGTATCTGGTGGACTCGCGCCAGGACCCCTGGCACCCGGCCGATAAGCGGGAGCTGATGGTCACCGTGACCTACCCGGCGCAACGCACCGGCGACCGCGCCCCGTGGATGTCGCCTGCGGTGGCGGAGGCGGTCGACCGGCTCGCGTCCGACGCGCCCATGCTCGGCTTGTCGCCGGGCGCGGTCGATTGGGGTGGTACCAAGCGCCAGGCGAGCACCGGGGTCGAGGTGGAGCACACCGGCGGCGCCTGGCCGGTTGTGCTGTTCTCGCACGGATTCGGCGTGGTGCGCGAACTCAATTCGGTCCGCACCGATGATCTGGCCAGCCACGGCTACGTCGTCGTGTCCATCTCCCACACCTACGACGCGAAAGTGGTCGAGTTCCCCGGCGGACGCCTGCTCAGCAGCGATGCCAAGCCGGATCCGCAGTACCTCGCCACCTCGATCGATGCGCGGGTGGCCGACACCAGATTCGTACTCGACCAGCTGACCCGCCTGACCCAAGGCGCGAATCCGGACGCCGAAAACCGTGCGCTGCCAGCAGGGTTGGCGGCGGCCCTCGACCTGTCGAAGGTCGGCATGTTCGGTCATTCGCTGGGCGGCTACACGGCGGGTGAAACGATGTTCCGCGATCCACGCATCGGCGCGGGGATCAACCTCGACGGCAGCATGGGCGTCGGCAAGCTCGGTGAGGTCGTGCGCCACGGCGTGGATCGGCCGTTCATGCTGGTCGGCGCCGACGGGGTGCACCCGGAGACCAAGCGGGAGTTCGAGCATTCGCACGTGGACGACATGGATCCGAGCTGGCGCGAGTTCTGGACCAATCAGCAAGGCTGGAAACGGGATCTGCACTTCGACGGCGCCGCGCACAACAGTTTCACCGATCTGCAGGTCGCGGTGCCGCAGTGTGCCAGCCTGCTGTCGCCGGAGACCCGGCAGCGCGAAGTCGGCACCATCCATCCGGCCCGCTCGGTGAGCGCACAGCAGGACTACATCGCGGCCTTCTTCGACCTGCACCTGAAAGGCATCGCCAGCGACCTGTTCGACGGGAACGATCCGCGCCACCCGGACACCCGGTTCATCCCCTGACCAGCGCCGCCGACCGGGCGGGCAGCGGGGTTCACCTAAGCTCCTGGACTTATGGCCCTTCCCGCAACACTGCACAACTTCGCCGTCCAACTGGCCGACGTCGACCGCGACGTGTACCAGGACCTGGAGTTGCGGATCGCGCGCCACCCGTCCGAGACCGCCGAGTTCATGGTGACCCGCCTGCTCGCCTACTGCCTCGAATACCAGGACGGCATCGCCTTCAGCGAGGGTGGCGTCTCGTCCACCGACGAGCCCGCGGTGCTGGTGCGCGACCTCACCGGCCGACTCACCGCCTGGATCGAGGTCGGCGCGCCCGACGCGGAACGCCTGCACCGCGGGAGCAAACTCGCCGGCCGCGCCGCCGTCTACACCCACCGGGACCCGGCCAAGGTGCTGGCTCAACTCGCAGGCAAACGCATCCATCGCGCCGAAGCCATCCCCCTCTACAGCTTCGACCGCGCCTTCATCGACGCCGCCGTCGCCGCCGTGGACCGGCGCAACACCGCGACCCTCTCGATCACCGAACGCTCCCTGTACCTGGACCTCAACGGCACCAACCTCACGTCCTCGGTCACCGAACACGCACTCGGCTGACCCCTACCGCGACATGATTTGTGCCCAGAGTGCGCGACGATCGATGAACTGATCTTCGCCTAACCGTTTGCCGCGGTGCGGAGTCCGGCGAAAGTCGCCGAAAAGCCCCGGCGCAGTGCGGGATTTCCGGTACTTGCGAGTGGCTTGCCGGGCAGTCGGCGCCGAACAACTGCCGCCGGTTTGCTGACCCGGTGAGCAGCGGTTATCGGGGCTGTGCGGTCGAAATCACTTGCCGCGCAATGTTTTGGTCGCGTGTGTCGGGTACCCACGGAACGGTGCGATTTGCGCCGACCCGACGTCGATATCGAAGGACGCGATTCCACATGAGCACACGCGACATCACTACCTTGCTGGCGCAGTTGCGCGCCGTCCGCGATCTGACCAACACCGAAATCCAGGTCGCGGAGACCCGTATCGCGCAGGCGCGAACGGAGGCGGTGCGCCGCGAGTTGTCCGAGAACGCCGACAACGCCCGCGCCCGCGCCGAGGCCACCGAGTCCGCCATCCGCGAACTCGGCGGTGTCCCCGCGCTGATCGGCCCGTTCATCGGGCGGGCCGCCGCCGCGGTCAAGGCCGTGGGTGAGCAGGCCCAGCCGTTCGACGAGGCCTTGCTCGGCGACCTCACCCTCGAGCATCAGATCCTCGACCGCGCCCGCTACATCAAGGCCCTCGCGACCACCGCCCAGCGCCCCGAGGTGGTGGCGCTGGCCGAGCGGTTGATCACCGCGCACTCGGCGACCGTGGACTGGCTGAGCACCGTGCTGGCCGAGGAGGCCCTCGGCGGTCCGGCGGCATTGCGCCGCACCCCGCTCCAGGCGGCCAGCGGCACCATCGTCAAGCTGGCCACCATTCCGGTCACTTGGTCCGCGCGCGGACTGGACCGGGCGCTGGACACTTTCCGCTCCACCCCGCCCGCGCTCAGCGAGCTGCTCGCCCGGGGTGCGCGCGTCGGTGATGTGGCGGTGAAAACACTCACCGCCTCACGCGACGCCGCCTTGGAAACGGCCGAGCAGGTCACCCGGCGCGAAGGTGCGGACGGCACCGCCGACGCCTTGCACTCGTTCCGCACCGCCACCGGCGTACTCGAACCCCGTGAGCTGCCGATCGGCGACTACGACGATCTGAACGTCAGCCAGGCTGTCGCGGCGATCAAGGAACTGACCGACCCCGCCGACGTGCGCGCGGTCATCGCGTACGAGGAGACGAACAAGAACCGGCACGGTGTCGTCTCGGCCGCCCAGACGCGGCTCGCGGCGATCGCTCAGGACGTCACCGGTCTGAACTGAGTCCTGCCCGCTGGACGGCCCCGCACTCGTTGTCATGAGTACGGGGCCGCTGGGCTGCGCGGCCAGGTCCGGCTTGCGGTGACGATCGAGCGCGGGCTTCGACGTGCCAAATGTTGTCGGCTCCGGCCAGCAGACCCATGATCTCGGCGGCGAATCGTTCAGGCAGTGAAGGAATGGGGACCGAAGCGGCCCCATGCGATGAAGACTGCGAGAGCGATATAGAGCAGATTCACCACCGCGAACTTGACACCACCGTGGCGCAGATGAACGATCATCGCGCCGATCATCAGTACTACCCAGCAGACAGCGGTCACCGGTACCAGGACCGGTGCGATATCGAGCACGGCAGGCAGGATCAGGCCTACGGCGGCCAGGATTTCGAGGACGCCGAGCGCCTTGATGAACCCGGCGCCGAAGTCCTCGGTCCATTCCCCACCGGAGGTCGCGGCGACTTTCTCCAGCGGTACGACCAGCTTGATGATGCCGCCGGCGAGGGCAACCGCGGCGAGCAGTCCGGCGGCGATCCACAGTGCGAGGTTCATGGGGTTCTCCTAAGTTTTCACTGGTTCGGCCACAAGACACCGGGCGCTCGATCCTTGTGACACCGGGTGAGTCAGATCACTCGTCCGGATAGTCTGTGCTGCCGCTTATTTCGCCCGGGAATTCGCGAAACCTCCCCACTTCCACTGGGGAGATCCGGGGCGCGTGTTTCGTGTCACTATTCACAAAGTTGTTCAGAAATGACGGCGTACCCCACGGCCGTCAGCTGGGAAACACTCTCGCACAGCAGTTCTCGGTTTTCGCTCGGCCATACCCTGCGACGCCTCGCTCACTGCGAGCACATAGCAAATTCCCCAGCGTCCACCGGTCACGGGTTCGTCTGACTGTTCAGCACATTGCCCCCTGCACATCCCCTCCGAAGCGAGGCACCCCGTGAACCGCAAACGTCTTTTACCCATCGTCACCGCCTGCTTGATCCTGTCGCTCGGGACCGGCTCGGTGGCGGAGGCAGTACCAGTACCGAGCAGCGACAACGCCGACCCGGTGGCCGCCGCGCCGTTCTGTTACGAAGAGCCCAACACACCGCAGGCCGATATCAGCGACCTCAAAGCCCGCTTCTCCCGGTCGAATTGGATGCCGACCCTGCAGGCCATGTACAAGCGCCGCTGGCCGAGCGGGGAGAAGTTGGCGATCGCCCAGGCCAAGGACCCGTACTGGAATCAGTTCGTGGAAACGAGCAGTTTCGAGGCGTTCGCCGAGTCGATGATGGTGGCGATCCACGAGGAGACCCACATGTGGGACCTGGACGGGTCACGCACCGAATGGGACAAGTACACCGCGGCCTGGATCAATGCCTCGCAGCAGATGACCGCCATCCCGCTGCACGGTGGCTTCCCGCGCAAAGAAATCCTGCCGTTGATCACGGACAAGCTCAGCGACGACATGGACGGCATCTATCTGCGCGATCGCGAGCAGGGCAACTATCGCATGCAAGGGGTGACCGCAGAGTTGAACGCCGGCCTGATGGGCCTGCCCGCCGCCACCGTGGTGCAGGAATACATCAAGGGAATCGGTGCCAGCAACTCCAGGGATATCGCCGCGACCAATCTCCGTTATCTGCTGCTGTACTTGCGCGTAGCCAAGAGCAAGCACGCCGACTACTGGGCAAAGATCAAGAACGAGCCCAAGATGCGCGATCTGGTACTCACCCAATTCCTGCGCACCGCCTATTGGCTGGAGAAATCCGCCCCCTACGGCAGCAAGCTCGGCAGCCCCGACGCCGATAAGATCACCGCGAAGAACTACGCCCCCGAGAACATCGCCATTCTCGAGGAGTTCACCGGCCGCAAGGTCCGCACCGACGCCCAAAAGAATTGCACTGCCTGACCTTCCGACCCTAACGGGATTGCCGCCTGCTCGACCGCAGGCGGCAATCCCTCGACCTCAGAGCTCTCTGACAACCCCGCCATGCTCGTCGAGAATCGCGATGGACGGCGTACCGTCCATCGCGACCCGCAACTTGATCCGCGCCCGCCCTTGTGGGTCACACAGTGTCAGAGCCGTCCCCTCCTCGGTGTCGGCGGACAGTTGCACTGCCAGCGGATGTTTCGCCGCATCGATCGGCGTCGTCGGATCACCGATGTGCGTGATGACCAGCGCGGCGCCGCCCACTTTGTCCTCCCAGCTGGTCTGCAGGTGAATAGCGTCCCCGTTGGGATAGTCGAGCGCGATCAGTGCCCCGTCACTGGCGGCGACGATGCCGCCCTTCTCATCACCGTTCTCGTCGTTGAACACGAGCGCCGAGCATTCGTCCGGACCGCCCCGTGTCTGCGCGGGATAGGTCTTGCCGCCCAGAATGATCGGCGGTTTCTGCGTCGCCAGCAAGAAACGCTGCGTGCCGCGCCGATCGACGACCGTGAACGAGCTCTCCACGGTGGACGGATCCTCGTCCGCCTCGGCGAGCCGTCCGACACCCACCCCCACCCCGACGCCTGCAACGGCCGCTGCGGAGCCGACGATGACCGCGCGTCGGTTGGTCATTCCACTTCTTGATTCATCTCCCACCACTCGGTGATTCTATTGGCGAGCTAGTCATTTCGCCTTAGTAATGAAACCCAGGGTGCCGAAGGGCGGGTCGGCCCGGGGTGTAGCCGGGCTGGATATGATCTTCGGCATGGGCCGACCGGGCCCGCTGAGACCGAGATTGCCGCGATGCCTGCACACCCCGACCTGGCCGATGTGATCGAGGCCCTGCACTCGGACCTTGCCGAGTGGATGGGCTCGAATGCGCCACCGAAGGTGTTCGATCGGTTCGCCAATGCGTTGGACGAGAAGTTTTCGTCGGTGACCACGGTGGGGCAGGTGATCGATCGGGACACGCTGCTGGCGGGAGTGTGGTCGGCGCGGAACGCGCAGCCGGGGTTCGATATCGCGATCACCGGCGTCGAGGAGATCGCGCAGAGCGGCAGCATTGTCACCGTCCGGTTCGTCGCCGAGAACCGGTTGGGCGACAGCCGGACTCGTCGGCTGGTCACCGCGATACTGCTCAGGACCGACCACGGGTACATGTGGCGGTCGGTCCACGAGACCGCTGCGGCCGCATGAGTTCGCCGTTGTGCCGCCGAGCTACGGCACCTTCTCGATCAGGCGCATGACGCCGGTCAACGTCGCCGCGTAGCTGGGTTCGGTGGCGTACCCGGCCGCGGCTACTTCGCGAGCGAAGGCGTAGGGATCGGCGGTGTGCGCGAAGGCCTTGGCGTAGCGCGGCGCGAGCAGTACGCGAGCGTGGCCGTCGAACGACGCTGCCGGCGAAGCGAAGGCGCGGAACCAGGCCTTCACGACGTAGGTGTAGCGGCCGTCGGAGCGCGGCGTCACGGAGACGACCTCGGGGTAGCTCCGCACGTTCGGGGTGGCGTGCACCTCGGTGGTCGTGCAGAGTCTGCGCTGGGACTCCGGCAGGCTCGGTGCCGCCTTGATGCCGAAGAAGTTGTTTCCGCAGGCTTTTGCGCCCCAGCCGGTTTCGAGCGCGGCCTGGCCGAGGGTGACCAGCCAGGGGATGCGGCTGCGGGTTTCGTTCGCTTGCGCGTGCGGGCGGTACTTCCGTACGAACTCGACGACGTGTGCTGGGATGCGTCCCGCCGGCTTCGGAACGGGTTTCGGTGTCGGTACGGGAGTCGGTGCGGTATTCCCGCCGAGACCTGGAACCGGCCCGGCGAACAACGGACTCGGCGTCCGTGCGCCTTCCCAGCTGAGATCGACATGGATGTGGTCGGTGTGCGGATTGCTTCCCCCGTAGGGCCGCCATCCTTTGGCGCGGAACTGCCAACCCCACTGCCTGCGATTCCAGATGATGTACGCCACTTGCAGTTCCACCGCATTGGCCTGCAGCCACGCGAGGTAAGCGTCGACCTGCGCACGTTGCGCCGGGTCTGCCGCGTTCACGTACAGATCGATCGCCCGGCCCTCGCCGTGCAGCGACGGGGTACCGAATGTGGTGGAACGGCAGTTGAATGTGCCCGCCTTCCGCCCGGTCAACCGCTTCCACTGATCGGCCATCGCCCGTGCACCGGGCTGCTCGCCCGTCGTGCATTTGGTGAAGGTGCCGCGACGGACGACGCCCGCGGCGCGATCGGGCGTCCGAGTCGGTGTGGGGGTGGGCGTTGGGACCGGCTTAGGCGTTGGTGCGCTGCGGTTTCGGCGATACTGCCGCACATGGGCGAGCGCGGCCGCATTGGCTTTGCCCGACATATAGGTCCAGGTGTCCGGCCGCCCCCGCACATCGATGTGCGCGAAGTTCCCGCCGATACCGAGGGCAATGTCATTGCCGCAGGCGTCGATCGCGAGTTCGGCGATCTGTAACCCGGTGAGCCCGGCAATGCTGATGTCGGCGGCTTGCCCGCTGCAATGCCTGCTGAGCGTCGGTTTCTTCCCGCGAGCGCGGTACACGGCGACGTTGCTCGCCCAGGAGCGGTACCCCGAGCTGATCTTCACCGGTCGCCCGGCGCGCTCGCGGATGGCCTGCAGACAGCGCACGAGGGCGGGCGAGATACGGGCCCGGTCGGCGGGTCGTCCACCGCTGCTGACGAGTTCACCGACGGTGAAGTTCGGCGCCAGCTTCTTCTTGCGTACCTCCGGGCCGGTGTCATAGAGCGGGAGGCCGGTGTTGTTGGGATCCCAATGCTCTTGACCGGCGGCCGACGGGCCGGGTCTGGCGGTGAGCACCAGTCCGGACGGGAAAGCCTCGGCGTCGAAGAAGGCTTCGTCGAACTCGTGCTGTTCGACCGCACCGGACTCCTCGGCCTCGTCGATCACCTCGTCACCGAAATCCTCGGCGTCGAGGTCCTCGGAGTCCACCTCGTGGTCGTATTCGGCAGTGCCCGGATAGTTTTCGCGGACAGGCCACTCGGCATAGGTTGTCATGACTCCGCCTCCGATCGCGTCAGTAAGTGTTCTGGTAGACCACAGTGCGGCGTTCTCTCGGCCGCGCGGGTGCCGGTGCGGGAGCGCGCGCCCCGAGGTCTGCCAGGGTGACCACGGCGCTTCCGCTGGTCCAGAAGTTCTTCGCCTGCCCGCGCGCCACGAGTTCCACGCACGCCGCGTGCGCGCATTGGCTGACACCCGGCCTGGCGGGATGGAATTCGTAGTAGTCGAGCATCGAGATCTCGATCCGGGTGCCTTGCTTCTTGCGCCAATCCTTCGCGACGGGTGGTAGCACCCGCCACTGCACGCAGTCGATGGCTCCGTAGGCGAATTGCAGTTCGCTGTCGCGGTATTCACTCTGCTCGATCCGGGTCACGCCGGTCGAGCCGCCGCGCGCCATCGACTTGCGGATCTTCTCGCGCACGCCGGCCGACCGCTTGATCATGTCGGCGACATCGATGGTGACCTCGGTGCCGCTGGCGCCGAGGAAATGGGCGAACAGCCGCGCCGCGAGCGGGCCCGCAGCCACCACGCGCGCCATCGAGAAGATCGCCACATCGCGGGGATCACCGAACGCGCACGCGCAGTCGATCGCCGATTTGGGGTCAAGGCGATGCGTGGTCAAGCTGCAACGCTTACGGAACCGCTTCTGCATCTCGCTCCACGGCGCCTCCGGCTTGCAGTCGTCCTGCGCGGGCCTGCATTTTCCGAGGCTGCGGCGCGAGGGTTTCGCCGGGCACGGCGCTTCGGACGACTCGCTTTCTTTACCCCGGCAACCACACTCGTGCGATGGCGACTCACCGAGGTAATCCTCTGCTTCCCAGGCGGTTTCGCCCCAGTACTCGCCGTCGCCTTCTTGCGGAGTCCACAGCTCATCGCTGCTCTCGCCGGCCAGTACTCCCCCGCGCAAGTCGGCGGAGGCGTCGGCCAGCAGCTGCCACCCGAAGCGACGGGGAATGTCGTTGTGCGGCACTCGTGTTCGCTCTACTCGGAAGTTCGGCGAAGCCGCGCCTCGGACCGCCGCCGCGACCCGCTCACTCGCCCGCGCGGTGCCCTCACCGGGGCGGTACAGCACACGCAACGCACCCGTGCCGGCCGCCATGCGCTTGCGCGCCCAGGCGATCAGCGCCTTCGGGTCGTTGTACAGCGCGTCGAAGCTGTGCACCTCGTCGGGATCGGTGTGGCCGAGAATGGCCATCAGTGCGGCGCCGCCACCGGAGTGCGCGGTCAGGATCAAACGGTTGCGCCGCACGGTGGTCCCGGTCGCGGCACCGAATCGAGCCAGGGCGTCGTCGACCAAGCGTTGCAGCGCATCGGGTTTGGTGAGCGCGGGGAATGTGTATCGCGCCGGATTGCCCTTCGGCTGGTGATGGCCGCGCGGCAGGATCAGCAGCGTCGGGGTGGTGCGCCCGGCGACCGACGGCTTGGCGGGGTCGGTGAAATCCAGTCCGCTGATGGGCTTCTTGTGCTTGACGATGTTCATGGCCGCACCCTGCCCGGCGTAGCCGTGCAGGTGGACGACGACGTCGACCACCGAGGGGTCGACCATGCCGTTCCATTCGAGGAGCAGGTCCGGTGGGGTGCCCGCGTGGGTGCGAAGCAGCGGGTGCCGTTTGACGATCAACCGGCCGGGCGTCACCGGGGTCGGTGGGGAGTCCTCGTAATCGGCAGCCTCGTAATCGACTTCCGCGTAATCGGCATTCTCGTAATCGGCTTCCCCGTAGTCGGCGTTCTCGTAGTCCGCCTCCTCGTAGTGGGCCGTCTCATAGCCGCCGACTCCGTAGCCGGCAGACTCGTAGCCCGCGGCTTCGGAGTCAGCATTCTCGTAGCCTGAGGCTTCGAGATCAGCGTCCTCATGGTCAGCCGCCTCGTATCCGGCGTACCCGTAGCTCGCGGCTTCGGGCTCAGCATCCTCGTAGTTCGAGGCTTCGTACCCGGCGTACTCGTAGCCGGCGGCTTCAGGATCAGCGGTCTCGTAACCGCTGGCTTCGTACCCGCCGTACTCGGAGTCCGCAGCTTCTGCCTCAGCATCCTCGTAGTCAGCCGCTTCGTACCCGGCATACTCGTAGCCCGAGGCTTCGAAGTCCGCCTCCTCCGCCGCCGCTCGGTCAGCAGCATCCTCGAAATAGACAACCTCATTCTCGGCTTCGAGATCCCCATCCTCCTGGCCGTAAGCGGCTCCGTAGGTGTAGGTCTCGCTGGACTCCGCACCGGCGTAACCGGTTTCGCCCACCTCAGTAGCGGAATCCGCGTTCCGCCAACCGGTTTCGCCATCGTATTCCGTGTCACCCACCTCCTCGGCGAACACATCTTCGCGAGTGGGCCACCCACCGGGATCAGGCGTCGATTCGGGCGAGGCGAAGATCGACGATTCGGCAACGGTACTCATATCAGGCTCCCTCGTTATCGCGCGGTGGCGAACGACTCGGCGTCCCAACGGCTCAGAGCCGAGGGGCGACTCGTCGATGTCCGTTCGTCACCGGTGCCGCCGGTGCGGTGGCGCCGGAAAGCACGCCTGCGGGCAGCAGTTTCGCCGGTTGCGCGGACCGGACCTGGTTCGTGCTGCGGCGCATGGTGACAGCGAGGTCCTTGACCCGCTCGCCCGTCGCCGACTGCCACAGATCGATGATTCGGTTCATCGTCTGCGCGGGTCCGGGCCCCGGCACCCCGGTGGAGCGGTAGAGCAGCTCGGCTTGCGGCTGCTCGTCGAACACCCCGAGCTCGATCGCCCACAGCAGCGGCGACACCAGGGAGGCGAGTTCGAAAAGCTCACGCGCCTGACGAGAGGGCGCGACGCCCACCCTGGCACCGACGGTAGCGAGCCGGTCGGCGGGATTGCCGCCCGCGATGCCCGCGTTCGCGCTCAGGTCGCGCACCACCGCGCTTTCGTAGTCGACGGTGAGGTGGAACCAGTTCAGCAGGCAGGAGTAGCTGAACTCTTCGCGCGAGAGCATCCCGCCGAGGCGGCGCAGCCGCAGCATCTCCGCGAGGGTCTGGCACAGGTATCCGATGTAGCTGGCGTCGGTCGGATTCGAGCCGGAGGTGTTGCGCTCGTTCTCGATACCGAGCCAGATCTGGCGCAGCAGTTCGTTCCAGATCTCGATGAACCGAACGTTGCTCGCGGCGCCGGTGTCTCGCTTCCAAGCCTGACTGTCGGCGCCGGGTGCGGGATGCGGCAGGTCGAGTCCGAACATGCGCCAGTACGCATTTCGCCGGTTCACCCGGGCGTCCGGCCGCAGCTGACTGGTCAGCCCGCCCACTCGGAACAGCGGCGGATCGCGGAAGAACAGTTCTTCGGTGGCACGCACCCAGGTCATGGTTTCCACCGAGGGCGCGGGCAGTGTTTCGCCGACGACGTAGCGCCGCACCACTTCCGCGAAGATCTCGACGACGCCGGTGCTCTCCACCAGGTAGGCATAGAACATGTGATCCCAGAGCGGCACCACCTGCGGGTCGGTGGTCGGGTTGTAGCCCAGTGGCGGAGTGAACGGCGGTGTCCCCGTGGTCGGCCCGTGCACACCGGACTTGAACGACTCCCTGATCAGGTTGTCCGGGAGCTGCGTCATCCGGACGGCGGCCGGGTCGCCGAGCGGTACCTGGGTCTGGTTGAAGACCTTGGGCCAGCTGCTGATTCCGCCTTGCGCCCAGACCTCGTCCAGCCATCGGCTCAACTGCTCGGGATGGAATGTGAAGACCGCGTCGGCCGGCGTGAGCGAGCCGGTGAGCGGGGGGAGCTTGGTAGCCAACTGTCGGAACATGGCGCTGCCTTCCTTAAATTGCTTGCGGCGAAACGGTGTTCGCGGCGACTCGGGAACCGCCACCGGTGTCGATCGGCGCGAACGTCACGAAGCTGACCAGCCGGATCCGCTCATGGCAGTCCTGGATCTGCACGGCGATCGCCTCATGGGGATGCGCGAGGTCGAAAGTCGTCGGCGTATCGCAATCGCCGCCGTTGCCGCCGTCTCTGCTCTCCTGGTCGTAGACGTAGTGCACCTCGGGGGCGATGTTGCCGTGGTGGATGACCACGACTCGCTCCGCATAGCGCGGCAGCCTCCGCTTGAAGAACAGCATCTTGTGTTGCACATCCACCTGCGCGGGCAGCGCCTGCGCCACCGGCCCTTTGGACGAGAGGTTGCGTGATTGCAACGCGTACTGCAGCTCCGAGAAGATCGACAGCGTCAAGTCGTTGCCGTCGTGGAGCGTGCTCGTTTCTGGGCTGTCGGGTTGCCGGTACTGCTGGAGTACGCCGGTGAACAACTGGATCAGCTGATCCACGTCCACCGTCGCCTTGCCTGGCTCGTTATCCATCTCGGTCTCCTATCTGTGCGTTCAGGCGGCGACGCGGTCGCCGCCACCCATCCGTCGCAGCCATGTCTCCATCTCCGATGGCGCGGTGGACGATTCGAGACCGCGCAGCACGGTCAGCGCCAGGATGCGCATCGGCTCGACCCGCTGCAGGTGGGTCGAGGTGTACAGCGAAGCCCCCGCGCGATCGGCCAGTCGAGTGAGCTCACCCGGCGACACGCGCCGCGGGTCGGCGAGCGTCGACAGCGGCACTCCGTGGAAGGCGCGCATCGGCATCCGTGTGCACACCTCGACGATCGCGGGCAGCAGCGGCATGCTCGCCGCCATGATCGCGGCGACATCCGAAGGAGCCTGCGTAAGTGGGTGTCTGGCCTGCCAGCGCGCGGCGAGCGCGTCCCACGGTCCCTGGCCGAACCAGGCCCGGCACAGCGCGGCGTTGAACTGCACGCGCAGCGCCGAGACCGGATGCGGGTCGCCGAACGGCATCCGGAACACCTGGCTCGACGGACCGTCCACCACGGTCGCCAAGGCCGGCACCGGCGCGTAGCCGAGCAAGCAGAAGGCATATACGTCGGCCGCTACCTCGGACGCCCAGCTCTGCCACGCCGCTGCGGCCATCGGGCTGTGCGGTGCGAGCGCGGCGTGCAGTGCGGCCGCCAATTCCTTTGTCCAGCCGGTCAAATGGGCAACCTGATGGCCGGTCTCGTGCACCAGCGAGGTCGGCTGCCACAAGTTGTGCCGCGTGATCTTGATGGCGGCGGCCGGCGACAGCGAAGCATCCCAGAGCCGTGCACCGGCCCGCAGAATCGACGCACCCATCCCCTTGTCGAGGTAGGTCAGCACCGAGGGCGTATCGATGCCCAACGGCCGCAACACCTGATCCATGCTGTGCACGGCCAAGGCGTCCAGCCCACGCAATACCGCGGCGAGGCGCGGATTCGTCCGGGTGTTCACCGCGTCGCAGTAGAAGTCGACCATCGCCTCGGCCCGGCTGTACCTGCGTCGTAACGTAAGTAGTTCCGCGCGTGCGGTTTCAAGGTCGGCCTGGGTCGTCGCGCCTTTGATCGTGAAGATCGTCCGGTCTGCCTGCGCGGTGAGCCTGCGCGCCTGACCGCCGAGGCTCGCCCGAACGCTGAGCCCGAGGTAGGACTCCAGCTCGCGCCAGGCCGCCGGCGACGCACTCACCTCGAGGTCACCCAGCGCCGCGCAGGCGCGCCGCCAGTGCCTAGCTTCGGTGGCGAGCGCGGCTGTCTCGGTGGCGAATCGGGCGTCCATCACTTCAGTCCGGGCGTCGCGACGACTTCAGGGGCCGGGAGTTGCGCCGAGTCCGCCTGGACGCCGGTGAACGTCACCGCCAGGGTGACCCCGTCGGCCGGATCGGCTACGGCAGCGGCGAATTGGGCACCGCGTTGCGCGAGATAGGTGGCCAGGCCGGTGCTGGTCGCGGCGGTCAGTTCGCCGGCCAGCTTGGCGGCCGCGGCCGGATCGGTGACCATTTGCGCTTTCAGCAGCCGCCGGGCGATCCGATACTGCAGGCGAGGCAGGAAAATCTCACGCAGTGCCGACAACACGGCGGGCAGATCACGCTGACCGGCCGGTGCGGCCCTTTGCAGGCGGGCCTGCAAACCGCGGGCTCGCCGCTCGGACAACTTGACCACGATACCGAGGCGCTTCGACGCGGGATCCCAGCGGACCGTCGTCAGCCTGCGCGGCCGACGGGCCTTGCGGGCGGGCAGCTTCGCGACGCGGACCCGGAAGTACCGCTGTCCGGGCACGGGCCGGTAGGCGCCCGGCGCGGTGCCGACCTTGCGGCGGCGACCCAGCGCGGGTTCGCGGAGCAGCAGTCCCGCGGCCTCCGCGGTGAGCGGCTGGAACTCGTCGGCACCGGGATGCTCTGCGGCAGGCAGGGTTTCGTCTCGGGTCAGGTGGCCCAGCATGGTGCCGGGCAGCGTCTCGTAGAGATCTATCTCCGCGTGCACGGGCCAGCGGTCGACGCCGCGGTCGAGCAGGTACGTCTCCAGCGTGCCGCCGTCGTTCCAGCGCACCGCCCGCGCGACCTGCCGTGGGATCGGCATCGCGAAAACCCGGGTGTACTTGCGGAATCGGTAGCGCGGCTTGGTCGAGCGCGGCATCATCACCCAGAAGCCGCCCTCCTCGGAGGTCTCGCGTTCCGGCAGGTCGGCGCGCAGCAGCCGGTCCGGCAGGTAGGCGGCGGCCGACTCGGCGAACGCGCGCTGCACCGCGGCACTGACCTGCAACGGGTCGGTGAAAGCCTCGTCCGGCAGTTCGTCGAGCACCCGCGTCACGGTGGCCTCCACGGCCGAGGCCAGTGCCTCGCCGGGGATCGTATCTTCTTCTTGCCCTGCGGTTTCCAGGCCGAGCGCGGTGAATCCGACGCCGACCACCGCGCGGGCGATCATCACCGACGGGTCCTGGCCGGCGATCTTCCCGATGGTGCGCGCGGCGTCCGGACCCACCATGCCCTTGATCAGCTTGGCCAGCGGCTGCGCGATCAGATTGACCAATTTGGCCCGGGCGCCGGTGACTTTCAGCCCCAGCTTGAGCAGCGGCCGGATCGCCAGCACCGCGGGAATGAACTGCTCGATCTCGGCGATCGGCTCCTCGGCCCGGGTGTAGGCGCTCAGTTGTGCCGCGAGCCGGGCGCGGGCGTCGTCCAGCTCTGCGACCGTATTGTGTTCCGGCTCTTCGGCATCGACCTCCTCGTCGTACTCGTCCGCGGCTGCCTCGTCGGCTTCGCCGGATTCTTCGGCGCTGAACATCGCGAAGAGCTGCTGATCGAAGGCCTCCGACATTTCAGCCGCGGTGCCGAATTCGTCGGCGCCCTCGTCGGCCTCGTCCGCCGCTTCATCTGCCGCCTCACCGATGCCGAGGCGCTTGGCCAGGATCGGCACCAGCGGGCGGATCTCGGCGGGCAGGATTCGGGTCAGCGGGTTCAGCAGCTTGGCGACCACCCCTTTGAGCAGGGACAGCCCGATCTTCTTCAGCCGTGCGAGCAGGGGGCCGATCAAGTGCTTGCCGATTGTCTGCAGGCCGCTCTTGATGGTCTTCAGCCCGCTCTTGGCGATGCCGATGACGCCCTTCACCGGATTCTTCACGAACCCGATCGCCTGCCGGACCTTCTGCTTGATGACCGACTTCACCTTGCGGACGATCTTGCCGAGGAAATTCTCGAATACCTCGGACCCGAGCGCGCCGGGCGTCTCCAGGGAATCGAGCAGTTCATCGAGTTCCTGCTCGGCGAGTCCGTGCAGATCGGCGTTCTCCAGCCCGCCGGCGAAATTGTCGATGGTGCGTTCCCACTCGGTGATCAGCGGCGCGATCCACTCCTGCAGCGACTCCCGGCATTCGGCCTCCGACGGCGTCATCGACCACTGCTGCGCGTCGGCGAGCGCACGAGCCGCGCCCTCGTCGAGCAGCTGCTCCAGCGCTTCGGTGAACTCCTCGTCGTGCAAGGCCTCCAGGAACTCGGTGGCCAGCTGCGACTGCTCGTCGGCCGCCGAATAGGCACTCTCACCGAAGGGAGACTCGGTGAACGAGTAGCTCTCGAACGGCGACTCGTCGAACTCCGCGGTCGACTGTTCGACCGCTTCGTCCACCGCCTCACCGAAGGGTGAGAGCCCGGAGAAGGGCGAAACATAGTCCTCGGTAGCACCGCGAGACTCGGTGTAAGAGTCACTGCGCATTGTGGTCACCTCCGCAAACGACGGGCGTTTCGGATTACTGTGCGCGGCCACGGTGTGCGCGAGCGTCAACGCTTTGTCTCGTCGTTCGCGGGATTGTCGTGCAGCTCGGCGAGCAGCTCGCCGACGCGGGTCAGCGACGCGTCGATATCGGCGAACACCCATTCCTGTCCGGCGCCTATCTCGCCAACACCCGTCAGTACCCGGATGATCAGTCGCCCGCGATCACGCCAGGCCCGCACCACGATGGTCTTGCTCTCGGGTCCACTCACCGGAACACCCTCGCGCGCGGCCATACCAACTCCCGTCAACGCCGCGTGGGCGGCGTTGACGCGGCGTTGACGCGCGCGCAGCATCGCGTCGGCACGCTTGCTCGATCGGCCACAACCGGCCGGTGACCGAGGGAGGCTTTCGATGCAGCTCGCCATCTGTTTGCTCGGCGGATTCGCACTGCGGGTCGACGCGAACCACGTTGCCGTGCCGCAACATTCGCGCCGCGTGCTGGCCTACTTGGCATTGGACCAGATCGCCCAACCCGATTGCGACCGCGGGGTACTCGCCGAGCGGCTGTGGCCCGACGCGACCGCGGATCGTTCGCGGGCCAGCCTGCGCACCGCGCTGTGGCGGATCCGGCAGGCCAGCCCCGCGCTGGTGCACGGAGCGGGCGGCCGGGTGCGCCTCGGTGCCGACGTGCGGGTCGACGTGCACGAGTTCCGCGGGAACGCCGAGCGGATGCTGGCCGCGCAGCAGGACTGTCCGCGTGACCGTGCCGCCTTGCTGGCGCGCACCAACGATCTACTGCCCGGCTGGGACGAGACCTGGCTGTTGCTGGCACGGGAACAGCTGCGGCAGATGCGATTACACGCACTGGAGGTGGATGCGCGCAAGCTCGCCGAGCGCGGACGCTACCCGGAGGCGATCGATGTAATGCTCGCGGTGGTCGCCGAGGAGCCGCTGCGTGAGTCGGCGCAGGCGGCGTTGATCGAAGCGCACCTGTGCGAGGGCAATGTGGTGGAGGCGCGCAGGCAGTTGCGCATGTTCACCGACCTGCTCTGGACCGAGCTGAGCATCCGGCCTTCGCCGGAGCTGTTCGGCAGGGTCGGTATGGTCGCGCCGCCGCCACCCACGCCGCGTTCAGTCAACGGTCATGTCGCGCTGCGCAATCGACGCCTGCTCCCGCACCCGAGTGCCTGACGCCGGATGGGAGCGGCGGGCGTGTACCGACGCCAGTATCGATATCCGGGTGCCGCGTGCGGGCACCAGTGCGGCGGGTAAACGGGCCGACACCGTGCGCCAGCGGCCCGGGGCGAGATCGAAACCTACTGTTGCCGTCTGTGCCGGAAAGAAGTCGGTGGGATAGGTGGGTGGTGTCGTCGTCGTGGTCCGGACAGTGAAGGTGACGACGAAGTGGCGGCACGGTCCAGCCTTCGCGCCGTTGCGCACACGGGCATGAATCCAGCTGTCCTGTCCGGCTTTCGGGTTGATGTGTGTGGTTACGCCGTCGGCGGCGCGGCGCACCCATAATGCTGGGGCGGTGACGAATTCGATGCGCGCGTCCGGGGTGGGCTCGGTGAAGCCGTAGACGAAGCGGTGGAACGCGTCCACGAGATCTGTTGCGCCGGAACGAACGATCAAATGCGCCTCTAGTTCGCCTGTGCTGAGCGGTGTTCCACGTTGAGAGCGGTACAACTCCCCCAGCACCGTGCGCAGCCGGTCGGCACCGAGCCGCTGCGCCACACCACGGAAGAAGCGACTGCCCTCGTCGTATGCGGACGCCGGCGTGGTGCGCTGAAATGGTTTGCGCGAGCACAGCTCCACCGGTGGCAGCGTGAAATCGAAAGGCTCGGTCAGGGTGTCGCCGTCATCGCGGAAGCTGGTGTACGCCTCGTCCCACCAGCCGTCGGACTGCGCCGCCGGGGTGATGCCGCGAGCGAACCAGGAGTGGAACACTTCATGGCCGAGCGCACCCGCGGATGTGGTTGCCGCACCGGCGTATTCCATTCCGCCACCGGCGCCGTGGAAGAAGCACACGAACCGGTCGGCCAGGAATGGGCCGTAGGTGGTTTCGTTCTCCGCGAGCAGCGTGCCGATGCGACTGTTCAGCGCGGGTAAATTCTCCTGCCCGCCAACAGGTTTCCACGTTTCCATCACCACCGACCGCCGCGAAACCGGCAGTACCACGGTCGACGACCGGAACAGCAGCGCGTCGGAGGGGCGGAGTTCGAGCAGCGACGACATGGTGGTGAACCAGTCCGGGAAGCGCACCGACCAGGCGTGCACGCCGACCACGGTGGCCGAACCATTGGTGACGAGTGAATGCGCGGTCGTGGTGCCGGTGATCCGTAGTTCCAGCGTCCACGGAAACTGGTCGAACGGCAGGTTCGAGGGGAACCACGCTTCGAGATAGCGGCCGGCGAACAGGTCGGACATGCCGAACGACCAGCGGATCCGCCCGTTCGAGCCGTGCAGCACCGGCGGGTAGGCGCCGCCGAGGTCGGCGTCCGGAGTCGCCAGCTGGTAGGTCAGGTTGAGCTTGTGCGCCGATCCCGCCGCCTGCTCGACACCGATGATCCGGATCGAACTGTGAGGTCCCGCGCCGACATCACGCGGGGCGATCTTCGCGACATCGAGCTTTACCGCGTCGAGCAGGCAGGTCTGCACGGCTTGCCGCAGGTCGAAAATCGGAGATCCGGTGTGCGGGCCGACTATGTAGTCGAGCGTCGCCTCGACGGTGCCGGTACCGGTCGCGGCGTCGAGGGTGACCACAGCACGCAGGTCCCGGATGTGCATCGGCACCGCGCGCAGCCCGCCGACCTTGGTCGGAGGAGGCGCGTTGGTGAAGTCGGCCGACATCGTTTCAGCATGCGCCGGAGGTGTGGTCGTTGGCGTCAAGACCGCGTAGTCACGGCGCACACGGGTAGGCCGACGCGGTGCCCGAGTTCTGCGGACGGGCGCAGCTCGAGTTCACGCCACAGCGTGGTGGCGAACAGATCGAACTGCCTGCGAGCCTCGGCCGCATTGCCTTCGCCCAGGTGGGCGTCGATGAGAATCGCCTGGGCCGATTCGCGCAGCGGTTCCTCGGCGACCACACGCAGGATCAGGTCGATGGCCTGCGGATACCGGCTCTGCTCGCAATACCGGCGCGCGACGGCCTCCAACGTATGCAGCCGCAGCATCCGCACCTGTTCGCGGCACAGCAGCAGCCAATCCTCGTCCCAGCCGGGCAACAACTCGGCCGCGGTGCACAGCATGTGCACGTGCGCCGGCGTGCGCTCGGCACCCGACAACATCGCCTCGGCACGACGCCGAAACTGATCCACGTCGACCTCGACGTGATCCGCCAGCGTCACCCGGTCCGCATCCCCCGCCAGCAACTCGGGCCCGGCGCGGCGGATCCGCCACAGCGCCGTCCGCAAGCTGGCCGACGACCGCTCCGGCGACGAGTTCTCCCACAACCGCTCCGCCAGCACCTGCCGCCCGCACTCTTCCCCCGCCATCTTGCGCAGCGCCAGATAGGCGAGCACCCGCTGCGCATGCACCGGCAGCACCACTTTCCCACCCGCCAACCGCAGCTCGAACCCGCCGAACAACGCCAGTTGCGCGGTAGCCCGCACCCCCGCGCCCGAACCCGATTTCCCGCTCGCGCACACCACTGTCCGTGGACCAGCCGAGCCAGGCTGCACCCACCCCATAGTCGCTGATTTCGCTACCCACATATCCCACGTCTTTCAACGAATACAATTCATTCGCCCCATCAGACCCCACCCCATGTTCCCCCACACGAGTAGACCGCTACCCGAATCCGCCCGAATCGAGCAAATTCGGTCCACTGAATGAACTCGGTTATTCCAGTCGATCTCCTGGCTGCCGAGCAACGACGACGGGCCGTCGCTTTCGTCGATGACAACCAGCACGGGCGAGTAGAAAAATCCGCTGGTAGTCGCTACCCGCCGACGACGTCCACCGAGCCGGGCTCCGACCGCTCGTTCAGCCGTGCCCGGTCGTGTGCGGCGGTCTTCAGATTGTGCCATTCGTGCGCGAGCATCGCGTATGTCGCGGTGTCGCTCCATTCGTTCTTGAACCACATGTCCTCGCGGTGGAGGGCTTCGCGGCGCATGCCGAGGCGCTCCAGGACGCGGGCGGAGGCGGTGTTGCGGGCATCCAGTTGGGCGGTGATGCGGTGTAGTACGAGTCCTTCGAAGCCCAATCGTAAGAGTTCGGTGGCGGCTTCGGTGGCGTAGCCGTGTCCTGCGGCGTCGGGCGAGAAGACGTAACCGATTTCGCCGGTGCGATTTTCGGCGTTACGCCAGAAGAGAACGACATCGCCGAGCAACCGGCCGGACGCCTTCTCTTCGACGCACAGATTGAGCGACTGCCCCACTTCGGTCAATTCGGTTCTCGCCCATAAACCCGAAATACGTTCGGCCACTTGTTCGCGCGACATGGGTTCGTACGGCAAATAGCGGCAAACATCCGGCCGGGATTTGTAGGCATACATTTCGTCGAGATCGGCGAGAGTCGCGGGGCGGAGCAGTAGTCGCTCGGTAACTATCGGATAGTCCGGGTGCAGCACGACTTCCGACTATAGCGTCCGGCGTGGTTCGGCAGCTGAGACTGCTTGCCGCCCTTCGGCTCGGGGGCCCGCCACGGCTCGTTACGCCGAAAGGGGCGATCCGCCCGGGCCGTCACCGAGAGGCGGTGCAACAGACTCACCGATACCGCTGGGCGGGGCCGGAAAACCGGATGACAGCGATGGGATCGGAAGGTTAGCTTCGCTCGGTGAATCGCCAGTGGATCCTCGTCAAGCGCCCGGTCGGCATGGTCGATGACAGTAGTTTCGAGCTCAGGAGTGGCCCCGTGCCGTCTCCTGGGCCGGGCGAAGCACTCGTGAGGGTGGTCTGGCTGGCTTTCGACCCGACCCAGCGGGGCTGGCTCAATGACGGCCCGAACTACATGGATCCGGTGCCGCTGGGTGCAGTGATGCGCGGTGGTGGTGTCGGGCGGGTAGTGGCGTCCAACAGTGCCGATTACGCAGTCGGAGACTGGGTTTGCGGGATGGTCGGGTGGCAGGACTATGCGATCGCCACGGGCCAGGGGTTGCTCGGGCTGAATGTTGTTCCGCCAGGCGTGGATCCGAAGGCGATGCTCAGCATTTTCGGCGCCACCGGGTTGACCGCGTACTTCGGCATGATCGATATCGGCAAACCTGCCGCCGGCGAAACCGTGCTGGTGTCGGGTGCTGCCGGTGCGACGGGATCCATCGCCGGGCAGATCGCTAAAGCGTTGGGGTGCAGGGTGATCGGCATCGCGGGCGGCACCACCAAGTGCACCTGGGTCACCGAGGTGGCTCGGTTCGACGCGTGCATCGACTACAAGACCGACGACGTCGAGGCGCGGATCCGCGAGCTCGCGCCCGACGGTATCAATGTGTTCTTCGACAACGTCGGTGGTGCCGTACTGGACGCCGCCCTGGCGAATATCGCCGAGCGAGCCCGAATCGTGGTCTGCGGCGGCATCTCTTCCGGCTACGAGGTGGGCGAACCACCTCCCGGACCGCGAAACTATCTGCAGCTCGGACTCAAACGGGCACGAATGGAAGGGTTCATCTTCCTGGACTACCTCGACCGCTTCCCCGAGGCCTTCGGCCGACTCCACGCATGGATGACGCAGGGCGACATCGTGTACGCCGAGGACATCCAGGAGGGTCTCGAACTCGCGCCCGCGATGCTGCGCGGACTCTTCGAAGGCCGCAACCTCGGCAAACAACTCCTGCGCGTCGCCCCCGACCCGCTACCGAGTTCCTGACCGACGCACCGACGGCCTCACAGTTCGGCACCACGACCGCCCGCCCATCCTTCAGTACGTCCGCACCGAATACCCGGCGTTGGTTCGCGCGGCCTTCATCGGAGCCGTTCGCCGTGCAGTGCTCACTCGTGCTCCTCGACCGATTGGAGTGTTTGTGCGGAAAGTTGGATTCGTCATAGCCGGAGTTGTGGCAGCGAGCATCGGGGGCACCGTGCTCGCCGGACCCGCAGCCGCCGCTGTCGACAAGGCGGTGGTTCAGTGCGCCGAGGATTCGGAAGACTACAAAGCGTTCAAGAAGTGCATCAAAGACAAAGCGGCCGAGTCGGAGGCCGCAAACGGAGGTAACGAAGCGCAGGGTGACAGCGGCAACGCCGGGAACCAGGGTCAAAACCAAACCGGAAACGCGGGCAACCAAGCCGGGGGCGCTGGTAACCAAGCCGGCACTCAAAGTGGGAACGGGAGTAACCAGGCTGGAAGCCAAAGCGGCAACGCCGGTAACCAGGGGAACGGCGCAACCAACCAAGGTCAAGGCCAGCGCGGCGACAACGGAGACTGAGCATCCTGCCGTTAGCCACCCGCGCATTCAACATGCGGCCTGACGGTGCCATCCGAAATACATTACTGGACAAGCGATCACGTGGAACTGGTGCTGGTCAGCTCTCGACCGATGCCAGCACCAGTTCCACCTGATCAGCCGACCAACCAGGCCACGGACGCATCCCGAGCACCCGCCCGGGGAGTTGTCGGCCCCCGCGTCGACCGGCGGACCCGTCGGATGCACTTTTCCGCGGTCAGTGGTGGATCACCGCACCGAGTCGCGGCAGAACGAGACGCTTCCAACTTCGCTCCGTAGCGTTGCGAATCATCTTCTGTCGACGGTCTTCGATATCGAAACCGGTCTGTGTCAACAGAAGTCGGGTGCCGCGCCCCTGCGGCCGTATCGTCCAATCGACAATCCACCGTGCCGGCTGCTCGGCCTGCGGATGCAGCCAGCTGTACGTCAGCTGCTCCCCCGGCCGGGCCGCCAGCACCTCGCAGACGATCTCATCGTTCGATGCGCCCGAGGCGGTGAATCGGAAGCGTGTGCCGACCGAGGCAACGAATCCGGTCGGTCTGAGCAGCCACCGCTCCAGCAGATCCGGCTCCGTCAACGCCCGCCACACGGCGTCCGGCGGCTGCGGAAAAAAGCTACCGAGCTCGACCGCAGCAGGATTCAACTGTGGATCAGCAATCACCGAAGTACCTCCTCTACGAGGGCAACGGCCTCAATTCTCCTGGCCTTCCTTGAACCTCGCCTCCATTTCCGCGGCGAGTCGCGGCTCCGCCGTCGCCATCTTCTGCACATAGGCAACCGCATCGCCGACTGTTCGAAGACCTGCCATGTCCTCGTCGGGGATCTTGGCGTCGTACCGGTCCTCCAGCTGCACGGCGATCTCCACCAGTGACAGCGAGTCGATGTCCAGGTCCTCGACGAAGGACTTTTCGATCGTCACCTCGGCAGCATCGATGCCGGTCACCTCCTCGACGATCTCGGCAATGCCTGCGACGATTTCTTCCTGCGTGGTAGCCACGAATCACCCTTCCTCGATGCGATCACCTAACTGCGCTACGCCGCTCGCTCGACGGCAGCGGTTCCCATGCGGGAGTCGAGCGCAGTGCCAGTACGCTAAGAGCTCCACCGGGGTGGAGGTTCAACTGGTTGTGACAGACGACACACAAGCCGATGGGCTGGTGAGCATCGGAGAATTGGCGCGCCGCGCCGGGGTTACTGTGCGCACGATCCGGTTCTATTGCGACGAAGGCATTCTCGAATCGCACCGCAGCCCAGGCGGGCATCGGATGTTCTACGTGGACCGCACCATTGAACGACTGCTGCTGGCTCGGCGGCTGCGCGCGCTCGGTTTCGGGCTGAGCTCGATCGCCGATGTGCTGCACGGAGAGCAGTCGATAGCCGAGGCCGTCGCGGCCGAAAGTTCGCGACTGGATGTCGAATTCAGGTCGATGGCATGGCGGCGGGCGTCACTGCGTGCGGTCGAGGCCGCTACCCCACCGCAGCGAGCCGGACGGCTCGCGTTGCTGGCCACCGTGCAGGACAGCGGTGCGGCGCACGAGGGCCTCCAGCGGTTCTGGCGGCGCGTCCTCGCACCGGTACGTCGATGCGATGTAGACATCTTCGTCGGCTGGAATGTCCCTGAACCGCCCACTGATCCGTCTGTCGAGGAGGTCGTCGCGTATGCCGAGCTGGCCGCGCTCGTCGCCGAACCCGACTTGAACAGTGCTGTCCGAGAGCAACTCTGGCGGAAACAGCCGGAGCTGATTCGCGATCGCCAAGGACTGTACGCCGAAGCGGGCGAGGCCATGGCGGAGGTGGCGGCACTGGTATCGGAAGACGTACGGCCACACGGCGGCGACGAACTCGATCGATTCGTCAACGCCCATGCCGGTGCGCGAGGCGAACGTGACTCCCCGCGTTTCCGCGAGCAGTTACTGAACGACGTCACCGGCACCGACCGTCGGATTCACCGTTACTGGGCACTGACCGAGCAGCTCCTGAAAACTCGGATCACCGTGGGACAAGCGCATAACTGGATGTACGACGCGCTCGCCCGCTCCACCCGACTCGCCAATGCCCCAGCAGCCCACGCGACTTCAGGGTGAACATCCTGGTGCGCGTGAGCTGCTGACGATGCCGGACCGAACTCAGCGGGTCTGGTCTTGTCCGGCGAACACTGCGACCAAGCTCGCGGCTGTGCCGTCGAAGAGCTCTTCGAAGAATTCGGCTGCCTCGGTGGCTATCTCGGTGCTGCGGGCGAACATGGTCTGCTCGTATTCGGTCAGGGCAGCTTCGATGTCGCCTGGGTGTGCGGCGAGGGCCTTGCCGAGCTCGGCGCCGTCGAGCATGGCCAGGTTGGCGCCTTCGCCGTTGGGGGCGGCGAGGTGGGCGGCGTCGCCGAGCAGGGTTGCGCCTGGCACCCGGTCCCACCGGTGGCCGCGCGGCAGCGCGTAGTTCGGGCGCCACACCGGCGCTGTGTCGGTGTCGGTGATCAGCGCGGTGAGCTCCGGGGCCCAACCGTCGAACTCCGCGGCGATTCGCGCGGTGGCCACCGCCGTATCGGTGAAATCGATGCCGGCGAACCAGTCCAGCGTCTCGGCGAGCACCACATAGGCGTGCATCGTCGCGCCTCTTTCCCGGTGGGCGTGGATCTGTCTGCCGGGTGCGGGCGCCATCAGCGATCCGCCGCCGACCGTTGCGGCCACCGCGGGGTGGCGGGTGTCGGCGTCGAAGAGGTAGGTCTCGACGAACGACTCGCCGACGTATTCGGGTGTGGCGGTGGACAGCAGTGGGCGAACGCGTGACCACGCACCGTCGGCGCCGACCAGCAGGGTGGTGACGACGGTGCCGCCGTCGGCGAAGCTCACCTCGTGCCTGCCCTGGCCGAGAGTACGAACACCACTGACCTTGTGACCCCATTGGACGGTGCCTGCGGGTAGTGAGTCGAGCAGCAGCTGGCGCAGCTCGCCGCGCTGCACCTCGGGACGGCCACCGGTGCCGTCGTCGGGCTTGTCGAGCAGGACGGTGCCGTCCCGGTCGAGGATCCGCATCGCTTGGCGGCCCGGGAGGATGAGACCACTGAACTCGTCCATCAGGTCGGCTGCGGCGATGGCGAGTTGCCCGTTGTAGTCGTGGATGTCGAGCAACCCGCCCTGCGCACGCGCCGTCGGAGAAGGTTCGGCCTCGTAGACCGTCGCCGGAATGCCGTGCACGTGCAGCACGCGAGCCAGCGTCAGTCCGCCGAGTCCGGCGCCGATGATCGTGACGGGTGTGTGGATGGAGGTTCCTCGTTCCGGGGCGTTCGAGTGCGCATCGAGTGTTTCGGTCATGGCTTCACTCTCCGTGCGTCCGATTGCACGCCCCTTGCATCACCCTTGCACCGCCCTGCCGTCAGCGCGGACGACGCGAGCCGGAGCCACAATCCAGCTGTGACCTGGTCTGACGCCATGTCAGTAGACGTGTCAGGCCGCTGTCAGGCCGGTATCAGCCGGGCTCGCGACAGTAGTCCCATGAACAGCACAGCAACCGAGGGACGACGCAAGCCCACCTCGGCAATGTGCACCAGCTGACCGATTCGAAATCCGTTCCACACCAGAGGAGTACAACCATGTCTACTTTTCAGACCCCCGCCCCCATCGCCATCACCGTCGACGTGCTCAGCGGCGACGTCACGGTCATCGCCTCCGACCGCACCGACACCGTCGTCGAGGTCCGACCGGCCGACCCGGCCAAGAAGGGCGACGTGCGCGCCGCCGAGCAGACCCAGGTCGATTTCACCGCAGGCACCCTGACCGTGAAAACGCCCAAGCAGTGGCGGACCTACACCCCGTTCGGCGGCAACCCGTCGATCACAGTCACCATCGAGGTCCCCACCGGCTCCCAGCTGACGGCCACCGCCGGGGTGGGCCGGCTGCTGGGCGCAGGCGAACTCGGCGAGTGCGACCTGGCGATCGCGGCGGGCGACATCACCGTCGAGTGCCCCGGCGATTCGGTGACCGCCAAAGTCGCCAAGGGCGACATCCGCATCGGTGAAGCCTCGCGCGGCGTCCTGCGGCTGGAGACGGCCGTCGGCGAGCTGGAAGTAGGGATCCACCCGGGCAGCGCGGTGCGGCTGGAAACCAACGCCCTGCACGGGAGTGTCCGCAACGCAATGAACCCGGTCCACCAGCCGGAGAAGGCGGAAACCGTGCAGGTGTTCGCGCGTAACTCCTTCGGCAACATCACCATTCGCCACGCCGCGTAAACACCGCCCCCGAACCACCCGAGCACGACAGCAGAGAGAAGCAGAATCATGAACACCCCATCCACCGCGCCGGATCGTCCGGAACTCCAAAAGCTCATTCAGCAGATGGTCGATTCCGGTTTCACCGGTATCGAATTGCGCGTGCACGACGAGCAGGGCGAGTGGCTCGGCAGCGCCGGCGTGCGCGAACTGGGCGGAACCGCCAAGCCACCGACCAACGGACACATCCGAATCGGCAGCAATACAAAGACTTTCATCGCGACCCTGGTCCTGCAATTGGTGGCCGAAGGCAAGATCGACCTCGATACCGCGGCGGTCGACTACTTGCCGGAGTTCGAGCTGGACCCGCGGATCACGGTGCGAATGCTGTTGCAGCACACCAGCGGAGTCTTCAACTTCACCGGCGAGCTACTCGAGGACGGGACGTTCGTGCCCGGGATCGCCTGGTCCGGCAAGGAGTGGGTGGACAACCGGTTCAAGACCTATCGGCCCGAAGAACTTGTGCGGCTGGCCTTGTCCAAGCCGCCACGGTTCGAACCCGGGGCGGACTGGAGCTACGCCAACACCAATTACGTGCTGGCCAGGTTGCTGATCGAAAAGGTCAGCGGCCGCTCGTACGCCGAGGAGATGCAGCGGCTGATTCTCGGGCCGCTGGGCCTGCACGACACCGTGGCACCGACCACCGAGTCGGCCATCCCCGAGCCGCATGCCCACGCCTACTACCGCTACGAGGACGGCGGCGAGCTGCAGACGGTCGACGTGACCAGCCAGAACCCGTCCTGGATCTCCAGCGGTGGTGACATGATCTCGACGACCCTGGACTTGCAGACCTTCATCGCCGCATTGGTGGGCGGCAAGCTCCTGCCCGCACCACTGCTGGCGGAAATGTGCACGCCGCATCCCAAAGTCGGCTACGGCCTGGGCGTGTTCGTGCAGGACACCGGCTGCGGCGGCACCGTCATCACACACAACGGCGGCATCTCGGGCCACGCCGCGCTCATGTACAGCACGCCCGACGGCAGCACGACCCTGACCGCCGCGCTGAACTACGTGGACGACCCCGACCTGTCCATGGCCGCGGCCTTCCAGGAAGCGACGAAGCTCCTCGTCGCGGAGGTGTTCTGCGGCGGGCAGACCGACCTCAGCGAGCAAGCGTAGTTGCCACCAGCTCGCGCCAATCTGCTTGTGCCCCATCCTCCGTCGCCTCGGTGAAGCGTGCTTCGCCGAGGCGACGTCGTGCGGTCTGCTCGATCCGGACCGCATCCGGTTGGGAAAGATCAGGCAGGCCGCGCACCGCGGCACTCGCCGCGAGCAGCCGCACGGCCTGCTCGTCCTGTTCATGGCGAAGCGCCAAATCCGCTATCCCGACGAGTATTTGGGCGATTAGCGGGGCGAATCCCGCAGCCGATGCCGCATCGAAGGCCGCCGCGTGCTGTTCGCGGGCGTCGTCCAGACCCTCCGCGAGATAGCCGCGCATGCCGTGGATCAGCGCGCTGATGTACCCGCGCTTCGCATCGTTGCCCAATAGTGTTGTCGCAAGGTCGATTTGCCGATATGACTCCTCGGGGTCGCCACGCCAACGGGCCAACTCCGCTCGCGCCAAGGCGAGTTCGGCCAGTGCGTTCGGCCAGGCGGACTGATCCGCGTACCGCTGCGCCTCGGTCATCGCGGCCGCGCTCGCCTCCGCATCCCCTAGGAGCCAGTAGAACTGGGCCTGCCGCGCCCGCATCAGCAGCACGTCCTCGATCGCCCCGACCTCGGTGACCACCGCGATCGCTTGATCGAGATGCGCACACGCACCGGCGAATTCGCCGCGCATGGCGATCCGATTCGCGAGCTCGGTCAGCGCGAACGACATGCCCCAGCGCTCGCCGATGGCTCGGAACTCGGCCAGGGCGGTCTCGAGGTAGACGTCCGCCTCTCGCCCCTGGTGACCGAGCACGATCCGCATCTTGCCCAGTTGCAGCCGGGCCAGCGCCCGCACCCAGGGATCGTCATCGGTGATCAGCGGCTCGAACGCGGGCAGCAGCGAATCCGGCCCGTGCAGCATGTGTTCCAGCGCGTCCACGAACCGCAGCAACGGGTTGTGGGCCTGACTGTTCCGACTGAATCGATACGCCTTGTGGATCCATTCCTCCACCTGGCTATCGTCACTCGGCCCCGAGCTCATGAAGTGCACGACCAGCGCGTACACCATCGCCCTGGTCGCATCGTCCACCTCGCCCGGTAGGTCGGCGGCGGCGGCGATCAGCTCCATGCCCTCGGCCTTGTGCCCGCTGAGCCACCAGTACCAGCCTGCCGCCGCCGCGAGCCGCATCGCCCCGGCCGCGTCGCCTGCCGCGAGCGCACCCCGCATCGCGACAGCGAGGTTGTCGTGCTCGACCTCGAGCGTGGCCAGCCACGTCAACTGCTCGGCGCGGCGCAGATGTGACTCGGCGGTGTCGGCGAGCCCGGTGAAGTACGCGAGATGCGCGTGGCGCGCCGCGTCCGCCTCCCCCGACTCCACCAGCCGGTCCGTGGCGTACTGCTTGATCGTGTCGAGCATCCGATAGCGCGGGCCGCTGTCCCCGGCGACGACCAGCAGCGATTTCTCGGTCAGCGCGGTGAGCAGATCGAGCACCTCCCACCGCTCGACCGCCTCCTCGCCCGCGCAAACCTGTTCGGCCGCTTCCAGACTCGCGCCGCCGGCGAAAACCGCAAGCCTGCGCAGCACCAACCGTTCGGCGTCGGTGAGCAGCTCCCAGCTCCAGTCGACCACCGCACGCAACGTCCGATGGTGCGGCAGCGCGGTGCGACTGCCGCCGGTCAGCAGGCGGAACCGATCGTCGAGGCGGTTGGCGAGCTGATCGAGGGACATGGTGCGCAATCGCGCCGCGGCCAGCTCGATCGCCAGCGGAATTCCGTCCAGCGCGCGGCAGACGCGCGCCATGGTCGCCAATGCGTTCGCGTCGGCCGCGAAATCTGTCCGCACTGCACCGGCCCGGTCGCGCAGCAGCTGAACCGCCGAGGAGGACTCGATCGCACCGGGATCCGCGTCCTCGGCGGGCAGCGCCAGCGGCACGACCTGCCATAGCGCCTCGCCGGTGATGCCGAGCGGTTCCCTGCTCGTCGCCAGGATGCGCAGCCGGCGACACTCGCCGAGCATCCGGTGGGCGAACGCCGCCGCGGACTCGATCAGGTGCTCACAGTTGTCCAGGATCAACAGCGTTTCGCGCTCGCGGATCGCGGCGATCAGCCGGTCTATCGGTTCCGCGTCCGGTGCGCCGCCGAGCAGCGCGTCCCGGAGTCCGAGTGCGGCGAGCGCCGATTGCGCCACATCACCATTCGCGCCGACGGACGCCAGTTCCACCAGCCAGGCGCCTTCCGGCAGATCGTCGAGCAGCGTCCGCGCGGTTTCCAAAGCCAGCCGGGTTTTTCCGGAGCCGCCCGGACCGGTCAACGTGGTGAGCCGGTGTTGCGCGACGAGTTCGCGCACCGCGGCGACGTCGCCGTATTTGCCGACGAAGGTGGTCAATTCGGCCCGCAGGTTCGTCTTGCGGTCGTGGTCCTGTGCGCCGAACTCGCCGCGCAACAGCGCGACGTGCAGTGCGGCGAGCTCCGCTGACGGGTCGACGCCCAGTTCGTCGGCGAGGGTTTCCCGTGCCCGCTGGTATACGCCGAGAGCCTCGTTGCTGCGGCCTGCGGCACCGAGGGCACGCATCAACGCGGCGACCAGCCTTTCTCGCACCGGATACCGGGCGAACAGTTCGGTGAGCTCGCTGATCAGTTCGCTACCCCGACCGAGTCGGATCTCCGCTTCGTAGCAGTCCTCCAGCGCGGCGAGACGCAGCCCTTCCAGGCGCGTCACCACCGCGTCGGCCGCGCCGCTATCCTGCACGCCGACGTCCTGTATCGGCGCACCACGCCACAGCCCGAGCGCCTCCCGCAACAGCTTGGCCTGGTGCGCGTCCTCAGCGCCGCGAGCTTGGTCGAGCAGCTGTTCGAACCGGATCGCGTCGACAGCGCGCGGCTCCACCGCCAATCGGTAACCGCCCGCCTGGCCGTCGAGCGCCCCCTCCGGCAGCACCCGCCGCAGCCGGGACACCAACGCCTGCAAGGAATTCGCCGCGTCGGCGGGCAGTTGCTCACCCCAAATCCAGTCGACCAGGGTCGACTTCGGAACCACGCGCCCGGGTTCGAGCGCGAGGGCAACCACCAGCGTCCGCAATCGAGCACCTGGTATCTCGATCAATCCGCCATCTTCTTCTCGGATCTCGAGCGGTCCAAGCATCCCGATCTGCACCGCACCATTCTGCCGTGGGCGGTGCCGGGCCGTTGTCCTCGACCCTGCCCGACCCGGATCGAGCGCGCCGGGTGGCGTCGTTCGCGCGGTTGTCGGTAGGTATCGGTAGCGTCAGGGACTGTGGAAATCGGTGAACGTATCCAAGAGCTCGCGGATCGCATTGTGGCGCTGCGCGATGCCTATTACCAGGGGTCGCCGCTGGTCGCGGACGCCGAGTACGACGCGATCGAGGACGAGCTACGCGGCCTGATCGAGGCGAACCCCGAGCTCACGCCGGACCCGAATCCGCTGGAGCAGGTCGGCGCGCCCGCGGTGCTGCACGCCCCGATCCGGCATTCGCGGCCCATGCTGTCACTGGAGAAGGCGACCAAGCCCGAGCAGGTGGCGGCGTTCTTCGACCGATTCCCCGGTCAGTCGGTGGTGGTGATGCCGAAGCTCGACGGCTTGTCGCTGGCCCTGGTCTTCGAGGACGGGCGGCTGGCGCGGGCAGTGACCCGCGGTGACGGCACCACCGGTGACGACGTGACCATGCTGGTCCGCGCGTTGGTCGACGGTATTCCGGAGCGGATCGACGTGCCGGGCCGGGTCGAGGTGCGCGGCGAGGCGGTGATGCTGCGTTCGACCTTCGTCGCATACAACACCGCGCATCCGGACAAGCCGCTGATCAACCCACGCAACGCCGCGGCGGGCACGCTGCGCGCGAAGGACCCAACCACGGTCGCCGAACGCCGCCTGCGGTTCTTCGGCTTCGACCTGGACACCTCCGACGGCGGCGCTGCAGTCGACCTCGAGGAGGGGTTACGCGCGCTGGGCATCGCCGGCGCGCAGATGCGGCACTGCGCCGACGCCGAGCAGGCGCAGGCGGCGATCACCGCGGTCGAGCAGGGCCGCAACGATCTGGACTACGACCTCGACGGCGCGGTACTGCGACTGGCCGACCGAGAGGCCTACGCGGCGGCCGGAACTCGGTCGAACTCCCCGCGTGGCGCGCTCGCGTTCAAGTTCGCCGCCGAGGAGAAGACCACGTTGCTGCGCGAGGTGATCTGGGACGTCGGCAAGACCGGCAAGATCGTCCCGGTCGCGTGGCTGGAGCCGGTGTTCGTCGGCGGCACGACGGTCACGAAGGCCACGTTGGCCAACCAAGAGGTGATCCGCGCCCGCGACATCAAGGTCGGTGACACGGTATTGGTGCGCCGCGCGGGCGACGTGATCCCGTTCGTGGCGGGCGTGCTCGACGCTTCCAAACGCACCGGCGAGGAGCAGGAGATCGTGCCGCCCACGGTCTGCCCCTCCTGCGAGCAGCCGGTGACCGAGCAGGGCAACAGCCGGGAGCTGTTCTGCACCAACGTCTCCTGTCCCGCGCAGACGGTGCGCAGGTTGATCCACTGGGCCTCGCGGGCAGCGGCCGACATCGACGCCATCGGGCAGAAGTGGATCGAACGCCTCGCCGAGGCGGGGATCCTGGAGAGTCCCGCGGACTTCTACACGCTGACCAAGGAGCGCCTGCTCGAGTTCGATCGCATCGGCGAGGTCTCGGCCGCGCGCATGATCGAATCCATCGATGCCAGCCGACAGGTCGGCCTGCGCCGCGCGCTGATCGGCCTGGCGATCCCGATGGCCTCCGACGGCACCGCCGCGCGCCTGGCCCGCGCGGGCTTCGGCTCCCTCGAGGAGGTCGCCGACGCGGGCGAGGAACGGCTCGTCGCGGTGGAGGACATCGGACCGAAGGTCGCCGCCTCCCTGGTCGTGCATCTCACTCGCCTGCGCCCGGAACTGGAGCGGCTCCGACAGGCGGGCGTCTCGCTGGACGTGCGCGAGGAGGACCTGCCGCCGGTCATCGCGGCCGGCGCACCGCTGGCCGGCAAGACGGTGGTGATCACCGGTGCCATCAGCGACCCGCGGTCCGGCGAAAAGGTCGCTCGCCCAACGTTCCAGCGCCTGTGTGAGAAGGCGGGAGCGACGGCGGCGTCCTCGGTGTCGGCGAGCACCGACATGCTGATCACCGGCGCGGGAGTCGGCGAGAGCAAGCTGACCAAGGCGGAGAAGCTCGGTGTCGAGGTCGTCGACCAGGGTGAGATCTGGAACCTGCTGATCGACGCCAAGGTCGTCTAGATCCCGGTCAACCGTTCGGGGGCGGCAGTACCGTTCCCTGGTTGAGCCAGATGGTGGCGGACACCACTATGACGTGCGTAGGGACCGCTGTCTGTCGTACCGTGGATGAGATCCTGTCCCGAAGACCCTTCGGCGGCAGCTAAGACTTTCTGTTCCTTCTGTAGCGGATTCGAGGTGGTGACTTATATCCCAGGCCATGTAGTCGTCCGCATTTCCCCCACGTTCTGATTCTTCGAACGTGCCAAGGGGCGGACGTCGCACTGGCCTGAGTTGCGTCACCCATCCCCCAGAAGACCCGGGTGCAGCTCTGCCGACTGCCCCGGGTTTCGTCTTTTCCGACCCCTGTGCGGCTGACGGCGAGCTCCCCGATTCCTGAACAGGAGTCTCACCGTGAATTCCTCCGCGCTCGACAACGAGCCGCACCGCACCGCCGCGTCCTCGGCTGGTCCCGCATCCGGCCGGTCGTCGAAGATGACCCGGGCCGCCACGATCGCCCTCGTGGTCGTCCTGGTCGCCGAACTCATGGACATCCTCGACCAGTCGGTCGTGCTCACCGCCCTGCCCGCCATCCAGGCGTCGACCGGCGCCGGGCCGGCCGCGGTGCAGTGGCTGACCGCCGGCTACTCGCTGACCGTCGCCCTCGGCCTGATCACCGGCGGCAGGCTCGGCGACATCTACGGCCGGCGCAAGGTCCTGCTCATCGGCACCGTTGTGTTCACGCTCGCCTCACTGCTGTGCGGCCTCGCCACGGGCGTCGGCGTGCTGATCGCCGCTCGCGTGTGCCAGGGCATCGGTGTCGCGGTGATGATCCCGCAGGTCCTGGCCACCCTGCACGTCACCTTCGACGGCGAGAATCGCAGCAGGGCGTTCGGTCTGTACGGAGCAGTCCTGTCGATGGGCAGCGTCCTGGGTCCCGTCCTGGGCGGCTTGCTCACCGAGGCCGACCTGTTCGGCCTGTCCTGGCGGCCGATCTTCCTGATCAACGTCCCCGTCGGTCTCGCCGTGATCGTTCTCGGACGGAAGTTCATCATCGAGTCGACCGCGGCGAAGGCCGACCGGCTCGACCTCACCGGCATGCTGCTGTCCGCGGTGGCCATGGTGCTGATCGTCTTCCCGCTCACCGAGGGCCGCACCCACCATTGGCCGCTGTGGTGCTTCGCCATGCTCGCCTGCGGTCTGCTCGTGCTCGGCGTCTTCCTGCGTCAGCAGCAGCGGCGCAAAGACGATGCCCCGCTGGTGGTGCTGTCTTTGTTCGAGGAGAAGGCGTTCGCCGGTGGTCTGTCCGCTCAGCTCATGCTGGGCCTGCTGTGTGGGCTGTTCTTCATGACCTGGACGCTGTATCTGCAGGATGGCCTCGGTATGAGCCCGGTGCTTGCCGCCTTGGCCTTCATGTTGCTCGCCGTCGGCGAGTTCGCCGGTGCGATGATTGCGACGAAGACCGCTGGGCGCTTCGGGCGCCGTCTGCCCCAAGCCGGAGTCGTGATCGCCCTCGCATCGATGACGGCCTACGGGCTCCAGATCAGCAGCGGGCAGGCCGACCTGACCTTGCTCGCAATGACCATCCCCGTCATGCTGATCGGCTTCGGCCTCGGCATGGTCGGTGGACCGATCGCCGACCTGACGCTCGCGAAAGTTCCGCACGAGAGCGCCGGTTCGGCCTCGGGCCTGTTCAACACCGCAATGCACCTGGGCATCGCCCTCGGTGCCGCGCTGACTGCTCTCGTGTTCTTCGCCGCCACCGGCGGCTCAGCCGCGAGCGTGCTCAACCGCGACGCGTTCACCGGCGTGCTGTGGTGGGTCGGTGGGGCCTTGACGGTGATGTGGGCCGTGATGTTCTTCCTGCCGAAGCAGGCGAACAGGCAGGCCGACTGAGCCAGTTTCCGAGGTGGCGGCACCCGAACCGGTGCCGCCATCTTTCCCCTGAGACGATGAGCGAAGTCCCGGCCTGGCCGCGGTCAAGCGAAGATCGCGTGTACCTGATCGATGGCCTCGGTACCGTAGGCAACCGCACCCACCGGCACCGCACCCTGCACAGCCTCGATCACCCGTGCGGTCCATACCGGCCCGAACCCGCCACACAATTCGATCAACTGAACACCACCGGCGACGAGGCGGCGCGCCACGGCCACAGCCTGCTCCGGATGATCTACGCCGACGAAAACCGAACGGCAGCTGGGTGTTTCGACGACCGTCTCCCGGTCCGGGTCACTGCCGCTCGCGGTGTAGATGAATCCCCATGCGGTGAGCGCCATTCGCCAACCTCTCCTGTCAGCCGATTTCGGCCGCACCGATGACTCGATGTGGCCCTCTCCGCTTCCAGCAGAACCGATCACCGGTTGCCCTGTCCACGAGGCAGCACCGCACGCGTGTGCGGCGTTGCCGTAGCCACCAGGTCAGCGGCGATCGAACGGTATCGCGCGGCAGCGGAATCGGCGGCATTCCATACCAGGGCATACCGGATACGCGGTGCGTCGGCGGCGAACGGCAACCAAGCCAACCCGTCATTCGGCCCTACATCCCAGGCCGGTCGTAGCGCAACGATATTCCCGCCGTGTGCGAGTTCGGCACCGAAAAGGCCCCTGCGCGGCGCACTTTCACGCACAGCCACTGGATGCCAACCGGCCCGACTCCACGTCTCGCGAATCGCGTCGTAGTAGCCCGGTGCCCACGAACGCGCGAACCACGACAAGGAGCAGCCGTCGAGATCGTCCCACCGCACCACCTTTCGGTCGACCAGCCGATGGTCCCGCGCCACCACGACGCCCAGTTCGGTGTCCTCGATCGTGACCGCCTGCAAACCCGACAAGTCGGCAGGCAACAGCAACACACCGGCATCGAGCGCACCGTCGCGCAGCCGAGTCAACTGTTCAGCGGTCTGCATGTCCGCGATCTCGGGCGCCACTTCTCCGGCCGCACGCCACAATGCCGACGCACACCACGGTGGCGCGCCGGGTGTCACGGCCAGCCGCAATCCCGGACGCTGCTGGATCGACTCCCGCGCCCGCTGCGCCGACTCCACCACCGTCCGGGCATGCCCCACCAACCGCGCACCGGCCTGCGTCGGCGTCATCCCCGCTGGACTACGCACGAACAACGCCGCACCGAGCTCGCGCTCGAGCGCGATGATCTGCTGACTCAACGACGTCGGCCGGATCCCCACCACCTCCGCTGCGCGCGTGAGATTCCGCTCCTCGGCGACCGCGAGGAAGTACCGCAACTGTCGCAGTTCCATCCGCCAACGCTAGCGAATCGCACCTCGAAGCCCGTGCGGCCCCGATGAGCGGGACCCGAGGTCAGTTGTTCAATTGCCAGACACTGAAGTTCAACGCCGCCGCGAAGGCTGTCCACATCAGATAGGGCACCAGCAGGCCGGCGGCAAACCTGCTGTGCCGCCAGAAGATCGCGATGGTCGCGATGATTGCGCCGAGTAGCAGCAGGATCTCGGCCAGTGCGAGGCCACGCAGATCCGCCCCGAAGAACAGCGGCGTCCACAATGCGTTGAGCACCAGCTGGCCGACGAAGACAGCCAGCGCCCACCGCACTCGCGGCCACGGCTCGCCCCGCCAGACCCACCACGCCGACAGCGCTATCAACGCATACAGCAGGGTCCAGACCGGCCCGAACACCCACGAGGGTGGGGCCCATCCCGGCTGGTTCAACTGGTTGTACTGCTCGGCCGACGACTGGGCGGCGAGGTTCCCGGTGGCCGCCGCAGCGACCACGAGCAGCAGTATTATCGCTCCCCCGCCGACTTGCGCACCGATCCCGTACGGCGAAGACGTGAATCGGCTGCCGGTCGAATCTGTTTGATCCGTAGTGCTTTTCATCATCACTCCGTCCTGTCATCGTCATTCGCGTGGATGCGGCGACTATTTGCCGTTGTCCTCAGGTATGGACTGATTCCCGATCCGCTTGACGCTCCGCCGTTTCGGATACCCCGCGCTCATCGACTCCGGCCAACGGGCTCGGCCACCAGATCCGCGGGCCGACCAACCGGAACATCGCCGGAATGATCACCGTGCGCACCACCAGTGTGTCGAGCATGATGCCGAGGCCGACCACGATGCCGAGCTGGGTCAAGGTGATCAGCGGCAGCACCCCGAGCACGCAGAACACCGCGGCGAGCACCACTCCGGCGCTGGTGATCACGGCGCCGGTCGAGGACACCGCGCGGACGATGCCGCGGGTGACGCCGTGGCCCGGCGTTTCCTCCTTGGCGCGGGTCACCAGGAAGATCGTGTAATCGACGCCCAGCGCGACCAAGAACAGGAAGGCGAACAGCGGCACATTCGTGTCGATCGCGGGAAAGCCGAACACGTGCACGCTCATCCAACTGCCCAGGCCGAGCGCGGCCAGCGCACTCGCCACCGTCACGCCGACCAGGAGCAGCGCCGCGGGGACCGCACGCAGCAGCGCGAGCAGGATCACGCACACGACGACAAGAACAAGCGGAATGATCACCAGCCGATCCCGGCTCGCGGCGTTTCGGGTATCCAACGCCTCGGCGTCACTGCCGCCGACCAGCGCGTCCGCGCCTGCCACCTGACCCAGCTCGGACCGGATCGCCTCGATCACGGCGAACGCACGGTCGGATCCGGGCTCGGCATCGAGGACTACCGCCCACCGCGTCATGCCGGCAGGCGAGGTACCGGTGCTGGTCGCCCGCACCACCCCGGGCCGGGCGGTGAGTGCTGCTTCGACGCGCGGGGCGAGCGTCGTCGCGGCCACCACCACGGTCGGGTCGGCCGCGCCGGACGGGAAATGTGCTGCGAGCGTGTCGAATCCGGCTACCGACTCCGCGCGTACCCGAAACTGTTCGGTCTGCGACAAACCGATGTCGACCGTCCACAGCCCGGCGGCGCAGACCGCGAGTAGAGCGGACGCGGCGACGGTCACGCGCACCGGCCTGCCGACCACCCAGGTGGCGATGGTGTGCCAGATCCCCTGCTCGGCAGCGTCGCGCCCATCCGGGCGAGGCACGAAGGGCCAGAACACATTCCGCCCACACAGCGCCAAAGCCGCAGGCAGCCCGACGAGCACGAACAACAATGCCACCAGTAGCCCGGCCGCGGCCAGGGCACCAAGGCTTCTGGTGCTCGGGACCGACCCCAGCAACAGCACCAGCAGTGCCATGACCACAGTCAGGTTGCTCGCCAGAATCGCCGGTCCGGCGCGACCTACCGCGCGGCGCAATGCCAGCCGATGGTCCTGCTCGTGATGCAGTTCGTCGCGGTATCGGGAAACGAGCAGCAGTGCGTAGTTGGTGCCCGCGCCGAAGACCAGCACGCTGGTGATGCCTGCGGTGGAACCGTCGAAAGTCAGTCCGGTCAGCCGGGCCAGCCCGGTACCGGCACCGGTGGCCGCCCGATCTGCCGCGCCGATGATCAGCAGCGGGACCAGCCACAGCACCGGCGATCGATAAGTCAGGATCAGCAGCAGCGCGACGACTACGGCAGTCACCGCCAGCAGGGTCGTGTTCGCACCGGAGAACGAATCGGAGATGTCCGCCGCGAAGGCGGGACCGCCGGTGACTTGCAGCACCAGGTCCTCGGGAAGTCCATCGGCGGCAGCCTGCCGCAACCGGTCGATCTCCGCGGTGAGCGCGGTTCCGCTCAGGTCGGTGGATACCGGGACCTGGGCAAGCACCGCCGCCCCGTCGGGTGCACTCGCCAGACTCGGTTCGGATCCCGCCGCACGTGTGACCGCCGCGGCCGCCGCCATACGGTCGGATGCACCGAGGGCCGCGCCGTCGGCCCGGCTGACCACCACGATCACCGGAGCCACCCCCGAGTCGGGGAACTGCGACAACACCTTTTCGATGCGGGCCGATTCCGCCGTGTCCGGCAGCGACCTCGGCGATTCTCCCGACGCGTCGTTCCCGCCGACGCCTGCGATCAACAACCCGGCGACGGCCATGAGAACCGCCAGCAGAACCCACGACCATCGAGCGGTGACCACAGCTGCATACCGATCCCAGATGCTCACTCGAAAAACTATCTCAGATTCTTAACTATTAAACAAGTGAGAGAGTTCTGGAGGTTAAGCTGACCTGCGTGATCGAAGGCGACAGCACAGCAAAACGCGCCGCACCAGCGGACGAGCGCGCGCGGCTGGAGACCGAGATCGGTGCCGACCTGCGCGCACTGACCGCCATCTCCGAGCAGCTCGGTCATGTCTTCGCCCGGTCGAACAACCTGCGGCCGAACGATTTCCGTGCGCTACTGCATGTCGCGACCGCCGAATTCGCGGGCCGCCCGCTCAGCCCGGGCCAGCTGGGCAAGTTGATGGGGATGTCCTCGGCCGCGGTTACCTACCTGGTCGAGCGGATGATCGAATCCGGCCACCTCCGTCGCGGCACCGACGCCGGCGACCGGCGCCGGGTGATCCTGTATCACGACGAACCGGGCCGGGCGGCCGCCGAAAACTTCTTCATCCCGCTCGGTCAACGCACCCGCGCTGCCATGGCGGAGTTTCCCGACGCCGACCTGCTCGCCGCGCATCGCGTGCTGACCGCGGTGGTCGACGCACTGCGCGAACACTTCGACGCCGTCAGGCAACCGGACTAGCTCGATTCGCCCGGCATCGACCGGTTTACGTCAGCCGGCCGCCTGCTCGTACTCGGCGAGGACCAACTCCCGCGTCGCCCTGGCATATGCGACATGCGAACCGGGCCACACGGCGAATACCTTGCCAGAGTCGGTGTGGTACCAACCCGGGCACCCGGAGGTGAATACCGTTGCGTGCGCACGTTTTTGGAGCTTCTCGTTGAACTGCTCCTGGACCTCGGGCCGCACGTCCAACCATCCGCCGGTGCGCTCGAGATGTTGCAGCGCCATCCGGATGTAGCGGGCCTGCTTCTCCAGCAGGAAGGTGATGGTGTTGGTGAGCGAGCCGGTGTTGGGCCCGTACATCATGAACAGGTTCGGGTAGCCGGCCGCGCAGATGCCGAGGTATGCCTGCGGTCCGTCCTTCCATTCGGTGTGCAGCGACCGGCCGTCCCGCCCGGTGATCTCGATCGGCGCCAGATACTCGTTCGGCGTGAAGCCGGTGCACCAGACGATGACGTCGACATCGATCTCGGTGCCGTCGGCCAAGACGAGTCCACGCGGACCTACCTGCTGGACACCCTCCGCGTACACGCCGACATGCGAACGTTCCAACGCCGGATACCAATCATTGGACAGCAGAACGCGATTGCAGCCGACCTTGTAGTGCGGCGTAACCATCTTGCGCAGCAGCGGATCTCGGATCTCCCGGCGGATCTTGGCCCGCAACAGCGCATGGTAGATGTGGCGCAGCGGGTCGGCGCGGTTGAAGATCATCGGGACACGCAGTTCGTACCAAAGCCATTCGGCATTGTGCTGGAGGCGGGGCAGGCCGGGAATCCGGTGCACCAGCCGATGCATCAGTCCGTCACCGCGGTGGTTGTACTTGTTGCCGACCCAGTACGGCGACCGCTGCACCACATGGAGTTCGGCCACCTCGTCGACGATCGCCGGGACCAGTTGCACCGCACTGGCGCCGCTGCCGACCACGGCGACCCGCTTGCCGCTCAGCTGTACCGAATGATCCCACTCCGCCGAATGGAACTGGTTGCCCGCGAAGATGTCCAGCCCCGGCAGCTCCGGAATCTTCGGCCTGGACAGTTGGCCGGTGGCGCAGATCAGCGCGTCGAATTCCTGACTGTCGCCGTCGGCGAAGGTCAGCCGCCAGCGCCCGTCCACGAAGGTCGCCGCCGTAACCTCGGTATCGAAGCTGATCTTGGGCGTGACCCCGTACTTGTCCGCGCAGCGCTGCAAGTATCGGTGAATCTCGGGCTGCGAGCCATAGCGCGCCGACCATTCGGTCTCGAGCTCATAGGAGAAGCAGTAGGCCGGGGACGGCACGTCGCACGCCGCGCCTGGGTAGGTGTTGGCGCGCCACACCCCACCCGCCGAGTCGCCCCGCTCGAAGACGCGGTAGCTGTGAATTCCGTTGCGGCCCAGTTCGATAGCGGCGGCAAGCCCGCCGAAGCCCGCGCCGATAATGGCTACCGTCGGTGTTGATCCGGTCATGTTCGCAACGATAGGAACGTCACCGTGCGCGCCCCAGGTCCGAGGCGGACAAGGTTGTTGTCCGTTTCGGACATTCGGCCATGCGGCGTTCGATCCGGTCAGCCAGGCAGGCGCCGGGCGCGACCCGGCGTCTCTCCAGTCCATCTGCGGTAAGCCCGGGAGAATCCGGCGGCGTCGTGAAAGCCCAGCCGGGCGGCGACGGCCGCCACGGGGAGCCCGGTACCCAGCAGTTCTGCCGCGAGCGCCGCGCGCACCTCGTCGGCGAGTTCCCGAAACGAGGTGCCCTCAGCCGCCAGGTTGCGCCGCAGCGTCCGCGGGTCGACGTGCAACCGGGCAGCGATCAGGTCCATCCCCGGCGCGGAGTCGAGGTCGGCGAGCAGCAGCGCCCGCACCCGAGCGGCCAACGCACCACGCCCGCGCCGCAGGTCGAGCAGCCGCAGGCATTCGCGCTCCAACTCGCTGGTGACCAGTGGGTCCGCGTTCGGCAGCGGCAGGTCGAGCACATCGCGGTCCAGCACGATGCGATGGCGCCGACAGCCCGACCGCAGCTCGATGTCGCCGATCCGCGACCGCACCGCGTCGGCTCGCGCGCCGGTCAACCCGGTTTCGACCCGCACACCGACGCTCGGTCCCAGCGCGATCGGAACCAGATGCGCGATCTTGACCAGCTCGCGTTCGACGAAGAACGCGCGGACATCCACGGGAATGTCCGCGTCGTCGCAGACCACCGCGACCTCGCGGTCTGCCTCCACCAGCCGTACCCGCACGAACGCGAAGGACAGTTCGACATAGCGGATGCCGAGCAGGATGGCGTCACGCAGCGTCGGGCTCGACATCATCGCGTACCCCCAGACGCCGAGGCTGCCGATGGTGTGCCTGCTGCCTGCCTCCGCACCCAGGCCGGGCCGGTCGCCCAGCTCCCGAATGAGGTTGCGTGCCACGGACAATTCCTGCGCGGCCTGCACCACTGTCGTCGGGTCGGTGAGATCTTCGGATCGAAGCCCGCTGCCGATCAGGCAGGTGGTCACCGACATCCCGTGCGCCACCCCGACCTCGACGAGCACGCGCACCGCTGCCGACCCACGTGGGTGATCCCAGGTGGGTGCCGCTTTACCGATATCGCCTGCCATCATGACCTGAGCGGACGATACCGGGCGCACCGGCTGTCACGGGACGGCGGGCACGATCACCCGGCCGCGAAGCGCCTGGTATCGGCGCTGTGGCGGTTGCGCGAAGACTGATCACCCGAATCATGCAAGGCAACAACGTCTCCGGCGTTTCATTCACGCTATGCGGTTCGAGCGGATCTCGGTCGCTGCCGACCTACTCGATCAGGTCGGTCTGGTGGGTGACAGCGCTGCGGATCAGGGCATCGACCGCTTCGGGAGACTCGAGGGCCCGCTCCACCGGGAGCTCACGCACATAGCGCGCCGACCCGTTCAGCAGCCCGGCGGGGTCGTCCAGTAGCGCGCCCTTGTGAAAGACGAGTCGTACTCCCTTTTTGGCGGCCGCGATCCCGCACAACCAGTCGTGCCAGCTGTTTTCGATGGTGAACGTGATGCGGCCCCACTTCACAGCCTGCTGAAGGCGGGGGTCCGCAGCACTGACCAGTGCTACAAGCTCCTCAGCTCGACCCCGCTGATTTTCGTCGAGTCCGGCGAGCCATGTCTGGATGTCTGATGCGTGCTCATCGGTCATGGCGGTATCTCCTTTCCGATAGCGCCATGGTCTCGTAGGGGTACGACAGGAGCGCGCATCCGCGTAGTATGTCGGCGCGGGAATAAGGCGGACGCAAGTAATGTTGGCCTGGTCATGGCCAACGAATCCGCAGAACTCAGCCCCACCGATTGGGTGCAGGACCAGACGAAGCAGATCCTCGAGACCGGGACCACCGAGGGCATCGATGTGCTCGGGTCGCCAGTGGTGTTGCTGACCTTGCGCGGCGCGAAGACCGGCAAACTGCGCTACACCCCGGTGATGCGCGTCGAGCACGACGGCAAGTACGCGGTGGTGGCGTCCAAGGGCGGCGCCCCCGAGCACCCCACCTGGTACTACAACATCAAGGCGTACCCGGAGTTCCCGTTGCAGGACGGCACCGTGACGAAGGACTACGTCGCGCGTGAGGTCGAGGGCGCTGAGCGAGCCGAGTGGTGGGAGCGAGCGGTAGCGGCCTACCCGCCCTACGCCGAGTACCAGGAGAAGACCGACCGGCTGATCCCGGTGTTCGTGCTCGAACCGAAGTAGCCGGTACGGCCCTGATCCGCGTCGCGCCGAATAAGGTTGTCGCATGACCGCTCTCGACTCTCCGATTCCGAGATTTCATTTGGCGATGCCGGTCGACGACCTCGACGCCGCGCGCCATTTCTACGGCGCGGTGCTCGGCCTGCCCCAGGGGCGCAGCGCAGAGACCTGGGTGGACTGGAATCTGCACGGCCACCAATTCGTCACCCACCTCGCACCGGACCGCCCGCAGCGGATCCACAACCCGGTCGACGGCCATGACGTACCGGTCCCTCACTTCGGCGTGATCCTGCCGATCCCGCAGTTCCATCAGCTCGCCGAGCGTCTTCGAGCCGCAGGCACCCAGTTCGTGATCGAGCCATACGTGCGGTTCGAGGGACAGCCCGGCGAGCAGTGGACGATGTTCCTGCTCGACCCCGCGGGTAATGCCTTGGAGTTCAAGGCCTTCGCCGACGACTCCCAGGTCTTCGCCACCTGACCGAGCGCCCCGGGTGTCGTCGACCAACAGTGGCCGTGGTCGAGCGCGCCCGCGCGTGCGGGAAGATAGGCACGTGAATGCTCCTGCGCCCGGGCCCATTTTCGATGTGATCGCAGTGTTGAACGGCATGGTAGATCTGCGGTCCTATCCACGCAGGCACCTCGTGCTGAGCTCCCCACAGACCGGCGGCTTCGTGTTCGGCTCGGCCGACTACCAGCGCGCGATCTTCGAACCGGTCGTCCACCTGGTCAACGGCATCGAACTGCTCGAATCGCAGGGCTGGGAGTTGGTGAGTGTGGTCGAACGGAACATCGAAACGTTTACTACACAATAGCGTTCATGCGCCGCACCTGAATTGAGCGACGCTTTCGCGAGCTGTGCTGGTCTGGTGATCGAATGGTTCGCTCGGAAGGCGAGCCGCCGGTCGGCGTCCGCAGCGATGCGGGTGAGCTCATCGTCCGAGGCCGCGAGGACACTCCGGCCAGAGTAACGCCGCAACCGAGCGGGCCACGCTTTCCGCGAAGCCCGCCCGGCACCGTTGCGGCGAACCCTAGCGGCGCGAACCCGGGCGACCGGCCTGCGGCCAACTCTGTTGCAGCACAGTCCTGCGCGGGCCGGCACTCGAATTGCGCCGCCGCTCTTTCTGGCCACGCGGATCCATTGCTCGTGCCGCCGCGCCGAGTAACAGCAGTACGAGGAGCGCGGCGCCTACGATGGTTGCCCAGAACAGCATCTGATCTCCGAATTCCTAAGCCTTGGGACGAAGCGGCGCTGCTGCCATCCGCATTCCGATAGTCAACTGGCACAGATGTTTTCATGCGACACCAAACTCCGCGAGTCGACGGCGAACAACGGGTGAACATTTGGTTGTGCCACAACGAGACCCGCCCGCCACTGGAGGTCCTCACAGCCACCGATCTATGGTTTGCGTTGTGGCCCTGCTAGTGCACCTGACACCGGAGAAGAACGCTCGGCGAATCCGCCGGACGGGCATCACCGCGCCCGGCTTCGAGCGCGGCGTCTTCTGCATGCCGGTGCTTGCCTCGTATGTGCTGTCGCATCAATGGTTACGCGAGCTACGGCGCGGCGGTCAGCGCCTGTTCATCGCAGTACATTTCCGGATACCCGACGACGAACCGGTCCTCGTCGGTCACTACTCCGACGCCGGCACGGAAATGACCGCCGCCGAAGCTGTTTCGCTGATCATGCGCGCCGAGGACGCCCGCGGCTACCAGGTCGTCGTACCCCGCTCCATCGCCCCCACCGAACTCCACCGGGTTCGGCACGTACGCCAGGTGACGGGATGGCGCTACCATCCGAACGCGCACGGCCGCCGCCCCTGCGTCTGCCCTGCCTGCCTGGGCCGCGGTGAATTCAAGTCCGCCGACCTGCGCCGCCGGTTCGCCACCGAAGGCCCGGAACCAACGAAACCTCAACTGCTGGAACAACTACGAAACGCGGACAACGAAGACGACCTGATCCTCGCCCTCTACGGTCTGGGCAGTCGCAGCCGCGGCGACGTCACCGACATCGCTCACCTCATCGACCACGCCAATTCCGAAGTCCGCTACGCCCTCGCGTACGCACTACACAACTATCGCGGCACCGAGGCCCGCCGCTTACTGGCCCGCTTGACCACCGACCCCGACCCCGAAGTACGCGAAGAGGCAACGAGGCGTAGGTAGTGCGAACGCATCGCGCGTCGGCAGCGGTACCTCGACGCGCGATGCGCTGGTTATATCCAGCCTCCGCAGTGCCGGTCGCCTGTATAGTTCGCCTCAACTCCAATCGGGGGAATCCATTGCTAGAGAGAGTAATTCAACGTGCATAGCTCCAACAGGGCAGCCGCCACCACCATGGCGACGCTCAGCATATTGGCCTCAGCCATCGCATTCACCGCGCCGCAGGCGGGAGCAACCGTCACGAGCGTCCGCGTCGAGACCGGACAGAGTTTCGGCAGCTCGGCAGATGCCCGCGGCACCGGCTGCTCCTACCCGGTCACCGTGATCACAGACCCCGGCAAGGAGGTGGTCCTGCTCGACCAGATCGGCGACGACCCGAAAACCGCGGACTACAAGCAATTCCAGCCGTATGAATTGATTGCGGATGCGTCGGGAGTGGCGCGCGCCACGTGGACCCCCGACCGGAAGGGCCCGCACAAAATCGTGGTCCTCGAACTCTTGGACGGTGACGACTTCGATGTCTACCTCCCCCGCACGGCAATGAACGTCGGAACCGGCATCAATCTCGGCCCTGCCTGCGCCGTCCTGCCCTGAGTGCTCGCCGCAGACCGGCGTGTCGCCCTCAGCTCCATGCTCGGCGACATCCAGTCTGCGGCGCCACGTGCCCTGCGTAGTGATGAACGACCCGCGCGGTCACGACGCCATCTCGCCTGGCCGCGAAGGCACTCGGCCGCCGAGTTGACTGCCTGGGCACAGCCCACTCCGTGAGGTTCCTGGCCATCGAGTTGGTCGAGTCCAGGCCGAAGCTCACCGAAAGGTGTTGGCCCAGATGGGTCTACGGCCCGATCGGCAAGATCCGCGTCGGCTACCCGCTCGCCATCTCGGAGCGCTGGCTGCGCCCGACTAAAGCACAGGCTGACACTCGCCCTGCTCGGGAGATTCAGTAAGTCGGCCAGTTACCCGGAGTCATGAGTTCGAGTAGGTGCTCGTCGGGATCCCGGAAGTAGATGCTGCGTCCGCCACGGGCCCAGTTGGTCCGGCCTTCGATCGGGATGTCGTGCGCGTTCAGGTGAGTTTCCCACTCGCTCAGTTGGTCCTCGGAGACCGCGAAGCACACATGGAGCCGGCCGCTGCCGTCGTGGGGTGGGATCTCGCCGTTCGGCAGAGCCGGTTCGGGCAGCACTTTCGGTTCGAGCGATCCGCCGCGGCGGAACAGCAGCAGCACATTGTCGCCCCCGATATCGAACGCGCACAACGGATCCGCGTCGAGAATCGGCTTCAGTTGCAGCACATCGGTATAGAACTTGCGGGCACGACCGAGGTCGTCGACATACAACGCGGACTCGATGATCCGGTCAAGTTTCGGCACAGTTCGCTTCCCTCCTCGAATACGATGTCCGAACCATCGTGCAACCTCGAGCCCACTCGAGGTCCAGCGTTGCGTGCATCACAAACACACGGAGCTTCAGGCTGTTATCCCCCGGCCCGACGGCAACTGGTGCCAAGCATGGCTGCACCCGTCGGCGCAGTAGCGTGCACGCCTGCGCTCGTCTGCGACACCCAACAGCGCGATCAGCAGGCGAAAGGCTTTGACCCGCTCGCCTTCTGGCAGGCCGATGATCTTTGTCAGCTGCACGTTCAGGTGCCCGCGCTGGATCAGCACCGCTGGGGTGTGGGTCGGTCGTATACCTGACCGGCGAATACTCTCCGCCCCGTCATCAATGGTGGCGCGCGCCTGAAGGCAGTACTCGGCAGCACGGCGCAGAACGACGAACTGTTGGTCAGCCCCGAGGCTTTCGAACCACTCCACGCCATCCGGCATAGGCCGCAACGCCTGCGCGAGCTCGTTCAGAACGATCTCGCTCTCGTGCATCTCGCCCCCACTCCCCCGACCGATCCGTCCTGCCACCCGCCACGGCCGGCGAAGCCGTGCTCGAAGTGTGACAGAACGGCGCCTACCAAGACATGTTTCTGCCACGAGTGCGGCGCTGCGCCAGACGCGATTGTGGGCGCTTCTGATCGGTGCTAGAACGGTGTCATGCGCCGACTGCTGCTCACCGAGAACATCACTGCCGATGGGCGGATCGAGATGCTCGATGAGTGGTTCGACCCATCTCCCGAGGGGGGCATCGAGGACTGGTTGGACGCGACGAAGCTCTTGGGCGCGTCCTCCGACGCGGTGTTGCTGGGTCGGCAGACCTTCGAGGACTTTCGCGGCCACTGGCCTCAACACACCGACGAGCCGGCCGGTGCGTACCTGGACCAAGTGCAGAAATACATCGTCTCTTCGTCGATGACGGATCCGCAGTGGCGCAACTCGACGATCCTCTCCGGTGACCCGGTCGAAGAGGTGCGTCGGCTTAAGGAGTCCGACGGCGGCGACATCACGTTGTGCGGCAGCCTGACCTTGGCGCACGCGGTGCTGGCAGCCGGGCTCGTCGACGAGATCCGGCTGCTCGTCTTCCCCGCCGTCCAGGGCCGCGGAAAGGGTCTGGTCGCTGAGGGCACCTCGTTCTCCGGTCTCGAGCTGCTCGAGTCACGGGCGTTGCGTTCCGGCGTGGCTCTGCTCCGATACGCCGTGACCAACGGCTGAGCTGCCCGGGGACCGGGAAAACCGGTTCCGTATCCGGATCGGCTGACTCGATGCTGCAGGACCGCAGCGAAGTACGGGTCGTGGGACCAGTTTCGTCGCGGGCGTGGTCGGCGAGCAGCGCCCCCTTCGTGTCAGAGGCGCCTGAACCCGCACCGACGGACGTCGGTTCATGGGTGGCTGAACCCTCATCACCGCGGCGACCGCGCCCGGTTCAATGGCCGGTCTGCGATCCGCGGTCTCGTCGGATCAGTGGCCGCGATGCGCGGAACAATTTGTGTCTCTAGATCATTCAGTCGGCGGATCTGTTGTGGTGGTTGCGGGGGTGTTCGCCGTTGCCCAGCGGTGTCGACAAGAAGAACTGACCACCACACCGGTGTATCCGGTGTGGTGGTCTGGTCAGGGAGGTGGGTGTTATCGGGTGCGGGTTCGAGTCGGCGGGCACGGTGTGAGCTGACCGCCGTTAGTGGGAGTTGTTCGCTGTCAGGATGCGACGATCATGATGCAACCGGGCTTTCCGGACTCGCTGTGCGAACCAGATTTGCCGTAGATGTCACTGGTGGTGCCGCCCTTGCCGCCGCTACCGCCGGTGCCACCCGTGCCGTTGGTGCCACAGGCGGTGGTCACGGCGTCTGGTGCGGCGATTGTTCCACCGGTGCCCGCGGTGAGAGCGTCGCTGGCGGTACCTGCGGCGCTCGAGTAGACCGTGGGGGTGGCTGTCAGGCCGTCGCCGGTCGCGGTGCAGGTCGGTGAGGTGCCCGGGCCGCCGCCGACGGACTCCTGGGTTGCGGTGCCACCCGTTCCGGGGGTGCCGCCCCCTTGCCCGTCAGGACTTCCGCTGGTCCCGTCCCGACCGGGGGCAATGCTTCTGCCGGTATAGCCGCCGCCGCCTCCTCCGCCGCCGGGGCTCAGCACGCTCACCTCGCCGGGACCGTAGACGGCGGTGGCCTCCTGGCCTCCAAATCCGCCTTCACCGCTACCACTGTTGGAAGAGGCGCCCCCGGCGCCGCCTTGGGGAACGGTCAGGTCGAGTACGGTCCCAGCGTGCAGACCGGTGATGGTGCAGGTGATCGCGGCTCCGGCACCGCCGCCGGCACCGCCCTGACCGTTCGCACCGTCACTCCCGTCCAGTCCGCGACTGGCGGCACCTCCGATTCCGCCCCCGCCGCCGCCGGCTCCGGCACCGATAGTCGTGATGGCGAGCGAGGTCTTTCCTGCGGGCACCGTGTACTGGGTGGGCCCGGGGGTCGCGCAAGCGGTCGTGTCACCGGTGACCTCGCAGGCCGCACCCGGGGTGATCACGACGCAGCCGTCCTGACCGGCTCTGGGATCTTTGTCAGGAAAGAGGGAATGCAGAAGGTACGGGTCAGCGCTTGCGCCGCCGAACCCGGCCAGGGGCGGGCACTGAGGGGCGAAGCCGTCCGGTGTGATCGTCCCGCCGGTGCTCTCGGTGTCGGGGGAAGCACTGTGCCCGGCCGTGCTGGTGGCGACGGCACCGAGGGTGGCCGTCAACCCGGAACCAGTCGCGGTGCAGGTGGGCGAGGTGCCCGGGCTACCGCCGGTGCCGGTTTCACCGGCAGTGCCATCCTGGTCAGCGGAGTCGTCGTCGGTGTAACTCCTTCCGCCGCCGCCTCCGGAGGCGGTGACGTCCACGCCGTCGGCGGTGGATCTCACCGAAGCGGACCCGCCACCGGAGGTCGAGGGCTCCGCGCTCTGCTTGCCTCCGGCCGGGACCGTCACATCCAGCACGGTTCCGGCCCGCAGACCACTGACGCTGCAGGTGAACGCCGCCCCGGCTCCGCCACCGAACCCATCGCTGCTTTCGGCCCCACCGGCGCCGATGACGGTGATCAGGATTTCGTTCACACCTCGAGGAACCGTGTAACCGAAATTGCCGGGGGTCTCACACACGGCCGACGTGCCTTCGGTCGGACAGTCCGCCGCGGCGGCGGCCGTGCCCGGCACACCCAACGGCAGCAACGCACCGCCCATAGCCAACACCCCCAGCCACGCCCACCCCACCCGACCGGAACTGCCTCGGTTTTCACCGAGCATCGCTGTCGACTTCCCTGTTCTGGTCACCACTGGTCTGTCTTCCTCCTGCCTGTTAATTTCACGGCCATACGCAGACATCGAGTTCTGCACTCGGCACTCGTCTCGCCCTCGCTGGTGCCGAGTAGCGCCTCGCGGATCACGTCGGTGCCAAACATTCGTCACCGCGACGGTTCCGGATGGCAAAACCACTCCACTAACGCGCCGCCCGCGCCTCGGGACCTTCATTTCGGCTGGCGTAGCAACGATGAGACGACGGCTCGCGCTGTGCCAACATCCGCAACTGCCGCAAACAGCGCGGTGTGAAGCGGCAAGAGCGGGGCTGCGGAAGATCGACGGCCAGAGATGATCTCAGCGTCGGCAACGCGCCAATATGTCGACTCCACGCACTGGACGCCGCGGTGGCATGCCAGGCACTTCCAGTCCGTTTTGGCCTCGCCGGAACGATGCCTGTGGGGCCGATGACCCTGATTCTTTCCTGAGAATGCGCGCGGTGTGGGAACTCGGCGATTGTGAGAGCCGTTGGCGGGGAGGCACATCGGGTGGGTTCAATGGTGGGAAGGATGCTGGCCACATGCGGGTAGGCACGGTCGGGCAGGTGCGTTTCGGCAGTATCACAGTGGGAGAACGCATCGAACGATTAACCGTCGCGTGCACTGTGGCGGTGGGGTGAGTGTTTGCGTGGTGGGGTGGCCTGGTTTCGCGGATCCGGTTCGTGGTCATCGGGGTGGTGGCCGCGGGCATGCTCGGTTTGGCCGGTTACGGGGCTGGGCTCGCGGATCATCTGAGTTCGGGCGGGATGTTCGACCCGACCTCGGAGTCCTCGGCAGCCGCGCGGCTGGCTGATACGGCGTTCGGGCGCAACCACGAAGGTGATGTCCTCGTCCTTTACACCGCCCCCGAGGGGAAGACGGTCGACGACCCCGAGTTCTCGGCCAGGGTCGTCGAAAGCCTCAACAATCTGCCGCGGCGATTCCCGGAGCAGATTTCGGGGATCACCGCCGCCTACTGGCGCACCGAAACGGGAAAATTCAGTGGCCCCCAAGTCGCGACCGACGATCGCAGACATGCCTTCGCGGCCATCGCCTTGCACGGCGATGACGACACGACGATGGTCCGTAACTTCCGGACTGTGAAGGGTGCCTTCGACATCGCCGGCGTTGATGTGCAGGTGGGCGGGTTACAGCCGGTGGCCGGTGCCCTCAACGACACCATTGCCGACGATATCCACCGGATGGAGTTGCTGGCCTTTCCCGTAGTCGGGCTGCTGTTGTTCTTCATCTTCGGCGGTCTTGTCGCTGCGTCACTGCCGTTGGTCGTGGGCGGGCTGACGGTCTTCGGTGCCTTCGGCATCGTCAAGTTCCTCACCGAGTTCACCGAGGTCAACTCTTTTGTCTCCGCGGTGGTTTCGATGATCGGGTTCGGCCTTGCCATCGACTACGGACTGTTCATCGTCAGCCGGTTCCGCGAAGAACTCGCCGAAGGCTATGACACTGCTACTGCCGTGCGGCGCACGGTCATGACCGCGGGCCGCACCGTCGTCTTCTCCGCGACGATGATCGTCGCCAGCGTCGGCGGGATGCTGCTGTTCCCGCAAGGGTTTCTGAAATCCTTCGCCTACGGCGCGATCGCCACGGTATCGATGGCGGCGCTGACCGCCATCACGATCCTGCCCGCGATGCTTGCGGTTCTCGGTCCACGCGTGGACATGCTGGGTATCAAGCGGTTTCGCAGGACCAGACCCGCCGAGGAGGTCGAGAACGGGTTCTGGGGCCGCAGCACCCGATGGGTCATGCGCCACCCGGTCAAAATATTGGTCCCACTGGTGCTGGGGCTCGTGCTGCTGATCCTGCCCGTCGGCAACCTGGCATTCGGCGGACTCAGCGAGAAGTACCTGCCCCCGAACAACCCGACACGTCTGGCCCAACAGGAATTCGACCAGCTCTTCCCGCTCCGCAAATCCGACCCCCTCGAATTGGTCTTCGTCTCCAACGACTCCAAGGCGGTCGGCGCACTGTGGAAACAAGCCAACACAGCACCGGGACTGGCCGCCCCCTTCGGTGTGCCGTCCCGCTCGACCACACAACCCGAGGTCTTCCGCACCACCGCCGCGCTCACCGACTCCAGCAACGCCGGGCCCTCCATCGATTACCTGCGTGACCTCCCACAGCCCGACTCCGTGCGTATGCTCGTCGGCGGTATGCCCGCCCTGCAGAAAGACAGCGTCGACACCCTGCGCTCGCGGATACCGTGGATGGTCACCCTGGTCGTGCTCGTCACGACAGTGCTGATGTTTCTGACTTTCGGGTCACTGGTACTGCCGATCAAGGCCGCCTTGATGAGCGCGCTCGGCCTCGGCTCCACCCTCGGAATCCTGACCTGGATCTTCATCGACGGCCACGGCGCAACGCTGCTGAACTTCACCCCGCAACCGATCACCTCGCCGGTACTGGTGGTCATCATGGCCATCATCTACGGTCTGTCCACCGACTACGAGGTCTTCCTGCTCTCACGCATGGTCGAAGCCCGCGCGCAAGGAGCCTCGACCACCGAGGCAGTGCGCATCGGCACCGCCCACACCGGGCGCATCATCACCGCCGCCGCGTTGATCCTGCTAGTGGTCGTCGGCGCGTTCGCGTTCTCGGATCTGGTGATGATGCAGTACATCGCTGTCGGCATGATCGCGGCCCTGGTCATCGACGCCACGGTGCTGCGCATGCTGCTGGTGCCAGCGACCATGAAACTGCTCGGCGACGACTGCTGGTGGGCACCACCATGGATGAAACGCATTCAGCAGAGAGTGGGTTTGGGCGAACCTGTCCTCGATGACGCGCACCCGCGTAACGCCAACCCCGTAGATCTGATCCGCACCACACCGGTCACCGATCCGGTCACCACACAGCTACCCGCGGTGTTCGGTCCCGACCCCGCACCGTCACCACAGCGGATATCACGACTCCGGCAACCCCGCCCGCCCCGAGCCCTCTCCACCGACCCTGAACCGCCCACCACGCCGATCCATCGATAGAAACCACACCACGCAAATGCCGCGACCCGCGCGTGGGCCAACCGTCCAGATCGGTCGGCGGACAAGGCTTCCAACGCGCGGTATCGGCTCTCCTCCCGTGTCAAGGCGCTGTTTGCAGGTCGACGGTATTGTTGTTTGTGGTGAGTCCGGATGGTTTGTCCGAAGTGCCGGCGTGCGGGGTTGAGCCGGTGGCGCTGGAGTCGAGAGTCGCCCACAGCTGGCATGACCTAGTTTTCCGATGGACGACCGGTGCCCTCTGGACAGTCGTGAAGGCGCTTCAACAGATTCTTCCTTGTCTCCACATCAGTAGCGTCCTCATTTCCGGAGCATTGGTTCGTCGAAATGCTGTCCCCATTTTCGCCAGTACCGAAGATCAGATAGACGCGGCCCGGCCGGAATATGTCGCCGCACATGGCCGTGTTTTCCCACGTTTCCACCGTGGTCACATCGGCGGTTGCGTTATCGAATGACTTGAGCGTCTGCAAAACGCTGACAGGGTACGCAACACGATCGGCCGCTTTGCCGGGTCGTGGTGCGCCTGTTATCTCGGCGAGAAAGACATACTCCGAGTTCTGGTGGGCAGTGCACAGTGAAATTTGTGCGCACTTGCATGCCGCCTTCACCAATGGGCACAGCTCCTGCGGCGCGGCGTGCACCGGCGCATTGAGCACAGCGCCTCCGAGGGCTATGGCGCAGGCTGCCGCCACACTGCCGACAATCCTGAGACATCTCATTGATCGGCTCTCCTGTCGACAAGATAAAGCATGGACGTTGAACAGCCCGCCGACGCGCTCGCGGTTGTCATACCTGGTCAAGGCTTGAACTCCAGGACCACGCAAGCCTTGTTACCGTGGCCGCCCTTTGTGCCATTCCCGGAGACCGAACGCCTGGAATCGGTTGCGCGCGTGGGTTTGCTGCCGCCGGTCCCGCCAGGACCACCGGCGCCTCCACAGGTTGCTCCCGTTCCCCCGACTGAGCTTCCCCCTCTCGCGGAATTTGGTACTCCGGCACTTCCTGTAATGACTGTCGGGGAGTCACCGGTACAGAACGACGCCTCCTTGGGGCCGCCGATTCCGGGGACTCCGTTTTCACCCGCCGCTTGGTCGGTACCGGCAGTTCCGCCGTCGCCGCCGAATCCGCCCTCGGCCGCGGCCACCTCTTCCCCTCCGACAGCGACAGCCGAGCGTTCCCCGTCACCACCCGCGCCACCTCGGGTAGCCGTTCCACTGGCGCTACCCTTGCCGGCCTTCCCTTCGGGGCCACCCTTGCCCACAGTCATCGTCACGACCTGCCCCGCAGTGACAGCCACCGTGCATTTAGCCCCGGACCCCGCACCGCCACCGCCACCACCCCCGCCGGGGTTGGAATTCCATCCACCGCCGCCACCCCCGCCGCCACCGCCGCCTCCTACGACGACATCCATATGCGTCATGCCTTCTGGCACTACACAGGTGGTCGTGCCCGAGGGAGCGCTGAACATTTCCGATTCACAGGGCTTGTCAGCGGCAAACGCCGACGGTGAGAACCAGACGGGTACCGCAGCCACGGCAACCAGCACCGTCATCGGCCTGACGACCCTGACCATGACATGTGACCAACATGAATCAGCGGGCCAAGCACCAGCAGTGAGAATAACCAACCTCCTATAGTCGAGAATCGATGTGGAGAGCTCACACACATTTGGGACGAAATAACGGAAATGGACGCCAACGAGAGAAGGCCGAACACTGCTATAGCGCTACCGGTCCCAACGATGTATTCGTAGCTGTGAACGTTCTGGATGATGTCGATTCCCAGCTGCCGCCCAGATTGCGTCCGCACATGCCGCGGAGCGCGCGGCTGGCCAACGCACGATAGTGCCGATTGCAGGCATCAGTTGCGGATTCGCACGGGGCTGGATGTCTCCGGTCGCTGTGCTCTGGCGGACGGTTGGCGTCAGGCGGTGGAAGGGGTTTGGTTTGGGGAGCGTCCAGACCCTGACGTCGACACCCTTGGTGAGGTGGCTCCTCAGAGTTGTGCGGATCCGAACAGGGGCGTTGTCATGGCATGCAGGCGCTGAGTAGGTTGTCGAGGATTCCCGCGGGGTCGTGTAGCGGGCGGGCACCGTCGGTGATGACGCGGAGTGTGCCGGGTTCGACGGGGTCGGTGACCGCCCAGTCGGGCGTTCCGACGTTGATCTCGACTTCCAAACCAGCGGCCGTGGCGAAGCGTTGTTCGTTAATGGGCCCCCATGAACGGGTTCTGATCAAGGTGCCGAGTTCAAGTTCGCCAGCCCAGGCAGTGTCGGTATATCGGGACTCGGCTGTGGTGAGTACGACAACGTCGATGTCGGAGTCGGGTCGGGCGGCGTTGCGAGCGCACGACCCTACGAGAAGCAGGCCCACGACATCGTCGCGGCCAGCGGCCCACCGGGTGACACGGTCGATGAACTCGTTGATGGCGGCGATCCGTTCAGGCGAGATCGCTGTCGGCTCGGTGTCGGGCTGGTCGTTGTGGTGCATGTGCACTCCCGGGTGGCTCGGCAGCTGATCAACGAATTCATCAAGCCGCGCCGGATCGGATACCGGCCTCGGCCGACGAACGCACTCTATGCCGCATACCGCGCTGAGCGAAGAGGCCACAGAGGTGTTGCGTTGACCTCCTGAGCCCACACCGAAGTGCGTGCGTGATGCGATCTCCCGGCAGGCATTCGTCAAAGCCGAGCTTTACGGCGCGGAGTCGTTCCGCATCGCGTTTGGACCGAGCACTGAGTCCCTTCAGCGACGGACGGTATCGCTGGACGACTTCAGCATGAGGGCCAGTTGCGCAATTGCGCTCTCGAAACGTTCCCGAGCCGGGGGCGAGGCAAGGCCACGGCGTGAGCAATGTGGCACCCCTCGCGGAAATATGTACAGGCTCCTTCGTACTGCGGCTCGTTTCCATCCATCCTCGGCTGCCCGCCCCAGACAAAGCACGATCTCGAGTTCGGGCAGGAGATCGACCATCTCTCGTGTCCAACGCGCTCCACGGCTGCGCTCGGCGGCGGTCGATCCGCCGTTGTCCCGGCTGATCGGGAAGGGGCAGACATTCCAGTGAACGACCTGTGACCAGTCAATCCCGTTGGCGGCGTACGCTTCTCGGCAGTTCTTAGCCGTCCAGTCGTCGTTGTCCAGGCTGAGCAATCCAGAACCGCCGTCCCGGGCGGCCTGGGCCTTTGTCGAAGGGTTGTCCAACAGCACGAGAACACGAGCGTGGACGCCGCCCTGATCCGGATCGACGTACGGAACGAAACCACGCGGGAGGCCTTCAGCATCGGCGATGTGATCGGCCAGGTGATTGAGCGGTGCGACATGAGACTGCCTGATGCGAGACTTCTTCTCATCCCGAACAGTTCGGTCAGCGTTGCGACCCAGCGTCGTCACGAGGTGCAGCATGACAGAAGCCGCCAGTGCGCGATAGCCATTGGCAGTCGATCGACTTATTTGAGCATCCGCTATGCCGCTGGTCGGGCGGTGGGCGCAGTGAGATCGATTGCGCCGCAGGGAGCCCGGACATGCCGATTATGCAGCGGTAGCAGCGGATCCGGGTACCGCGTCGGGCGATCCACTGCAGTGCGTTCGCGAGACTCCAGCCGGGCGTGACCGCCAGGCAGATCATGACAGCGAGCCTTGCGTCTACGTATACATATGCTTATAGTGGGTCTATAGCGCTTTCCGAGATCCCCAAACACCTGCTGCCGCAAGGGAACTGAGCATGAGCGAAGCTCTCCACACGATCACCACGCTACCGACAGCGCGTCAGCCTGGCTGCCCGTTCGACCCCCCGGCCGAGCTGATCGAGGCCCGCCGACAAGGCCCGATCAGCCACTACACCTTCCCCGGCGGAAAACCCGGCTGGCTGGTCACCGGATACGACCTGGTCCGGTCGATCCTGTCCGACTCGCGATTCAGTTCACGCAAGGAGCTCATGCTCCACCCGACCATCGACTACTCGGGCTTCGAGATCCCACCGGCACCGCCCGGCGAGTTCCTGCTCATGGACGAACCGCAGCACGGGCGTTATCGGAAACCGCTGGCGAGCAAGTTCACCGCACGGCGCATGCGACTGCTCACCGAACGCGTCGAGCAAATCACCGCCGACCGGCTCGACGCCATGGAGAAGGCCGGGCCGCCGACAGACCTGTTGGCGGCGTTCGCCAGACCCATCCCCGCCATCATGATCTGCGAACTGCTGGGGGTGCCCTACGCGGACCGGGGCTCCTTCCAGGACAACGTGGAGTCGTTCATGGGCGGGGAGATCAGCGACGAGGACCTGATGGCGGCGGTTACCGCGACCTACGAGTACCTCACGGCACTGGTGGCCGCCAAGCGCGCGAACCCTACTGACGACGTGCTCAGCGAGCTCACCGACACCGATCTGACCGATGAGGAACTGCGGGGCATGGCCCTGGTTCTGTTGGCGGCAGGCTTGGACACCACCGCGAACATGCTGGCACTGGGCACCTTCGCGCTCCTGCGCCACCCGGACCAACTCGCCGCGCTGCGCGCCGATCCCGCGCTCACCGGCCAGGCAGTGGAGGAATTGCTGCGGTATCTGAGCGTCGCCAAGACCTCCATGCGAACAGCGCTGGAAAACGTCGAGCTGGCCGGCCAGACGATCAAGGCCGGACAGGTAGTCATCGCGTCGTACCACACCGCCAATCACGACCCCGAGCGCTTCGCCGATCCCCACGCGTTCGATATCCACAGGCCAGCCGGCGGACACCTCGCCTTCGGCTACGGCGCCCACCACTGTCTGGGAGCGCAGCTCGCCCGCGTCGAAATGCGCGTCGCTTTCCCGGCCCTGATCAACAGATTCCCCGCACTGCGCCTGGCCGTACCGGCCGACGAGGTCGCCCTGCGCCCGGAAACCGCGGACATCTTCGGGGTGAAGAGCCTCCCGGTCACCTGGGACGTGTGACCGCAGGATCCCTGCTGCCGAAAAGGGCAGGGCAGGAATATCTCTACGAGTTCTGGAGGACCTGGAGCTTCCTTGCAGGACAGCTCGAACAGCTCCCCAAAGGAGGAAAATAACCATGCCCGATACCGAAAAGGGCGGCTTCATCTCCAAGGTGGTCGGCCCCAAACTGCGCTGGCGCAAATACAAGTCGCGTGTGAGTCAGCTGCCGCCGAACTACCGCACGGCCGTGGAAGCGATAGAGCGATACATGATGCACTTCGTGCCGACCGACGGCGAGGCCAGCATCTCGATGTTCGACGATCTCGCCGACCGGTTCGAGCAGGCCGCGGCCCAGGGCACCCCGATCCGCGAGATCGTAGGGCCGGACCCGGGCGAATTCGTCGGGACACTTGTCCATAACTACACAGACGGCGGCTACGTCTCCGCCCGGGTACGCAAGAAACTGATCGAGGCCATCGCGCACGCCGAAAAATAAAGCGCCGGCTGACGGCGTTGACCGCCTGAGCCCGCACCGATTACGTGGCGTTCGCTCTGGGCTGGCGGGCGGTCCGTCGTCAGTAGCGGCTGCCTCGGACTGTTGCCAGCGGCGCCGACAGCAGATACCACGGCGAGTGAGTGTCACCTCTTTCCGGTAGCACCCCAACGGCACCCCGAAGGACTGTCGAGCCGTCGAGGCTGAACCTGGCGGGCGCGGTGCGTCGCAGCGTAAGCGGCCCCGGCTGCCGCGAGGCGGATGCCGAGATATAGTCACTGGGTCGCGAAAAGCGATGTTCCGCGCAATCTCTCCGCAGGACATCGTTCGTACATCGATCCAGATGGTTCTGATCGTTGAGCGTCTCCTTGCTGAGACCGGGCATCCCGCCCGCTCCAGCACTGACCCGTCGCCGACGCGTGTCGGCGCAACAGAGGAGCGCAGCATGCAGAAGACCATCGCCATTGTCGGAGCAGGACTGGGCGGGCTGACGCTCGCCCGGGTGCTTCAGACTCACGGCATCACCGCGACGATCTACGAGGGGGAAGCTTCGGCGAAGAACCGTGCGCAAGGCGGCCTGCTCGACATCGATGAAGCGATCGGGCAGGTCGCGCTTCACGCAGCCGGTCTGTACGACGAGTTCCTCACTCTGGTCCGCCCAGGCGAGGATGCCAAGCGGGTGGTCGACCACCACGGCACGATTCTGCTCGACATCCCCGCAGACCCTGGTTCGGCTCGTCCCGAGGTGGACCGTGGCGAACTCAGGCGCCTGCTCATCGACTCACTGGCGCCCGGGACGATCAGGTGGGGTCACAAGCTCGACTCGGTCCGGCACCGTCCGGAGGGCGGCTACGACCTCACCTTCGCGAAAGGTCCCGCCACACACGCCGACATCGTCATCGGCGCGGACGGTGCCTGGTCGAAGGTGCGTCCGCTGCTCACCCCCGCCAAGCCTCTCTACAGCGGAACCTGCTTTATCGAGATCGCCCTCACCTCAGGCGGTCAGAACTGTCGGGCGAGCGTGGCCGCGATCGGCAGTGGCACGCTGATGGCGGTCGCGCCGGGCAAAGGCATCATCACCCATCGCTACGCCGACGGGCAGGTGCGCGGATACGTGGCGCTGAACAAGTCCGAGGAGTGGATGAGGTCGATCGACTTCGGCGACCCGTCCGCCGGCCTGCGTCAAGTCGCCGACGAGTTCGATGGCTGGTCGCCGCTGCTCACCGCCTTCGTGACAGAGAGCGAGGTGGAGCCGTGGCTCCGACCCATCTATGCCCTTCCGGTCGGGCTCCAGTGGGACAGGGTGCCCGGCGTGACGCTCGTCGGCGACGCCGCGCATCTGATGTCTCCCTTCGCAGGCGAGGGCGCGAACCTCGCCATGTACGACGGCGCGGACTTGGCGAGCAAGCTGGTTGAGCTAGCCGACATCGAGGTCGCGCTCACCGCCTACGAAGAGCGGCTATTCCTGCGTAGTAGCGACGCCGCCGGCCGCTCGGCGCATAACCTGGCGGCCTTCTTCGGCCCGGAAGCACCGCAGAGCGTAGTCACTCTCTTCGATCACTCCTGACACTTAAACCCGGTTTCGCGATCTTGGTTGTTCCAGAACGCCGTGACCGCCACGACGGCTACGAGGGCGCGCCGGGCCAAGGCCAGTTGGACCGGTGCTGGCTGTCCGGATGCGGCTGCCTCGCGTAGCGCGCTACCTGCCCGTGCAATACGTGGTCGTGTCGATCAGGCCGCGAGCAGTTTATGCAGGCGTGGGCGGCCATCGAGTTCGGCGGCAACGGCGTCAAGATGCGCACCGCCAGGCGGTATGCGGTGGCAACGAAACAATGTCTCAGCAATGTAGAAGATCGGCGGGCCATCAGATAGTTGCACTATGGAACTCGTCGGAACCGCGTCCGGAACTGCCGGCTTGTTCAATGGTGTTGTTGGTGGGTCTACCGCGCCCGGGTGGACCACATGTAGCCTCGCCCGAGAGGGAGGGGCCTGATGTTGATCGACTTTGTTCCCGACGGGGATCTGTACCCATTCGAGTCGCGTTGGTTCGACTCGCCTGCCGGCCGGGTTCACTACATCGATGAGGGCACCGGACCGGCCATACTGTTCTGTCACGGTGCTCCGGCGTGGAGTTTCCTCTACCGCAACATCGTGAAGGACCTGCGCGATCAGTACCGGTGCATCGCCGTCGACTACCTGGGTTTCGGATTGTCCGAACGCCCTGCGCGTTTCGGCTACACCATCGCGGAGCACACCACGGTCCTCGGCGAGCTGATCGATCACCTGCAACTCGACGACTTCGTTGTGATGGGACACGATTGGGGCGGACCCATCGGTCTGGGCGCGGTCACCGCCCGCGCGGACCGGGTGCGGGGAATCGTGCTGGGCAACACCGTGTTCTGGCCGATCGAAGCGATGTTTAATCGGGCTTTCAGCGCGATCATGAGCAGCCGTCCGATGCAGCGGCGGATACTGGAACAGAATTTCCTCGTCGAGCGCGTCCTGCTCGCAGAGCTGGGTCGCACACTCACCGCGGCCGAGGCCGAGCACTACCGCGCGGTGCAACCCACTGTCGAAGCCCGGCGCGGACTTGCCATGATGCCCAAACAAATTCGTGCCGCGCGCCCGCTGCTGGAGCAACTCGCCCGAGACGTGCCCGTCCTGCTCGGCGACAAGCCAACGCTGCTGGTGTGGGGCATGCGGGACATGGTGTTCCGTCCGAACGACTGCGTCCCGCGGATGCGGGCCGCCTTCACCGATCTCGACATGGTCGAGCTGCCACACGCCCGGCACTTCATTCAGGAACATGCACCGGACGCGATCACAGCGGCGATCGCAAAGCGATTCCCGTAACCCGCTGGGGCGGTGCCGACGCACTGCATTGCCGCATGTCGCGCGTTGGTCAGTGGTCCAGAATGGTTGGCTGGCACACCTTCTCAACGGTCGCTCTTGCCGATGAGCGCGCGCGTACCCTCGCTCCGCCGTCTCCCGGAAAGCCAGACGGATGCTGCCCGACCCGGTGCAGCCGGGCGTTCGAGTCGTCGTGTTCAGCGCAGCTACTCGGTTCTTGATCAGTGCTGCTGAGCCGCGATGTTGAACATCCAGCTGATTCCGAATTTGTCCACGAGCGAGCCCGCCTCGTCGCCCCACACCTGCTGTTCGAGTGACAGCGTTACAGTGCCGCCGACCGATAGCTTCTCGAAGTAGCCGCGAAGTTCGTCGTCGTCGCCACCGATGAAGACCGCCACGTTGTTACCTGGCTGATAGGGCGGGTGGCCGAGCCGGTCTTCCGGGAAGTCCCATCCCATCAGCGTGTAACCCGCCTGCGTGTCGAGTCGGGCGTGCATGACGTTGTCGGCGTTGGGCGATTCCGGTGAGCCGAAGTCCGCGGCCGTTCCGACCACCAACTCACCGCCGAAGACCTCCCGATAGAACTCCATCGCTTGCCGTGCATTGCCGTTGAACACGATGCACGGATTGACTCCAGAACTCACGTGACGCTCCTTCGCGACGTGACCGATCGGGCTCTCCGACGGTCGCCGAGACAGCCTTTCAAATAATCACGACACCTCCTGTCGTGATTATTCGCAGAACCTGCGGGCACGTGCAGTGATCGACTGGTCCATGCTGCGTCAGCGTGGAACGCACTCTCTGTTGTGGCACGCGGTGACGCACGAAGCCGCCCGGCTGCCTGCGGCCGGGCATGAGCCGTTACCTGCTCGCGGTCAGGGTGGGAGCGGGAATCTCGGCGACGTGGTAGCAGCAACGACCTGGCCAGGATCAGCAGACCCGCGGTGGCGAGAGCTGTACGTGGGCTGGTGGTGGCGGCGTGCACTCCACTTAGTCGGCGGCGGGGCCCGTGGCGCCGATTTCCGTCGCCGCTTGCTGGAAAGCATCGGCCTTCCGCGCGAAGTAGTCGAGGAGCCCGCTGCCGGGGTGTGTAACCGCCGATGGTGTCGCCGATCTTGCGGCGGGCGGGGGCGGGCACCTAGTCGAAATCGACGGGCTGGGCGATCGGCTCGACCATGACCGTGCGGCGATCGAAGCGTGCCTGCCCGAGGTGCGGACCAGTTCGGAATTCGCTACCGCACCGGACAGCCTGCACTTGTCCTGATGTGCGGGTACGGGTGCGACGTGGCCTACCCCCGCCGACCGACACTCGCACCCGCTCGTGACTATCCGCGGACCGCGCCGGTCACGGAACCGTTGGTGAGCGAGCCGACGAGTCGGTCGACCTCCGGGGTACTGACGAGGATGACGTCGAACCCCAACTGCTCGGCAGTCGGCTTGTCGATAGCCAACCGGAGCGCGGGAACCGACCGGCGCACGCTCACGAACAACGACGTGCCTGTCCCGATCCCCCAGCGTCCGACCTTCACGACGCCGGTAACCACCAGACCGGAGCGAGCGCCCGGTGTAGCGGAAAATTTGGTCGGTCGATCGACACGCTCAGCCTCGACTATTGATGCGACCGGAACGACCAGCCGCTTGCGCTGACCGGCGAAAAGGCGCTCCCACCACCCCAGCTCGATCCGTACTGCCTCTTGGTCCACATACACTGCAGCCACTTTTCCTCCAGCCGACCTAGAATGTTTCCGATACCAGTATTATTACCACATTTGGGAGTAATGGCAATGCCTTCGTCTCGCCCTTCGCTGGCCGAACTGCTGCATCAACCGGTGCGGTGGCGGATCGTGCAGGCGCTGATCGGGCGCACGCTCACCACGGCTCAGCTGGCCGAGCAGCTACCCGACGTCGCGGCGACAACCCTGTATCGCCATGTCGGCGTGCTGGTAGAGGCCGGTGTACTCACCGTCGTGGGCGAACGTCGCATTCGCGGCACGGTGGAACGCACGTACGCGATCGGCTCCGGCGCAAGCGATGCGGGCGAAGGGGGTGTGGATCCCGACCAGCTTCGAACGATGTTCACCGTGTTCGTCGCGGGATTGGCCGGCGACCTGGACCGCTATCTGTCCCGCGAAGAGATCGCGCCCGAGCGCGACGGCATCGCGTTCCGTCAAACCGCGGTGTTGCTCTCCGATGAGGGATTCACCGAGTTCGTCACCGCGCTGGGCGAACTGCTGACCCGGTTCGCCGCCAACGAAGCTGCGCCAGGGCGGACCCGGCGGATCGTATCCACCGTGTTGATGCCGGACGGATGAGCGCGCAAAGGTCGGTGCCGTGCAACGCCGGTCACCGACCCTCGCAACTGATGATGGCATCAGCGCAAGGGACACCGAGGCATAGCTTCGCCGGCGCAATCGGGACCTGCAGGAAGACCTCGACCTCGCGGTCGCCGCCATCCAACGCCCAACTCTGGACAATCATCAGCCGCGGCAGAGACTCGAGGCGGCACAATCGATCGCGCCGCTGCGACCCCGACCTCCATCCGGTGACCCTCGAGTCGGACAGGCGAGGTGCCGCGCTGGTGCTGTGTTCAGTTGCGCAGCATCGCGGTGGGGGTGATGCGTAGTCCGTTGCCGGTTCGGGTGGTCCCGATCCTGATCAACAAATTCCGCACACTGTGCCTGGCCGTACCCGCCGAGCAGGTCGCCCTACGCCCGGAAAACGCGGACATCTACGGCGTGAAGAGCCTCCCGGTCACCTGGGACGTGTGACCGCACTCGCGTCCACGTACCACGAACGTCCGATAATGCGCGTGGCGCGCGTTCCTGTCGGCGTCCAGACGATCTCGTGAACGCACGATATTGCCGACGAGCGAGCGTTCGACCGAACATGACCAAGCGGTCGGCCGAAGACTCAGGGAACGTCCGGATCTGCCGATGCGCGTGCTTCGGCTGCGTCCAATCGGTTGAGGTGACGACGACAACGGCCGCCCGTGATGTCCGACGTGAGCACGGCATGTCTCTATCCCGCGTGGGATAGAGACACATATCGGGCAGCGAGAATGTATCTGAAAGCTAAGTAAGAGAACACTTTCCGGCTCCCTTCATCTTCGACGCCCGGCAAGGTGTCCTAGGCTCAGGCCTGCCTGAGTGGCGCGGTAGGCTCATGGCATGTTCACTCGGGCCCAGTTGCTGGCTTTTGCGGTTTTCGCAGCTGTCCTGCCCGCGTTGGCCCTGTTCGCGCTGCCCGATCGGCCGCTGTCCTTCGCGCTGGTCGGAGTCGTCGCCACCTCGCTGTTCATGGCGCTGGCGTCCATCCAGACGACCCGCCGGATACCGTTACCGCTCACCCGCACCGGCTCGCCGTCCTCGGCGCAGCAGCGGCGGCGCGGGTCTTTCCTGCGCCAGAGCAATCCTGACACCGCGGGCCGCCCACGCCCCCGAGCACCGGGTATCGCCGACGCCTGACGATCGTCTCGGCTACCACCGCGTGGGCGCCGAAGCCGCCGAGTCAAATCGACTCGCCTGATCCCGCGTCAGCTCCCGCCCCTGGATCAGGCACCAAACCAAGCCGCGGCCTCTGACGCATCGTAAAACAAAACTCCGTCGTCCCGGCGAACGCCAGGACTCAGGAGGCGGGCCGCCTCGAGAGCTCCTCAACGTCAAATGTGGCCTTGGACTCCGGCGTTCGCCGCAGAGACGGCAGCGAGATTACCCGTCGACATTCTTAAGACCAGACCGGTAAGGACATTCTGTTGGACAGAACCTCACAGCACCCAGCACAACCACAATCGCAGCCACCCTCAAGCAGTGTCGCCGCGATCATCGCCGGCATCCTCGCGGTGCTCGGTGCCCTGCGCGAAGCGTTCGGATTGTTCGGACTCATCGTATTTTTCGCGATCCCGATCTTCACTCCCCCATTCGAGTACGGCTGGTCCTTCGCCATACTCCAACTGCGGCTTATCGTGGTGGCGGCGTCCGCGATACTGCTGCTGATCGGCGGTATCCTGATGCTCATCCGCAAGAAGATCGCCCGTGTCCTGCTCGGGGTGGGTGGCGTGGGTACCGTTGTCCAGTCGATGATCATCACCAGTGCCGAGAGCAACACGATCACGGTGAATACGGATCTCGACGCGGTATCGGCCGTCGGCATCGTATTGAACATCGTGATGCTCATGTTGACGTTCCTGCCCAGCACAGCACGCTGGTTGACTTATCGGTAGATCCACCGCTGACGCCAGATCGCTGCCATCGCCGCGACGCTCGAGAAAACCGGTCCCGCATCTGCCGCGACCCGCGCGGTCGGAGCGGTCAGCGCAGGTCCGTGAAAGAGCAACGGGCCGAGATCAATCCCAGCATCGGCAACGCGCGCACATGGCCGAATTGAGGATGGACCTTCTGGCTGGGGTTGGTGACGACCAGCTGAGCCACGCCTTACGACATCTCGAGTTCGGGGGTGTGCTGTTCGTACTCGCGTTGTCCTGGCGATGCGTCAATAGACCGAAGTTCGACGCCGTGCTGTTGTTCGGGGGTGGTCAGCGCGGGAGCTGGTTGAAGAGCCGGACAATCTCTTCGCCGACGGCGCGCCCGGCGGCACATTCGTCGGTGGAGATGGTGATGGATTCGGAATGTCCGATGCGCTCGTCGACCGGGGTCCAGATCGCGATCCGGCATCTGCTCCGCTTCAGCGGCGAGGCTTCTGCGGAGAGGTAGTACTCGCGGGCTCGAAGACCTCCGATCGTGGTGCCGGTGACCGTAGCGTCTGCCACCTCACCGGGCTCGGCGAAGTGGAGGTCGATGTGCTGGAGGATCCCATCGTCGTTGTTGTCGAGTTCGAAGCTGCAATTCCATGGCGAAGTATCGTTGACCCGATACGGGTGGTGTCCTTGCCCGAGCGTGTCGAGCACCTTGCATGGGTCGAGGGCGGCGAGTCGCGAGTTCCGGTGAGTGTGTGGGGAATTCACGCGTAAAGGACGATCGAGCCGACGTGGGACGATCGCGGTGGCGAGCTCCAGCGCTGCAGCGCACTGGTCCCGTGGTCGGCCTTCGCGCCCAGCGGCGGCGAGCGCGCCGATCGCGATGCTCCAGTAATCATTGACAGGGACAATTGCGTTGCAAGACAACCGGTCTACGGAGAAGGTCCGCACCGTGGTGTCACCGATCTGGTGTTGTGGCGTGTGCAGCAGAGGCCCCTGCCCTAGATCGGCCTCGGTGAGTCCACCTATGCTGACTGAGATCGAGGCCAGATCGTGCGGGGGCCGGAAGGTCACCATGCAGGTGTCGAACGAATTATCGATCTCGATGGCGTCGGGCGTCCCGATCCGGTGTATCGCCGCGTCGTCGAAATAGCCGCACGGATCCAGCGAGCGCAGGCTCTCACGTTCGGCGAGGATCGCATCGACCCCCTCGAGTGGGACCTCCTTGGCTGGGGTCCGCTCGGATAGGTCCGCAGACGAGCACGACGACACGGTGACTACACACGACAGCCCGATCACGATGGCAGCGACGATGTTCCTCACCGGGGGGACCCTACGACCTCGTTGACCTACATACGAGGCTGGAAGATCATGAAAAGATCAGGATTTCGTAGCTGTAATAGGCCGCCAATGCACCCGCATAGCGGGCAAGGCGATGCCGATCGTCGAAGCCCGGCCGGCCGAGCCATACCCGAATCAGCAGCACACTGCCCGCGAGCAGGAGCAGGTACCAAAGCAACACCACGGCAGTCGGCACAGCACCGTCGACGAAATAGCCGGTACCCAACCATGTCGCGGTACCGGCCCGCCGGAGCATGACGATCGACGTGGTCGCGGCGGCTTCGATAATGCCGCCGAGCACGCCCGGGTTGAACGACCATGGTGGTGGCCCAGATCCAGCCGACGGCAGCCAGACGATCGTTTTTGCAAACCCGCCAAAACTGCGACCCAACAGAAGCATTCGGCCAACCACCCACAACGCCAACGACCTCCGCTGCGGCTTGACAGTTAGCGGAATCGGAGGTCTTTAGTGTCAAGTAGCAGTTGATAGTTCGATAAGCTGGTGGATGGCGGGTCCGGGTTGTGGCTTGTCCGAAGGATCGGCATACGGGGTCGAGCCGGTCGCGCAGGAGTCAAAATGCGCCCCCGATTGCCCTCCCGGACTTGCCTTCTCGTTGCGGTGTGCATCGGCGAGCATCCGGCTGTAGACGACGTTGGACAGGCGTCGTTTCAGGGAGCGCAGTGAGCCGTCCCCGCGCGTCCGGGGACGGACGACTCAGCGCTGGCGACCCCCTACCCCAGTGGCCTGCGAGCGGCTCTACGACATGACGGTCAGTCCCCGAAAGTCGAAAAGTCCCGCATCCCTAGGAAAAAAAGCCACAGAACGGCTACTGAGAAAAGGGAGATGAATAGGACAACACCCGCGATGAAGCGTGCGGCGAATGCGGGCCAGGATCTGCTTTCCGTGCGCCCGGTACGAACCTTTCCCTTACTGCCGAGCACGAGCGCTATGCAGGCCGGGATCACGGGCAGCGCCAACCAGATCAGCAGCCCTGCGAGGGTTTCCATGCGCGGGTCCCATGGGCAGGGAAAGCGACGCGTTGCGAAGGCCGCTGCCCCCGCGATGCATGCGAGACCGAGAGCAACATACGCCATCCAACTCGACCGTTGGGATGATCGTGGTGCCGGACGGGACAGCGACACAGGTGGATTCACCGGTCGATGACAGCAGCGTCGAAGGGGCGCTGCCCAGCCACCATTTCCGTTGAGCTGAGCGCACGCAAGAACCCGTACGAACGCTACCTACGCGACACTGCCACGCTGGCCAAACTCCTCGAGCCACGCCGATAGCCCGGTCCGACACCCCGTAACCGATAACCCCGAGTCTTGACTGGTTAATATTAACCATGCAACACTCAACTTTATGAACGAGATGTCCTACCTCGCCCAGTCGGCCTTCCCCCTGATCTGGATAGTGATCGCGGTGGTCGGCGCACTGATCCGAACCCGGCACAGCCCCTCCCGTGCCGCCGCCCTGGAAACCTGGCAGCGATGGTGGGCCGTGGCCGCACTCGGCTGCGGCAGCCTGTGGATGACGATCGCCTTCCTGACCGTCCCGGACGCGATGGCCACCGCAATCGGCTTCAACCAGAGCCCGTTCCAATTCGAGATCGCCTTCGCCAACCTCGGACTCGCCGTCATGGGATTCCGCGCCGCCTCGGCCACTGCCCGCGAGCGCATCACCATCGGCCTCGGCGCCGGAATGTTCCTGTGGGGCGCGGCGATCGGCCACCTCTACCAGTGGTTCGCCAACGGCGACCACGCTCCCGGCAACACCGGCGGAGTACTGGTCTACGACCTGCTCCTCCCCGCGGTCATGATCGTCCTCGCCCGCTACTCACACCGACTGTCCGCTACCGAGCAGCCCGTGACTGCGGCCCTGTTGTCTAGCGGCGCGGGTGTTTCCTCGCGCGAGACCGGGAGCAGGTAGGCATGAGCACGGCAGTGGTGGTCGGTGGCGGAATCGGCGGGTTGAGCGCGGCGCTCGGCCTGGAGCGCGCCGGCTGGAAGGTGACGGTGCTGGAACGCGCGCAGGAGTTCCGGCCGGTCGGCGCGGGACTGATGCTGGCACCCAACGCGGTGCGCGCGCTGAACTGGCTGGGACTTGCGGACCGGCTCCGGGAGTTGGATACCGCGCAGGGCGCCACGGGAATTCGGACCGCATCCGGACGGTGGCTGTTGCAGGGGGACGTCACCGAGGTCCGGCGCCGGTTCGGCGTCTCCGGGTACATGCTGCACCGGGCCGACGCACACGCCATGCTTATCGGGGCGCTGGTGCACACCCACCTGCAAACCGGCCACCGGGTGACCGGTGTCGATCCCGAAACGGGCACCGTGACGTTCCAGCGTCCATCCGGCGAATCCGCAACTCTCAGAGCGGACCTCGTCGTCGCCGCGGACGGCCTCGACAGTCCGACAAGAGCGCAACTGTTCCCCGGGCACCCGAGGCCGATCTACGCCGGGTACCTCACCTGGCGCGGCGTGGTACCAGCCGAGGCCGCCGCCGACATCGAGGTGGGCCGCTCGTTGATCGAAAGCTGGGGGCGGGGCAAGCGGTTCGGCATTATGCCGCTGACCGATGGGCGGGTGTACTGGTACGCGACGCTGCCGGCCCCGCCGAACTCCCACCCGCACGACAGCATCGAGGCGGTCGCGCGACGTTTCCGCGACTGGCACGACCCGATCCCGCGGCTGCTCGCCGCCACCCCGCCGAAATCACTACTACGCCACGACATCTATTCCCTGGAGACAGCGCTGCCCACCTATACCCGCGGCCGGGTGGTCCTGCTCGGTGACGCCGCGCACGCGAGCACACCCGATCTCGGGCAGGGAGCGGCACAGGCACTGGAGGACGCCGCGACATTGGGTGGGCTCGCCGCGAAAGCGTCGACCGCGGAATCCCTGGCAGGCGACTACGACCTGGCGCGGCGTCCGCGGACCCAGGAACTGGCGCGGGTCGCGGCCTCGTCAGGACGGATTGCGCAGTGGCGCAATCCGCTGAAGGTCGCGTTCCGCAACGGCCTCGTGTGGCTGACGCCGCGTTCGATGTACCTCAGCGCGATGGACAACGCACTGTCCTGGACTCCCGAAACCGCCTTCGCGGCGAGGTGACAAACCAGGGCTCGAGTATGGCTGATGCTTTGGGCGGTAAAGGATTTCGCACCGAATAGCCGACGAAACGGCGCTCAAGCTATATGCTTTTGCACCTAGTGCTTTTGCACCTACCTCAGGAAGGGCCCGATGAAGCTCGAATACCCTCTGCTAGGGCTGCTGGCGGCCCGCGCGATGAGCGGCTACGACATCAAGCGGTGGTGCTATGTCGAAGGCAAGTTCGTCGGCCTGGACCGCCATGCCAGCCAGATCTACCGCGAGCTGAACCGCATGCAGGTCGAGGGCTCCGTGGTGTGGCGGACCGATCCCCGCGACGGCGGGCCGGACGCGAAGATCTACACCGTCACCGCGGCTGGGATGGCGCGGCTGCGGCGCTGGGTGCGCTCCTCGTACCTGCCGCCGCGCCGGTTCCAGGATCCGGAGTTCGCGTTCCGGCTCCGCGTGAGCATGATGCTCGGCGAGCCCGGCACGCTCGATCTCGTGCGGGAAGAACTGACGGCGCGGCGCGAACAGGTGCGACTCAACCGAAACCGCCCGTACGACACCGAGACCGACGACGATCGCGCCGAAATCGATGCGGAGGCCTTGGATTTCATCGCACAACAGATCCGGCGCCAGGGCGAGCGGCAGATCGACGGCTGGATCGCGTGGCTCGAGGAGTTGCTGGAGACATTGGAGGCCCGCACGGCCACCGTCGAGCCCGGGCCGGCTGGGCGTCGCAAGGCGGGCAGCTGATGCGCGCGGTCTTGATGTTGTTCGACAGTCTCAACCGCCGGTTACTGCCACCGTACGGCGCCGAGTGGGTGCACGCGCCGAACTTCATCCGGCTCGCCGCGCACACTGTGCGGTTCGACAACTGCTACGGCGGCTCGATGCCGTGCATGCCCGCCCGCCGCGAGATGCACACCGGCCGCTACAACTTCCTGCACCGTTCCTGGGGCCCCTTGGAGCCTTTCGACGATTCGGTGCCGGAAATGTTGTCCGCGGCGGGGATATATCCGCACCTGGTCACCGACCATCCGCACTACTGGGAGGACGGCGGAGCGACGTACCACAGCCGATTCCGTACCTTCGAGTTCTTCCGCGGTCAGGAGGGCGACGCGTGGAAGGGGCAGGTCGCCGATCCGCCGCAGCCACAGAGCCCGCGCCGGGTGCGCCACCAGCTGTGGCGGCAAGATCTGGTGAACCGGCAGCACCTGACCCGAGAGGCCGATCATCCACAGATCCGGACCGTGAACGCCGGCCTCGAGTTCATCAGGACCAATCACGCCGAGGACGCGTGGTTCGTGCAGATCGAGTGCTTCGACCCGCACGAACCGTTCTTCTCCCACCGCGACTACCACCGTCACTATCCCGCACTGGACGCGACGAGCGAGTCTCCGGCGTGGCCCGACTACAAACGGGTGGAAGAAGATTCGGAAACCGTGCACCGTACGCGCGCCGAGTACGCCGCGCTGCTGACCATGTGCGACGCGTCGCTCGGTCGCGTCCTGGATGTCTTCGACGAGCTGGGCCTGTGGGACGACACGTTGCTGATCGTGTGCACCGACCACGGGTTCCTGCTCGGCGAGCACGGCTGGTGGGGCAAGAACGTGCAGCCCTGGTACGACGAAAACATCCACACGCCGCTGTTCCTGTGGGATCCGATAGCCCGGACGAAAGCAGGCACCTGCCGAGAACTGGTTCAGACCATCGACTTCGGCCCCACCCTGCTGGATTTCTTCGGCCTCCAGCCCACCGCGGATATGCAGGGACGGTCCCTGCTGCCGCTGCTGCGCGATCCAGCACCGGACAGGCACCGGGTCGGCGCGCTGTTCGGAGTCTTCGGCGGGCACGTCAACGTCACCGACGGGCGGTACGTGTACCTGCGAGCCCCCGCCGCGCCAGGCAATGCGCCGCTATTCGAGCACACCCTGATGCCCACGCACATGGCCACCCGTTTCACCCCAGGCGAACTGGAGACCGCGCAGCTGGTCGGCCCCCTGTCGTTCACCAAGAACGTCCCCGTGCTGCGCGTACCCGGCTTTGCCGTCGGTGACCCGTTCGCCTTCGGCACGGTTCTGTTCGACCTGGACAGCGACCCCCACCAGGAGAACCCGATCGTCGACGACGACCTCGAACTGCGGATGATCGACCTGCTGCTCGACCTCATGCGTGCCAACGACGCGCCGGACTCCCAGTTCCTCCGCCTCGGCCTGCCGCTGGCAGGAAAGGCAGCCGGCCGGCACCTGCTGGCCAGAACCCAACTGCCGATCTATCAGGAAGCTGTCGAGCCGCTCCCGGTTCCGGAAGACTTCCCGACCGGGCGGCCCGGGGTGAACACGCCGATCACCGAGCTGCTCGCCACGGCCGATACCCGCACGGTCGTCGAGGCGGCGCTCGGGCCCGCGATCGCCCGCATAGCCGAGCAGACCGCCTCGGCCACCCTCCTCGAATTGGCCCCCTTCAGCCCGGTTCTGACCAGGCGAACCCTGTACAGCCTCGATCGGGCACTGGCCGAGAGCCGCCCGATCTCCCGCCACCCTCAGTGAGACCTGCCTTGATAGACAAAGTCGTGCCGGTGCCCCCGGCACTCACCGATGCCACGCCGGTGATCATTCCCGGCCGCTGGCGCAAACTCACCCTCGTCGTCGCTCCGCTGTGGGCCGACAACAACGAATCCAGCGTGCTCAGCACGCTCGCCCCGGTCATCGTCCAAGCGCTCGCGGCGCCCGCGGCCGCGGTCGGCTACCTGACCTCCCTCGCGAAGTTCATCAGCATCGTCTTCGGGCCACTATGGGCGTGGGTGGCGCACCGGACGAACCGCAAGATCACCTTCGCCGTTGCCACCGGCTGCACCGGAATCGCCACCGCCGCAACCGGACTCGCACAGAACTACGTCCAGCTCATCATCCTCTACGGACTATCGGCCGTGTTCATCGCCGCGGCACTGCCGATCGCCAGCGAAATCACCGCCGACCTGTTCGACGACACAGCCCGCGGACGCGCCAACGGCTACACCTGGGGCGCGATCTCGCTGCTCGGCTCGGTACTCGGACCGCTCATCGGGCAGTTGTCCCGCGTGCCAGACGGCTGGCGGTACGGATTCTTCGCCTGGGGTGCCATCACCGTGCTCACCGCCGTCCTGCTGGCCGTGTTCTTCACCGACCCTGGCGTCGGAGCCAGCGAAACCGCCCGGCCGCAGCATGCCGAGAACGACCGGATCACTTGGGCCGCAGTGCAACAGATGCTCCGGATCCCCACGTTCGTACTCATGCTGATCCAGCGACTCATCTCCGGCCATCTGCTGATCATGAGCTTCGGCATCATCTTCCTCGTACACACCTACGGCTTCACCACCGCGGTCGCCTCGATCGTCACCCTGCCGTTCGGCATCGGCTACCTGTTGGGCACCTTCGGCGGCAGTCTGGCCACCGACTTCCTCCAGACCCGATTCCCGCAGACCGGACGCATCATCATCCTGCAGTTCGCCCAACTCGGTTTCGGCGTCGTCGCCATCCTCGGCACCCAGCACGACTGGGGCGGCATCGAGATCTTCGCCGGCTTCTGGGCGGTGCTGGGATTCATGCAAGGTCTCAACCCCGGAGTGAACCGGCCCATCGTCGCCGCCGTAGTACCGCCCGAAATGCGTGGCGCCGCCTTCGCACTGCTGCTCTCGGTGTTCGAAGCCCTCGCCTACGCGCTGTTCAACCTCGCCGCCGGACTGCTCACCGACGTGATCGGCCTGCGCGGCGTCATGCTCTGGATCCCCGGCATACTCATGCTCGCCAACGCCGCCTTCTGCACCATTCTTTATCGCACCTATCCCCGCGACGTCGAACGGCAACGCACCTGCCTAGCCGAGCGAATTCGATGAGCTCCGATCGCCACCCGATCGAACAGGCACACCTGCGCGGCGGGACATTCGCGATGGGCGATCCGCACCGCAACGGATTTCACGCCGACGGGGAGACGCCGGTGCACGCGGTGGAACTGTCGCCGTTCACCATCGACGCGACCACCGTCACCAATGCCGCCTTCGCGGCGTTCGTCGAGCAGACCGGATACGAAACCGAGGCGGAAAAGCTCGGGTTCACCGCCGTATTCCACCTCGTGCTGGCCGCCGACGAGCACGACCTCGTCGGACGCGCTCCACAGAGCCCCTGGTGGGTGGGGGTGAAGGGGGCAAGCTGGCGGCATCCCGAAGGACGGCATTCCAGCATCGACGACCGCGCCGACCACCCGGTCGTACAGGTTTCCTGGCACGACGCCACCGCCTACTGCGACTGGGCAGGTCGGCGTCTCCCGACCGAAGCGCAATGGGAATTCGCCGCGCGTGGTGGCCTGTCTGGAGCCCGCTATCCGTGGGGTGACGGCGCCCCGGGTGCAGGCGGCCAGTGGCGGGCCAACATCTGGCAGGGCACCTTCCCGACCGTCAATACCCGGGAGGACGGATTCCTGACCACCGCACCGGTGCGCTCCTACCGGCCCAACGGGTACGGACTCTGGCAGACGGCAGGCAACGTCTGGGAGTGGTGCTATGACCGATTCTCCCCGAACACCTACAGCCACGATGCCCGAGCAGGGCATGTGCGCGATCCGCAAGGCGCCGCCACCGGGGAGTCGCGGGTACTGCGCGGCGGCTCGTACCTGTGCCACGACAGCTACTGCACCAGATACCGCACAGCCGCCCGATCCTCGAACACCCCCGATGCCACCATGGGCAACGCCGGCTTCCGCACCGTCTCAGCACTACCCGCCGATGGCTCGAAACACTCATTCACCCAACAGGTTTCGACACTCGATTGAATCACGAGGTAACCCGATGAACAGCGACACCACGCTTGCCAAGCCCTACCTGACCGGCCACTACCGGCCCGTGCCGGACGAGGTGACCGCGCACAACCTGCCGGTGCGCGGGACCATCCCCACCGAGCTGAACGGCCGCTACTTCCGCAACGGTCACAACCCGAAACCCGGCGACACACCGACACATTGGTTCAAAGGCGCGGGCATGCTCCACGGCCTGCGGCTGCGTAACGGTCAGGCCGAGTGGTATCGCAACCGGTGGGTGAAGACGCCCGCTCTCGACGGCGCACCCTATAACCGCGAGGACGGCAGCATCGATTTGACCGCCAGTGTGGCGGGCACCCACATCATCGAGCACGCCGGCCGCATCTTGGCGCTGCAGGAGGCGAACCTGCCGTTCGAGGTGACTCCGGAGCTGGATACGGTCGGCGCCTACGACTTCGGCGGCAAGCTGAAAACCGCGATGACCGCACACCCGAAGGTGGACCCGGTCACCGGTGAACTGCATTTCTTCGCCTACTCCCCGGTCGCGCCGCACCTGATCTACTACATCGCCTCCGCCGACGGCGACCTCCGCCACCAGCAGGTCGTCGAGGGGGCGGGCCCGTCGCTGATGCACGACTTCGCGATCACCGAGCACTACGCGGTGTGGCTGGACCTGTCGGTGACCTTCAACCCCGCCGAAACCTCCGGCATCCCCTACCGGTGGGACGACGCCTACCAGGCGCGCATGGGCATCCTGCCCCGTACCGGCACCGGTCCGGTGCGCTGGTTCGACGTGGAACCCGGTGCGATGCTGCATGTTTCGAATGCCTACGAGGACGCGGCCGGGCGGGTCGTCGTGGAAGGCCCCCGGCTGGACCGGTCGAGCTGGGAGACGTCGTGGAAGTGGTGGATCGGCGTACCCGGATACCCGACCGACCCGGTCGCCGGTGCCCTGCAGTACCGCTGGGTCCTCGAACCCGGGCAGACCACGGCACGCGAGGAAATGATGGACTCGCTGGTCACCGAATTCCCGACCATCAACGACGACTACGTCGGTCGCCGCAACCGCTACAGCTACGCGGTCGCCTACCCCGGCTCCGGATACGGCGGTGTGGGAATCGTCAAGTACGACAACGACACCGGCGCACGCCTGCTGGCCCCGACCGGTGCGGGCCGCATCCCCGGTGAAGCCGTTTTCGTCCCCGCCACCGACGCCACGGGCGAAGACGACGGCTACCTGCTCACCCTCGTCGGCGACCGCGCCGGCAAGGCGTCGGAGCTGCTCGTCCTCGACGCCCGCGACTTCACCGCGCCGCCGGTCGCGGCCGTCGAACTGCCCCGGCACGTGCCCGGCGGTATCCACGGATCCTGGATCGCGGACTGATCGGCGTTCTACCTGCGGCACAACCGAATTCGTCAAGACAATCGCATGTGGCCGTCCGATGGCCACCGAGCCGTCGGCCGGCCACATGTGCATGGACCTGGAGACAGATCATGAACGCCCGACTAGAGCCCGTCCCCGTAAACCGAACCCCCACCCCGTCGGCCCGGGCATGGATCGGGCTCACCGTCCTGGCCACCGCACAGTTCCTGGTCGTGCTGACCACCTCGATCGTCAATGTCGCCTTGCCCGACATCGGGCGCGGGCTCGAACTGTCACCCATCGGGCTCTCCTGGATCGTCAACGGCTACGTACTCGCCTTCGGGGCCCTGCTGCTCCTGGGCGGCCGACTCGGCGACGTATTCGGACGGCGGCGGGTATTTCTCACCGGCACAGTGATTTTCATGGCCAGCTCGATCGCGGCGGGCCTCGCCCCCACCGCAGTGGTCCTCCTCGCCGCCAGAGTCGGACAGGGGGTGGGCGCGGCACTGCTCGCCCCGACCGCACTCGCACTGGTGCTGACATTGTTTCCCGCCGGCGCGGGCCGCGCGCGGGCAATCGGGGTATGGGGCGCGGTATCGGGAATCGGCGGCGTCGCCGGTGTGCTGTCGGGCGGTATCCTGACTGGCGTATTCGGCTGGCGCGCAGTATTTTTCATCGGCGCACCGATAACGTTCGCGGTGCTGGCCGCCACGATATCGCTGGTACCCGCCGACCGTCCGGCGGGCGGCCGGGTCGACCTATGGGGCGCGGCCACCGTGACCGGTGGACTCGCCGCACTCACCTACGCGCTGTCGATAGGCGGACAATACGGCTGGACCACGCCTCGCGTCATCGCCCCACTGATCGCGGCGGTAGTACTGCTCATCCTCTTCGCCGTATCACAGCGGCGGCTAGCGCAGCCGCTCGTCGCGCCCGCGATTCTGCGCATCGGCGGGGTACTTGCCGCGAACATCGTCATGACGCTGCTCGGCGCGGTATGGCTGGGACTGTTCTTCTTCCTCCCGCTCTACCAGCAGAAGGTGCTCGGTTACACACCGATCCGAGCCGGCCTCACCCAACTGCCACTGGCGATCATGATCACAACCGCCTCCACGATCACACCGAAACTGGCTCGATACCTCAACACGCGCGCCCTGCTGGCCACCGCACTGGCACTGCTCGCAGCCGGGCTGGCCTGGCTCGCACGCACCCCCGTCGACGGGCGATTCCTCATCGACATCGCCGCTCCCTCACTACTCATCGGCACCGGCCAAGGCATCGCATTCGTTCTGCTCACCGCACGAGCCACCGCCGGTGTTCCCACCGAACACACCGGACTGGCCGGCGGACTGATCAACACCACCCGCCAAATCGGCGGCGCACTCGGACTCGCCGGACTACTCGCCATCACCACCGCGGCCGGCGACTCCGGCAACCAACCCACACCATCCCACCTCGCCCACGCCTACGGCACCGCGTTCACCGCCACCGCGGCCATCGCCGCATCCGCGGCCCTACTGACCGCCATCCTCCGCGACAGACCTGCACGGTGAACGGCTCTGGCGCGCTTTTGGTGGTGGCGACCTCCGCTTTACCCCAAGGCAGCTCGGCGACACCAACGCACGCTCATGGCGCGGAGCCGCGTTGGTCGAGCGTCCAGATTTGTTGGTCGGCAAGGCTTCCCAACGCACGCAAATGCCGATGAGCGGCTGCGCGGATGGCTGCTCGAGCGGTGCGGCGCAGGCGAGGGCGAAGCTAGCGTGCGGGTCGATCCTGGATCCAGCGGAATGTGGTGCTGCGCAACGGAAACGTGTCCGGATCGACGCGCTGCAGGGTGATGGCCACCGGGTGGGGCCCGAGGTTACCGGTCAGCGTGGTCCGGTCGGTGGCGGATTGTTCGAAGGTCAGCGTTGCCGAGGGGGTGTCGCCGCTAGGCGCGCCGGCGATCGCGATGCGGTGTGTGGTGGCGTCTACGGTGCCGGGTGCTGTGATGAGTGTGCCGTCGGTCAGCTGGTATGAGATCTGTCCGACGTGGTCGAATATGACGGTGCGCCAGCGGATGTCGTCCGCCGTGAGTAGGGGTGGTACCGAGTGTCCGTCGCGGAGGAATTCGGTTACCGTCCAGATGCCGTACAGGGCGGGTTTCGGGCGGTCCGGCCCGACCATCTGCCAAATGTCCCAGGTCAGGTATGTCATCGACACTGTCACCCAGAGTGCGAGTGCGGCCTGGGCCCCCGCTGCGATTCGTCGCACGCGTGGGGTGTGGAACGGGTACGGCGTGGTGGAGGGCTCGGTCGATCGGTTCCAGACCAGTACCGCGGTCAGCCGCCTTGCTTCGGGAGCCAAGAGCACCAAGCCGATCAGCAGCAGGTGGCCGGAGAAGAGCTTCACGGGCACGCCGAAGGTCATGTTCAGGATAAACACCTGCGCCATGCTGACCACGGCCAAGATCGTTCCCAGCAGTGCGGTCCGGGGGATGAACAGCAGCAGCCCGGCCACCAATTCCGCTGTGCCGAGCAGGGTCTGGTACTCCGGTGAAACGCCGACCTGATTCCACAGCAGTGTGAACGGCGTGAGGTCGCCGACCGGTGTCAGCAAGGTTGTGAGGTCGGGCTCGGGCATTTGTACCGGAATGACCTTGGCCAGGCCGTAGTGCACCATTTGCGCGGCGACGCACAGTCGCAGCCCGAGCAGCAGCCAGCCGGCCAACCGCCGATACTCGGTACGCCGAGTATCGAGTGTGGTCCATGCCAGGGTGCCGACCAGCGCGACGATCAGCAGGCAGAACTGCAATATCCAGTAAATGCTCTGGTCACCACTGCCATTGAGGATCACCACCACATCGACGTCGAATATTGTGTGGCCCACCCAGGACAGTGCTGGTTCCAGTAGCCGGATCAACCAGATCAGTGCGTCGTCGGGCAACCAGGAGCGGAACAGTCCGGTGAACTCATACAGCATCACCGGTGCGGCAAGGCAGTACAGCCCGAAGTACAGGAAGCAGAACCGGAACAGTATGCGAGTGAACGGATTCCAGCGCCGCGGAGAGAGATCGGAGGGCCCGTGGGGCGCGGTCGCGGCTGCCGGGCGGGCGGTCGTAGTGCCGGTGACATCAATGGTTGCCACGGGTCATCCTTTCGTCAAAGGGAGCAGGATCGCCAGCAGTGACCTCAACTGCCGGAGGTGTCGCACAGCGCGCGGTCGACCAGGTCGCTGGCGAGCTGCTGTTGCCGGAGCGTTCGGTCGGGGTCGTTGAAGCTGGTGGTCATGGAGAGGGTGACGGTGCGCGTGCCCTCGTCGGTGGCGCCGTTGAGGGTGATGTAGCCCGCTTCGCCCCCCTGGTGACTCCAATAGGTGCCGCCGCAGGTCAGCGGGCGGTTGACCAAGCCGAGGCCGTAGCGTCCACCGGGCCAGATCGCCTCGAGTTGCCGGTCGATCGCGACGGTGTCTCGCATCTCGGCCAGGCCCGCCGCGGATACCAGCTCGCCGCCCAGCAGTCCCTGGAAGAAGCGGTTGATGTCCCGCGTGGTGGAGACATAGCCGCCGAGGTCGGGGACGATCTGTTCGGTGACGTCGGTCTGTTCGCCGGAGGCGAAGACCTGATAGCCCCTGGCGTGCGGGTTGCGCAGAGCGGGGGTGGAACCCGAAAGGTAGGTGTGGTTCAGGTCGAGCGGTTTCAGGATCTGGCTGGCGATCGTCTTTTGCCACGGGCGAGCAGAGGCCTTTTCCGCGATCATGCCGGCGACGACGTAACCGGTATTGGAATAGCTCCAACCGGTGCCGGGCTGGAAGTCCGGGCGGTGCTTCATCGACCGTTGGACTATCTGTTCCGCGGTATAGGTGTCGTATCGATGCTCGTAATACTCTGCGGCGGAATCGAAGCCGGGGAGGTCGTCGTGCAGGCCGCTGGTGTTTTGCAAGAGCTGGCGCACGGTGATTTCGCGTCCGTCGTTGCCGTTGCCGTCGATCAGCCCGGGCAGCCAGCGGTCCACCGTGTCGTCCAGCGCCAGCTTGCCCTGGTCTACCAGCTGCAGGATGACCGTGGCCATGAGTGCCTTGCCGGTACTGGCTATCCGGAAATAGCCGTCGGCGGCCACAGGGCTGTTCGTGCCTGTCTCGGCGACGCCGGTGGTCGCGACCAGATCACGCCCGGAAGCTGTGGTCACCCGGGCCTGGATGCCGGTAATCCCCAGTGCCCGAAGGGCATCGATGTCCCGGCGCAGGTCGACCTCCCGGTAGCCGGACGCGGCGGGCTCGTCGTCTGATTGCTGGACAGCCTCGGCCACCCCGGCGGTGACGAGCGCGGCGACCGCGAGAGTCAGCCAACCCCGGCGGATCCGGCGGTTCCGCCGCCGGGACGAGCCGTGCTGTGGCGCTGTGGATTTCATGAATTCCACGCTAGGTAAGGGCGAGCCGACAGTCGCTACCGCAGGCTGGCGATTGAAACCTACAGGTAGCTGTAGCGCCACGGGCTCGCCGGACACGTACGGTGGGTCGTCCCAGGGCAGTTTGCCCGGCCCGTACGACCATCGGCGCCCGGCAGGACCTGGCCCCGGGAGCTGTTCGGTCAGGGGCCGATCGATACTGCAGCGGGGACTTCAACCACGGAGCGCATAAGTTTTTGGGAAATGTTGCGTAATGCACACAGGCTGCCGATTGCAACCTACAGATAGCTGTAGCGCCACGGGCTCGCCCGGCACGTACGGTGGGTCCTCCGAGGGCCGTTGCCGGCCCGTACGACAGGCGAAGGCGAACCATTGCGCAGTGTGCTCGACGAGGCCCGTGTCCGGTGGGTCCGGGCGGGTCGCAGTGGACGCTACCTACTTGGCACCCTGTTCACCGCGACGGTGACGCTCGTGGCGGCGCCGCTGCTGTGCGTGCCGTCGCTGGCGGCCGCGTGGGCGGACAATCACCGCCGCCGCGCCGGGGCACTGCTGGGCCGGCAGGGGCAACCGCGGCCGCGCTCACGGCGACGTGATCTTGCGTGGCTGGCGGTTCAGGTCGCCACCGGTCTGCCCGCAGGTCTGCTCGCCCTGGTCTGCCTGAGCGATCTGCTCCAGACTCTCGCTATCACCTTGGGGTGGTGGGCTTTTCCCGTCTCGGAGCTGCCACGGCTGCCGTGGCTCGGAGTGTATATCGACAGCTGGACCGCCGCGCTGACTATCAGTCTGGTGCAGTTCCTGCTCCTCGCGGTGCTGACGACCATCGCGCTGCCACCGCTCGCCCGGGCGCATGCGCGGTGCTGCCTGGCAGTCCTGGCACTGTCTCCCGCCGAACAACTAGCCGTGCGCGTCACCGAACTCACCCAGACGCGCACCGGCGTGCTGCAGGCGCACAGCGCGGAACTTCGCCGGATCGAACGCGATCTGCACGACGGAACCCAAGCCCGGCTGGTAGCCATCGCCATGCGACTTGCCGTCGCCGGGGAAAGCTTTTCCCGCCACCCGGAAGCGGCCGCTGCGCTCGTACGAGACGCCCACGCCGAGACCGAGGCGGCCATGACCGAACTACGTTCGGTCATCCGCACCATCTACCCCCCGGTTCTGGCCGATCAGGGCCTCGCCGGCGCGCTCGGCACATTGGTTACCCGGGCCGGCGTACCGACCCGCATCGACATCGGCGAGCTCGGTGCGGTCCCTGCCGCGGTCGAAGTGATCGCGTACTTCGCCGTGACGGAGGCGCTGTCGAACATTGCCCGGCACAGCCGTGCCACCAGCGCCGCCGTCCGGGTCACCCGCGCGGGTGCGACGCTGTCCGTCGAGGTCACCGACGATGGGTCCGGCGGTGCGGACCCCTCTCGGGGCAGCGGCCTGGACGGAATACGGCGCCGTGCTGCCGCGCTGGACGGAAATATGCGAATCCTCAGTCCGCCGGGCGGACCGACCACCGTCACCGTGGAGCTGCCATGCGTGTAGTCATCGCCGAGGACAATGTCCTGCTGTCCTCCGGACTCGAAATGCTTTTGAGCTCACAGGGTTTCGAAGTTTCTGCCATCACGGTCGACGCCCCCGGCTTCCTCGCCGCCGTTGCGGCCCACCGCCCGGACGTCACCATCGTCGACGTGCGCCTGCCCCCGGACTTTCGGGACGAGGGCATCCGTGCCGCCCTCCAAGCTCGCCGCGACCACCCCGGACTTCCGGTCCTGGTCCTGTCCCAGTACGTCGAGCAGGAATACGCCGGCCGCCTCCTCGCCGACACCGGCGGCGGCATCGGCTATCTCCTCAAGGACCGAGTGAGCCGAATCGGGGAATTCACCGACGCAGTGCGCCGCGTGGCCGCCGGCGGCACCGCCATGGACCCGGAGGTCATCGCCCAACTCCTCGCCGTCCGCAGCGATCCCGTCGACGTGCTCACTCCCCGCGAACGTGAGGTCCTGGCGCTGATGGCCGAAGGTCACGACAACGCCACCATCGCCGAGCGGCTGTTCATCACCGACAACGCCGTCCATAAACACATCGGCAGCGTCTTTCTCAAACTCGGCCTGTCCGTCGGCGACAGCGGCCACCGCCGCGTCCGCGCCGTCCTGGCCTACCTTCGCCGGCACGGCCGGGGCACCGAACCCAACCCCTAGCAGTGCGGCGTCGGCAACCGCGATGGACTTTGTAAGCGAGTCGGATCTGCTGAAACAAGAGCAGCGGATGCGTGTGGTGTTGAAGACGAACGCGGTGCCCAGTGCGCGCGATCGGCGAGCGCGGATGGCGACCGAGTTCGCTTTCGCGAGCGATGGTTTCGGGTCAGGAATGGGGTGGTCGATATCCTTCGCCGGTTGCAGCGTTCGCCCGCGCTGAGAGAAGCGGCCGAGCCGATAGCCTGGCGGAACGCGCGCTTCTGCCGAATTGAGTGCGTTCGGCTGGCTCGTCATCCGAGACGAGCCAGCCGGTTACAAACATCCGGATCTGCCGAGAAGCGCGCATCGACGGGAACGTGCGGCTTCTGCGAAATATCGTGTGCCTACCACCTGCTCGTCCAACAGTCAGATAATGAGGAAGCAGGGGCATGGATCGCCGCAGCAACGCCAACACGCGACCGTTGATGCCTTTAGAACAATCGAAATTATATCCCGAGCGCCGTCACGCTTCCTCGATCACTTGACCAAGGTCACCGTTGCCGTGTCGTCCACTCCTCCAGTCCACTGTCCTACTGCGACAAAAGCAGAGAGCTCAGCATCGCCTTTCTTGAAATCCACTTCGTCGCCGTCGGGCGTTTTACCTACTTCTGCCTTCCATGCGTGGTCCTTACCGTCGCACACGATCGTCGTTTTGCCTCGGACCAGCGACGTTTGCTGCTCAATATCGACGAGAACCTCGCCGGTGTTTTTTGGATCATCGATGTCGAGGTAAGGGTTCGAACAGGAGGCGGTGCCGGTTACCTCCGCCGCCTCGTTACGGATGTCAGCGATGGACAAGGTTTTCACCTTGTCGAGCTTGGCGGTGGACGAGCGCTTGTCGTCATCGGCGTGTGCCGCTGGCGAGACGCCAATCCAGCTCCCTGTCGCAGCGACGCACACGACGGCCAGAGCAGCGAAGCAGGTTCGATTCAGCAGCATTCTCAACTTCCAATCCCCAGAGGTGGACCAGCTGTCCGGTTCACCGTACGACCCGTATTCGAACCTGCGACGGTTCCGGATGGGAGTGTCGATGGAGTCGCTCATGCGAACGTACGCACATCAACGTAAGGCGTTCTGTGTCCAACCCGCCCGAGCTGACTTCAGTCGGGACGAGTGCGCGCACATGCCGCGAGGCGCGCTGATCGAACCGGCCATCCGTATCCGACGAGTTGCGCAATGCGACAAATGTTGCGTCCGCCCTGTCAGCATCGCTGGGTCCGTCGCACCCACGCGACCGTGGACGTCGGGCCACGGTCGCGCTCGATCTGCTCATCCGGCCGTCTTCTCGCGTAACCTCGTCGCAGCCAACTTCGCAGGTGGCATAGGCTCGGCATGTGGACAAGCCGCCGCTGTATCGGAAGGACAACACCACCGCTCGGGGGTCGCGTCCACGCGGTGGTGAGTACCGGCATCGGCGCAACACCAAGCGGACTGCGGAATCCGATGTGACGCAGGAGGGTATGGGGCGGGCAACGGACCGGGGCCGTGATTACACGCCGCTTTTCCGATTTCTGCTCTCGCGGGTCGGCTCGGGCTGGGCGGCGACATTAGCGGAGGCCAAGTCCCGGCTCGATCAGAGTGAACCGATTTATTGGCTAGTGGCAGTACAGGAATCCGACCGCCGGGATTACGTGCGGATCGGTGAGTCGACCTATTACAGCGGGTTGTACGTCGCCTCCGATGGAACGCTGCAAATTGTGAATCCGGACATCAATGAATCGAGTCTGGACCCTCAGTGTGCGTGCTGCACCTACACGTTCAACGGCATCCGATTCACAAGGCCCGCTCCGTCGGGTACGTTACCGAGCTAGCCTAACCGCCATCAGCGAGAACCGTATGGGCTGGAGTCATCTCATCATCGGCAACGCACTGTAATGCCGCGACCCGGGCGTTCGGGAACGTCCGCATCTGCCGCGTGGTGCGCGGCCTAGTCCGGTCACGCGGCACGCCCCAAAGATCAACGGGCTTGCCTGTCACAGCGTCAGCAACGCACTGAACTGCCGAATATCAAGTGGTCACCGGTGTCGCTCAGATGGGCCATTTCCGGCCCTTCCCTTCTGCTCGCTCGCGCGGCTCGGACGCGATCCTGTCCGGCCATCGAGCCCGATCATGTGCGAGCCAATCGGCGACGTGCGCCTTCAGCAGCAGCATGTCGTTGGTCTGAATCTTCTTCGGATTCAGCGGTGGCGCCCCACCAAACGTCAGGTCGAACCATCGCTTCACATCGTCATCGGTAGGGGCTTGCATCATCAGCGGCAGTAGCGACGGACGCGGGATAGCGGGGATGTCAGCACGACCGCCGAGACAGGCGTATAGCTCACGACGAACTTCGACCCATCGATAAAGCGCGAATGCTTGGGGCAGAAAAAAGAATGGAGGCACATAGGCTCCGAGGAGGAAGGGGAGTCCTAGCCAAGGGTAACGTTCGCCGATCGTGACAACGCCGACGATCATCCCCATCGACGACAACATCGCGCCGAGCAGCAGCCATTTGACGGCGGACCTGTCTTGCCGTGTGTAGCGGACCGAGCGGTAGGCAGCTACCCAATACGATTCTCGAACAAGGCTCTCTCGCAAGACTTTTGGGCACTCCGCGCCGGTAGCCGAGATGACAGCTGCTAGATCCTTCACGCGATGCAAGTGGATGCGAGATCTTGTCAGCGGCACCACCGACCACAGCGAGATCAGTGCGACCGCCGCGCCCGGTATCCCAACCAAAACCGTCAATCCCGACGGAGTACCCATCGAACAAGGGTAAGCCTCAGACCATACGAGACGGTCCGAACTGGCAACCGTTTTTGCACCAACCACGACCGGCACCCCCGCTTAACGACTGCCGACCCGATTGGGACACAAGCCAAGTCAGTGCACGCCCATGGCCAACAGCCAGCGCGTCGGCCGACCATGATCAGCATTCGGCCGAACCGCCGACGAACGTCCGGAACTGCCGATGTGCGAGCGTCGTCGGGAAGCCTGACCGGGCCACGGTCTCCGAAGATCTCGGGGCGCCGCCTGTGGCCCGTATGCCTATATCTGCCTAGCTGAGTGTGTGAACGCTGGCACTACGATGTTCGATGCGATGCGTCTCAGCGGTACTCAGGTTCGATGTCGTTAAGTCCCCACGTGTCTCCCCGGCTGGTAATCGGAGGGACTGGCGCGGTTCCACCTGCGGACGGTATGGGGATCGTTGTCGGCGAGGAAGCGACGATCGCGAAGGCGCGGGCGAGTTCTTCGAGCGCTTCGGAAGCCTTGCCTGCTCGGTTCTCCGCGAGGTAGTCGGCTTCACGTCCGATAGCCACCAGGAGTTTCTCGCGGGTGACAGCGGCGCTGGGGTCATGCTCCGCCTCAATCGTTGTGGCCGGAATTTGCTGAACACCACGGGTGATGCCGCTAGAGATGGTGTCGGTGGTTGCGGGAGCCTCTTGCGTGTCGTCGCTGGTCGTGCTTCTGCTGGACTCGGTCTCGCTGGTGCTCACGGAGCGCTCCTCGGGTCGGGCCAATAGTCTCGGAGTCATGGTAGGGCTCAACGACGTTGCAGTGCAGAAGCATTCGGCGTGGGCGAGTGTTCGGGAGGATTGTCGATCAGGGTGGGCGCGGTCGTCCCAGCATTGAAGGCCGAGGACCGCATCCGGATGCCCGGTAACGCCGCGGAGCGCGCGGTGGTCGAGCGTCCAGATTTGTTGGTCGGCAAGGCTTCCCAACGCACGCAAATGCCGATGCGGGAGCATTCGCACGGCAGCCGATGGACGGCGGGCGATCGTTCTATCGGTCGCGGGGCCGGCCGATTTCGGCGCACAGCGCAGCGATCGCGGCGACCATCGCGTCGCGATGGGATTCGAGTCGCTCGCGCGACCATGGATCTTCGGCGGCGAGGGACTGCAGGGACGGCGATGCGTTGAACCAGGCAGTCACGAGCCCGAGGGTCAGCGCGAGCAGATCGATTGCGTTTCCGTCGAAGTGGTCGCGCAGTGCCGCGATCTTCGGTCGGTAAGCGCCGATCTCGCCGGAATTCGCCTCGGGCCGTTCGAGATTCGCCCAGGTCGACAGCCGCAGGACGGCCGGGTCGGCCAAGAGGTGATCGAACAGTCTGCCGCCGTATCCCGGTAGGTCATCCGGAGTGAACGGGACCGCAGCCGACAGTTCGGTCAGCGCCCGCTCGACGACGAGGTCGAACAGGTGCTCCTTGGGCCCGAAGTGCACGTAGATCGACCGCTTATTGGCGTGGGCTTCGGCGGCGATGCGATCAATGCGGGCACCGGCCAAGCCGAACTGGGCGAATTCCGCGCGCGCCGCCGCCAGGATGCGTCGTTTGGTCTCTGAAGCATCTGGTGGCACGGGGACACACTACTGCTTCCGAACGTAACTATCCAGTTATTGACACTACTGACGGCGACTGGCACAGTGGCGAAGGTAAATATCCGGCTAGTTACATTGGAGGGTTCATGCCGCAGAAGATTCTGATCACGGGTGCCAGCTCCGGGTTCGGCCGCGGAGCCGCGCTCGAGCTAGCTCGCCAGGGCCACCAGGTCGTTGCCGCCGCCGAGACGTGGCCGCAGGTTCGCAGTCTGCGCGCTGACGCCGCTGGCGCGGGCGTCGCGCTGGAAGTGATCAAGCTGAACCTGCTCGACGACATCGACATCGCACACGCCGGGTCCTTCGACCCGGACGTGTTGGTGCTCAACGCCGGGGTGATGGAGGGCGGTTCCATCGTCGACATCCCGTTGCAGCGGGTACGCGAGTCCTTCGACATCAACGTGTTCGGGCACTTGCAGCTGGTTCAGGCCATCGCACCGAAGATGGTTGCCCGCAAGTCCGGCAAGATCGTGTGGACCTCATCGATGGGCGGCATCCTCGTCGTCCCGTTCCTCGGCGCGTACTGCGCGACCAAACACGCCATCGAGGCCATCGCGGGGTCGATGAAAGCCGAACTCGAACCGCACGGGGTCAAGGTGGCGACGGTCAACCCGGGCGTCTTCGGGACCGGCTTCAACGACACCGGTGCCGAGAGCTACGTGCAGTGGTACAACCCCGACACCGCCGTCGTGCCGATGCCCGACTTCTCCGGCAGCCTCGCAGACCAGGCCGACCCGCAGGAAATGATCGACGCGATGGTCGAGATCATCCCCGCTGCCGAACACCCGTACCGCACCATGCGGCCACTGGAAACCATCGCGGCGGCCAAGCAGTGGCAGGAAACGGAATGGACCCAAAATGCCTGAACCACAGGATGTCCCGACCACCCAGATCGGTCTCGACCACGCACACCAACTCATCACCTGCGGCCGGACCGCCGCCGAAGAGCTCGGCCTATGTGCGGTGTTCGCCGTACTCGACACCGGAGCGAACCTGGTGGCATTCGCACGCATGGACCGCGCGTGGCTGGCGTCCAACGACCTCGCTGTCGCCAAGGCCCGCACCTCGGTCACATTCCAAGCTCCCAGCGAAGCATTGAACACCCCGCTACAGCTGAACCAGCCCGTCCCACACTTCGACCACCTCAACGGTGGGCTACTGCTCATGGCTGGCGGCTTGCCGATCCTCGACGACGCAGGTCAACTGATCGGCGCCATCGGAGTCTCCGGGGGCACACCCGAACAAGACGCCGAAATCGCGCGAGCAGCCCTGAGCTGACATGACTGCGATAGCGCTGCCGTCGCCCCACCGTTGCCGGGGCGGCGGCATCGTCGATCCGAGCCGTCACCGAGCGGCCGGTATCTGCTGCTGGTGGCCGATTTTCTGGTAGCCGACCACGACCGCATCCGTTGCCCGTCAGACGATTTCGCGAAGATGGCAGTGTCGAACGTCGCGCGGTGATGTGTCCCTTCCGAAGCGGACGTGACCGGCGTCGGCCGCCTCCCCCACCGCAACCTCGCGGAGCTAGCGGCGAGACGGCCGACACGGATCATGGTCGGGCCGGTGCGACTGGGCGCTCGAGCGGATCCAGTCCGGTGAGTGCCGAACTGGCGGCCCACAGTTCGGCGGCGGTGTCGGGGTCGGCCAGGTGGGGGTGGGGTGTTTCCCGATGGGGTCGGCCGCGGAGACCGAAAACCCGTGGCCCCCAGAGTTGTCCGCCGGTGATCTCCGGATCCAGGACGGTTCGGACAATGGTTTCGGCAGCTGTGTGCTTGCCGTGCAGCACTAGTCCTGCGGGTAACCCGCGCAGGTGCTGGGCGGTGGTGCGGACGAAAAGTGGTGGGCGCGATGGGGTCAGGGAGTCCAGTGCGCCGCCGGGATGGGCGACGATGCCGGCGGTATCGGAACCGTGGGAGCGTAGGCGGCGGTCCAGTTCGAAGCCGAAAAGCATTTGGGCCAGTTTCGATCGTCCGTAGGTGCGCTTGGCTTGATAGTCGTGCTCGGAGTGCAGATCGGCGAGGTCCAACCGTTCCGACCGCGCGGCGAAACTGCCCACGGTGATCACCCGGCTGTGCGCGGTGGCGGTCAGGATCGGCGCGAGATGAGCGACCAGCGCGAAGTGCCCCAGATAATTGGTCGCAAACATCAATTCGTGCCCCTGCGCATTCACCCGCCGATCGGGACCCGACAACAGAATCCCGGCATTGAGGACGACCGCGTCCAGACGATCGGCTTCGAGAGCGTCCACGGCGGCGGGCAGCGAAGACAGATCCGACAGATCCAAGCGCACCCCTCGCAGTCGGGCGTCCGGCACCCGAACCTTGATGGCGCGCATCGCGAGGTCTGCCTTGGCGGTATCACGGCAGCCCAGCACCACGTCGGCGCCGCTGGCCGCGAGTTGCTCGGCCACGAAATATCCGATGCCTGCGTTGGCACCGGTAACCAGAATCGTCTTCCCCTCGGCCTGTCGGCCGGTATGCCACGTCATGCCAACAACCTTGACAGCCAGCTCTTGCACCGCCCTCACACGCCACTGGCATACAGCCCAACACCGGTCGAGAGACCGGACACAGCAGGCCGACAAGATCACTTCGCGAGGCAGATACGGCTCACTCCAGGTTGGAGAAGCGCACGTCGTGGGCGGTGGCGGTCACCTGGAGTCCCTCGGCGCTCGGTTGGATGGCCGTCAGCCGCGCACCCAGCGGCAGCTTCTGTAGCGGCACGGTGAAGGTGAGGGCTCGGCGCAGCATTGCCAGGGAAATCGTCGGTCCACCTGCCGCGTGCTGCACCGAGACCGGGGTGACCTCGATGCCGTTGTCGGTTGGTGCGACCGTGACGATGACCGTGGCGGGCACCCTGATGCCCTCCACCGAGAATGTGCCCGTGACGCGCAGACCGTCCGGGCTGTAGGAGATCGACTCCACTCCGGAAGGCGCGAAGCCCTGCACAGTGTCGTAGGGAACCACGGCCGTCGCGGTAGCCACCGCCGCGACAAGATTCGACGTGCGTTTCTGCAGCAGATCACTCAGCGGCGCGGCGACGTTCGTCAGCGTGACATCGAGGTTGTGGACCGTGAGACCCTGGCCGCTCCAGTCGCCGACCCGGATGTCGATGTCGCGATAGTTGCCGTCGACGGCCTGCGTCAGGAACGGGAAGCCGCCGATATCGACGCTCGGCTGCTGCGCAAGGTTGTAGTCGGCGGCGACCTTGCGGCCGATCTCGTTCTGCGCCATCGCGACTGCGACCCGGTCGCCGACGATCAGTGCGATCGCCAGCACGACGATCAATATCAGAAATGCGCGCATGCGCTCACCCGCTCGGACATCCCACCATCATCCTGTGATCGTCGCCGGGCTGCCGCCGTTGACCCCCGGCGTGCCTCAGATCACCGGCGGGCCGAGCGCACTGGACGCGGTCGCCATCGCCGATTTCGACGGAGGCAGTAGCGATTGCGCTACCGATTCCAGGGTCGGCGTAGTAGTCGCGCTGCCGATACCACGGTGGGCGTAGCGATCGCGCTACCGATGCCACGGCGACCGTAGCGGCCGCGCTGCCGATACCACGGGCCGTAGCAGTCGCGCTGCCGATACCACGGGCCGTCGCAGCCGCACTGCCGATTTCCACGGTGCCGGTAGCGACGGACTACCCACCCAGGTAAGGCAAGGTGGGCACCGCACAGTCCGGTGGGACAGCAGATCGCGGATCCAGCGCGTTGAGTACTTCGCGTAATGCGTTGCGGTCGTATGCGAGCGCGAGATGATCCGTGTAGTCGTTGGCGCAGACATCCTGGATCACAATGTTGCGGGCATCTGGACCGTGCCGGAATTGGGCGTGCATCGGTGTGGCGACGATGTCGTAGCGGGAAACGATTGTGGTGTAACGCAATCCGGGCTGAGTGTCGGGTAGCGCGTCGAGTTCGGTGATGAACTGCGAGCTGTGGAACTGTTGCATCGCGGCGGCGTCGAGCGCGTCGAGTTGCGCCGCCAATTCCGGTGCGGCCGAGCGCATCTGCGCGATCCAGGGGTCCAGCCCCAAGGCGGAGGAACCACGGTAAGTGGGCGCGAGAGCGACTACATCGTGGACCTTGCCGGCACCGTCGAGGATGCCGGTGTAGTAGCGGATCAGTGGCCCGCCCTGGGAATGGCCGACCAGATCGACCTTTTCGGCGCCGGTGGCAGCCAGGACCCGGTCGACGAAGTCGCCGAGTTCGGCGGCGGAGGCGCGCACGTCGGCGGTGCCGCCGATCTGCCCGAACCGCAGTCCGCCGTAGTTGAGGGCGAATACGCAGTAGCCGTTGTTTTTCAGCAAGGGCGACAACGCATTCCAGTTGACCATCATGTTCGCGTGGGTGCCGTGTACCAGCACCACCGGATCGGGATGACGCTCGCTGCGGCACGACCAGTCGTTGGCTCCCGCAGGCGCGGCACCGGGCTGCTGCACCGAGGCGGCCACCGCGGCCAGGGTGCTGTACACGACCGGCAGTTCAGCCACCGGCTGCGCACCGGCGGGCACCGACACTCCCCCGAGCACACCGATGAGCCCAGCCACGAGAACGGTGGACATTCTGCGAAAGCCGCGCGGCCTCGAGGATGACGACATAACCCCTACACTCCACTTCTGATACCAACTAGTGTCAGATTCTGACCCAGACACTGTCGATTGCGCGGCGGAATGGCCGAACTCCGCTGAGCCGTCCGACTTCGGCCGGGTCGCGAGGCTTGGGCGAGTCGCCGGGGTGGGCAGACATCGGTCACTAGGCTGCTGATTCGGCGTTCGCTAGAGACACCAGCGTTCAGGGAGGTCGAGGACATTACGGCGCGCCTGCGAAATGCGGTTCTCGCGACCTGCCTTCTGTGCGCGGCGCTGACCGTCGTCGCTCCCCCGGCCGCCGCCGCAGGCAATCCTTGCCAGGCATTGAGTAACGGCCAGTCGAGATACCCGGCCGGGTCAGCGAGGACCGTCCTCTTCGCCATCGCCACCGACTACGGCACCGCCGACGTGAACGTTGTCGCCTGTGCCCGGCGTGGCGCCACCTGGCAACAGACCCTGTCCACCGCCGGTCATGTCGGCAGCAACGGCTTCGCCGAACCGAATGCCAAACGCGAGGGCGACGGCAAGTCGCCCACCGGTTCCTACCCGCTGACCGAGGCGTTCGGCGAGGCGAATCCCGGCACCGAGTTGCCCTATCGCACACTGCGCCACGGTGCCTGCTGGGGTTCCACCAGCGGCGACCACCGCTACAACACCTACTACCGAGGCAAGTGCCTGCCCACCGACGAGGACCTCACCGAGCTGATGAACGACGGCCCTTACCAACAGGTCGTAGTCATCGACTACAACCGGCTTCCGCACTCGCCGATCGTCCATGGCAAAGGTTCGGCGATCTTTCTGCACGCAGGCTCGGGCCCCACTGCCGGATGCGTCGCGCTAGCGCGTCCGGAACTGGAAACCATCATCAAGACCCTGCGCCCGCACGATCGGATCATCATGGGGCCCACGCGGGTCCTGTTCCGCTAGCGCGGCCGCCACAGCCAGGATGGGCCGATCTCACCGCAGAGTCAGGTACCGATCGACGAGCTTCGCGAATTCGTCCAACTGGTGCAGACTTTCGGATTCCGGACGGGTCGGCAGCGAGAGCGTGACGCGCCGCACCCCGGCCTCGGCATACGCGTCGAGGACTGCGGGGTCGGGCGCCGCACCCAGGACAGAGACAGGCAGACCATTACCGTTGAACTCCGCCAACTGCGCCGGAATCGCGGCGGGATCGGACAGCGCGATGGGGATCCAACCGACACCGTGCCGCACCGCACGCTTGGCCGCAGCCTCGCCACCACCGATGAAGATCGGCGGATGCGGTTGCCGGACAGGCTTCGGCCAGGCATACATCGGGTCGAAATCTATGAAACGGCCGTGATATTCGGCGAGGTCCTCGGTCCAGATCTCGCGGATAGCTGCCAATTGCTCATCGAGCAGTTCGCCGCGGGTACGGGGATCGGTGCCGTGATCGGCCATCTCCTCCCGATTCCAGCCGACGCCGACGCCGAATACGAAGCGGCCGTTGGAGATTCGGTCGAGTGTGGCGACCTCTTTGGCAGTGTGGATGACGTCGCGTTGGATCAGCAGGGTCACCCCGGAGCCGAGGATCAACTTCTCGGTCACTGCCGCGACAGCACCGAGGGTGACGAACGGATCCAGCACGCGGTAGTACATCCGGGGCAGATCGCCGCCGCCCGGGTACGGAGATTCCCGGCTCGCGGGGATGTGCGAGTGCTCGGCCAAGAAGAGCGATTCGAACCCCCGTTCTTCCAGCGCCTGGCCGAGCTTCGGACCGCTTATCCCCTCGTCGGTGACGAAGGTGTTGATACCGATCTGCATGCGGCAGTTCAACCGTCGCCCCACCGCCGAATATTCCACGCCGACGCATCCGAGGCCCTCGGCACGTCATAGCGCAGCACAACGTGATCGATGACGAATTGCCGTGGCCCTCCCCGGACGGCGATCGCGTCCAGGGTTCGGTCAGCGGTCCGAGATCTTCCGCGCCGCCGCAGGTCAAGCCATCCTCAGGCGGCAGAGCCGGATGCGTCCGGCCACACGTAGGACTGTGCCAGGGGGTTGATGACAGTGCAGCCCGCTCCCCAGCGGCGAACCTTCGGACCCGAGCTTTCGGTCATCGACGGAACCGGCTCGACGCTGTCCGGAACGCGCCGGTTGACCGTGGTGCTCGCCGACGATCACGCCGTGGTGCGGGCCGGATTGCGGTCGCTGCTCGGCACCGCCGACTGGATCACCGTTGTCGCCGAGACCACGACCGACGGCGCGTTGCGTGAGGCGGTGTTGAACCGGCCGGACGTGCTGATCCTCGGTCAGTGGCGGCAACCCGAAAGTGGTGCTGTCATCGGTGAATTGGCGCGCTCCGCACCGGATGTCGCGGTGCTCGTGTTCAGCGTCGCCGAGGACGACGAGTCGGTGTTCGCCGCCTTGCGCGCCGGTGCGGGCGGCTATCTGCGCAACGCCGCGGAGCGCGACGACATCCTGCGCGCGATCTGCGCGGTCTCCGCCGGTTGGGTGGTGCTGAGCCCGCACATCGGGGCAAGGCTCGCCACGTTGCTGGCCGACTCCAACCAGCGCACCCGGCCCTTTCCGGAGCTGACCACCAGGGAGTTCGACGTGCTCAGCCTGGTGGCCGCGGGATCGTCGAACGCTTCGATCGCGGCTGAACTCGAGCTGGCGCCGAAAACGATCAGCAACTACCTTTCCCGCATCTTCATCAAACTGGGCGTGGCCGATCGGGCCAACGCGATCGTCCGCGCCAGGGATGCAGGACTCGGTCTGAAGTCCTGAAACACTCTGCACAGCAGCGTTTTACGGCTCGTCATCAGAGCCGCCGGAGAGCCGCACCGACTCGTCCCCCATGGACCTGCTATGACTACTTGTGCCGTAGTCTTTTCGCCACATCGCGTACGGCCCGGAGTCGACGAGCGAGGTGACCATGCCCGAAAACATCCCGCGCCGAACCCTTCTCACGGCAGCGGCCCTGCTGCCTTTGGCGGCCTGCGCGAGAACACCCGACTCCGTCGAGACCAGCACTACTGTCGAGACCAGCACAACTACCGTGCAAGCCCCCAACCCCCGCTTCGTCGAGCTGGAACAACAATTCGGCGCCCGCCTCGGCATCTACGCCCTGTCGACCGGAACGAACCGCACGCTCACCCATCGCGCCGATGAGCGTTTCGCCTTCTGCTCGACCTTCAAAGCCCTCGCCGCAGCCGCCGTGCTGCACCACAATCCGCTCACCCACCTCGACAAACCCGTCACCGTCACCAAAGCCGATATCCGCTCGATCTCACCGGTCACCGAGAAACGCGTCGATACCGCGATGACCATCGGTGAACTGTGCGACGCCGCCGTCCGCTTCAGCGACGGCACCGCGGGCAATCTGCTGCTAGACGATATCGGCGGACCCGCCGGACTGACCGGCTACCTGCGCGGACTCGGTGACCCCGTCAGCCGCATGGACCAGTACGAGCCCGAATTGAACCGAGACCCGCCCGGCGACGACCGCGACACCACCACACCCCGCGCTATCGCCGCCGACTATCAGCAGTTGATCCTCGGCTCCGCCCTGCCCGAGGACAAACGTGCCATCCTCACCGATTGGCTCGTCCGAAACATGACCGGCGCCAAGCGAATCGCCGCCGCGGCACCCGCAGGCTGGACCATCGCGGACAAAACCGGCACCGGCGACTACGGCCGAGCCAACGACATCGCCATCGTCTGGCCGACCTCCCACCCGCCCCTCGTCCTCGCGATCATGTCCGACCGCACCGGCGGCTACGATGCCGAACCCAGCAGCGAACTGATCGCCGAAGCCGCACGGCACATCTTCAGCGCTCTGGTCTGAGGCGAACGGACCTCAGGCGGCGAGGAAGCGCAGCAGCACCACGGTAGCGAAGTGCCTGGTCTCCGCCAATCGGAGCTGGATACGCTTGTCCAGCGACGGGAAGAACGGTGTGCCGCCGCCGAGCACCAAGGGCGACACGAACATCTGGTACTCGTCGATGAGCCCGTGCGGCATCAGCGAGGCGGCGAGGTCTGCGCCACCGACCTCCATGACGCCGTCGCCGCCGGCCTTGAGCCTGCGGACCTCCTCGACCGCGTTCTCGCTGACCAGCGTGCTGTTCCACTGAACCTCGGTGAGCGTGCGAGAGAAGACGACCTTCGGCTTCGCCGTCCACAGCTCGCCGAACTCACGCTCGATGCGCGGCGCGTCCGCGGGCACGTGCGGCCAGTACTCGCCCATCAGCTCATACATCCGGCGGCCATGCAGCGAGATCTCGAGGTCGCGGAACCGGTCGTTGTGGAACTGGTGCAGCTCGTCGTCCGGATCGGTCCAGTCGATGTTGCCGTCGCGATCGTTGACGTAGCCGTCCAGGGACACACCGAACCCGTAAATCAGTTTCCTCATAATGGAGTAGACCTCCCGCGAGCTCGAAACTCGTCGGTGCGAATGTGGTCAATCTTTGGTTTTTTTGCGCTGGTTGGCATTGAAGCGCGCCTTCTTCTGACGATTTCCGCACGTGTTCATGTCACACCACTTGCGGGTGCGACTCTGGCTGGTGTCGAAGAAGGCGGCTCGGCAGGTCGGCGATGCGCACAAGGCCAATTTTCCGTCGCGTTCGCCTGCGATGATGCTGATCGCGTCGGCGGCGATTACGCCCAGGGCATCTGCTACGCGGGAAGCCGAGCTGAGTCGCCATCGACGATTGCCCTCGGGCGTCAGGACAGCCGCGGCCCGACCATGGATGCTGCGGTCATTGATGACTCGAACAGCAGACGCGGGAAGAGCTTCTCGGTTCGCGGCCGCTGTGGCCGCGGCGTGAATTGCTTCCCTCAGTTCCCGGGCGAGTTCGAGCTGGGCGGTGCTGCAGGACTCCACGGCGAGGCCGCTCACCGCGAGCCAGTCGATGAGTCGCTGCGGCGTGGGAATGCGCTCCACACGGTCGCCCTGACGCTCCGTCAGCGTCGCCGTGAAGCTGGTCGCCAGCACGCTACCGAGGCGGAAGTCAGGAAACTCAGCAGGCATGGAACCACCTTAGCCGGTTGCACGAGCACACGAAGAGATGTTAGAACCGTCTTAGCCGGTTCACCGAAGGCCATAACCGGTTCCCCGACGGCCAGGAGGTCTCATGCCCCGTCCGACCAGCGACGTGCACGCATTCGAAGCCCACGCAACCGACGCCGACCTCGATGATCTGCGCGCGCGATTGGCCGCGGCGCGATTACCGGAGACCGAGACCGTCTACCGTGCCGCGCCCGACCCGCGCCGATGGGACCAGGGCGTTCCGCTCGCCGACCTCATCGATGTCGTGAATTACTGGCGCACCGAATACAACTGGCGGTCGTTCGAAGAGCGCCTCAACCGCATCGGCCAATTCCGCACGACCATTGATGGTCTGGGAATTCACTTCCTGCACCGCCGATCCGCGCGCGCAGATGCCACTCCGCTGATCTTGACACACGGCTGGCCGGACAGCATTGTTCGATTCATCGATGTAGTAGACGATCTGGCAAATCCGAAAGATGAAGCCGCGCCGGCGTTCCATGTCGTGGTCCCGTCGCTGCCGGGCTTCGGTTACAGCGACAAGCCGGCCACCACCGGGTGGGGTACCGAAAAGATCGCGGCCGCATGGGTGGAACTGATGGGCAGGCTCGGCTACCGCGAGTTCGTCGCCCACGGCGGTGACTGGGGCGGCAATATCACCACGGTTCTCGGCGGCAGGTTCCCGGCGCACGTGCTCGGCATCCACTCGACGTTCGCGGAGGCGCCCCCCGGATTGCCCACGGACGGGCTGACGACGGTCGAGCGCGAATGGACCGAGGAAACCCGTGACTTCTGGCGCCACCGCGCGGCATACGCGAAACAGCAGGCCACCCGACCGCAGACCATCGGCTACTCGCTCGTCGACTCACCGGTCGGGCTGCTCGCCTGGATCCTCGACAAGTTCGCGGAGTGGACAGATACCGAAGACAGTCCTTTCGAAACGATTTCCATCGACCGCGTCCTCGACGACGTCACCCTGTATTGGCTGACCCGGACCGGCGCATCGGCGGCCCGCATCTACTACGAAAGCCACAACTCGCTGGACCCCGAACTCCGGGTGGACGTCCCGTCAGCACTCACTATGTATCCCCGCGACGTCGAGAAGTGCCCGCGCCCTTGGGCGCAGGAGCGGTACCGGCAGATCGTCCGATGGAGGTCACCCGAAACCGGGGGCCATTTCCCATCATTGGAGGTTCCCGAGTATTTCATCGCAGACCTGCGAGAAGGTCTCGCGGCGGTGCTGGCCGCTGCGCGGTAGCGGATCTCTTCGGAATTCGTGTCGATGTTCAGCCCGGCCGATACTCAGGCGGACGTCACGTCCGGCGCGGGGTGCCTGACTTCAGCGACCAGCGACAGTACGGGGCGCTCCGACCAGCGGTAGGTGCCCGCGAGCCCGCAGCCAGGCTAGGGAACTCGGGTGATCTCCACACCCGTCGGCACCACCTCGAATAGATCACCACCCAGGTGTTTCACCTGCTCTCCCGTGGCCAACTCGAAGGACATGATCGGCGGCGATCCCGGGACAGATACCGCGTGCTGATACTCGTTGATCGGATAAACGCGTCCCTCAGCGTCCCTGGCATCGAACTGCCCGACCAGCAATGCTCCCACCAGCCTGTCCCCCAATCGCATTGTCCAACAACAAAATCAGTGAAAATCCGGTCAGTACAGCATCTTACGCGTGTCGGCGTCCCCAGCGAAGCTATGCACGGACATCGACAGGAGCCGGCATTTGCGATGCATCGAACTCAGCGAAGGAATGAGCTCAGCAGCGGGATTGTCTGTGCCGGGCAGTCCTCGTGGACGGTGTGTCCGCAGCCCGGCAGGGTTGTTGCCGTGGCATTCGGTATCCGGGCGGCCAGTGCGTCGGCTTGCGAAGGCGGCAGCCAGCTGTCCTGCGCGCCCCAGACGACGAGCGTGGGTGCGGTGACATCGGCCAGGCCGGTGTCGGTGAGCCGGAAGTCCAGGTTGCGCCACAGCGACAGAAATCCGGTGCGGTTCGCGGGGCGGGAGAACGGTGCGTAGAGCTCGTCGATCACCTCGTCGGTGACGAGGTGCTGGTTGTGGAAGGTGCCGCGGATGCTCTCGGCGTAGAAGGAGCGGGTGGTGAGGTTCGTGGCCAGCTCCCCGAGCAACGGTGTGGTGAACGGTGGTGTGACAGAGGCTTTTTCGGCGTCGAGCCCGGGTGCATCGAGCAGTGCCAGCCGTTCGACCCGGCCGGGATGCTGCTGAGCGAAGTACAGACTCCACGCACCACCCCAGGAGTGGCCGACGAGAGCTACCCGGTCCAGGCCCAGGGCGTCGAGGACGGTTTCGATGGCCTGCGACATCGCGGGCAGGGTGTAGGCGAAGTCGTCGCGATGGAGTTCGGTGAAACCCTGGCTGGGCAGATCGATGGCGTAGACGGTGTGTTCGGCCGCGAGCGCCGGGATCACCTCACGCCAGGAGTAGCCCCACAGTCCGCCACCGGCGACAAGCACGACGGGAGAGCCGGTGCCGGTGCGGGTGTAGTGGAATCGGGCCAGGTCGGTTTCGACGTACCGCGACTCCACGCGGGTCAGATACTGAGATCGGTAGTCCGAGGTCGGCGACTCCCAGGCATAAGCCACGGGAACAGCAATGCTCGCGAATACGCCAAGCAGCGCGACCACCGACAGGGCCAGGCGCCGGAACACCATTCCAGATTTCATGAAGGAGCCTTTCGACTAGCAGCTACGAACAGGACGAGCGAGCAGTCGAGGTTGTGACGGGGTGTGGGGTAGCTCACCGTGCCCGAACACGATCCGACCAAGCGGGTGGGCCGGGCATTCGGACCCCGAGTTGCGGAGCGCGCCTGCACCAGGGCCGCATCGCATGAATCTCGGCGGGCATTTTCGAAGTCGGGCAATCGTCCAGTTCGGCTTCGAAGAGGTCAGCACTTTCGTTGGCAGAATTGCTGTGAACAGCCGGAACGTTTATCCGCACCGCCGAGACCCGATACTCTTTGCCCCTCTTCGACTTCCACGAGCAAATGCGTGGATTGATCTGTGCCCGGCGCGAATTGCGGTGTACAGTTCAACTACTTTTCCCGAGTCCCGAAGCGCGGCTCACTGCCTCTGGGTGCCGTCTCTGGAGTGATATATGCCGTTGAGTAGCGATAAGTCCGATGCGCGTTCGGCGCGAAAGCGTTCCGATTACGGGCCGAACGCCGCCGCGCCGAGCCTCGGTGGCGGCCCGGGCAAGCCGCCGGATCTGATGGGTCAGTGGGTGAAGTCGGTGACGTCCGGTCGGGCGACCGTCCAGCGATTGGGCGGGGAATTCCCCACAGTGTCCGCGGCGGTGATCGACGCCGCCGTCGCTCGGGCGCGCGCCGAACTGCATCCGCTTCTGGCCGACTCGCTCACCGAAATGACCGAACTTCTTGCGCGCGAACGCATCCGGCGCATCGAACGGGCCACGAACAGCCGTTCGAGATGAAAAAGCCGCGCCCGGAAAACGGCGCGGCGAATTCGACGGGCGGGCTCGGCAGGGAAGAACCAGTCCCCCACGGCCGAGCCCGACTCGGCGATGCTGGTGGACTTACATGCTCGCCTTCTTGTAGGCGTCCACCACCTCGGCCGAAATCCGCCCGCGGCTCGACACATCAATACCCTTCTGGCGTGCCCATTCACGGATGACACCCGTCTGCTCCCGGCCGGCCGTCGGCCGGGACCCGTTGCTCGTGCCTCGCGGCGCACGTCCGACCTTGCGGGCCGTCGACGTCCACTCCGCGAACAGACCGCGGAGTTGCTTGGCGTTGACTGCCGACAGATCCATCTCGTACGCCACGCCATCCAAGGTGAAGTGCACTGTTTCTTCGGCCTGGGACTTGCCGTCGTAGTCGTCGACCAGTGTCACAACGACCTTGCGTGCCATGGAGTTTCCCCTTCGTAGAATGCTGGAATGTGTAGAAGCGACAATCGTAGACCCACGCAACAACATGTGGTCGCTGCGGTTCCGGGTCGTCTCTGTTCAGATCGGCACAACCGAACCCGATGGGAAAATATCTGTGGCTGACACCGCTGGCACCGACGCCGTTCGCAGGCATGATCCCGCCGTACGCGGCTTCGCCAGCGACAACCACGCCGGGATTCACCCCGAGGTGCTCGCGGCGCTGACTCTGGCCAACGGCGGCCATCAAATCGCCTACGGCGGGGACGAGTACACCGCCCACCTCCAGGACATTTTCGCCGGGCACTTCGGCGAGCGAGCCACGGCCTACCCGGTATTCAACGGCTCCGGAGCCAACGTCGTTGCGCTGCAAGCGCTGCTGCCGCGTTGGGGCGCGGTGATCGCGGCGGAGTCCGCGCACATCAATGTGGACGAGTGCGGCGCGCCGGAGAAGCTCGCCGGGATCAAGATTCACACTGTCGCCACCCCTGACGGCAAGTTGACCCCCGAACTGATCGACCGGCAGGCCTACGGATGGGGCGACGAACACCGAGCCCAGCCGTCGGCCGTGTCCGTCACCCAGAGCACCGAGTCCGGCACCGTGTACACCGCCGATGAACTTCGCGCGATCTGCGAACACGCCCACGAACGGGACATGCTGGTCCATGTCGACGGTGCCCGGCTGGCCAACGCGGCCGCCTCGCTCGGCGTGCCGTTGCGCGCGATCACCACGGATGTAGGCGTCGACGTGCTGTCGTTCGGCGGTACTAAAAACGGTCTGCTGCTCGGCGAATGCGTCGTGGTGCTCGATCCGGAAGCCGTCCGGGATATCCGCTATCTGCGCAAGATGTCGCTGCAATTGGCGTCGAAGATGCGTTTCGTCTCGGTGCAGTTCGAGGCGCTGCTCGGCGGCGATCTCTGGCTGCGCAGTGCCGCGCACGCCAATGCGATGGCAGAGCGCCTCGCGGCCGCGGTTGCCGGTATCGACGGTGTGCGGCTCGTGCGCCCGGTGCAAGCCAACGCGGTCTTCGCGATTCTTCCTCGCGAAGTGACCGAGCGACTGCAGAAGCGCTATCGCTTCTATCTGTGGGACGAACGCACCGGCGAGGTCCGTTGGATGTGTGCCTTCGACACCACCCCCGACGATGTCGACAATTTCGCCGAGGCGATCGCCGACGAGATGAGCCGGGTGTGAGCTAACCACGAACGTCCGCGGGGGTTGCGCGGCGCATCGAGCGGCCTGTTCGCCGCAGCAGCAACGTATCCCCCGCGAACGCGCCGGGACCGATCATGGCGATGAGGAAGAACGACCAGCAGAACAGCACAGCGGTTTCGCCGCCGTTCTGAATCGGCAGAATCGCGCTCTGCTTCACATGCACGAGCAGAAACGCGTAAGCCATCGCGCCGGAACAGAGCAACGCGGCGATGCGGGTGCCGATGCCCAGCGCCACCAGGCCACCCCCGCCGATCTCGATCACCGCAGCCCACCAACTCGGCCAGCTCCCGACCGTCGCGACATGACCGCCATGCGGCGCCACCGGCCACGCGAACAACTTGGAAAGCCCATGCGCGACGAACGAAAGCCCCACGAGAATCCGGAACAAACCGAGCACAACCGCACCGCGACTACCAGGACCAGCCCCGGCACTCGCATCGGTAGCCAACAGATGCATGACACAACCTCGAATCCGGAACGCGGATGATCGCCAAGTGCCACCCGTATCTGTCACTACGATCCGCAGCGACGAATCGTTCAGCAACTGGGATCCGCCACACCGCTATCCCCAGTTCGCTCGCGCGCGCCCCGAGCCCGGACCACCTACACACCGGCGTTCGCACGGTCCGCTGGTCAGACGATCAGGAGGAACTGGTGGTGGCATCGGTCGAGCAGCCAACAGCCTAGTTTCCTCCTGATCGCCTGGCCAACTGCGCATTTCAGTAAAGCGACGTCAGCCCCGCTGCTGGGGGACGGCTTGGTACACGAGCACCGTATTTCCGTCCCCCACCATGACTCCCATGACGCCCCGCGACTGTGCGGTATCGGCGACGAAGCCTGAGAAACCGCCCGGCAGCGGACCGCGACGGAACTCTGGCTCGAGCTCCGCCGACTCGAGGTCGACGTCGAACGTGACGTAAATGGCGTTGCCCAGCAACGGATCCAGCAGCTGCGGGAGCGGGCTGTTGGACAAGGCGGCGGTGTCGGATTGGTTGAGATCCACTCCTATAACGCCCAATTCCGGATCATGGAACGGTTCGAGTGCCGCTGCCGGACCGGCAGCGGCACCGATCCCGAGCACGGCCAAGCCGAGTGTTGCGACAGCGGTACGAATACGCATCGTCAAGAACTCCAATTGTTCAATGCGCCAACCAAAATGGTGCTGGCCCCAGTCGCGCCACAGATCGACGCAACGGATAGAACATAGCAACGCGCACAGCCGAATCGGGTTCCTACACAACACCTCCACAACAGCTACACATTCATCGGCTTGCCGCCTAGTCGGCGACCCGAGGGTGTAGATGTCAACCGCACAGCACGAGTTGGGTGAAGGCGTGCAGGGCTTCGTCGATGGGGTGGGGCTGGGGCTGCTGCGAGGCGTCGATTCGGTTCCAGCGCTGCATGTTTACCACGAGGGACATCTGCCGGTGGCCGTCGGCACTGGTCATGCACAATGCGCCGCCGCCCCAGACGGAGCCGTCGTGTCCCCAGTAGATGCCGTGACCGGGCACTGTCGTCTTGTGCAGGCCGAGACCGTAGTCGATTGTCTTCCCCTCGAACGAGATGACCGGAACGGTGCGTTGCATCTGCGCCAGCGACGCGGGGCTGACGATTTCACCGGCCAGCAGCAGTCCGAAGAAGCGGTTCAGGTCCGCGACGGTAGAGATCAGCGAGGCCGACGGGCCTACCCATGACATATCGAAGACGCTGTAATCGACTGGCGGGTCGATCATTCCGAACCACGCCTCGTAGTGCATCGAGTGCGGTCCGTTGACGTACGGTCCGGTCGGCAGTTCGGTGTCCCGTAGCCCGGCGCGCTCGATGACATTGGCGGTGATGCATTTCTCCGCCGAGGTGCCGGTGACCAACTCCAGAAGTTGACACAGGAGCAGGTAATTGGTGTTCGAGTACACGCCCGGCGTGCCACCCGGAGCGCCGGTGGCAGGCGCTGAGACTCCCATCTCGATCAGTTCGATCCGGTCGAACTTGGTGAACCGGTTGTCGTCCAGGCTCTTCGGTGTCGTCTTCGCCACGACGGGGAAGCCCGCGAGGGATGGGTAGGCATACGGGAGGTACTCGGCGAGACCGCTGGTGTGGTTGATCAACATCCGGACGGTGATCGCCGCACCGCGTTCGCCGGGAACCAACTGCGGCAGGTAGTGATCGATTGGTGTGTCGAGCGCTATTTCACCGCTGTCGACCTGCTGCAGTACCGCGGCGGCGGTGAACGCCTTGGTAACGCTGCCGACGCGGTGCCGCATGTCGGCCGTGACGGGACGACCGGTGGCGACATCCGCGACTCCTGCTGCGCCGCGCCAGATTTCGCCGTCGTCGCGCACCTCGGCGAAGAGTCCGGGCATGCCCGCACTATGCACCGCCGTCAACGCGGTCTGTAGCTGTGCGGGATCGAGGGTTTCGGTCACGGTAGGTGTCCTCTCGCTGTCGATAGGGTGCCGGCTCGAGTCGCGGCTTGCTCGCCGACGCACCCGAGGTGAACACCACTATCGACCGGGAGGTCATGCTCGGTCTTGGAAAAAATTTCCCCACGCCTGGTACCGCTGCTGGGCGATGGTGGGCAGATAGTGCGTCTTCAAGGCCCCCGGCGTGTGGTCCGAGAATATCGATATGTCTCGGCACAGGTGGGCCTGGTCGGTGTACCCGCAGTCCGCCGCGACATCGCCCGCCGGTCGGCCCGCCAGCAGACCGTCGACCGCATGCCGGAATCGAACCAACATCGCCGCCCGCTTGGGTGTCAGGCCGATCTGTGACTCGAACCGCGCCCACAGCCGCTTGTTGCTCCATCCGACAGACGAGGCGAGCGCACCGATCTTCACCTGGCCGCGCGCGGAGAGTATGCGATGCCAACCGGTGAGCACCTCGGGATCGGGCGACCTCATGGGCCTATCACACTGCGCCAGAAACGATTTCGTCAATGCGAACCGCTCGTCCCAGGCACGCGCGGACGCGAGCTGCTCGCGCAGTCGCCGAGCCCGCGGTCCCCACAGATCCTCCAGAGCGACAGCGCCCCGGCCCAGATCGGTGGGGGCAACACCCAGCAGCGAGTACGCCTGGATCGGCGACAAGCGAACCTCGATGCATTCCGCCTTCGCACTACGGATGCGCATGGGTTCGATGGGAAGCCCGGCAACGAAGCCATCGAGTGACCGTCGCCCGAGAGCGTCATCGATGATCAGCTCGTGGTCCCCGAATCCGATCACCACAGTAACCGCCGCCGTCCCGGCAACCCGAAGATCCAACCCCGTGCCTGCCGCGTCGCGGTAGCCGATCATCGCCGCGCCCCGCGGCACGGCTTCGGCGGGGCCGGCGAAGTCCCAGCCCAGCTCAGGCGCGCGGCCGAAATCAACAGCTCTCACCCGTCCAGGCTACGGCTCCCTGCCCTTCGTCCTGGCTGCGGTCAGGTCTGGACCGAACAGCCGATGACGCCGCCGGCAAATGAGTGGGAACGCTGCGCTATCCCGGATAGCTTGTGGTTCATGTTGGTTCGCGAGTACACACCGGACGACTGGCCACAGGTCTGGCCCATCATTCGGGAAATCGTCAGGGCCGGTGAGACCTTCGTCTACGACCCCGCGATGACCGAGGAGCAGGCGCGCGAGATGTGGACAGTGGGCCCGCCCGCGATCTGCGTCGTTGCCGTGATCGATGCGGGCGTGGTGGGTACCGCCACTGCGTATGCCAATCGGCCGGGTCCCGGTGCGCACGTGTCGAGCGCGAGCTTCATGGTTGCCCCCGATGCCCGCGGCAGGGGCGCCGGAACGGCCTTGTGCCGGTTCGTGCTGGACTGGGCGAAGGAGCGCGGCTTCGCCGGCATGCAGTTCAACGCCGTAGCGGAATCCAATCACCGAGCCGTTGATCTCTACCAGCGTCTGGGGTTCGAAATCGTGGGCACCGTACCCGGAGCGTTTCGCCATCCGACCCTCGGCCGGGTCGGTCTCCATGTCATGTACTGCGAGTTCTGAGTCCGCGATTGCCCGGCCGGCCAGACGTTTCAGAAGACGAAGCCGCGCAACGCCAAGAACCGCATACCGCCGACTGCCGCCATGATGGCGAGCACCGCCCCCGACTGTGCGACCTCGCCGAGGCCGGGTGCCCAGAACTCCAGACCCGCCAGGGCCGCGGTGCTGACCAGCAGGCCGATCAGGGCCAACCCGCCGCCTTCCCACTGCGCGGTGAACCAGTCGACCCGTCCGGCCGCATGGAAGGTGAGCCGACGATGCAGTTCGTTCGCAATCACCGTGCTCACCACCGAGCCGGCGACATTGGCGACCAGCGGGCCGAACCCGTTCATGGCCAGGAACAACAGGACGTAGGCGATATTGCTCGCGCCGCCGACCAGGGCGAAGCGGATCAACTGAGCGAAGACATGATCACCGCGCAGCACGCGAGAGAGTCGGTCGAGCCATTGCGCACGCAGCATCGAGTAGGAACCTGCGCCGATGCCATCGAGGGCCGCCGTGTTCTCGTACGCATTCCGAAACCCGGAAGCGGCTATAGCTGTGCTGTTCACTCGACCACTGTCGCCAGCCGCGCTGACACTGACCTGACGTCGGACTGACATACCGTCTGACACGGCATAAGGCCTGGTCGAACCAGGCAAGAACCATCGGGACTGCCAACCCTCTACCAGCTACCCGGGTGCGTGCTACCCACCGCCCGCGGTGACACCTTGGGTCCAACTGGCCACGAAATACCCCACCCCGCCGGGCGCCGGACCAGCCAGCAGTTCTGCCTGGAATCGCCGTCCATCAGCCGCGCCGGCCAGAACCTGCCAAGCCGCTCGACCGGTCGCGTTCAGCCGATTCGACTCCACCAGATCGAGCCGACCCAACCTCTCGGCATCAGCCGCGCCGAGCGCTGCCGCCACCTCCGCGTCATAACGCCCGGCCTGTTCGTTCGGGTGCGGCCGCACCGTCACACCCCGGACCGCCGACCCTTCCCCCATCACGAGCATGGCGACCCGGTCGGCCCGCCCGGCGAGCTCCCGCCCCAGCGCCGCGCACTGCTGCGGTGTCGCATCGAGCGCGACGGCCTGGAACGCGACCGACGCCCTATGCATTCCGGGGGGACGACCGTAGTCGAGCAGCCAATAGCCGACGGACAGTGACAACGGCAATGGCACCGCATCCTCGTTGTCCTGCCCCCAACCGGTCGACCAGTCGATGCCTTGCGCCCGCAGGCTCGCATACGCACCGGCCGTCTGGAACAGCCTGGTCGTATCGTCACCGCCGACGAGTACCAGCAGTTCAGGGGTGGTCTCATCAGGACGACGCGCACCGAACCCGTCCGAGGCGGCCCATCCGTTGTTTATGCCCAGCTGCGGAAGACCCAGTCGGCGAACGGATTCCGCGCAGACGGCCCGCAATGTGTCGCTCTGCGCGGCGGCCTCGCCGGCGACCTCGGTTATCAACCCTGGCGGGTATGGACACACAGCAGCCGAGATGAGCGCCACGGATACTCCTCACGATCATGCCGCCGTCAGCGGTTCGAGTATGGTCAGAGGATATCTTGCGGCGCAATCGCCATTTTCCCGACTGCACTGCAGGTTCGCGGACTCCGCGACTGGAACATCAACCGCTGATGCGTGATTCAGCCAATCAGACCCGCTCTCGATACGAGACAGCTGCGTGCGGGCCATTCCGTGAGCGCTGCCCCACCGGACGCCGCCGATGGTGCGGCCGGTTCATTCGGTTTCGCGGTCTCGGCTACCGGATGGGGTTGGTCTGACGAGCCTGGTCGAACAGGTGTGGGTCGTGGGCGTTGACGAGGATCAGGTCCGGTTCGGCGGCGGTCCAGAGTTGGCTCAGGCGTTGGTGATTGGACCGGACTTTGGGCCAATCGAATGCCATCATTCGTTCCATCGTGGTCATGAGTTTGGGTGCGGAGTTGGTGCCGTCGAGTTGGCCGCGGTGGTAGAAGGCGTCTCCGGCGTGCAGGATCCAGCGATCGCCGGCGTCGACGGCGATCGCGGCGTGGCCGCGGCTGTGGCCGGGGAGGCTGATCAGGACGATGCCGTCGGCGATGTCGGTGAGTTCCTTGGCGGCGGCGAATCCGCGCCACGATTCGCTTGCTGCGGGGTCGTGTGCGAAGAGCCGGGGTCCGTGGGTGCGGTGTGCGGCGAGATAGCGTTGTTTTTCGATCAGTGTCGCGGGGTGCTGGGATGCGAGTGCCTCGGCTCGGGTCAGATGCACTTGGGCCCAAGGGAAGTCGGCCAGCCCGCCGACGTGGTCGGCGTCGAAGTGGGTGAGCACGATGTGGCGAACGTCGTGCGGGTCGAACCCCATGCGTTGGATCTGGTTGATGGCGGCCTCATTCGGGTCGAATATCGGCCGGACGAAGAAGCGGCCGGGGCCGAAGCGCCGGCCCGGTGCTTGGGCGTCGTGCACGCCGAGGCCCGAATCCACCAGGACGAGACCGTGTTCGGTTTCGACGAGCAGGACGTGGCAGACGAGTCCGTCGGGAGTGGCGACAGGTCGCATGGTGCCGCAGTTGAGGTGATGTACTTTCATCGCGATCAGTCCGACAAGTCGGCACGTGATGTGTTGACCAGCAACGGGTTCGGATTGCTCGACATCGCGAGCAACCCACGCAGTGCGCGCACGACCAGCGGCCACTTGCGAGGGTCGCGCAGGTTTACTCCGCCGATGAGTTGTTTGAGCATCGACAGCGCGTCGAAGTAGATGCGCTCGACGATCAGGTTCTCGTTCTCGTCGAAGACGAAGTACGCCGTCATCCTGGTGCGATGCTTGGCGCCGGTGGGCGGTATACCGCCTAGCGGACCTAAATGTGTTCCGAGCAACCAGAATTCGACTATTACGGCGTCGGCACTGTGCCGTAGTGCGATGATCTCGTGGTCCTGATCTGGGAAGGCGACGCGGGTGTCGTGGTAGTAGCCGCGCACCGCGGCGTCGCCGTCGTGCACGGTGAGCGTGGGAATGATCTCGTAGTGCGGGTGCGGGAAGGTGGCCAGCACGTCGTCCCACTGCTGGCGCACCTCGTCGTGGAAGTGATCGAGGACGAGCTTTTCGCGGGCGCGCAGCACCTCACGAGACGGAATGGCGAAACGGTCGGTCATGACGAGCTCCTGAGCGATCAGTGATGCGTGGAGCGGCCGCGTTACCCGCCCCAACGCCCTATTCCCACGCCGTGGGAATATCAGGTAGGTTAAACCCACAGCGTGGAAATAATCAAGAGGTGGTGAACAGTGTGGCCCCGGCCCGCACAGATCCGCCGCGCCGAGGGCGGCCGCCGAAAGCGCAGGCACAGTTGTCGCGCGCCGCGATCCGAGACGCGGCGCTCGAGGTGATCGACAACGAGGGCATCGGCGCGTTGGCCATGCGCTCGGTCAGTCGCGTTCTCGGCGTAGACGCCAAAAGCCTCTACCACCATGTCGCAGGCAAAGACGATCTGCTCGACGCCGTCGCCGAGCACGTACTGGAACAACTCCGGATCCCCGCGCCGACCGGCTCGATCGAAACGGACCTGCGCACACTGGCTCACGAATTCCGCCGCGTCACCCTCGCCCACCCCGAGGCCGCAACCCTCGTCCTGACCCGCCAACTCTCGTCGATGGCCGGACTGGCACCGATCGAAGCACTGCTCACGGTATTACGCAGCGCCGGAAGCACTCCCGAGGAAGCCGTCCACCTGCTACGCACGCTACTGGCCACCTTGATCGGCACGTTGCTACGCGAGGTGTCCGCCGGACCCCTCTTCGGCACCAGCGACCCCGACGAAATCGCCCAGCGCCAGCACACCCTCGAAACCTCCGGACTCCCCCAGGTCGCTTCCGCCGCACCATATCTGGCGCGATACGACCGCGATCGCGAGTTCGACTACACGCTCGATCTCATCATCGAACTCGTCAAAGCTCGACTCGGTCCCGGAAAGTAGCCCAGGGCTGGTGTCTCCATCCGACAAGCGAAACCGTGGTCGCACTGGACAGCGCAGGAAGCGGCACTGGATCAATCAGGGAGGTGCTCGCAGCCTTCGCGGGTGCAGTAGAGGCTACTGACCGGGTGTTCCTGCCCGTCTGCGAACAGCGAGACGTCGACACGGTGGACGCCACCTTCGGTCTTGACGAAGAAGCGGTATGCGATGGGTTCGGTGCGGCCGGATTACTTGCGCATGCCGAGTCCCTCGTTTCATCCGAACCTGAGCCGTCGGGGTCTGAGCTCTCAAATAGCCTGTCCCCCAATATCACTGATACCACAACAATATTGCCGACCGCCGATCACGCATCCCCGGTTACCAAGTGGGGAACAGCACGGTGCGTGCCATCCGGCGGTGGCTGCCTGCGCGGCCGTCGACTGCGGCAGACTGTCCGCCATGGTTGATGATCAAGGCGGTTGGGGCGACGTCGGTTTGCGGTCTTGGACCGACCCGGAGCTGATACGAGCCCGGCTGGAAGCGGGCGCCGACCCCGACTTTCGACTGCGATTCCACGGCAGACCGCTGGACGTGGCCGCCGAGTACGGTTCTGTGGAAGTAGTGACGGAGTTGGCGGCCCGCGTCAGCGACGTCGACGCCATGCTTGCCGGCCGAACTGCTTTGTGGCGGGCGGTTTTCGGCAACCGGCCCGATAATGCCCGCGCTTTGGTGGCGGCAGGCGCCGATCCGGCGCGACCGATGATGGCGGGCTGGTCCCCGGGAAGATTGAGCCTCGCCGGCCCGGATCCACTGATCGCCGACGCATTGTCCGCCTCGGAACAAGCTGCGGTCGACGAAGGCCGCCGTCTGACCACGGCACTCGGCGAACTCTGGCTCGACGGATTGAGCCTCGCCTGCATCGCGGACATCGACGCGGCCGAGGCGGTCCGTCGCTTGAACGCCGAGGTCGTATCGGCGGACTCGGTGACCGAGGACGACATGTGGACCTATCCCCTGGCGAACCACACCGAGTTGACGCTGTGGGCGACCGACGTCCCCGGCGGCTGCGTGCTCGTCCAACCCTGGGCTTACGGTGCCTCGATGCCCGGCGTCTCGACCCGCCTGTCGCCGGGCACCAAGTGCTACGCGATGTATGCGAACCCCAAGAGCGGTAACCAAGGCAGTATCGCCCGCGACGGGGAGATCATCGGCTGGGACCTGCACCCCCGCAGGCGGCCCGGACGAGCACGACTCAGCCGAGGAGATCCTCGCCTCGTACCTGTATCAGCGCAACCCCATCGCGTACTGCTGCGCGTACGCCGGTGTGCGGCCGACCGACTCCCGCGCGTTCGAGGGACCGCCCGACGTCTGGCTGCGCCTCCCGGATGGCGACTACTGGCACTGATGTCACGGCTCGAGCCGTCACCCGGCAACCAGCGCCGCGACGCCGGAACAGCAACCACCCATGATGGGGCGGGACCAGCGCCCCATCCCACGGTCGGGACCGCCCGCTCAACTATCGGCGGCTGAAGCGTTCCACCAGCCGAGCGTAGCTATCGTGCCCGTGACCCGCCTCGAGCGCCTCGGCGACGAGGTTTCTGGTGTAGGTAGGCAGGTCGATATCGATTCCGCGCGTACGGCTTTCGGCGATCAAGTCGTCGATCGAGGGCAGGTGATGCTGGAGTGCGCCGTAAGGCGTGGCGAACTCCGCACGATCGATCTCGTTGGCGAGCATCGGGAACAGGGATGGCAGCGCCGACAAGGATGGCTCCGCCAACTGACCGAAGTCGCCGATCCGCAGACCTGCGTTGCCGAGAAGCGCTGCGGCGTGCAGGAATCCGTTCAGCAGACCCCACATGATGTCGTGGACTGCCATCCCGTACAGCACGGCAACACCGGGGTCGGCGGAGACATGGGTGGCGCGACCGCCTAGGACCTGGAGCAACGTCTCGTATCGGTCGAACACCGGACGCGGACCACCGTAGAACACCACCGCATCCGGTGAGCCGACGGCCGGAGCGATGGTCATGATCTGGCCGTGCAGGTACTCCGCGCCGAACTCGGTCACCAATTGTCCAGTGGCCCTGGACTCTTCGGACGTACCGTCGGTCAGGTCGACCACGGCTCGTCCCGCCGATGCCGCCCCTGCCGCCCGCAGCAGCTCCGCCGCCACCGCGCCACCTTTAACATTGACGATCACTACCTCAGCCGCGGCGACGGCCGCCTCGGGTGTCGCCGCCCATCGCGCGCCCTTCACTACCAGTGGTTGAGCCTTGCTTTCCGACCGGTTCCACACGGTGACCGCATGACCGGCCGCCATCAGGGCAGCAGCCAACGCCGACCCCATCTCACCCAACCCCAGAACGGCGACCGACACTGCTTCTGCGTTCTCATGTTCACTCACGAAACAGACACTAGAAGCTCAACCTATATTCAGGTCAAGCCCAGGAATCGTTGCTGCCGTGGGAAGCTCGCAAACAATAGGGATGCGTCTAGCGCCGCGGTTCGACAGCATAGGTGGCATGGGCTGGAACTTCACCGACGATGTCGAGCAATATCTGGGGGCGGCCGGCGAGTTTCTGCGGTCCCGGCCCGCCGAACACAATGCCGCGTTGACCGTGAGCGCGACCGTTGCCGCCGGCAATGTGCCGGGGCATCCGAACGCGCCGCTGTTCGGCTGGTTGTCGCGCGGGAGTCGGATTGGCGGAGCGATCGTGCATACCCGGCCGTCCCCACTGGGCCTGTTCGGCCTTGCCCCCGACGATGCGGCCGAGTTGGTCGCGGCATTGCAGGATGCCGGCCGGGAGGCCGACTTTGTCGTCGGCCCGGTCGGTGTCGTACATGCCTTCGCCGAGGCCACCGGACGCCGGTCCGAGGTCGTTGAACAGCAACTTCTCTACCGGTTGCGGGAGCTGGTGGCACCACGCCCGACGGCCGGGCAAGCCCGGCTTGCGCACGAGTCCGACCGGGCGGTGCTGGAGGATTTCACCAAAGTGTTCGCGGACAAGGACACCTCTGCGCCGTTCGACGAGGTCGGTGAGCGACTGTCCTACCACGGCATCTGGTTGTGGGAGGTCGACGGACAGCCGGTGTCGGTTGCTTCCCTTTCGCGCAGCGTCGCCGGGATCGTGCGGGTCGGCCTGGTGGCCACCCCACCGGAGCATCGCGGCCACGGCTACGCGGCGGCGGTGACACACCACGTGTCGCAAGCCGCGTTGAACGCCGGAAACCACGAGATTCTCCTGTTCACCGACAAGTTGAATCCCACGAGCAACGCCATCTACCAGCGGTTGGGCTACGAGGTCGTCGAAGAGCAGATCCAAATGCGGCTCGGCGCAACCTATTAGGACAGTGTCGGCCGACAAGCGCTGAACCGTCTCGGCCTGCGGTGCGCGCCCGATCTCACCCCACAGTCCGATCTCATGTCATACCAGGGGATTACAAGTAACGAGGCGCGAGCGGATAGTTTCGGGGTATCGAAAGCGGCGCTCTGCCATCGATCGGCCAGCAGGGTCGGGCGAAAAAGGGGTGGCGTCGCCGAATCACCTCTCAGGAAGTTCTATGACGACACCTGCCTTGGCCCCCGAGTCATCGTCCCGGTCAGCACACCGCGGTGATTACGCCCGTCTGTTGCGTCGGATCTCCGAAGCGGGGCTGATGGATCGGCGGCCCGTCTACTACGCCGTTCGGCTCAGTCTTGTCGGAGTCGCGTTCGTAGCCGGCTGGGTGGCGTTCGTCCAGATCGGCGATTCGTGGTGGACGCTGCTGGTGGCGGCGTTCATGGCGGTGGCGTTCGCGCAGATCGCGCTGGTCATGCATGATGTCGCGCACCGCCAGGTCTTTCGGCTACGGAAGCCGACGGAGCTGGTGGGACGACTCGTCGGCAACGCGGGCATCGGTCTGGGTTACGGCTGGTGGCAGGACAAGCACACGCGCCATCACGCCAACCCGAACCACGAGGAGCTCGACCCCGATGTCGCGCCGGACATCCTGGTCTGGTCACAGAAGCAGGCGACGTCCAGCCGCGGTCTGCCGCGTCTCATCGGCAGGGCGCAGGCGTACTTGTTCTTTCCGCTCCTGCTGCTGGAGGGCTTGAACCTGCATGTGGCCGGTGTGCGTGCGCTCAAAGATCGCTCGGTCAAACACCGCGGCTGGGAGGGCGCGCTGCTGTTCGGCCACTTCGCCGTCTACCTGGCCGCACTGTTCGCGGTACTGCCCGCCGACAAAGCGTTGGCCTTCTTCGCTGTGCACCAAGGACTTTTCGGCCTGTACATGGGCTGTATCTTCGCCCCGAACCACAAGGGCATGCCGACCCTGACCGGCGACGACCGCCCCGACTACCTCCGCCGCCAGGTGCTGACCTCCCGCAACGTGCGCGGTGGCGCGCTGACCGACTTCGCCCTCGGCGGGCTCAACTATCAGATCGAGCACCATCTGTTCCCGAGCATGCCGACCCCGAACCTGCGGCACGCCCGGTTGATCGTCCTCGACTACTGCAATGAAATCGGCGTGCCCTACCACGAAACGGGGCTGATCGCCTCGTACCGCGAGGCGCTGCGACACATGCACCACGTCGGCGCACCCTTGCGCTCGCCGGATCGACACTCGGATGCCGAAGTGCCACAACACGATCACTGAAGCACCAGCTGGGCAGCGCGAAGACCGGTTCCGCAGCGGGTGTCGGCCATCACCGAGCAGGTGCGAGCTCCTCGATGAGTTTCTCCACCCGCCAACGGATTTCGTCACGGATGGGCCGGACGGCGTCGATGCCTTTGCCCGCCGGGTCATCGAGTTTCCAGTCGCGGTAGTCGACGCCGGGAAAATACGGGCAAGCGTCGCCGCAGCCCATGGTGATGACCACGGTGGACGCTTCGACGGTGTCCGGGTCAAGGATTTTCGGTGCTTGGCCCGTGATATCGATGCCGACCTCGCGCATGGCCTCGACCACGGCGGGATTGAGGGTGTCGCCGGGAGCGGACCCGGCGGACCGGACCTCGATCGCGCCGCCGGCGAGGTGGGACAGAAAGCCTTGCGCCATCTGGGAACGCCCGGCGTTGTGTACGCACACGAACAGCACGCTGGGCACGGTCATGATCGAGTCACCCGTTCGGTCTCGGTATGCAGGTCAGGGGTTACGGTGGGGCGGAAGCGCTTTCGCAGCGCGAGGGAGACATAGACCAGTCCGACGAGGACGGGCACCTCGATGAGCGGGCCGACAACCCCGGCCAGTGCTTGCCCCGAGGAGGCGCCGTAGGTGGCGATGGCGACGGCGATGGCCAGTTCGAAGTTGTTGCCCGCCGCGGTGAATGCGAGCGTGGTAGTGCGTGCGTAACCCAGGCCCATCAGCGCGCCGAGGGCGTAGCCGCCGCCCCACATGAGCGCGAAGTACGCCAGCAGCGGGACAGCGATGCGTACGACGTCGAGGGGCTGGGAGGTGATCTGCTTACCCTGCAGGGCGAACAGGATCACGATGGTGAACAGCAGCCCGTAGAGCGCCCACGGCCCGATCGTTGGCAGCAGGCTCGATTCGTACCAGGCGCGCCCCTTGGCCTTCTCGCCGAAGCGTCGGGTCAGGTAGCCGGCCAGCAGCGGAATGCCCAGGAAGATCAGCACCGATTCGGCGATCTGCCACGGCGAAGTGTCGATCTGGGTTTGCTCGAGACCGAGCCAGCCCGGCAGCACCGACAGGTAGAACCAGCCGAGCACCGCGAACATCACCACCTGGAACAGGGAGTTCACCGCGACCAGCACGGCGGCGGCTTCGCGGTCACCGCAGGCCAGGTCGTTCCAGATGATCACCATCGCGATGCAGCGCGCCAGCCCGACGATGATCAGCCCGGTGCGATACTCCGGCAGATCCGGCAGCAGCAGCCAGGCCAGGGCGAACATCAGCGCGGGCCCGACGACCCAGTTCAGGATCAGCGATCCCGCCAGCATGCGCCGGTCGCCGGTGACACTGTCGAGGCGGTCGTAGCGCACCTTGGCCAACACCGGATACATCATCACCAGCAACCCGAGGGCGATCGGCAGCGAGATCCCGTCGATCTCGACTGCGGACAGCGCGTCACCGAGCCCTGGGATCAGCCGGCCCAGCAGCAGTCCGGCCACCATCGCCGCACCGATCCAGACCGGCAGGAACCGGTCCAGCGTGGACAGCTTGCCGACGACGGGCGGATGGTCGGGCACGGCGCTCACGCGGACACCACCAGACCGGCCTCGGTCGCCAGCACATCCGAAAGCCGTTGCAGCGCTTCGGGAACCGCCCGGTAGTACACCCACGACGCGCGGCGCTCGCTGGTCAGCAGTCCCGCCTCGCGCAGCACCTTCAGGTGATGGGAGATCGTCGGCTGGGTCACGTCGATACCTTCGGAGACCTCACACACGCAGGCCTCACCGCCGGCCCGCGCCGCGACCGCGGACAACACCCGCAACCGCACCGGATCGGCCAGCGCCTTGAACTGCGCGGCCAGCTCGACGGCGGCCGCAGCGGTCAATGGCTGACGAGCGAGCGGCGTGGCCGCGCATCCGGGCGCGGCCAACGGCAGCGCGGGTCCCTGATTCGACATACATCGATATTGATGGATATCGAATCAGGAACGCAAGCGAACGTCCGGTGAACTCCCCCACTCCAGCGTGAGCTAGATGCCGGTCAGCCGCAGCAGCCCGCGCCTGACGCGACGGCCTTGCCCTTGGCATCGGTACCGCAGCACGCCCCCTCGGCAGCGGCCTCCTCGGCCGTGCCGCAGCACACCGCCGTCGCCGCGGCGTCCGTGGTCGCGAGTTCGGGTGCGGCGCCGAAGGTTTCGCTATCGGACAGCACCGTGTACACCTCCCACCGCTCGGCATCCGGGGCGGTGACCCACACCTTGTCCTGGGTGGCGAAACAACACGTCGTGGCGATCTGCTCCTCGGTGAACAACCCGGCCTGCGACAGTCTCGCGATCTCGCCGTGCACGTGCTCGGAGGATTCGACCTCTACCCCGAGATGGTTGAGACTGCCGCCCGAACCCGGGTTCTCGATGAGCACCAGCTTCAGCGGCGGCTCGGCGACAGCAAAGTTCGCATACCCCGGCTTACGCTTGGCCGGCGCGGTATTGAACAGGGTGGAGTAGAAGGCGATTGCCTGGTCGAGGTCGTCGACGTTGAGTGCGAGCTGGATACGGGACATGGCAGCAACCTCCAGGTTGTGAGACATATATCGAAGAAGTGGTACGGCCGAGTCTGCACCACCTTTTCGACATATGTCAATAAGCTCGGTAGAGTTGTCGGCATGCCCAAGGCGTTGCCCATGATCGACATGTCCGCCCCGGTGTGCTGCGCCCCCGTCGCCGCCGGACCGGTCGACGACGCCGCAGCCCTGGAGGTCGCGCTCCGACTGAAAGCCATCGCCGACCCGGTTCGCGTGAAGCTCATGTCACTGCTGCTCACCTCCCCGCACGGCGAGGAGAACACCGGCGACCTCGCCGGCACCGCCGGGCTGGCCGAGTCCACCATCAGCCACCATCTCACCCAGCTGCGCAAGGCCGGACTGATCGTCTCCGAGCGCCGCGGCATGAATACCTACCACCGCGCGCGCCGGGACGCCCTCTCCGCGTTATGCCTGGTGCTCGATCCGAACTGCTGCCCCTAACCGCGCGAGGAGATCTGCTGCACGCCCCAGCTGTTGCCGTCCGGGTCCTCGAAGAAGACGAAGCCGACATTGTCGAGTGGATCCGGTGTGGGCGAAGGGTTTTCGCCGAGCACCTGGATATCAGTGACCGCGACACCGCGCGCCACGAGTTCTCGGTGCGCCTGCTCGATGTCGGGCACAACCAGCTGAAGACCCTTGACCGAGCCCGGTTCCATCTTCGGGACGGCCCCTTCGCCGATGACGATGGAGCAGCCGGAGCCCGGTGGTGTCAGCTGCACGATGCGCATACCGTCGCCGACCTTCGTGTCGTGGTCGACGGCGAATCCCAGCCGCTCGCTGTAGAAGTCCTTCGCCCGATCGATGTCCGATACCGGGACGATGACGACCTCGAGGGTCCAGTTCATGGCGCTTCCTTCCGAAGGGGTACAGACCTCAGCGATAGAGACGACCCGGCGCCGCGAAATTCATCGTCCGGCCCGGTCCTGTTACCTTCTCCCGCCGCCACTCGTCATAGGTGTGTCGACCGCATACGCGCGGCCGGCGCACCGACGAAACCGGAGAACAAGATGCTGACCAACATTATGTACGTGACGATCAACGTCACCGATCAAGACCGCGCACTGGAGTTCTACACCACGGGGCTCGGCCTGGAGAAGCGGATCGACTTCCCGGGGCCCGAGGGACGTTTCCTCACCGTCGGGGTTCCCGATAGCGCGGTGCAGATCATTCTGTGGCGGCATGCGGCGAGTTCGGGGCAGCCGGGCAACGAGGGTCAGCCCGCCGCGCCCGGCACTGTGGTCCTCGAATCCGATGATCTGCGAAAGGATTTCGAGATCCTGCGCGAGCGCGGCGTCACCTTCACCCAGCCCGAACCCGAGGACTACCCGTTCGGGATCCGCGTCGAGGCGACGGACCCGGACGGCAACCGGATCTCGCTCCGTCAACCGCCGAAGCCGTGACCGCCCACCCCTCCGGCCCGATGGCCGAAGCGTTCGAAGCCCAGCGCGATCGGCTGCGCGCCGTCGCGTACCGCGTGCTGGGATCGCACGCCGACGCCGAGGACGTGGTGCAGGAAGCCTGGATGCGCCTCGTCCGCCAGGACGCGGCGACCATCGGCAACCTGGCGGGCTGGCTGACCACGGTGGTCGGCCGAATCAGTCTTGACCTCTTGCGCTCCCGCCAGGCCCACCCCGAAACCCATTATGAACAGGAGTTTTCGGACTTCGTGGTGACGCCCGACGACCGCCCGGCGCCGGACGAGCAAGTGGCGCTGGCCGATTCGGTCGGCCTCGCCCTGCTCGTGGTGCTCGATTCGCTCACCCCGAGCGAGCGCCTCGCGTTCGTCCTGCACGACATGTTCGCGGTGCCGTTCCACGAAATCGGCCATATTCTGGGCAAATCCGCCGACGCCAGCAAGATGATCGCCAGCCGGGCCCGCCGTAAGGTCCAGTCCACGGGCCGGCCGGCGGGCCCCGGCCGCGAACACCAGGAGGTCCTCCAAGCCTTCCGGGCCGCCGCCCTAGGCGGCGACTTCGAAGCGCTGCTGCGCGTCCTGGACCCGAATGTGCGGCTGACCGTCGACACCGCCGATGGCGTGGTCGTCAGACTCGGCGCCACCGAGGTCGCCGCCGGCGCCCGCATGTTCTCCGGCGAGGTCGCCCGGTACCGACGGGTGCTGGTCAACGGCGTACCCGGCCAGATGTCCTGGCGGCCCGACGGAACCCCGCTGTCCGTCATCGCCTTCACGGTCGTCGAAGCCCGGATCACCGCCATCCACATCGTCATCGACCCTGCCAAACTCGCCTCGATCCATGTGCCGGATCCGGCCTGAGTCGGTGTCGGCTCGGACACACCCGATGCTGTGCGATAGCGGGGATCCCATAGAATGAATGGTGCGGCGGTGGGGCTCGCCGCTCCGGACACTCGATCCGGAACAACCGCGGCATCGCCGGCCAACAGTCCCTACCCCATCACTCCGCTTTCGGGCGGCTTTGGAGTAGGAGACCGCTGTGCGCATCGAACCGCCGCCGACCCTTTCGGTCGAATCCGATATCGAAATGCGCGACTTCGGCCAGCAGCGCGAGGCCGGGGAAAAGCACGGCGCGATACTCGCCGTGATCGCCATCGGCGGCGCGCTCGGAAGTTTGGCCCGGTACGGCCTGACCCTGGCCTGGCCCACGCCGCCCGGTGGGTTCCCGTGGGCGGTGTTCACCATCAATGTCGTGGGCAGCTTCCTGCTGGGCGTGCTGATGGTGGTGGTCACCGAAATCCGTCCGGCGCACCCGCTGGCCCGCCCATTTCTCGGCGTCGGCGTGCTCGGTGGATTCACCACCTTCTCCACCTACACCAACGACATTCACGGACTGCTCGGCCTGCACACGGTCATCGTCGCCGTCGCCTATCTCGTCGCTACGCTGGTGGTGGCGCTGACCGCCACCGCGCTCGCGGTCACGCTCACCCGCGCGGCGGCACGCTTCGCCCGGGTTTCGCGATGAGCAACGCATCCGGTCGGGCATCGAGAACAATTCGGCCCGCACCGCTTGGCCCTCGCTCCTTCGGTTCCCCGCTACGGCATGTTTACTGCCCATTTGCTTCCGGCCGAAAATATCGCAGGTGGTTATAGCAATCGAACATTCTTTACTCTGCACGTCGACACATGTCGGATCGAGAGGGATGCTGTGCCCGAGGTAGGTCCAGGTTTTCCAAGGCGGCGATTCATCGGCGGGGCGCTCGGAGCGGCAGCGTTGAGCGGCGGACTGCAGGGCTTGCCGTCCGGCATGGCCGAGTCGTTCGCGGCGCCGAGCAGCAAAGGCTCGCTGAACGACGTCGAGCATGTGGTGATCCTGATGCAGGAGAACCGTTCGTTCGACCACTATTTCGGCACGATGCGCGGGGTGCGCGGGCTGGGCGACGCGACCGCCGTGGTCAAGGCGGACGGCCGCAATGTCTACTTCCAGCCGGATCCGGGCCGCTCCGACGGCGGCTACCTGCTGCCTTTCCACGTGGACACCGCGGTGGTCGACGGCCAGGATCTCGGCGACCTGCCGCACGGCTGGGACGATCAGCATCGCGCGGTCCGCGGCGGCTGGAGCGACGGCTGGACCGCGGCGAAGGGCGAGATGGCCATGGGCTATTTCACCGAGGCCGACATCCCGTTCCACCGCGCCCTGGCCGACGCGTTCACCGTCTGCGACCACTACTTCTGTTCCGTCCTCGGGCCGACCACACCCAACCGGCTCTATCAGTGGACCGGAACCATCGATCCGGCAGGACAGTACGGCGGGCCCGCGATCAGCAACCCGGCCAACTACAAGCCGGTCTATCGCTGGACCACGTATCCGGAACGCCTGTCGGACAAGGGAATCAGCTGGCAGGTCTACGCCAACGACGAGGTGGGTGACGACTCCGGCGGCCACCCCTTCGTCGGCGACTACGGCGACAACCCGCTGTGGCTGTTCAATGCCTACCACGATCCGAAGAACACCGAACTCGCTACGCGCGCAAAGGTATTCGGCGAACAGAACTGGAAGCCCGATTCGGGGCAGGGCAAGCAGGTCGACCACGTCCTGGCGGACTTCATCGCCGACTGTTCCGGCGGACGCCTCCCCCAGGTCTCCTGGGTCGTCGCCCCCTACGGTTATTCCGAACACCCGGCCGCCCGCCCCGCCGACGGTGCCGCTTACACCCAGGCGGTACTGAAAGCGTTGTGGGCCAACCAGAAACTGTGGAACTCGACCGCCCTGCTCATCAACTTCGATGAGAACGACGGCTTCTTCGACCACGTCCCCCCGCCGATGGCACCGCCGGGCACCCCGGGCGAATACGTCAACGGTCGGCCCATCGGCCTCGGGCCTCGTGTGCCGATGCTGGTGATCTCCCCGTGGAGCCGCGGCGGCTGGGTGAATTCGCAAGTGTACGACCACACTTCGGTGATCCGCTTCCTGGAGAAGTGGACCGGCGTCGATGAACCCAACATCTCCGCGTGGCGCCGCTCCATCTGCGGCGATCTCACCGGCTGCTTCGATTTCGGCAAGACCGACACCACCGTGCCGATGCTGCCCGACGCCAATGCCCTTCGGGCGCAAGCCGATGCGACCCAGAGCAAACTGCCGAAGCCCGCGCCGCCCGCGCCGGGCAGCCAGCGACCGCCGGAGCAGGAATCGGGCACGAGACCTGCCCGGCCGCTACCTTATGCCGCCGTCGCGTACGGAACACTCACCGCCAGTGGCGCACTGACCACGACCTTCCGCAACACCGGATCGGCCGACATCCAATTGGCGGCGTATCGGGCCGATGGTCGCACCGACGGCCCGTGGCGCTATGACGTGAAATCGGGGGCCACGGTCACCGATACCTGGAGCGTCCAGAGCTACCCCGACAAGAAGTACGGCATCGCGATCCACGGACCGAATCGTTTTCTCTGGCGGATGAACGGCACCTCGACGTCGCCGCTGGAGGTGACCGCCGCCTATTCCACCGACGACAAACTGCAACTGTCGATGACGAACAAGGGCACGGCACCGGCCGTGGTCACGGTCAAGGCGAACAGCTACCGCAACGACGGACCGTGGACCTTCAAGATCGCACCCGGAAAAACCACCACCGACACCTGGAACGCGCTCAAATACGGCAACGGCTGGTACGACCTCTCGCTGACCGTGGACATCGATCCGGCCTACCAGCGCCACTTCCGCGGGCACATCGAGAGCGGGCAGCCGAGCGTCACCGGCTGAGCGGTCAGTGGCGATGCGCCGCGTCGTACCACTGATGGGGAATGGACCAGTCCCAGCACTCCGCCGACGGCTGGTGCACAGGGTTCGCACGCGTCCATTCGGTGTAGCAGCGGGCCGATCCACCGGCGCACGCGCCGCAAAGGACCAGGCCACGCAGCACATGGCGCCACAGCAGACGGAGTGAGATGCGTCGCCGCATTGCGACCTCCTCGGCGGGAAAGCGGTTCCGACCAGAGGCTTTGCCTCAGGTCCGCCGACGATACCGCCGCGTCGGCCGGCGCGGACGAGAATCGCGGGACCGCTCCAGGAAACGCGCGCCGACAACGCAAAAGCCCCGCACCCAAGGGGTGCGGGGCTCTTTCAAGCTGCGCCGATCAGATGGCGCGGACGTCCTGGGCCTGCGGCCCCTTCTGTCCCTGTCCGACCTCGAACTCCACGCGCTGTCCTTCTTCAAGGGACTTGAATCCCGAGCCGGACACGGCGGAGTAATGGACGAACACGTCAGCGCCGCCACCGTCTTGTGCGATAAAGCCGAAGCCCTTTTCGCTGTTGAACCACTTCACACTGCCTTGAGCCATTGTGTTACTTCATCTTTTCTGTAGATGAGCCAAACGAATCAGGTCGATAAGCTTGATCTCACTGGACTACCATGTCATGGATCGGCCGGAAACCCTACGAAATAGCCCGGTATGTGAGCTAACCGACACTGATCGGGTGGGCGGCGGCTGCCGGTGCGGCCGCGTAGACCACGGGATCGATGTCGGTATCGTCCAGCGGCCCAAGGCATTTCGGCCGCGCGCGGGCCTGGGCGCGGCCGAAATGTCTTGGCCGTGAGCGGCGAATCAGGTTGTCTTCTCAGCATTTTCACAGTCCCGGCGGCGACTCGGACTGACCGGGCTGTCGGCGTGAGCGCCTACCGGGCGACCGTCGTTCGCGCTTCGCGGCGGCACGCGGACCAACGGTCGCGCAACACCTCGGACGCTCGATTCTGCTCCGCCTGTGCGCGGCCACCGCTGATACACCACGAGCCCGCGTCCGCGATATGCGCCGCCCACCAGGCGGAATGTCACCGCCCGTTCGTTTTGCCGGAGATATGACAGCTTATTGCTCATTCGGATGCAGAGTGGTCTGAAAACCTTGACGCGCATGTCCAGCGCGCGATGCACTGTGTGACGCAAGATTGGGCGGGGGAATGCTAGCCGATCGAGGTCGACCACGTTCCCACGTTGCCGTGCGGAGCGGCCCTCATCTATTTCAGCAGGGCGATCGGCGCGACACGCTGGAGGCACAAGTGAGTCGAATGCATTCCACACAACATCCGAGTTGCCCGCCGGGCTCCGCGCTGCCGCCCGGGGTCGCGCTGCACCGCCCAGAACGCCGCGGCCCGAATGGCAACGCCCGCTTACCGATCGGCGATGCCGCGGGGTGGCGGATCGCGCAGGCGATTGCCGTGCTCGACGAGTCCGCCACTCCCGGACGCGTCGCCGCACTGCTCGAGGCCGAGGAATCCGCCATCCGGCCCGTCCTCGGTCGCCTGTCCGCCGCAGGCCTGATCGACGCCACGACAACCCGGTTCCATCCGTCCGAATTCCGCGAGCGCGTGCTCCGGCACACCGCGGTCGACGCCCGCAAGAGACTGTCCCATCGGGCTGCCGGACTGCTGCACCTCGACGGCGAATCCCCGCGCACGGTAGCCGGACTTCTGCTCGACGCCGGCTATGCGCGCTACCCATGGGCGTCGGCGGTGCTGCTCGCCGCCGCCGATGACGCGATGTTGCAGAACCAGATCTATCGTGCGGTCCAATGCTTGACACTCGCCTATCGCATCAGCCTGCACGCCGCCGATCGCGCGGACATCTCCGCTCGCATGTTGTCGATCGAATGGCAGGTCAAGCCCTCCCCGACCACCCGGGCCTATCTGCGGACCACCGCTGCCGCCCGAGCCGGACTGCTCGATGAGCGCATGCTGCGCTTCCTGGTCCGCTACGCACTGTGGCACGGGCAGGTCGACGACGCGCAGGTCGCGCTCGAAGCACTCGAACGCTCGGCGTCCACCGACGAGGTGGCCTTCTTTCATGCCTGGCTGGCCTACACCCATCCGGACTTGGCGACCAGCGGGCGGCGCGAGATCGAACCCGCCAGGGACACCGGTGCCGCCGCCTCGGCCGACCGGCAGGCCGCGACGGTGCTGTCCGCGATCACCGCCCGAGAACCCATCGGCCACATCGCGATTGCCGCTCAGGAGCTGCTGACCGGGCATCGGTTGAACCCCGCGACCGTCGAACCGCTCGCTACCGCAATCGACGGACTGGTGCACGCCGAACGGCTCGACCTCGCACAGACCTGGTGTGATGTCTTGCTGGCCGAGGCGAATGCGCGCTCCGCGCCCACCTGGCAGTCGGTGTTCGCGGGATTGCGCGCCGAGGTGTCGCTGCGCCGCGGCGACCTGACAGCGGCCGAGCACTACGCCCAGCGCGCGTTGAATCAGGTGGCCGCAAAGAATCTCGGCACCTGGGTCGGAAGTCCCGTTGCCACGTTGATCCGCACGTTGACCGCAGCCGGGCGGTATCGCGAAGCACAAACGCAGCTCGATCGCGCCGTGCCGCCGCCGATGTTCGCGTCCAGGTTCGGGCTGCGCTACCTCCATGCCCGCGGCCATCTCCATCTGGCGACGCACCGGTTCGATGACGCCATCGAGGACTTCCGCACCTGCGGCGAACTCATGCAGCGCTGGCAGCTCGACCTGCCCGTCGTGGTGCCGTGGCGAAACGATATGGCGCAGGCGTACTCGGCGATGGGTGACCAGGACAACGCCCGTACCTACGCGCGGTTGCACATCAGCCATTTGGGGCGAGCCGACGCCCACCGGACCGGCGGTGTTTCGTTGCGTCTGCTGGCGGCGGCCGGCCCGCAACAGGACAGACTCGTCCTGCTGCGCGAGTCGGAAGCGATCGCCCGGGTACACGACGATCAGCTCGAAATCGCCCTGTTACTACAGGATCTGGCCGATACCTACCAGCGCATGGGCCAGTCGGATCGTGCGCGCGCCCTGCACCGCAACGCCGACCGCTTGGCCCGCCGGTGTGGCGTGAAACCGTTGTCCGGCAGTGCCGCAACCGAGGAGCCGCCCGTCTCTGTTCGATCGTCGGCGGAGATCCGGTCCGCGCTTAGCCCGGCCGAGCTGCGGGTGGCCACCCTTGCTGCGGACGGCGAACGCAACCGGGACATCGCCGATCAGCTCGGCATCACGACGAGCACCGTCGAGCAGCACCTCACCCGAGTATTCCGAAAGTTGCACGTGGGCAGTCGATCCGAGTTGCGGTTCGCGATGCGCACGGATGATCTGCTCAGCTGAGACATCAACGCCGTAACCCGAATGACGTGGCTTGGAAAACCTTTCACGCGGGTTGCCGGTCGCCGCTCAGGCGGCCGGGCGAGCGCTTATCGGCCCGGAGTGACCAATGCTGGAGTTGACCGAGGTAACGAAGCAACACCGGGTGGGCGGACAGTCGGTACGCGCACTCGACGGAATCAGCATGACCCTGGACAGTGGCCAGTTCGTCCCCATAGTAGGGCCGTCCGGTGCGGGAAAGAGCACGCTGCTACATCTGCTCGGCGCGCTCGATACCCCGGATTCCGGCTCGATTCTGTTCCAAGGCAAAGAAATCGCCGATCTCGGCGACGAAGCGCAGTCGGAGTTTCGGCGGCACCGGGTCGGGTTCGTATTCCAATTCTTCAATCTGCTACCCACCATGTCCGCGTGGGAAAATGTCGCCGTACCGAAGCTGCTCGACGGCATCCGGATGGCAAGGCGAAACCGGATGCGATGCGGTTGCTCGAACTCGTCGGACTCGCCGACCGGGCCGAGCACCGCCCCTCCGAGTTGTCGGGTGGTCAGATGCAGCGCGTCGCGGTAGCGCGGGCGTTGATCATGGATCCGCCGCTGGTACTGGCCGACGAGCCAACCGGCAACCTGGACTCCAAGACCGGTGACTCGATCTTGGCGCTGCTCAACACCATTGCGCACGACGAGACCCGCGCAGTCGTCATGGTCACGCACGACACCGATGCGGCCGCGTCGACCGACCGGGTGATCACGCTGCGTGACGGCAAGCTCGGTTCGGACGAGCCGACCTACCGGACCCAGGTGCCCGGGTGATCGGTGCCGCAGCCACCCTCCTGAGCCTCCTCGGCTCCATCCCGCCCGCTGTCCGCGCCGCCCGCCTCGACATCGTCTAAGCACTGGCCGTCGACTGAAATCGCAGCCGACCTACACGTCTCAGCCGAGCATCATGGCGCGAAAGCTCGTGGCTCGCTCACTGCGCGAGGCGCTGAGCCGCATGGAGTGTGCGTTCCTACTCGCCTTTGGTCCACCACGCATCTGATTTCATCTCATCAGGGACGCCTGGATCCTCTGGCCCGTCCAACCCCAGGTCGAAGATTCGGTCGAACCACTGATCGCGAAGCGAGGGAGGAAGCTCAGCTCCGCACCAGGGGCAATAGTTCAGGGCGACATAACTGTCGCTGTCCGGTACCTCAACATAGAATTCCCCGAATTTCGGATTGTATCCGATCGGAATACTGTCGTCGGCCGTCCAAGCGTCCATCCCCTCGCAAGAGTGGCGCACCGATTCGCTAGACATTTCTCAGCCCACCTTTATCTTCCGCCCGGGAACCGGATTTTTGTACATCTCGCCGGTCACTGGGTCTTTCGAGCCCAGATGATTTCCCTTGCTATCATAGACTTCTATATCGTTGTGGGTGTAATCCCATTCATAATATTCTCGCGACTTTCCATTCTCGCCATTGGTCTTCGTCTTACCTTTATAGGGCTTGGCATCCTTCCAGACCGGCGACTCACCGGGCCCCGGCGGATTTTCTTTCCGTTCCGGCTGGTCCTCAGGTTTGTTTTCGCTGAACCACTTGTCCATCAGCTCTTTGAGCCGGTCGAGTCCGACGCCGGCTGCGCGGGCGGCGTCTTCGATCATTTTCTGGAACTGGTCGGGGTAGAGCAGAGCCCAGAGAGCTCCGACGGCGAGGACGACGCCGAGGATGATCGCCCACAACGGCAGCGACGCGATGGCGGCGATGGCGCCGGCAACGAAGGGGATCGCGAGGACGAAGAACGCCGCCATCGTGTTCGTCCCGGATTTCTGCGGGTCCTCGTCCGGTTTGTTGTCGGCGGGAGGTTGGTCTGCGCTGTGGTCCCCGGAGCCTGGTGTCGCCGGTGCGCCGAGTTCGGCACTGGGATCTGGGCTGGCGCCGGAGGTGCCGCCGTCTCCGTAGTCACCGCCACCGTTGCTGGTGGCGGGTGGTTCGTCGAGGTGGGGTTGGGCGGGTCGCAGCGATTCGGTATCGGGTGGAGGCGTATGTGGTTGGGCGGGCTTGTTTTCCTGTTGCGGAGGTTGTCTCGGGGTGGCCATCGCCACTGGCACGATCCTGGGGTTGGCGGTGCCCGCTGTCGCGGAGGCGGTAGGTGCGAGTGTGGCGGTGGTGGCACCTAGCCTGCCGCGCGCCCGCGTGGTGGATGTGCCGCCGGCCAGGAACGCGGTGACACCGAGAAGCAGAATCGCCGGCCTGCGCCGATCCTCTTCTACGAGTGCCGGTTCCGGCTCACCTTCGCGAGGCGGGTGTGCCGGAGCCACGCCGGCTGGGATCGGTGCATTCGAGGTGGGCCCGGGCGGCGGTATCGGGGAGGGCGGCGGTGCCATGTCCGGTGTTGGCACGCGACTGTCGGCTGTCGGTGCTTGGCTCGGTACCGAGTGCGAGGTCGGCGGGGTGTTGCCCGGCAGCACAGGTTCGATCGCACCCGGGACGGGGACGATCGGTGTCTGGTTGCCCGGCGGCAGTGGCGGCGGGGTGAGCGCCCCAGCTCGGCTCCCCCCGCCGTTGCCGCTCGGGGGTTGGCCGGGCATGGCCGGTGTCGGCAGAGCCGGCGGCGTAGTCGGGGGTCCGGGAGGTGGTGTGGGTGGGAGCGAAGGGGTGTCGACACAGGGCCATCCGGGATGCATTTGCTGCCATTCGGCGCACGGGACCGCAGACGCGGTCGGTGCGGCGAGGCCGATGAATCCGATAGCAACGCTTCCTGCGATGACTGCCAACGCACCTGCGGCTGCCCGATTGAACGTGGCCGGGCGGCTCATCGGCGACTCCGGCCGTCTTTCATGCGCGTGTAGAGAGCGTCGATACCCCACCAGGTCAGCCGACCAGCCAGGGACATGTAGAGAAAGAACGCGAGATAAACCAGGATTGCGCCATAGTCGTCGGCCCAGCCCGGTATCCGATTGAGGGTGGCGAAGGCTGCGATCAGCAGAACCAGCCCTGCGACAACCGCGGGCGCCGCGAGTACGGCTGAATCGGGTTCGGCCGCAGCGTGAGCGCGGCGATCGGTGGTAGTGCTGTTCATGATTGGGTATCTCCTACTGCAATCCCTCTACCAGGGGCCAAGGTGTCGACGGTGGAATGCGCGGTACGGGCTCAGAGCCAGATGGGATCGCCATAGGCGGTGGTGGTGTTGTCCGCGGTCGGAGTCGAGATCGTCGCGGTGGCGAAGGAGCGCAAAGAGACCGGGCCCATGCAGGCATCGACTTTGACCTCGACCTGATCCATCGCGATCGACGCCCGCCCGGCTGCAAGCTGTTTGCGACCGAACTCGACAGTCGCGATCGACCCGGGCTTGAGGGTCGTGGAGATGTTCGGTGACACCGAGGCGTTGACACCGACACTGACGCTCGGCGGGTAGGAGATATTGAGAGAGGCATTGGGGCCCACCGACATTCCGAGACCGGTGGTCAAGCCGCTGGACACATCGATCTGGCAGCCGACCTGATAGCCGAAGCTGACGACACCCGTACCGACCGGCTGGGTTCCAGCACCGCTGATTTCGGCCACCGCCTTCAGCGAGACGAACCCTTCACGTGTGAACATCGTCGCCGCCAGGTTCGGGTAGCGATCCAAGGTCTCCGCGGCCTTGGTCACCGTCAACGTCCACCCGTCATCGGTGAGGACAACCCGGGATCTATCGGGCACCACATCTGCCGCGGCCACACCCTGACTCCAGCCCAGTAAACCAGCGGTTACCGAGGCCATGCACAAGACGGCAGCAAACGTGCTGCGTCGAAACGACGCGTTTCTCATCGGATATCCCCTACAGATCGAGCCTCAGCCGTGAACCCGCAAGGCCGCGGATCCGCTCACACCCTGAAGGAAAACCCTTCAGCTAATTTTTAGCAAATCGAAGCTGGTGGGTTGCGGGCGCCGTGATCGTTCGTTCACCCGACTATCCCGATCCGGGCACGACTCTCCAGGTTTGCAAGGGCCGAGTGTGGCTTGCGTCACACAGACTCCGTTATCGGGAATGCCCTCGAGACCCGGGCCCATCGAATGTTCAGTGGACGCAGTGGCCGTCGACTGAAATCGCGGCCGACCTGCGCGTTGATCTCGGCGGGGCATTATGGCTCGAAGGCGATTCCAGGGGGCGCGCATCCGAGCGGCCATCCGCTAGCGCGAGTGAGGGCTATGACCGACTACGGCAATCTGCCGACTCAGCCGTTGCCGCTCGGGACGAATTCGCGGCCGCAGGCCGTGCGAGAAATGCCCCGGCTCAGAGGGGTTCGACCTCGGGCGGACACCTCGGGAGGCGGGCTGGCGCGAGCGAGCCGGTACGTCGCGATTGCCGGAGTGGTCAGCCGAGTGACAGGGTTTGCCCGGACGATCGTGCTGGCGGCATTGCTGGGCACCGCGGCGGTCGGCGATGCCTATACCGGGGCGAACAGTCTGCCGAACATGGTCTATGAGCTGTTGCTCGGCAGCGTGTTCGCCAGCGCCGTCGTGCCGCTGCTCACACGGGCACGGCGCCACGGGCGCAAGCACTCTCGGGAGTTCACCCAGCGCGTGCTGGTGGCAGCAGTGCTCGGGCTCGGCGCGGTCACCCTCGTCACGGTGCTGTGTGCGCCACTGATCGTGCGGGTTTTCGTGGGCGACTCGGACCAGCGGGAGCTCACCACCTGGTTCGCTTACCTACTGCTACCGGAGATCTTCTTCTATGGCGTAACGGTTTTGCTGACGGCGGTGCTCAATGTGCGGGACAGCTTCGCCGCGGCCGCGTGGGCGCCGGTGGTCAACAACGTCATCGTGTTGCTGACGGGCGGGATCTTCGCGCTGCTCCCCGGACCGATCACATTGACGCCGGCCTCGATGACAACCGCTCAGGTGCTGACAATCGGGATCGGGACCACTTCGGGGATTGTCGGACAGGCCGTGTGGGTGGTGTTCGCGTTGCGCCGCAACGGTTTCGAATGGAAGTGGCGGGTTCGGCCGATCCCGTACACCTGGCGTCCGGTCCGCGCCGGTATGCCCGTGCTGGGGTGGATTCTGGTCTACGCCGCGATCAGTCAGGTCGGGGTCGCGGTCACGATGCGGGTCGCCTTCTCCCACGGCGGGGTGTCCATCTACACCTATGCGGATCTGCTGTTCCAGGTTCCGTACGGCATCCTCGCGGCCTCGCTGTTGACAGTGCTGATGCCGCGTATCTCCCGGTCGGCCGCCGCGGGCGATCGAGCTGCCGTGATCGCCGACCTCGGGCGTGGCGCACGGTATCTGACGGTCGCACTCGTGCCGATGAGCATGGCCATGGGTCTGCTCGGGCCGGTACTGGCCGCCGTCGTTTTCACCGGCCGCGTCGACGCGCAAGCCGCCGGATTGATCGGAACGGCGATCGCGTCTTCCGCGTTCGGCTTGGCGCCGTTCGCGCTGGTGATGCTGCAGATGCGAGTCTTCTACGCACACAACAACACCCGTACACCGACCCTCATCAACATTGCGATGGTGGTCACGAAGGTCGCCGTGGTCGCCTGCTCGGTCACCGTCTTCTCGGACGGCGCCGTGGTGGTCATGCTCAGCGTCGCGAGCTCGCTGTCGTATGTGGTCGGCGCGATCATGGGGCATGCCCTGCTCCGCCGCCACTACGGTCTCCTCGGATTCTCCACTGTCGCAGTGACATTCACGCGCGTCATCTGGGCCACCGCAACCGCAGGCTGGTCTTGCGTGGCGATCATGGCGATCACCCGCCACGCGGTGCCCGACCCCCTCGTCGAGCACCTCGTCACACTCGCGGCCGGAACGTCGGTCGGCCTGGTGGTATTCCTGCTTGCCGCCAAGGCAATCGGCATACCCGAGGTGCGCAACGCTCGCGCCCTGCTGGCCGCGTAGTTCCGACGCATTTGCGATCCGCACCGTCTCTCAGGATCCGCACCGAGATTAGGGGGCCGTAAGCAGTGCGGATCCCGAGAAAGAGTGCGGCTGTTCCGCAGGAGGGCCAGGCCTAGTGGGTGGGCTGAAATGGGTCAGGGGACTTCGAATCGGCGGTTGGCTGTGAGGTCGAAGTTGGTTGGGGGCGTAGGACGTTGGCGGTGGTGGCGGCTAGGACGCAGAAGGCTACGGGGAGTAGGAGGATGATGTTGAGGGGGGCGAGGTGGGTCAGGGGGCCGATTATGGCGGGGCCGGCTAGGACGCCTAGATAGCCGAGGCCTGCTACTCGGGCTACGTTGGCGCCTGCGGCGGTTCGGTCGGCATGGCCTGCGGCGCTGAAGAGTTGGGGGACGCAGCCGGAGAGGCCGGCGCCGAAGACGGTCCAGCCGAGCAGGGCCAGGGGGATCCAGGGGGACAGAGCGGCGGCCAGCAGGCCGAGGGCGGCCAGGGCTGAGCCGTAGCGTAGGACGGCGACGGGGCCGAAGCGGGTGGCGATGCGGTCGGCGAGGAGTCTGCCGACGGTCATGGCGGTGGCGAAGGCGCCGTAGGCCAAGGCGGCGGTGGCGGCGGGTGCTGCGAGGACGTCGCGGAGGTGCAGGGCGCTCCAGTCGTTGGCTACGCCCTCGCACAGCATCAGCAGGAGGGCGAGACCGGCGAGCAACCAGATCCGCCGGGGTGTCGTCCGCCGCTCCCCTGCCGCGGAAACTTCGACGGCAGAAGAAGTTTCGGTTCGGAGCAAGGCTGGTGCGGCCGCTGCGGCGCCGACCAGGCCGAGCAATGCCGCGAGACCTAGCGCGGTCGCGGGGCTCCAACCCCAGCTGAGTGTGCGGGCACCGACCAGTGCTGCCAATACCCCGCCGAGTGAATAGGTGGCGTGGAACGCGGACATGACGGATCGCTGGTATTCGTGTTCGACCTGGACGGCGTGGGCGTTCATGGCGACGTCCAAGCAGCCGTTGCCGAAACCAAGAGCGAGCAGCGCAGCCCCTAGTGTCCAGGCGTTCATCGACAAGCCAGGCAGAACAACCGCGGCCGCGCACAGTGCCGCACTGACCGGGACGACGATGCGGGCGCCGAAACGATCGGCGAGCGGACCGACCAGCCGCATGCCGGCGAAAGCTCCCGCGCCGAGCAGCAACAACAACCAGCCGAGCGTCGCGTGCCCGATCCCGACCCGCTGCTCGACGGCGGGAATGTGGACGACCCAGATCCCGATCAGGAAGCCGTTCAACGCGAAGTAGGCGAACGTGGCCAGTCGAGCGGCCCGCAACGATCTGTGCATAATTTCGAACATAACGCACAGATTCTATGTTCGAAACATTGATTTTCCAACACCAGTGGTGTTCTATGGCAGCTGTGGCGAGCGTAGACCGACTGAAACAGATCACCGAGGCCGTGCGTGCAGCGGGCCAGCTCGGGGTGGCCGAACTAGCCGAACGCACCGGCGCCTCGGAGATGACCATCCGCCGCGACTTGGAGACGTTGGCGAGCCAGGGCATCCTCGAGCGCTATCGCGGCGGCGCCCGCACCTTGTTGCTGCGCGGCGACGAACCGCCCTTCGCCATGCGCGTGCACGAGAGCTTGGAACTCAAGCAGCGCATTGCCGCCGAGGTCGCCGGGCTCATCGCCGACGGCGAATCGGTCGTTCTCGACAGCGGCACCACCTGCCTGAAAGTCGCCCGCGCACTGGCACACCGGCGCCTGACCGTGCTGCCACTGTCGCTGCACGCGGTGAACGCACTCACCGACGCACCCCAGCTGACACTGCTGGTGCCCGGCGGCAAGCCACGCCCCGGCGAACTGGCATTGACCGGCCCGCTCACCCTGGCGTCCCTGGCCGCCTTGCGATTCGACACCGCGATCCTCGGCTGCTGCGGATTGACCGCAGCCGACGGACTCACCGCCTACGACCTCGACGACGCCGCCGTCAAACGCGCCGCGATCGCCTCGTCCCGCCGCGTCATCACGGTTGCGGAAGCCGCGAAACTCTCGCGCACCGCCCTCGCCTTCGTCGCACCGGCCGCCGACCTACACGTCGTCGTCACCGATCACACCGCCGCACCCGAGGACACCGACGCGCTGGCCGCCGCGGGCGTCACCGTGCGACGAGTGTGAACAGCCTCAGACGATTTCGAGGTCGTAGGTGACCTCGACCCAGAACCCACCGGGCTCGTACTCGCCGCCGAGCGTGAGGATGTAGTCGCCGCGGCGCAGATCGTCCAGTCGACACCAGAGACCCCAGGCGTTCGCCCGGTAGCGGCCCGCCGGACCGAACGGTGCGTCGGGCACCGCGTCGACCAGGAACGGGCTGCGATTGGCGACTTCACGCAGCGGCAGGGAGACGCCGTTCAGCTCCGCGTGCCCGCTCGCCGTGGGTATCACCGGAACCCGCCGCGCGAACAGTGACGACTTCTGCAGGATATTGAAGGCGGGGAAGAAGATCGGGCGACCGAACGGCACCGAGCACTTCCTGCTGACCTTGCCGCCGAACGTGCCTGCGAGAAACCAGACGTCCGCGGGCTGCTCCTCACCCGCGAACTCTCCGGTCTCATCGCTGACCGGATTTCGGTCGGCGGGTATCGCCATGGCCCACTGCCACCATCGAGCCGCGAACTCGATGTCCCTACTCTGCATAGCCACCCACCTTGATCAACAAGCCTTGAACGATGGTCAGGATAGCCAGGTGCCCCGTTTGGGCCCGAGGCCGCCGGGTAGGCGGGGGCCATGACTGTGAGAACGACACATCGCGCCACCAGGCCGCGTTTGGAGCGGGGCACAGCATCACTCGAATCGCTGCTCAGCGCGATCGTCACCGCGGGCGTACTGATCATCAACTCGGTCGGGGCGACCGCGACCGCCAGTCTCGGCATCATCTCGGCGCTGGTCCTGATGCTATGAACCGGTGGGTTGCCGCGTCCGCGTGAGCGGCGCGGGTTCACGCGGACGCATGATCACGTTCACACCGTGTTTACGATGTCCGAATGCTTATTCACGACGCGCCGGGAAGTTCGCCCCCACCCGCCGAGCCAGCGGGCGCCGCGCGGCTCCCGGAACGTCGCGTCCGACCGTCGACCATCTGGTGCGGCATTGCCGCCGCGGTGCTCGTGCTCGTGGCGGGTGAGCTCATCGCCGCGCACATCAACGCGCTCGGTCCGCTGACGAGTCTGTTCCGCGATTACGTGGGCAGGCCGAAGTCCGCGACCACCTCGTGGGCGGGGTTCCTGCTCGCGCTCGTCGGCGTCACGATCCGCGTGCGGGTGACCGCGCTGGCCGCGGCGATCGCCATCGACGTGGTGTTCGTGGTGATCCGGGCCGTCGAGGGCAGGCTGTTCACTGTCGGCAACGGTCCGACCATCGTGCTCACCGCGCTCGCGGTGATCGCCGCAGTGCGCTGGTCCGGCGAGCGGCATCGAACGGCGTTGCGCGCCATCACTTTCGGCGCCTTGCTGATCCTCGCGACCAAGATCGGCGAGATCTGGCTGGACATCACCGCGTGGGCCTGCCCGCGGGTCCTCGATCCCTACGCGCAGCTGGCCGACCATGCGCTCGGCAATCCCTCCTGGTTCGTCGGGCATGTGCTCGACATCGCGGGACCGGTGCCGCTGAGTGTGGTGCGCTGGGTGTATTTCGAGCTTCCGGTCGCGGCCATCGTCGTCGCCGTCTGGCAGCTGCGCAACGTGACCACCGGCGAGTGGCCGCGGCACCATCTGGTGCGAACCTTCTTGGCGCTCGGTCTGATCGGCCCGCTCTTCTACGTGATCTTCCCGATCGTCGGGCCGATTCTCGCCTTCGGGCCGCAGGGCAACGGCCTGGAGATCGCCGACGTCTGGCCGGATATCGTTCCGCCGCTGCCGTTTTCGGTCGGGCCGATGCCGTTCGACGGCATCACCCCGCGCAACTGCATGCCGTCGCTGCACACCGCGTGGGCACTGTCGCTGTTCATCCACTCCCGCCGCGGCCCACGGTGGTTGCGCTACGGCGGCGCCTTCTGGCTGGTCTGCACGCTCATCGCGACCCTCGGGCTCGGCGCCCACTACGGCGTCGATCTCATCGCGGGCGCCGCGCTGTGCCTCACCGTCGAATCGGTCCTGCGCGACCCCGACCGAGGGTGGGACCACTACCGAATCCGCGTGGTGGCCTTGGGTATCGCCACCTTCGCCGCCACCCTCCTCGCCACCCGTTATCTGGCCCCCACCATGGCCGCCCATCCCCTCCTGTCCGGCTTCGCCCTGCTCGCCATGCTCGCCGCGCTGTCCGCCACCTTCTACGCCACCTGGTTCGCGCCGACCCGGCCGGGGAAAGTGGAAGCGCCGGGGGCCGCTGTGGAAAGTTCGGTGGTGCGCTGACTGAATGCGTGGTGCGCGGGCACGGATCGACGATGCGGAATTCGTCGGGTCGCTGTCCGCACCGAATTGCCCGGGTTCTGGTGCCCGATGTTCTGAGGGCTTGTTCCGATGCGGGGGCGCACGTTCACTTGTCGTGGATTGTGTCGAGTCGAGACGAGTGATCGTGAGACCTGTGTGCCGCTGGTCGGTGCGCCGCCTATGCCCACGGTTGCGGGGTTGGAGGTGCTGTGGCCGGGCAGCGTGGGACGACTTTGCTGGGGATACTGGGCGATCGGGCGGCGGAAACGCCTGATCGGGCTGCTTATACGTATCGGTCCGATGGCGGTGACGCGCAGACACTCACCTATCGCGAGGTTCACACCGCGGCGGCGGATCTCGCGACGAAGGTACAGGCGGTCGGTGCGCCGGGTGACCGGGTGCTGGTTGTCTCGGTATTCGGGCCGCAATTTCTGACGTCGTTCTTCGCTTGCGTACTGGCGGGGCGAATTCCGGTTCCGATCGCGAATCATCAACCCGGGGCGGTCTTCTCGGATATGTCGGCTTTCGCGGCGTTGGCGGTGGATTGTGCGCCGTCGGCGATCCTGGCACCTCGTGCGGTGCTGGATGAGTTGCGCGCGGCGAGCGCGGAGTACCCGCCGCTGGCCCGGCTGGCGTGGCTCAGCAGCGACGAACCGTCGGGCCACATCCTGGGGCACGCGGCTGCTCCGGCTCCCGACGAAATCGCCTTCCTGCAATACACATCCGGTTCGACGCGCGCCCCACGCGGGGTGATGGTGAGTCACGCGAACCTGACGCACAATCTCGCCCTGATCGAGGACGCGTTCGGGCACACGCCGGAGAGCAAGGGCGTCATCTGGTTGCCCGCACACCACGACATGGGGCTCATCGGTGGGCTGTTGGAGCCGCTGTACGCGGGCTTCCCGGTGGTGCTGATGTCGCCGGAAGCCTTTATCCGCGACCCGCTCACCTGGTTGCGCGCCATCTCCGAGCACGGCGGCACCACCAGCGGTGGACCCAATGTCTGCTACGACTACAGCGTTCGGCGGGTGTCTCCCGACGACGTCGCGACGCTGGATCTGAGCCGGTGGGAGGTCGCGTTCGTGGCCGCCGAGCCGATCAATCCTCGTGCGCTGCAACGCTTTGCCGACCATTTCGCGTCGGTCGGGTTCCGGCCGGAGAGTTTGCTGCCCGGGTACGGTTTGGCGGAATCGACCCTGTTCGTCAGCGTGACGCCGCGCGGTGCGGGTGTGCGGTCGACGCAGCTCGCCGGGCGCGATGTGGTCAGCTGCGGGGTGGTCTCGGGTGGCAGCGCGATCATCGCCGATCTGGACGGCCACACCCGTCTGGAACCCGGTGAAATCGGCGAGATCTGGCTGGCCGGCTCGAGCGTCGCCGGCGGGTACTGGGGCAAGCCGGAGGAGACCGAGGAGGCGTTCCACGCCCGGCTGCCCGGCGATCCGGTCACCTATCTGCGCACCGGGGATCTCGGGTTCCTGCACGGCGACGAGCTCTTCGTGACCGGGCGGGTGAAGGAGCTGATCATCATCCGCGGGCGCAATATCGCCCCGCAGGACGTCGAATGGTCCGTCGAGACACAGCATCCGGCACTGCGCCGTGGGCGGTGCGCGGCGGTCGGGCTCGAGGTCGACGGTGATGAAGTGCTCGCGGTGCTGCTGGAGGTCGATGCGGGCAAGCTCGATGTGACGCTCGCGGAGCTGGAAACTTCTATCCGGCATACGATCTCGCACGCCTATGGTCTCGACACCCATCGCGTCGTCTTCCTCTCGCCCGGGCAGTTGCCGAGGACGACCAGTGGCAAGGTGCAGCGACTGAAGGCCAGAGATATGTTCCTCGGTGAACCCGAAAACGTCGCGGCAGAGTCTCCTGTGCTTGACCAACTCACCCGGTGGATGGCGAACCAAACGGGTGTCGAGCCTGCGGCATTGGATGCCGAGAAGCCGATGACTGCGCTGGGGTTGGATTCGGTGAAGGCCAGCGAGTTCGGCAGTTATGTCGAGCATGAGTTCGGCTATCCGGTCTCGGCCGAGAAGTTGTTCGAGGGGCTGACTTTGGCCAGCCTGGCAGCTGAGATCGCCGGCGAGGTTTCAAGTAAGAACCGGATGTCCGAAACAGCTACTCGCACCGAGACACACAGCGCTCCAGTCGAATTCAGCCTGTTCTTCTTCGCCAGCGATGCGGACCCGGACAACACGAACCGATACGGTCTGTTCCTCGACTGCGCATCCTTCGCCGACGAGCACGACTTCCGTGCGGTCTGGTTGCCGGAGCGGCACTTCCACCGGTTCGGTGGGCTGTTCCCGAACCCTGCGGTGCTGGGCGGGGTGCTCGCGCGGACCACGAAGCGGATTCGGATCCGCGCGGGCAGTGTAGTGCTGCCGCTGCACGATCCGGTGCGCGTCGCCGAGGACTGGTCCGTGGTCGACAATCTCTCCGGCGGTCGCGTCGACATCGCGTTCGCCACCGGATGGAATCCCGACGACTTCGTCTTGGCCGCAGCGGATTACCCGGACCGCGAGAAGGTGATGCTGTCCGGTGCGGACAAGGTCCGGCGGCTGTGGCGGCGTGAAGCGCTCACCCTGCCCAATGGCAAGGGCGAGCAGATCGAGGTTCGGACCTTCCCACCGCCGATCCAGCCCGAATTGCCGATGTGGATCACCTGTAGCGGCGGGATAGGCCGCTTCGAGCAGGCCGGAGAGCTCGGCGCCAATGTGCTCACCGCGCTGCTGTTCCAGGACGTCGACGAGTTGCGCACCAAGATCGAGGCCTACCGCAAAGCCCGTGCGACACATGGGCACGATCCGCAAGCGGGCCATGTCACCCTGATGCTGCACACGTTCCTGGACCCCGACGAGCAGACGGCCAGGCAGGTGGTCGAGCAGCCGTTCAAGGACTACCTTCGCGACTCGGTCGACCTGTGGCGGCGCGGTGCGGAACCGTTGAACAATCTGAGCGAGGCCGAGCAGAATCGCGTACTCGACTATGCGTTTGCCCGTTACTTCCACACCAGCGCTCTGCTGGGCACCCCGGACCGTGCTGCCGAACTGATCGATGAGCTGGTCGCGGCAGGCGTGAACGAGATCGCCTGCCTGGTCGATTTCGGCATCGACCAGGAGCACGTGCTCGGCGGGCTGCGTCACCTCGCCGAGTTGCGAAAGCGCCGGTCCGCCAGCACAACTCAGCCCGGCAACACGGCGATCCAATCCCACCCCGCGACGGCACCACCCCGTCCGGCCCGGCAGCAAGACCTCGGCGAGTCCATCCGCAACCGGCACGCCCTGGCCCACCGCAACAGCGGCGGCGTCCTCGCCAAGGCCCGCGATTTCGACCTTGCCCGTCGATTGCGCGAAGCCGACCTGTTGCCGTTCTATCCGGACCTCAGCGACTCCGACGGCGCCACCTGCCGCTACGAAGGCCGCGAGCTGATCATGCTCGGTTCCAACAACTATCTCGGTCTCACAGCGGACCCACGGGTCAGGCAGGCAACGGCCGACGCGGCACTCCAGGACGGCCCGAGCGTCACCGGTTCGCGCCTGATGAACGGGTCGACCCCGGCGCACGGCGCCCTCGAACGCAAGCTTGCCCGCTTCCTCGGCCGACCGGACGCGCTGCTGTTCACCACCGGCTATCAGGCCAATCTCGGCTTCCTGTCGGCTTTCATGGGCGCGGGCACCGTGCTGGTGGTCGACGAGGAATGCCACGCCTCCATCTACGACGGCGCCGCCATCGGCGGATGCAGGCTGATCCAGTTCCGGCACAACGACATCGGCGATCTCGACCGCCGGCTCCGCACCGAGCTGGGCGGACTCCCCGCCATGGTCATGGTCGACGGCGTGTACTCGATGTCCGGCGATATCGCCCGCCTGGCCGAGATTCGCGACGTCTGCGACCGCCACGATGTACCCCTGGCAGTAGACGACGCCCACGGCCTCGGCATGATCGGGCGGACCGGTCGCGGCGTCGAGGAGGAACTGGGTCTCCCCGGCACCGCCGACATCCTCACCGGCACCTTCTCCAAAAGCCTCGCCTCCGTCGGCGGCTGGCTGGCCGGCCCACACGACCTGATGGACTGGGTGCGCTATTACGGCCGCGCCCAACTCTTCTCAGCCTCCATACCGCCCCCCGCGGTCGCCGCCGCAGCCGCCGCCCTCGACATCCTCGAAGTCGAACCCACCCGCATGACGAAACTCCGCGAGCTCTCCGCACATTGGCGGAAAGGCCTGTCCGAGTTGGGCTTCGACACCGGGACCTCGCGCACCACGATCGTCCCGGTATTCATCGGCGACGAACTCCACTGCCTCCGCTTCGCCAAACACCTACTCGACGAAGGCATCTACGCCAACTGCGTCCTCGCCCCCGCAGTCCCCGCCAACCGCGCCATGATCCGCACCACCGTCACCGCCGTCCACGAACCCCACCACCTCGACCGCGCCCTCGCAATCTTCGCCAAGGTCGGCCGCGAATTGGGCGTTATCAGCGGTTAGTTGCGGCAGGCGAATGACCGAGCGGTAGGCGGACTCTCAGAGGGCGGCGAGTTCGGTGACTAGGTCGTCCAGGCCGAGGGAGCCTTGGGAGAGGGCGGCCATGTGCCAGGCTTTCAGGTCGAAGGTTTCGCCGCGGGCTTCGGCGGCGGCGGCTGCGGCGGCGCGGCCGCGGAGCCAGGCGCGCTCGCCGAGTTTGTAGCCGATTGCTTGGCCCGGCCAGCCGAGGTATCGGGTGAATTCGCTGTCGAGGTAGTCGTCGGTTTGTCCGAAGTAGCGGCCGAAGAATTCTCTGGCGTTGCCGGGTTCCATCGGCTCGCCGGGGCGGTAGGGGGAGTCGGGTGGGTAGTCGAGGCCGACGTGCAGGCCGATGTCGAGGATTACCCGGAGAACGCGCAGCATTTGCACGTTGAGGTAGCCGAGGCGGTGGCCGGAGTCGGTGAGGTAGCCGAGTTCGTCCATCAGGCGCTCGGCGTACAGGGCCCAGCCTTCCGAGTTGGCGCTCACGTTGCCGACGGTGACCTGGTAGACGGAGAGCTGGTCGGCTACGTAGATCCATTGTGCGAGTTGGAGGTGGTGGCCGGGGACGCCCTCGTGGTACCAGGTGGAGATCAGGCTCCAGACCGGAATTCGGGTGCGGCCGAGCGTGGGTAGCCAGGTGCGGCCCGGGCGGGTGAAGTCGAGGGAGGGCTCGGTGTAATACGGCGCGGCCGCACTGCCGGGCGGCGCGATCATCGACTCGACCCGCAGCAATGGTTCGGCGAGGTCGAAGTGGGTGCCTTGCAGATCGTTGATGGCTTTGTCGATCAGGTCCTGGAGGAAGCGGCGGGCGTTCTCCGCACCGTCGAGCGCCTGACCTTCCGCCTCCAGCCAGTGCATGGCTTCCATCGGAGTCGAGCCAGGCAGCACCTTGTCCGCCTCGGCCCGCATCTGGGCGTCGACCTCGTGGAATTGCTCCCACGCCCAGTGGTAGGCCTCGTCGAGGTCGAGGTCGGCGCCGTTCCAATACCGGGCCCACCGCTGATAACGCTCGCGACCGACAGTGTCCGGAACGCCGACGGCCTTGGGGCCATAGACATCTCGCAGCCAGTCATGCAGTTCCGACACCGCCGCCGTGGCTTCGACTGCGGCCGAAGCCAATTCGGCGCGTACCGATTCCGGGGCCGCGCCGACGAATTCGCCGAACCAGCCACCCGGCTCGTCCCCCACCCACTCACCCAATTGCTGCACCACGGTGCTGACCTGCCGAGGTGCGGCTTGCAGACCGCGATCGATGCCTTCGGCCAGGGTGGACCGATACTGGCCCACCGCGGTCGGCACGCGGCGCAGCCGGCGGCCGACGGCCTGCCACTGCGCCTCGGTGTCGGTCGGCAGCAGAGTGAACAATTCGCGAAGCTCGTGCACCGGTGATGCCAGGTTGCGGATCGCCCGGAAATGTTCGCCTGCGTCGTGGACAGCCAGCTCAGCCGTCAGGCGCTCGCGCAGCAGCTTGGCACAGCGCCGTTCGACCGCGTCGGTAAAGCCGCCGGATGGCTCGGCGGCATCGAGCTCGGCCAGGGTGGCGCGGGCGAGTGCAGCGGTCGCATCGAGTCCAGCCGGGGAAAGATCAGGGAGACGATCGTCTTCGGGGTGACGCCCCAGGCGAGCCGCGACCAGCGGATTGTGCTGAGCCAGGGCGTCGACATACGCGTCCGCGATGCCGCGCGCAGTAGGCCTGGGAGTCGAATCGATTGTGTTCTCGTCCATTTCAACGACTCTGCTCGAAACAGGCGCTCATGACAAGGTCAACCACGACCGTAGAGCACTCGGGCCAATGCGGCCAGCACGCGATTGTCCAGCGGGCGGCGCGTGAAGGTCGTCGTCCGCACCGGACTCGAAAACCGCTGGCGAGTAATCGCTTTGGCAGCGGTCCACTCGCGCAACCCGTCCGGGCCGTGGATGCGGCCGAAACCCGAGTTCCCCACACCGCCGTACGGGAGCGCGGGCACACCGGCATAGGCGACCACCGAGTTCACCGACGTCATCCCGGAACGCATGCGCCGGGCGATGTCCATGCCGCGGGCACGGGCGAATACCGCACCGCCGAGGCCGAATCCGGTGGCGTCGGTCTTGGCCAGCGCCTCGTCCATGTCGGCGACCTTGCTGATGACCAGCACCGGCCCGAAGGTCTCCGCGCGAACAACCAGAGCGTCTTCCGGCACATCCACCAGCACGGTCGGCTGAATGTAGCGCTCACTGATCCCGTCGAGTCCGCCGACCAATGCCCGACCACCGCGCTCTACGGCGTCGGCGATGTGCTGCCGGACGACCTCCACCTGTTCTGGCATGGTGATCGGGCCGATCGGTTGTCCAGCACCGGCTTTCAGATTCCCGGCAATCGCAACAACCTTGTCTGCGAACGCCTCGTAAACCCGCTCGTGGACATACGCGCGCTCCACCGAAATACACACCTGCCCGGCATTGCTCATCGCGCCCCACACCGCCGCGTCGGCCGCGGCCGCCAGATCGGCATCCTCATCGACCAACAGCGCGTCCGAAGCGCCGGCGTCGACCAGCACGGGAGTGAGCGTTTCGGCGCAGGCGGCCAGCACTTTTCGCGCGGTGGGCAACGATCCGGTGAAGCTGATCTTGTTGACACCGGACCGGCACAGCGCCTCCCCGGTCGCGTCGGCACCGGTCACCGTCTGGAACAGCCGATCGTCCCCGGCGACGCGACCGAAACTCTCGGCCAGCCACTCTCCGATCCCCGGCGTGTACTCACTGTGCTTGAGCACCACGGTATTTCCGCCGGCGAGCGCATAGGCGGCCGTCCCGACCGGACCGAAGACGGGAAAGTCCCACGGCCCCAGGATGCCGATCACCCCGAGCGGCCGATACTCCAGCCAGGCCGCCTGATTCACCATGAACGGCCCGGACGCCACCCGCCGCGGGCCGAGCACCTTGCGGGCGTGCTTGGCGGCCCAGTCGATGTGCTGGACCGCGACGATCACCTCGATCGTCGCGTCCGCCCGCGACTTTCCGTTCTCCGCGTGCACGAGATCCTCCAGCTCGCCGCGACGCCGCAGCAGCGCCGACCGCCACGCGGTCAGTACCCGCCTGCGCTCGTCGAACCCGGCGTCGGCCCACGACGCCTGCGCCTCGCGGGCCCGCCGGACCGCCGCACCGACCTCCGCGGCGGAGTGGACCGGATAGGTGCCGATCACCGCGCCGTCGGCCGGATCGAACGACGCGAAACTCTCCCCGACCGCGGCGGTGAAACCCTCGACTGTCACCTCGGACTGTCTCTCGATCACACTCGCAGTGTTATCGACCGCTCCGCTGTGCGAAAGACGTCAGTCGAGGGGGCTCAGCCGCAGACGGCACCGTAGGACGCCGACCCGACCAGCTTCGAATACTTGGCGAGCACGCCGCGGGTGTAGCGGGGCGGCAACGGAGCCCAGCCCTCGCCGCGGCGGGCGAGCTCGTCGGCCTCGACGAGCAGGTCCAGTGTGCCCGCGCCGACATCGAGCCGGATCTGATCGCCGTCGCGCACGAACGCGATCGGCCCGCCATCCACCGCCTCCGGTGCCACGTGTCCGACACACAGCCCGGTGGTGCCGCCGGAGAACCGCCCGTCGGTGAGCAGCAGCACGTCCTTGCCGAGACCGGCGCCCTTGATGGCCGCGGTGATCGCGAGCATCTCGCGCATGCCAGGACCACCCTTGGGGCCCTCGTAGCGGATGACCACCACGTCACCCGCCGCGATGGTGCCGTCCTCGAGCGCGTCCATCGCCGCCCGCTCACGGTCGAAAACCCTTGCGGTGCCGGTGAATACATCGGAGTCGAAGCCCGCGGACTTGACCACGGCGCCGCCGGGCGCGAGCGAGCCTTCGAGAATGGTGATGCCGCCGGTCGGGTGGATCGGCGAGGTCATCGCGCGCACCACCTTGCCGTCGGGGTCCGGCGGCGCGATCTCGGCGAGGTTCTCCGCGACCGTCCGCCCGGTCACGGTCAGGCAATCCCCGTGCAGCAGACCGGCATCGAGCAGCGCCTTCATCATCACCGGCACGCCGCCGACCCGGTCCACGTCCGTCATCACGTGCTGGCCGAAGGGTTTCACGTCGGCGAGGTGGGGCACGCGACGGCCGATGCGGGCGAAATCCGCCAGCTTCAGGTCGACGTTCGCCTCGTGCGCGATCGCGAGCAGGTGCAGCACGGCATTGGTGGAACCGCCGAACGCCATCACCACGGCGATGGCGTTCTCGAACGCCTCCATGGTCAGGATGTCGGAGGTGGTGATGCCGCGGCGCAGCAGCTCCACCACGGCTTCACCGCTGCGCCTGGCGTAGCCGTCGCGGCGGCGGTCGGTCGCGGGCGGTGCCGCGCTGCCCGGCAGCGACATGCCGAGCGCCTCGGCCGCACTGGCCATGGTGTTGGCGGTGTACATGCCGCCGCAGGCGCCCTCGCCGGGACAGATGGCCCGTTCGATGGCGTCCACGTCCTCGCGGCTCATCAGCCCGCGCGAGCAGGCGCCGACCGCCTCGAACGCGTCGATGATGGTCACCTCGCGCTCGGTGCCGTCGGACATCTTCGCGATGCCGGGCAGGATCGAACCGGCGTAGAGGAACACGCTCGCCAGGTCCAGCCGGGCGGCGGCCATCAGCATGCCCGGCAGCGATTTGTCGCAGCCCGCGAGCAGCACGGAACCGTCGAGCCGCTCGGCCTGCATCACCGTCTCGACGCTGTCCGCGATCACCTCGCGCGACACCAGCGAGAAGTGCATCCCCTCGTGGCCCATGGAGATGCCGTCGGACACCGAAATGGTGCCGAACTGCATCGGATAGCCGCCGCCCGCGAACACGCCGTCCTTGGAGGCTCGGGCGAGCCGATCCAGCGACAGGTTGCACGGGGTGATCTCGTTCCACGAGGACGCCACCCCGATCTGCGGCTTCTCCCAGTCGTCGTCGCCCATCCCGACCGCGCGCAACATGCCGCGAGCAGCTGTTTTCTCGAGGCCGTCGGTGACGTCGCGGCTACGTGGCTTGATATCGGGGGCGTTCGGATCAGTGGACACGATCCCCCATCATCCTCTCCCCGCCGCGCAACCTCACCACCCCACGCCCGAAACCGCACACCCCACGACGTGCACACCCTTTTTAACGGGCGGGATTGTCTTCCGCGTGCGCCCGCTGATCGGCGGCTAGGGCTTCGGCGAGGGCTTGGCGGTCGAGTTTGCCGCGTGGCGTGCGCGGCAAACGGTGCAGCGTCAGCAACTGGACCGGGATGCTGGGCCTGGGCAGGGTTGCGCGCAGATGCCGCCAGATCTCGTCGGTGGTCGGGGCGTCGGCGTCCACCACGATCGCGGCGGCAGGGGCCTCGCCCATGCGGGCGTCGGGAATGCCGATGCAGGCCGCTTCGGCGATGCCCGGTAGCGCGGTGAGTGCGGCTTCGATGGCGGCAGGTTCCACATTCAGGCCGGCTCGGATCAGCATTTCGCTCTCCCGGCCGAACAGGCGCAGCCGATTGTCGACGACCATGCCTCGGTCACCCACCGTCATCCATCCGTCGACGGGTCCGCCGGTCATGCCGTGCTCGGTCAGGTAACCGTCGAACAGCATGTCGCTGCGCACGAAAACCAGCCCGTCCCGGATGTCGGCTTCGACGCCGTCGAACAGTTCGCCCGCCGACTTCTCGTCGGTGTCACCGAGTCCCCGGTCGAAGGATACGAAGCTCAGCTCGGAGGCGCCGTAGAAATGCACCAGGGACGCGTTGGGCAGGATCGCTTGCAGTGCTTGCCTTCCCGTGCGCGGCCACCGGGACGCAGAGGACAGCACCTCGCGGACGCTGCCGATCGGGCCGGTCCCCGACCGCACCACGTCCCAAGCGATCGTCGGGACCGAATAGAGATGTGTCGCACCGTCGTTCAGCGACTGCATGACCGGTCGCAAGTCCACCGTCGCCCCTCGGGTCAGGGCATGCAGCGCGCCGTACAGGAAGTGCGTGTGATCGAGCACGCCTGGCGCCGAGACAAGGTCTCCGCTGCCGATGTCGAAGGTGGCGTCGGAGCGATCGAGGGTGGTCGCCCATGATCGCTGGTTGCGCACGAACAGTTTCGGCGCGCCGGTGGTGCCGGAGGTGATGCCGACCAGCAGCTCGTTGTCGGGTCGGGCACGACCGGGCACTCCCGCCGATTCCAGCGTGGCAACGGTCTGAACGTCCCCGTCGAACCCCATCTTCCGCAGCCGACGATGCTGCGGTGCCGTCGCGACGACGGCACCGGGTTTCGCGAGCTCGAGCACCGCGCTCAGCTGGTCCGCCAGCAGATGCCGGTGCAGCAGCACGATACTGACACCCGCGAACGCGGCGGCCGTCACGGCGACCAGCGATTCCACATCCGAAGTCGGCAGCACCGCAACACGATTCATGCCGCTCAGCCCGGCAGCAGTCCGGGTCACCCGAGACCAGAACTCCTGATAGTCGACGCTCTCAGGAGCGGATATCACGGCGGCCGAGGCCGGATACTCGGCGGCGCACCGGGCGATGCGCTCGGCCAGCAGCTCACTCATCGTCCACTCCTCGCGCGGCCAGCGCGTCACCCATCGCGTCCGCGGTGCGCAACGCCCGCACCAGCACCGGCGTCACCAAGGCCGTCATCGACCATTCCAGCCCGCGGGCCCGCCGCGCCTCGCCCACCTCGTGCACGATGCCCGCCAGCAAGGGCACACACCGAATGGCAAGCGCGAGTAGCAAACCGACCCGTTCGGGGTCGACCCCGATCCGGCGCAGCGGCCCGAGTGCCCGCGTCACGGTGTCGAGCAGATCGGTCACCCGGGTGGTGAGCGTAACCAGCGCCGCGAGCGCCACCGAGATCAACAGCACGCCGCACACGACGACGGCCCGCGCGGGCGAGGTGATCAGCACCTGGAACACCGCGATGATCAGCAACATCCACACCATCGGCCGCAGTTGCGCCACGGCCACGCCGAACGGAATGCGCGCCAGCGCGAACAACCCGGCGACCGCCACACCGACCATGCCGACCTGAATCGGGCTGCGCACCAACACTGTTGCCGCCACGATCGACACGATCAGCAGCAACAGCTTCACCCCGGCGGGTAGCCGGTGTAGCAGCGAGTCACCGGGCCGGTACAGCCCGATCATTCGACCAGTTCCCGGTAGGCGGGGACGGCGGCGGCCGGCGTTCCGTCGAAGGCCACGAGACCGTCATCGATCACGATGACCCGCTCGAAACTGTTCAGCAGCGCCAGCTGGTGCGTCACGACGATCACCTGCTGATCCATCGCATCCAGCGCGTCGGCGACCACCCGGGCATTGCGCAGGTCGAGCAGGGTCGTCGGCTCGTCCGCGATGATCACCTCGGGTCTGCGGATCAGCACCGCGCCGATGGCGAGCAACTGCTTCTGCCCACCGGACAGCAGGTGCGAGGGATGATCACCGTGCTCGTGCAGGCCGAAGCGGGCCAGCATCTCCTCGACGCGCGCGGCGATCTCCTGCTTGCTCAATCCCGTTCGGCGCAACGAGAAAGCGAGGTCTTCCGCGACGGTCGGCATCACGATCTGGGTGTCCGGGTCGGTGAACACGAACCCGACCTTGCGCCGCACCTGCGCACCCTTGCGTGCCACGTCGACACCGTCCACGGTGACGGTCCCCGACGCCGGGGTGAGCAACCCGTTGATCATGCGCGCCAGGGTCGATTTACCGGAGCCGTTGGCGCCGATGATGCCGACCCGACGCTCGGTGATCCGAAGGTCGATGCCGCGCAACACTTTTCGCTCGCCGAAGTGATGACTCACCGACGAGAAGACGATCTCACTCATGACTCCGCCTCGGTGACTCGCGGTTCGCTCACGACACCCGCTCCACCAGCATGGCGATCCCTTGCCCGCCACCGATGGCGCACGCCGCGAGCCCCAGCGCGGGCCCACCCGCGCACAACATTTGACTTGCCAACCGCACCAACAAGATAGCCCCCGACGCGCCCCACGGATGCCCCATCGCGATGGCACCGCCCTGCGGGCAGATCCGCGATTCGTCCAATCCCAGTTCGTCCGACACCGCCAGCACCACGGTAGCGAAAGCCTCGGTGATCTCGATGATCCCGAGCTCGCTCACGTCGACCCCGGTGCACCGCAGCAGCTTCCGTATCGCGGGCACCGGCCCGAGACCGGGGTACGCGGGATCGGATCCGGCCACCGCCGACCCGACTATCCGCAGCGCGGGCAGTCCGGCGGCCAACGCCTCGCTGGTCACCGCCAGCACCGCCGCACCGTCGGAGATGCCGCACGAGTTGCCCGCCGTCGCCGTCCCCTCGACGCCGAAACTGGGCCGCAACCGCGCGAGCCGAGCCTCGGTGAGCCCCGCGCGAATCCGTTCGTCGCGGCGCACCTCGCCGATCGGCACGATCTCCGCTGCGAAGTCGGTCGCCGCCGCGAGACTGTGCGAACGCGCCGCGTAGGCGTCCTGCCGCTCCCGGCTGATGCCACGCACGCGCGCGAGATCGTCGGCGGCGACGCCCATGTCGGGGTCCGGAAAACCTGGTGGCGCAAAGGGAGCCCGGGTGTAGCGCACCGGCTCTGCGTCCGCGACCGGCGGCCAGAACCGCCACGGCGCGGTGCTCGCCGACTCGACACCGCCCGCGAGAATCAGCTGGTCGGCCCCGCTGCGCACCCGCAGCGCCGCCTGCATCACCGCGTCGAGACCGGACCCGCATTGCCGATCCACCGTGACGCCCGGCACCTGCACACCGAGCCCCGCCCGCAACGCCGCGATCCGCGCCGGATTGCCGCCGGGCCCGAGGCAGTTGCCGAGGACGACATCGTCCACCTCGGCAGCCACACCCGCGTCGCGCAGCGTCGAGAGCACCTCGCGCAAGACCGGCGCCGCCAGGTCGGTGGTCGTCAGCTCGGCGAACCCGTGCCCGGCATTGCCGATCGGCGTCCGACGCGGCGCAACCAGCACGGGAACCGAATTCATGCCAGTAAGTCTTTCAGCTGACCTCTGGCCACTTTCCCGCTGGCCGTCCTCGGCAGCGTCGGCAGCGGCACCCAGCGCCGCGGCATGGCCTCCTTCATCAGCAGGCCGCGCGCCTGCGACCGCACCGCATCGATCTCGACGCCGTCGAGTTGTACTGCGGCCGTGACGATCTCGCCGAACACCGCGTGCGGTGAGCCGACCACCGCGACCGCGGCGACACCGTCGAGCGTCCCGAGGACGCGTTCGACATCCTCGGCGACGACCGTCGTGCCGCCGACGTTGATCGCGGATTCGCCCCTGCCCCGGACCGTGAGCTCGTGATTCGAACCGAGCTCGGCGAGGTCGCCCACGCTGCACCATTCGGGAGCGCCGAGCACGCGGTACGGGGTACGGACATAAAGCAATCCGTCCCGAATATCGGCGTCGACACCGTCGAGCAGGCGCAGCGGCTCGGGCACCCGCCGTGCCGCGACGAGCGAGACCTCCGCGGACCCGTAGTACTCGATGAGCTCCAGGCCATCGGCCACCGCTCGCGCACCGTCGTCCAGGGCGATGCCCGCCACGATCGCCGTCCGCAACCTCGGTGCCTTGCGCACCACGTCCCGAAGCACCGCGGGCACCGCATGCACAACCGTCGCCCGCGACGGATCGTCGGTGACGCACGCGCCGCGCCACAGCGCGTGCAGCGCGCCGAACAGGTGCATCGTCGCGTGCAAGGGACCGGTGATGAGCACGCGGTCGGTGGCCTCGACACCGGTGATCGCGGTGAACGCGGGAAAACTGTCGAACCAGGACGCCGCGGTGCGGGCCAGCGGGCGCGGACGGCCGGTGGAGCCCGATGTTGTCACCAACAGGAACGCCGAGGGCGGAATATCCGAGCGCTCGGGACGCGCCTCGGGATTCTCCACGAGCACCGGGACCCCGCGCCGAGCCGCCGCGCAGATACAGATCAACGCATCCGGCACCGGCAGCGCCGACGCGTCGTAGACGGGCGCACTGTCGCGTTCGATCCACTGCTCGATCGCAGCGTCGAGCTGGCCGTAAGTGTAAGTGCGGCCGTCGATTTCGAAGGCGGGCCGCTCCGCGGCGCCGCCGAGTTCCGGACTACGCACGGATCAGGCCGGGGTACGCGCGATGCACACCCTTGGCGACGACCGTCGCGACGACAACCTTGGCCAGATCGCCGGGGATGAACGCGAAGTTGGTGCTGATCGCGTGCGGGAAGTCCAGGTCGGTGCGCAGCAACAACCCGATGGTGCCGAAGAGATAGATGACCAGGATCCCGCCGAACGCGTTGATCAGCAGGCCGAGCACCAGCGGATACTTCGGCAGGATCCGCGCGGTCAGCAGGCCGATGACCAGCGCCGCGGGCGCCCACCCGACGAGGTATCCGGCACTCGGCCCGGCCATCGCGGTCAGGCCGGTGCGGCCACCCGACAGCAGCGGCAGGCCGATCATCGTCAACGCGAGAAAGACCAGCACAGCGGCCGTTCCCTTGCGCGCGCCGAGCACCGCGCCGGCCAAGATCACACCCAGTGTCTGCACCGTGATCGGCACACCGCTGAAGCCGACGGTGATGGCGCCGGGCAGGCCCATCGCCGCGATCAGCGCTGCGAATACGGCGATCTGTGCGATATCGCGCGCCGAAAAGGCGACCCTCGACCCCCGAGAGTTCTCGACTCCATCCACGACGACTTCCTCCCGCTACCAGCTTGAACGACGTTCAAGATAGCAGGTGCCGTTAGGAGCTCACTCGCGCCGGAAGTCGGCGAGCTCGCGGTCAGTCGTGCGAGTGCGCCCTGGCCTGGATCCGCGCCTGCACCTCGGGTCGGCGCAGTGGCGGCACCGACTTCGGCGGCACCTTGCGATCCGGCAGTTGCGCGAGCAGCCGGGCCGTGACCGCCGCGATGTCGGCGACGGCGGCATCGACCGCGGGCTGGGTCGCGGCCGAGATGCTGGACAGCCCGCCGACCTTGCGTACGTACTGCAGCGCGGCGGCCTGGATCTCCTCCGGCGTCGCCGCGGGCTCTAGTCCCCGCAGGGCAGTGATGTTTCGACACATACCTCGAGGCTAATCCGCCTGCGCCCCGCGCACCCGATACCGAGCACTCGAGACTCGGCCGGATCGGGCGGACGACCGCCGTCCTGCACGGCGATGTGACCCGCACCGCCGCACGACGTCATTGCCGCCGGGTAGCCGGTGCCCTGCAGAGCATCGCGCGGCTCGACGGCTAGAAGATAGCTGCCGACCGCCATTTTGTCTCGACTTTCATGAACCGCGACGAAGCGTTATCAACCGTTGTCCCAATCGAATACGTGTCGCAACCATCCGAATAATAACGACTAATATTCGAATTTTCGCTGCGTCCAACAGGTTCCGCGACTTAAGATCGAGAGCGTCTGAAATGCACTGTCATATAGCAACATTCGCTCGAGTGACCGTCCGCACCCGGCCTATCGCCGCCTGCCGACCTGCTGTGCACAACCGTCGAATCTGAACGATCACCTATTCGGACTTTCAGCGCCGACCGTCCATGGTGACCATTTCGAGGTGAGGATCAAATATGACAATCGAAACGCCAGTGTCTGCTTCCGCTGAGACCAATGGACGCAAGAGTCTCAGCACCACCGCCGCGCACCAATTGGCGACCACCACCAAATCCGAACCCCAGATGCAGGGGATCACCTCCCGCTGGCTGACCAGAATGCTGCCGTGGACGCAGGTCAACGGTGGTGTCTACCGGGTGAACCGCCGACTGACCCACACCATCGGAAACGGCCGGATCGAGTTTTCGGTCGACGGCTCACAGGCCCGGGTGATCCCGATGGAGCTGCGGGAAATGGCGGCGCTGCGCGAGATCGACGACGAGGAAGTACTGCGCGCACTCGCGCGGCGATTCGAACAGCGCGAATTCGAACCGGGTGCGGTGGTAGCCGAATTCGGGTATCCGATGAATCAAGTGATACTGATCGTGCACGGCAAACTGGCCAAAATGGGCTCCGGCGAATACGGCGAGCCGACCATGCTCGGCACCCTGGCCGGCGGCAACTATGTCGGCGAGCAGAGTTTCACCGACTCCTCGGCCATTTGGCCGGCCACCGTCAAGGCGATCACCAAGAGCATCGTGCTGGTCCTGCCGCGGCAGGCGCTGGACGAAGTGCTCGACCACGTACCCGCACTCCGCACGCAACTTTCCCAGGTTGCCGCCGCCGCCGCTCGACCACAGAACAAACAGGGCGAAGCGAATATCCAGATCACCTCGGGCCACGCGGGTGAACCCGAAATCGACGGCACCTTCGTGGACTACGACGTCCGTCCGCGCGAGTACGAGCTCAGCCTCGCGCAGAGCGTGCTGCGCGTGCACACCCGCGTCGCTGATCTCTTCAACGACCCGATGAACCAGACCCAGCAGCAGTTGCGGCTGACCATCGAGGCGCTCTACGAACGCCGCGAGGACGACCTCGTCAACAGCCCCGACTTCGGCCTGCTGCGCAATTGCGATCTGAAGCAGCGCATCTACTCCGAGTCGGGCCCGCCCACCCCGGACGACATGGACGAGCTGCTCAGCATGCGGCGCAGCACCAAACTCTTTCTCGCACATCCGAAAGCGATCGCCGCGTTCGGTCGCGAATGCAGCAAACGCGGCCTGTACCCGGACACCATCGATATCGACGGCAACCGGGTACCCGCGTGGCGCGGAGTGCCGATCTTTCCGTGTAGCAAGATCCCGGTCAGCACCAACCAGACCACCTCGATTCTGGCCATGCGCACCGGCGAAAAAGATCAGGGCGTCATCGGTCTGCACCAAACCGGGCTCCCGGACGAATTCGAGCCGAGCCTCAACGTCCGTTTCAAAGGCATCGACGACCAGTCGATCATTTCTTATCTGGTCAGTTGCTACTACTCCGCGGCGATCCTCGTCCCCGACGCGCTCGGCATTCTCGACAACGTTCTGGTCGCCCGCCAAGCGGACTGACCGACGATCAGCGACCTCGATGTCTTCGACGCCGCGGCGGCCGAATACCGAGCAGCCGCGGCGTTCCCGGTCGTGGGACCCGGATTCCGTATCCACGACACCGCTAGGGAAGGTGTATGTGCTGATGATCGAGAGCACCTCGGCGGCGACGAGCCGCCGGGCCACAGAGATTCTGTCCAACGTCCGCGAGCTATGCGATCCGCTACTGCGCGAGGCGATTTCGTCGTTACCCGAACCGCTGCGCCGGATGGGCGGCTACCACCTCGGCTGGTGGGACGCCGACGGCACCGCGACCCCGCAACCCGTAGGCAAGGCCCTGCGACCGGCGTTGACCGTCTGCTCGGCCGCGGCGTGCGGGGCCGGCCCACACACCGCGCTCGCCGCGGCGGCCGCGGTGGAGCTGGTCCACAACTTCACGCTCCTGCACGACGACATCATGGACGCCGACCAGGTCCGCCGTGGCAGGCCCGCCGTGTGGACGGTGTGGGGCATCCCCGACGCGATGCTGCTCGGCGACGCGCTGCACGCCCTCGCGGTGCGCGTGCTGGTGGACGGTCTGCCCGCACCGACGGCCACGGCGGCGGTCGCCAGGATGGAAACGACCGTCATCGAGATGTGTCACGGCCAGCACGCCGATTGCCGGTTCCGCTCGGGCGGGCACGTCGATGTCGAGGAGTACGCGCGGATGGCCATGGGTAAGACCGGCGCGCTGATGGGCTGTGCGTGCGCGCTGGGGGCCCTGTGCGCACAGGCGGAGCCACCCACCGTCGCGGCGATGGACACGTTCGGGCGCGAACTCGGCATGGCCTTCCAGTTCGTCGACGACCTGATCGGGATCTGGGGTGACCCGCTGGTCACCGGCAAACCGGCGAGCGACCTTGCCCGCCACACCATGTCGCTGCCGGTGGTCTCGGCGCTCGGCTCCGGCACCGAGGCGGCCGCCGAGCTGGCGACGATGTTCGGCCGCGGTCCGGGCACCGATGCGATGGACACCGCTCGGGCCGCGGCACTGGTCGAGTCGGCGGGCGGGCGGCAGTGCGCCCAGCAACTCGCCGAGCGCCGGGTGCGCGCGGCGATCGCGGCGCT